>NZ_JAUXXE010000054.1 GCF_030681155.1 Phenylobacterium sp. | reverse complement strand
TGGACGGCGACCTGATCGGCGTGAACAGCTTCATCCTGTCGCGTTCCGGTTCGTCGTCTGGCGTCGGCTTCGCGGTGCCGGCCGCCATCGTGCGGCGCGTGGTCGAGACCGCGGCTGGCGGCGGCCAAGCGGTCGTGCGGCCATGGCTGGGCGCGCGCACACAGACCGTGACCGGCGAGATGGCCCGCAGCATGGGCCTCAGCGTTCCTCAAGGGGCGCTGGTCGCCGACATCTGGCCGAACGGCCCGGCGGCGCGCGCGGGCCTGCGCCAGGGCGACGTGATCGTCTCGGTCGATGGCCGCCCGGCGGTCGACGCCGCCGCGGTGTCCTACGCCATTTCCTCGCGGCGTCCCGGCGACCAGATCAAGCTGGGCGTGCGTCGCGGCGGGGGCGAGCAGACCCTGACCCTACGCGCCGAGGCCCCGCCTGCGACACCGGCCCGCGACCAGCAGGTGGTGTCCGGTCGCAACCCGTTCGACGGCGCGACCGTGGTCAACCTGTCGCCGGCGGTCGCTGACGAGCTGGGCCTTGACCCGTTCCTGGGGCGAGGCGTCATGGTGACTAATATCGGCCGCGGATTTGCGATGAACGCCGGCCTTCGTCCCGGCGACATGATCAAGCGCGTCAACGGCCGAGACGTGGCCACGGTGAAGGACCTGATGGGGATCATTGGGGCCGGTGGCGGCCAATGGCAGGTGACCATCGTGCGCAACGGCCAGGAAGTCACAGCCAACTTCCGGACCTAGAGTCCTTTCCCTCGGTCGAGGGGTGGGCGAGGGGCGATGCGAAGCGTGCTCTTAAGGGTCATCACATCCCGCGCGGCATTTGCTAGAACACCCCATGGCCGATCTCTTTGAAGCTGCTGGGCTGACGCCGCACGCGCCGTCGCCGCTCGCCGACCGTCTGCGTCCGCAGCGGCTGGATGAGGTCGTGGGGCAGGATCACCTGCTCGGTCCCGACGGGCCAATCCGCAGGATGGCCGAGGCCAAGCGGCTGGCCTCCATGATCCTCTGGGGGCCGCCGGGCACCGGCAAGACCACCATCGCCCGCCTGCTGGCCAAGGAGGCCGGCTATGAGTTCCAGCAGCTCTCGGCCGTATTCTCCGGCGTTGCGGATCTGAAGAAGGCCTTCGAACAGGCCCGGATGCGCCGCGCCGCTGGCCAGGCGACGCTGCTGTTCGTCGATGAAATCCACCGCTTCAACCGCGCTCAGCAGGACGGCTTCCTGCCCTTCGTGGAGGAAGGGATCGTCACTCTGGTCGGTGCGACCACCGAGAACCCCTCATTCGAACTGAACGGGGCGCTTTTGTCGCGCGCCCAGGTCTATGTGCTGAAGCGCCTGGACGACGAGGCCCTGGCAAGCCTGCTCGACAAGGCCGAGGTGCATGAGGGGCGCAAGTTGCCGCTGGAGCCGGAGGCGCGCGAGGCCCTGGTGGCCCTGGCCGATGGCGATGGCCGATATCTGCTGACCCTGGCCGAAACCCTGCTCAATATCGGGGCCGCCAAGCCGCTCTCCACCAAGGAACTGGGCCAGATCCTGCAGAAGCGCAGCCCGGCCTACGACAAGGATCGCGAGGAGCACTACAACCTCATCTCGGCCTTGCATAAGTCGATCCGGGGCTCGGACCCCGACGCCGCCCTCTATTGGCTGGCGCGTATGTTGGGCGGCGGTGAAGACCCGCTATTTATCGCTCGCCGCCTGATCCGAGCGGCGATGGAGGATATCGGCGAGGCCGATCCGCTGTCGCTGCTGCTCGCCAACGCGGCCAAGGATACTTACGATTTCCTGGGATCGCCCGAGGGAGATCTCGCCTTGGCTCAGTTGGTGGTGCATCTCGCGGCCGCTCCGAAATCGAACGCCGTCTACACCGCCTTCAAGGCCGCCCAGCGTGCGGCCAAGGAGACCGGATCGCTGACGCCGCCCGCCCATATCCGCAACGCCCCCACCAAGCTGATGAAGGACCTCGGCTACGGCAAGGGCTACGCCTACGACCACGACGTCGAGGGCGGGTTTTCGGGCCAGAACTACTTCCCCGACGGGATGGAACGGCGGAAATTCTACGATCCGAAGGGCGAGGGCGCCGAGGCCCGTACCAAGGAACGTCTCGATCGTTGGGCCGAGCAACGGAAGCGCCAGAAGTGAAGCCGCGCGGCCAACCGAAGAAGCGTCCCGAACCTGTTCCTGTCGCCCTGAGCCCCGAAGAGATCGCGCTGGTGCGCAGCCTGGTGATCTACGAGGACCCGCACATCATGGCGCTGAACAAGCCTTCGGGCCTGTCCAGCCAGGGCGGGCGAGGCCAGGTCAATACGCTGGACGAATTGCTGTGGGCCTTCGCCAAGCCGGGCAAGGCGCGCCCTCGGCTGATCCACCGCCTGGACCGCGACACCTCCGGCGTGATCCTAACGGCCAAGACCAAGCCGGCGGCGAGTTTCCTGGGCAAGCATATGATGGGCCGCAGGTTCGCCAAGACCTACCGCGCCATCGTCACGCCTGGTGCGCCGGACCCTGCGCAGGGCGCTATTGAAGAGGCTCTGCGCCGCGAGGAACTGGGGCGTGAGGCCTATATGCGGGTCTGCCCGCCTGACCATCCGGACGCCGAGAGCGCAAAGACCCGCTACCGGACGCTTTCGAAGGGGCCCGACGCGGCCTTGTTGGAGCTGAACCCCGAGACGGGGCGGATGCACCAAATCCGCGTCCACCTGGCTTCGATAGGCCGGCCGATTTCCGGGGATGCGCGATATGGCGGCGCTTTGGCCGTAGGGGGCCATCCCGTGCCGCGCCTGATGCTGCACGCCGCCGCCCTTAGCTTTCCGCACCCGGACGGCGGGACCAAGGTCATCGAGGCCCCGGTCCCCACCGATATGCAAAAGTTGATCGATCTCTTGGGGCTCGGCTGACGGGAACGTGGCGGCAGGCTTGACCGTTAGGCGAATGAGCCGACAGTCAGCTGAGTTCCTCGGAGATCGTGAAGATGAAGCGCCTGATCCTGACGGCCTCGCTCTGCGCCGTCCTCGCAGCCTGCGCCACGGCGCCCACGGTGTTCGCGCCGGCGAGCGGACCGCAGTCGATTGGGTTTTCCGAATATCGGATCGAACCTGGGCGCTATCGCGTGACGTTCCGTGGCGGACCGGGCGCGCCGTTCTCCCAGGTCGCCGACTTCGCGCTTCTGCGGGCTGCGGATCTGGCCCTCGCTGAGGGCTATGATTGGTTCCGCGTAACCGATCGCCAAGCCACCCGGGACGACCAGGGCGGAGGGCCTCAACTGTCCTTGGGCGCTGGCGGCGGCAGCAGCGGCCACTCGGGGGGAGTGGGGGTCGGTCTCGGAACCTCCTTCAACCTGGGCGGGGGACCACAGGTGAGCCAGACCCTGGAAGTGATGATGGGACGGGGACCGCGCCCGCCGGGCGGCGACGTCTATGACGCCCGTCAGATCCGTCAGGTGATCGGCGCTCGGGTCTAGAATCCGGCCTGCTTTGCACGATGGCGCGGCCCGTCGCATAAGGGCGAATGGATAGACTATTTTTGGTGGCCGCCGGCGGCGCGGTCGGGGCGATGGCGCGATATGCGCTGAGCGTGCAGGCATTGCGCCTATGGGGCTCGGCCTGGCCCTTCGGCACCTTGATCGCCAACGTCGCGGGCGGGCTGCTGATGGGCGCGCTGGTGGGCGTCCTGGCTCAGCGCGGCGGCGCCGATCAGGAACGCC
The DNA here is from genome assembly GCF_030681155.1 of Phenylobacterium sp. GTDB lineage: Bacteria > Pseudomonadota > Alphaproteobacteria > Caulobacterales > Caulobacteraceae > Phenylobacterium. The sequence continues at coordinate 3,499 of NZ_JAUXXE010000054.1, read as the reverse complement.
TGCGCCTGCTGCTGGGCGTCGGCGTGCTGGGCGGTTTCACCACGTTCTCGGCCTTCTCGCTGGAGACAGCCCTGATGATCGAGCGCCGCAGCTATGGCATGGCGCTCGGCTACACCTTGGCCTCCGTGGTGCTGTCGGTTACGGCGCTGTTCTTTGGGTTGATCCTGGCGCGGAAGGCGTTTGCATGAGGGAAGTCCGTAATATCGCCGTCGATCCGGGCGAAGACGGCGTGCGCCTGGACCGCTGGTTCCGTCGGCGCTGGCCGCATGTCTCGCAGATCCAGATCCAGAAGATGGCGCGATCGGGCCAGATCCGCGTGGACGGCAGCCGCGCCAAGCCTGAGCAAAGGCTCGCGGCGGGCGAAACCATCCGCGTGCCGCCGCTGCCCGAAGCTCCGACGGCCGGCGATCCGAAGCCCGAACTGGATCGGCGCGACGTCATGTTCGTCAAGTCGCTGGTGATCTACGAGGACGACGAGGTCCTGGTCCTGAACAAACCGGCCGGTCTTGCCGTCCAGGGCGGGACCAAGACCCTGATGCACGTCGACCGCCTGCTCAGCGCCTGGGGCGAGGGGCTGGAGCGTCCGCGTCTGGTCCACCGCCTCGACCGAGACACCTCCGGCGTGTTGGTGCTGGGCAAGTCGCCGGGTGCGGCCGCCAAGCTATCGGGCGCTTTCGCTCGTCGCCGTGCGGAGAAGACCTATTGGGCGCTGGTGATGGGCAACCCCAAACCCTCCGAAGGGGTGATGGAGCTGCACCTGGCCAAGAAGGGCATCGGTGATCGCGAGATGATCGTGCCGACCGATCCGAAAGACCCCAACGGCGATCCAGCCGAGACTGAGTTCGTGACCATCAGCCGTGCGGCGCACCGCGTCGCCTGGATGGCGCTGCGGCCCCATACCGGCCGGACGCACCAGTTGCGCGCGCACATGCTGGCCATGGGCCATCCGATCCTGGGCGACCCTAAGTACAAAACCGAGGAGTCGGCGCAGCTGTCGGGCAGCCTGAAGCTGCAACTTCACGCGCGCCGGCTGACCCTGCCGCATCCGTCGCGCGGCACGCTCACGCTCGAGGCCCCGATCAGCAAGGAACTGAAGGAAGGCTTCAACCGGTTCGGCTTTGACGAGCACGAGGCCGACCCTGAGCCCTTCAGGCGCAGGCGGCGCGGTTAAGTATCAGGGTGTCATCCCGGAGGCCGCGCAGCGGCCATCCGGGATCCATCAACACCAGATCGATCAGACTGAAATTCGACGTCGCCAATCTCTGCCAAACGGAGCGAATGGGTCCCGGTCTTGCTTCGCAAACCGGGATGACAGTCTTGGTGGCGGCTTACTCCTCCGTGAAGGTCACCGCCGCTACGGCGTCGGGCTCCAGGAACTTCGCGGCGGAGATCGCTTCCGCCTCGATCGCCTTGCGATCCTTGGCCGAAACCGTGTCGAACAGACGGATCGTCACCGCGACGGTCCTCTTTTTCGGCTCGATCCGCCAAGTCCCGACAACGAGGCCATCGACCAGAACCATGGCCGGGATCAGGCCATTCTTGCTGGCCATCAACGGGGCGTGCTCTGGGCGTATGATGCCGGTCCGGTCGGCGCGGCCGAGGATCGCGCCGTCGAAATCGGCCAGCAGACGAACCGGGGCTGGGGTGTCGCCTGCGGGCCGCGGCGCATGCTTCAGGTCGAAGAGCGTGCGTTTGCGTTCGTCGCGGAAGGTGACGACGTCGTCGCCCAGGCCCTCGAAGATCAGGGCCGCCGCACCCAGGCCCGACCAGGCGGCGAAGTCGGCCGGCAGGCAAGGACCGTGCGCAGCGAGATAACGCCGGGCCAGTTGATGAGGACGCGGCGTCGGATATTCCTCCAGCCCCAGCCAAGTCTTGGCGAGGGTGAACACACCGCCGGGCTCATGCCCGAAGGGGGCGTTGGAAGAAGCCTGGACCAGCGGCAGGAATATCCGCGCCGCATAGGCCAGGGGCCGCACAGGCTCCACGCCCTGCGCCTCCAGAACCTCTCGGACACTTTCGAAGTCCTTCGGTTCAGACTCGAAGTGCCGCCGCGAGATGTCGAGCACTCGCTCCAGTTCCTCGGTGGTGGGCTTCACCCCCCAGGGCAGGGTGACGTTGCGCGGCGGCATGATGGTGGTGCGATAGGCCAGCACGTCCTTGGCGCTGGCCAGGTGCAGGGTCCCGCGCATCAGGGTGGAGCGCACGACCTCGCGCGCATGGATCGCCTTGAGAAGGTCGTCGCGTTGGAAGTTCTGCAGCCGGGCCCACAGGCCCAGGAAAGGCGCGCGGGGCAGTTGGGCCTGGATGGCGAACAGCCGCTCCAGCGCCTCGACGGGGCCGATCTCCTCGCGGGCCAGCAGCATCTGCCGAGCCAGCAAAATTCTGTTGAGGTCCCGCAGGGTGAGGATTTCATCAGCCATAGGTAGAGCATCGCTGAGAGAACGGCGTCCGGCCAGTCCCATCGCGCAAACAGCAGCTTGCCTATTTGTGCTTCCATCCCCATTCCACCCGTCGCGCCACGCATTTTCTTCACGCGCGGCCAGGAGGCGAGATCTTGAAAAAGGGCTTCATCGAACCGGGCGCGAAGCCCAAGCGGTTCTACAAGGACGTCACGGTGGTGGCCGAGGAGGGCGGCTTCGCGGTCAAGCTCGACGGCCGCAATGTCCGTTCGCCAAAGGGCGGCAAGCTGAATGTCCCCACTCAAGCGCTCGCAGACATGGTCGCCGCCGAATGGGCGGGGCAGGGCGAAGTGATCGAGATGGCCGATATGGCCATTACGCGCCTGGCCTTCACCGCCACCGAAGCGATCCCGCCGGCCCGCGAGCCCACGGCCGAACAGATCGCCGAATACGCTGCCTCCGACCTGCTCTGCTATTTCGCCGGAGAGCCGGATAGCCTTCATCAGCGGCAGGTCGAGGCGTGGGAGCCGGTGCTGCAACGGGCCGAGCGGGAATTGACCCTGGTCTTCGTGCGCACGACCGGGATCATCCACGCGACCCAGCCGGAGGACACCCTGGCGAAGGTCAAGGCGCTGGCTCTGGAGCTGGATGATTTCAATCTGACCGGCGTGGCCTTCGGGGTTCCGCTGTTCGGCTCGGGGGTGCTGGCCTTCGCCCTGCAACGCGGGTGGCTGACGGGTGAGGAGGCCTTCACCCTGTCGCGGGTGGACGAGGCCTATCAGCAGGAAAAATGGGGCATCGACGAGGAGGCGGCCGAACGGACCGCGCGCCTGTTGATCGAGGCTCAGATGCTGGAAAAGTGGTTCAAGGCGTTGGCCTAGCGGCTTGGGCCCTGGCGCAGCCGAACTGTTGCCAGGGGAAGATCGTCCGACTACGCCTTTTACTTCCTAGTGGAGGTCGGGCCCGATGAAGCACATCCTTGAAGAGCTGGAGAAGCGTCGGGGCGAGGCCCGGCTGGGCGGGGGCGAGCGGCGGATCGCCAGCCAGCACGGCAAGGGCAAGCTGACGGCGCGCGAGCGGCTGGACCTGCTGCTGGACGA
>NZ_JAUXXE010000038.1 GCF_030681155.1 Phenylobacterium sp. | reverse complement strand
TTCAACAACGAACGCCACCGGTGTCTCGCCCCAGCGTTCCGAGGCGACGCCGACCACCGCAGCTTCGGCCACCGCCGGGTGCTGGATCAGCACGGCTTCGAGGTCGCTGGGATAGACGTTGAAGCCGCCCGAAATGATCATGTCCTTCTTGCGGTCCATGAGCGTCAGGAAGCCGTCCTCATCGAACCGGCCGACATCGCCGGTGCGGATGAAGCGTAGGCCCTCGGGGCTGCACCACTCGGCCTCGGAGGTCTTACCCGGCTGGTTGTGGTAGCCGACCATCATCGCCCCGGAACGACCGACGACCTCGCCGATCTCGCCCTGGGCCACCTCCTTGCCATCCTCATCGATCAGCCGGATGTCGTGGCCCGGCATTGCGCGCCCAACCGTCGTCAGCTTGTCGGGGTGCTCATGGGCCAGCAGCATGCAGGATCCGCCACCCTCGGTCATGCCGTAGAACTCGACTAGGCCGCCCGGCCAGCGCTTGAGCACCTCAGCCTTGATCTCGGCTGGAAACGGCGCGCTGGTCGAGAACTTCACCCGATAGCTGGAGAGGTCGTAGCCGTCGAAATCGGCCCGCTCCATGAGCCGGCGATACTGAACCGGCACCAGCATGGCGTGGGTGACGCGGTGTTTTTCAGACAGCTTCAGAAACTGCTCGGCGTCGAACTTCGCCATCAGCACCACGGTCCCTCCGTTCGTCAGGGTCGGAAGGAAGCTGACGAGAGTGGTGTTCGAGTAGAGCGGCGTCGAGATCAGCGTCACCGAATCGGCCGGATAGACCCCATGACGGATCTGGCCCCAGCGCATGCGGTGCGGCTGCACGATGCCCTTGGGCGCGCCGGTCGTGCCCGACGAATAGATGATGTTGAAGCCTTGGTCGGGATCGATGGTCACCGGGGTCGGCTTGGAGCCCTTCGGCGCCAGCCACTCCTCGAAGGCCACGCCGGCCGAAGAGCCGTCGAGCGCCACACGCTTGGCGCTGATCTGATCGGCCACGCCTTCCAATTGCTTTGCGACGCCGGCGTCGAGGAAGAAGACCTTCGCGCCGCAGTCGTTCAGCATCATGACCAGGCTATCGGCCGTCGAGGACGGCGCCAGCGGGGCGGCGACCGCGCCCGCCCCTAGCGCCCCGAAGAACGCCGCGACATAGCTGTTCGAGCTGGACGCGCAGATGGCGACGGCTTCCCCAACGCCAACGCCGTCGCGCTGCAGAGCGCTCGCCGCCCGACTCATGCGCGCGCCTAGGTCAGAGTAGCTGAGCGCGCCGCCGCTTGGGTCCACCACGGCGGTCTTGGCTCCCAACTCGATCGCCTGCTCGAGCAGGACCTCTGGGAGAGTCGCAAATTCGCGGCTCAGCACCTCAATCGCAGACATATAAAATCTCCCTACTTGTCACTCAAATATATGACATCGACGGCCGGCGCGCCAGACGATGAACCATATCATAAAAGAAACCTATTGGCCCGCGGCTCGCTCCGATACAAAAACCGGCGGCTCAAAAAGGAGAATCTCATGTCAGGACGTCTTGAGGGAAAGGTCGCGGTTATCACCGGCGGCACCAGCGGGATTGGCGAGGCTACCGTCGAACTCTTTGTCGCAGAGGGGGCCAAGGTCGTCATAGCGGCGCGCAACGCCGAGAAGGGCGAGGCGATGAGCAAGGCGCTCGGCGGGGCCGTGACTTTCGTTCAGGCCGATGTGCGCCTGGAGGGGGACATCCAGCGCGCTATCGATACCGCGGTCTCGACCTACGGGCGCCTCGACTGCCTGTTCAACAACGCTGGCGGACCCACCTTGGGAGAGGTTGAGACCGTCACCCCGGAACATTTCAGCTACGCCATGGAGCTGCTGGTCGGGAGCATCGTGTTCGGCATCAAGCACGCAGCGCCGATCATGCGCGCCCAAGGCAAGGGCGCAATAATCAACAACTCCAGCGTCGCAGCAGCGCGCACCCACATGGGCGGCTACCTCTACTCAATGGCCAAGGCCGCGGTTGTGCAGGCGACCAAGCTCGCCGGCATGGAGCTTGGCCAATACGGCGTCACCGTGAACTCAATCGCGCCGGGCGGCGTCGCGACGCCAATCTTCTTCGGCGGCTCAGCCGCCGCCGCGCGGCTGGAAAGCGGCCAAGCCGACGCCAAGCTGGAGAAGCTCACTCGCAACCTCGGCAAGGCCACGCCCCTGCGACGCTCAGGCCTACCGCACGACATAGCCGCCGCGGCCCTATTCCTGGCCAGCGACGAGGGCGCCTACATCAATTGCCACGACCTGGTTGTCGACGGCGGCATGACGGCGGGCGGCCGCACCAATTACGAGTAGCCTCGCGAGCCGGCGCGCTCGGCGCCGGCTCAACCCAAGCCAAACCCTCATTGTGTGGTAGGTTTATAAAGGCACGAATTTCCCCAGCATGAAACGTATTCAATCTTGCTCACATGGTTTTTTGAGTGCTTAGTATGAATACCATTGAGTCAGCAAACGCGAGCGACATGCGCTGACCGGACGAAAGCAAGACCGCCACAAGCGGCCTTTGATTGGGGGAAACCATGAGACTGCATCACCTGCTCCTCGCGAGCACGGCGGCCGGAGCCGTCACCCTCTCGGCTCAGTCGGCGTCGGCGCAGCAAGCGCCAGGCTATGTGATCGAAGAGTTGGTCGTGACCGCTCAGCGGCATGAAGCGGCGATTGAGGAAGCCCCGATCGCAGTGACGACCTTCAGCGCCGAGGAGCGCAATATCGTCGGCGCCAACACGGTCCGCGACATGGTCAACCTGACGCCCGGCGTGTTCCTCACCAACACTGGGATAAACATGCGCGGGGTCGGACGACAGAACGCGACCACCCTGCTCGGCTCAGAGAACGCCGTCGCATACTACGTGAACGGCTTCTACAACGTCGACTTCAACACGGTCGGCGAGAACACCTTGTTTGGCGGCAATGTGCAGTTCCTGCGCGGGCCGCAAGGCACGCTCTGGGGCCGCGACGCGATCGGCGGCGCCGCCAACCTGCTCAGCCGCCGCCCAACCAGCACCTTCATGGGCGAAGCGCTGCTGGGCTACGGCCGATACGACTGGAGCAACATCGGCGTCACGGTATCGGGCCCGCTCAACGACGATTACCGGGTGCGGGTCGGCGTCCAGTCGATCAACCAGGGCAAGTCCGCGTCAAAGAACATCGCCCCCTATAAGGCCGGCTTTGACATCGACAACTTCTATGCGGAGTTCCAGCTCGACGGCGATGTGACCGAAGACCTGCACTTCCTGCTGCGTTCGACCACCTTCACCTACCGCAACACGCCGGCCGAAACGGCCCCGGCGCGGTACAACACTGCCGGCTTCATGGGCGCGCTCGCGCCCAACCCGACGTTCGCCTACGAGATCGCCTCCCCCTCCAGCGAGCCGCGCACGATCAACATCGATCAGCGCGGGGCCGATCGCCTTACCGGCAATCAGGTCCACATACTGAACGCCGACTGGGATCTCGGCCCGGCGACGCTCTACTACGTTGGAGGCATCGCCCAATACAAGTCGAAGGGTTACAGCGACTTCGACAACACCGCGCGTGGCTCCTACATCGCTGGAACCGGCCCGGGTCAGGTCTTCGTCCCTTCGGCCGCCAATCCGGCCCTGCTGGGCGTCCCGGAAGGGACCGAGATCAGCACCAACTTCACCGCCAACTATCTCAACCGGAACCAGTACTTCACGCATGAACTGCGCCTGACCGGAGACGACACCGAGAAGTTGGAATGGACGCTCGGCGCCTACTTCCTGAAATCGGACTACAACGAGCGCTACTGGGAGGCGATGCCGAATGTCCCGCAGCTAGCCGCGCCCATCTTCGGGACTGCGCCCTATCCCGCCGCCCTGGCCAACCCTGACCGGGCCTACTACCAGCAGCACAATATTCTACGTCAGCAGTCGCTCGCCGGCTTTGGCCAGGCGACCTGGCACGTTGACGATGTTTGGAGCCTGACCGCAGGCCTGCGCTATACGGTCGATTCCAAGCGCGCCACGACCCAGTTCCGTTACGTGTTCTGGGACCCACGACTGGGCGCGGCGTTTGAATCCACCCCGCAAACCGTCGTCGGCGATATCTGGTCCCAACCGGAATATGCCGGCCGGCTGCTGAAGCTGAAGAACGACGGCTACACCGCCCGTCTCGGCGCCGAATACAAGCCTAGCGATGATCTGCTGGCCTACGCCAGCTACGCTCGCGGCTACAAGGCCGGCGGCTTCACCCTGGGCGACGCCACCTCGAACAACGTCACCGATCCCGAGACGCTTCACGCCTATGAGGCGGGCGTGAAATACAACTTCACCCCCGAGCTTCGCGTGCAGACCTCGGTCTTCTTCTACGATTATCGCGACTTCCAGGCCCCGATCACTGCGTTCAATTCGATCACGGGCGGCACGTTCGCCCAGTTCACCAACATCGATAAGTCGGAGATCTACGGCCTGGAGCTGGAGGCGGACTGGCGCCCGGTCGAGGCGTTGTGGCTCAACGCCGGCTACACCTACCTGCACGGCGAGATCAAAGAGTTCTGCTGCGCGATCGACAACACGGTCACACCGCTCAACACGCCGCAGGATTTGGCCGGCAACCGCATGCCGCGCACGCCTGAGCACAAGGTCAGCCTGCTCGGCGCCTACACCTGGACGTTCGAGCCAGGCTCGGTGATCCTCGGGGCCTCGGCAACCTACCAGAGCTCCTACAACCAGAGCGTCTTTGAGAACCCCCTGTTCGAGGTGCCCAGCTACGCCTTGATCAACGCCAACCTCACCTGGCGGGCGGCCTCCAACCGCTACGACGTGGTGCTTGGGATCACCAATCTCACCGACGAGCTCTATTCGACAGAGATCGCGGTGGGCGGCGCCAATGTCGACTACGCGATCACCAACTACCTGGGCGCAGGCCGCGCCTACAGCGTGCAGCTCCGCTACCGCTTCTAGCCGCCACAGGCGCCTTGCCGGCTTGGCCGGGCGCCTCCGCTGCTTCACCTAACAGCTCTTAGTGAGGCCCATGCCCAAGCCCTTTTCGCCCATCCTGCTGGCCGCCAGTCTGCTCGCCATGCTGTCTGTGAGCGCCACGACCGCCCGCGCTTCCGACGAAGTCGCGCTGGCCCCCAACGGGGCCAAGCTCTACGCCACCCGTTGCGCCGCCTGCCACGACAACGCCACCGACCGCACGCCAGCCAAATCAGTGCTGGCCAAGAACACGCCGGCCTTCATCATCGGATCGCTCACCAACGGGGCCATGGCGCCGATGGCTGAAGGCCTGAGCGCTGCCGACAAGGCCGCGATCGCGGCCTACAACACCGGCACAAAGGCGCCCACCAAGGCGATGGCCGACATCGACCCCAAGACGATCTGGGGCCCCGGGGCAGCCGGCACCCCGCTGGATGCGCCAGCCTGCACGAGCAAAGCCCCGCCCCTGAACGTGAAGGCCGCCGGCTGGAATGGCTGGAGCCCGACGCCCACCAACGCGCGCTACCAGGCCAAGCCAGGCTTGCGAGCCGCGGAGGTTCCCCGCCTCAAACCGAAATGGGCCTTCAACTATCCCGGCGCGAAGAATGGCCAAGCCACCCTGGTCGGCGACTGGCTCTTCACGACCAGCATGTCGGGCGCGGTGTACGCGCTGGACGCCAAGACCGGTTGCGTCCGTTGGCGTCACACGGCGCAGGCCGGGACCCGCTCCAGCGTCACCGTGATCGAGCTCCCGGCGGGCGGCCCGGCGCGCCAGGCTCTCTTCTTCTCCGACTGGACTAAGAGCGCCGTCGCGCTCAACGCCGAGACCGGAGAGCAACTGTGGAAGACCCAGATCGACGACTCGGCCGGCCTGCAGATGACCGGCTCCCCGACGGTCTATGGCGGCCGACTGTTCGTTCCGATTTCATCAGGCGTCGAAGCCTTCGCCGAGTTCGACGGCTGGGAATGCTGCAAGTTCCGCGGCTCGCTGGTCGCGCTCGACGTCGCCAGAGGCGAGATCCTCTGGAAGACCTATACGACCGCTGTCGAGCCAAAGCCGTTCGGGCTCAATCGACTGGGCCGCGAAATGTGGGGCCCATCGGGCGGCGCGATCTGGTCGGCCCCGACGATCGACGCCAAACGTGGCCTCGTCTATGTGGGGACCTCGAATTCCTACACCGACGTTGTCTATGACGGCGCAGATGCGGTGATGGCCATGGACATGGCCACAGGCGCGATTGTCTGGAAAAATCAGCTTCTCGAGCACGACAATTACATCAATGGCTGCTGGATCGGCGGCGGCCGCACGGTTCCGGCCGCCAATTGCCCCAATAAGCTCGGTCCGGACTTTTCGATCGGAAACTCCCCGATCCTCCACGACCTCCCCGGCGGGCGTCAGCTGCTCCTGGTCGGTCAAAAGTCGAGCCACGTCTACGCCCTTGATCCGGCCCAGGACGGGAAGATTGTCTGGGAACGCCGGCTAAGCCCCGGCAGCGCCTTGGGCGGCGTCGAGTTCGGCATGGCCGCCGACGCTGAGCGTCTCTATGTCGGCATCTCGGACGTCATAGCCGGCGACGAAGGCAAGCCTGGCCTCTACGCCCTTCGCATCAGCGATGGAGCGCTGCTTTGGAGCGCGCCCTCCCCCGCCAAACCGACCTGCCGATGGGTCTCGCGCTGGTGTCACGGCGCGATCTCCCAGGCGGTCACCGCCATTCCAGGAGCCGTTTTCGCCGGCGCCTATGACGGGCGCTTCCGCGCCTATGACGCCAAGACCGGCAAGGTCATCTGGAGCCACGACACAGGGACCGATCCCATTCAGGTGCTCGGCGAGCGAACCGCATTCGGCGGCGTCATGGATGGCGGCGGTCCGACGGTGGCGAACGGCATGGTCTACGTCCACTCAGGCTACGCCGGGCGATCGGGCGCGAGCGGCGGCCGGGACCTGACCGGCGCCGACGGCAACGTCCTGATGGCCTTCTCAATCGACGGGCGATGAACAGATGAAAACGATCCTAAAGACCGCGGCCGCGAGCGCGCTGCTCGCCCTGCTCAACGGCTGCGCGGCGACGCCCGAGGCTGCCGCTCCGGCAAATCCGGCCAAGTCGCCCGCTATCGCGTGGGGCTGTCCTGACGGCTACCAGGTCAAGGAAGGCCTCAATATCGACTTCCCCCATGCCGGGGAAAAGCGCGCCTTCTTCGTGCATCCGGCCAAGGGTGTGACGGGACCTGCGCCGGTCTGGGTGCCGCTCACCGGGACGGTGGAATCCACCAACGCCAACCTCAATGTTCCGCGCAGCGGCGCCAACGCCTTGATGGCGGACAAGGGCTTCACGGTCATCGGCCCCGTGCGGCAGTGCGCGAACCAAGATCCGAACCTCGGCGGCGGCGCCTGCAACGGCGTCGGCAAGGACGGTTGGAACTGGGCGCCCTGGCGCGAGGGGCGCGCGCCGGGGGAAGCCGGCGCGTCGTGGAAGAACGACCAGGGTCCGGATTCGACGTTCTTCGAAGCCATGATCAAGTGCGTGGGTACGAAGTACCCGCTCGACGCCAAGCGCCTCTATATCGGCGGGATATCGTCGGGCGGCACGATGACCAACCGCGCTCTCACCTTCCGCTCGGATTTCTGGGCCGGCGGAATGCCGATCTCCGGCGAGTGGTACGTCAGCAATGATGACGGCTCGGCGCTCAGCTTCGACGCCGCCCGCCAGGCGGTGATCGATGCGCCCGCCAAGATCCACCAGGGCCGGGTCGCTCCCTTCCCGCTCAGGGATGAGCTTGGCTCAATGATCGTGATTACGGTCTGGGGCGGCGAGATGGACATCTGGCGCTGCGGGCCGACCCTTTGCGCCGACTATCGGCCGAGCACCCAGGCGGGATCGAACTACTTCAGCTCCAAAAAGAACGTCGTCCACGTCGCCTGCAAGGCGACCCACGGCCATATGTGGCCGCAAGTGAACACCCAGGACTTCAACCTTTGGGCTTTGACCCTGATGGCCTCCCATCCCAAGGGGTCCGATCCCGGCAAGTTCAAGCTGACGACGCCGCCCGAAGGCTACAGCTGCAAGGTCGGCCGCTTCGACGATCTCTATCCGTCCTAGATGACTGCGCGCGGTCAGCTAAGGCCGACCTCGCGCAGGACCTCCTGAGTATGCTCTCCGAGCCTAGGCGCCGCACGTCCGACGTGCGGCGCGCCTTCGGGGAAGCGCGCCGGCGCCGCCGGCGATGCAAACGCGCCTTGCCAGCCGTCCCCGACCTTCACAAAGCACCCGGCCGCATGCGACTGCGGAGCGGCAGCCACGTCCTCCAGCGTCGCCATCGGCGCCCAGATAAGGTCGGCGCGCGTGAGCAAAGCTCCAGCCTCCTGCAGGGTGAGGCAGGCGAACGCCGCGTCGACCATCGCACGAACTTCCCTCACCAGATCCAGGTCGCCGGCTAGGGCAGCGAACCTTGGGTCTGTCAGGACGTCCGGCCGCCCGATCAACCCCATAATCGCCGGGAAGCAACCAGGCCCGCGCGGCACGACGCAGATCCATCGATCGTCTCGGGTGCGAAAATAGCCGGAAATCGGACTGGGTCGCGCATCGCGCGGCTGAGCGGCCTGAACCTGCCCGTAGCGAAGCTGAATCGAGAGGTCCCAACCGATGGCGTAGGTCGCGGTGCGCAGGAGGCTGGTCTCCACCAGCCGGCCGCGTCCGGTCTCCGCGCGCTCATGCACCGCCGCCAGAACGGCCGAGAGCGTGGCCAGCGCCGTGGTGTGATCGCCGAAACCCGGCCTGCATGGAAACGGCTCCTGATCGGGCGGAATGGTCGCCCAGGCCACGCCGCTCTTTGACCAGAAGGCGGTGATGTCGAAAGCCGGTAGATCGGCCTCCTCTCCCTCCAGCCCGCAGCCGGTGATGCTGGCGTAGATCAGGCGGGGCGCTCGGGGCTGCACCGCCGCATAGTCGAGGCCGGCTCGAACCAATGCGCCAGGCCGCAGATTGGTGATGAAGACATCAGCGCTCTCCAGCAGCGCCAGGAGCTGCTGACGTCCGTCAGCCGAGGCGGTGTTGAGAACCACGCTGCGCTTGCCACGGTTCTCCATCGTGAAGACCGGATTGCCGGGACTTTCCGGGGTGTCGGGAAAGAAGCCGCGGGTCGGATCGCCCGTGGCGCTTTCGATCTTGATCACGTCCGCGCCCCAATCGGCCATGATCGCCGCGCATCCGGGCCCCGCCACCCAAGTCGACATTTCGACCACCTTCAAGCCTTCGAGCAGCATGGAAGTCTCCCTTCAATGTTGATGGCTTGGCTCGCTCTACTCGGCGGGCCCTGGTTTGGCGGCGAGCCTCTCCAGGTTCGCCGCGTGGCGCTCGCGGGTGATCGGATAGAGCATGATGCACAACAGCGCGCAGGAGTAGATGCCGACCAGGATCGGCACTTCGTAAATCGCCAGTCGGTTCAGCGTTTCCTGAGGGACCTCGCCGGGCCTTGCTCCGACCGGGAAGCCGGCGAGGTCGATGATGGTGGTCGCCAAGATGATGCCAGCGCCCGACACGCATTGCAGGGCGAAGCTGTTGGCGGCGAAATAGAGGCCGGGGGTCTGGCGGCCGGTCTTCACCTGGGCGTCCTCGACGACGTCCGCCATCATCGAGCCCGTCAGGATCGTTCCAACCACGGTGAAGACGGTGTTGAAGAAGCTCGCCCCGATGAGGATCACCAGCAAGGCGTTCGATCCGTTGGGTGGCAGCACGTCGATCACCCGCAGCATGTAGAGCGCGGGATTGACAGTCATGGCCAGGAACAGCATCAGGCCGGCCCCAGCCTTCTTGCCGATCGATCGCGACAACCGGTTGGCTAGATAGACCGCGACCGCGACCGACCCGAAATTGCCGGCCACGATGATCGAGATCTGATCGTTGGTCAGGCCCCAGAAGAATAGTCGGAAATAGACCAGCATCGAACTGGCCAGGCCGCCGGCCATCGCGCCCAGCACCGTGACCGCGACCATGATCAGATAGGGATTGTGCGACAGCGCCGCGAAGATTTCGCGCATCGCTTCACCGGCGCGCAGCCCGCGCGACGGCGGGGTCGGTTTGAAGGTCTTGATGTGTTTATGCGTGGCCAGCGATGAGATTAGCATCGCCGCGGCCATAATGATCGCCGAGACCAGGCCGTAGGTCGCATAGCCCTCGGGATTGAGTGTGCCGACCTTGTAGGTTTCGGTTGGGCGCAGGAACACGCTGAATGCGGCGATCGACATTGTAAGGCCTGCAACCCATCCGAAGAACGAGCGGTAGCTCAACAGACTGGTACGCTCGTCGTAGTCCTCGGCCAGTTCGACCACCAGGGAAGCGCTGGGGATCTCGAACATCGAGATCGAGAACCGCACGGTGATCGAGAGCAGGACCAGATAGGTGAACAGCTGGGCGTTGGAAAAGCTCTCCGGCGGGTTCCAGAGCAGGAAGAAACCGATGCTGGTCGGGATGATCGAGGCGTACATGAACGGGTGACGCCGACCCCATTTGGAACGCCAGTTGTCGGAGATATGCCCGATCATCGGGTCCATCACCGCGTCGACCACCAGCGAGATCATCACGGCCAGTCCGACCGTACTGGCTGGGAGCCCGAGCGCCTGATTGTAGAAGAGGATCAGGAGCGTTCCGAAGCCATTGTCTTTGACCCCGAAGGCGACGGCTCCGACGCCGTACCCCACCTTGTCCATCACACTCTTGCTGCGGACTTGCGGATTCCTGGCCATATTTCCCCCCTGGATATTCTTCAGGCTACCAACCTTTGAAAAATACCAATAGGTCAAATTTTGATTCTAAGTCCCCAAATGATCCTTATCACATAGCCTTTTTGTAACATTCAAAAACCGACCCGTTGCCCAATTATGCCTTATTGGCTTGGAACCCCTGCCCACGGGCACGGTTGACCGCCGCCGTTGCCACAAAACGTCGTGCCTCAAACGACCGGCAAACCGTAGAGACCGCGTAAGTCAGGCCGGAGACGCCAGGCGGAGCATTTCCAGCACCGACTTCTGAGCTGCGAGCCCCGGCGCTTCGAGCACGTCTGGACCCTGCAAAAGCGGCGAGCCGCGAAGAAGCCTGCTGGGGCCGCCGCCACTGGGTTGGGCGGCTGCATCCGCCATCCAGCCGCGAGCTCGCGACGTTTCGAGTTCGTAGGACACGCCAGCGTCTAGCAGAACTCCGCCTGGGCTTTGATCGCCTGAGCTGTAGGGTCACTGGCTCAAACAGAGTTCGATCACTGCCAATTCCATGAGCCCGAGCAGCCCGTTCCGGCTTGCCCGGTCAAGTCGAGCAGGCCAAGACTTGGCCCCGCCCCATGCGCCGCTCGTGATGACCTCTGGCTTATTCCCAATCGAGAGCAAATGCAGCTGTCAGCGCATCAGACCAGCAGACGTTAAAGCCGTGCTGATCACCCGCTGGATGTTGGCTGGAACGTGCGGGGCGACCGAGGCCATGATGCTCTGGCCCAGGCCGCCGGCCGCACGGGCTTGCTCAGGCCCATCGCCAACCTCGCGCCAAAGCTCCGATTGTGACGCGGGCTCGCTCGGAGCAAGACCCCAAAAGCGTGCAATCTCCAACGATGACGAGACGCCCGCCTCAAGCATGAATGGCGCAACCTCGCCGATAGGGTCATCTCCGCCTGCCGCAAGCGGCGTGCCGTGGCCCAGACCTGAGAGCAGGTTCATCTCGACGACCGCCTGGCCGTCCTCGGCCCGCCAGACCGAACGGGACCACCCCCCGCGCGTGTGAACTTCGCCGGGCTGCTGAGGAAGCTGGTGATATTGGGTCCACTGCAGGGCCAAAGCCTGGGCGTTGCTGGAGGCGACGGTTCCATCGGCTTGGCCATGCCATATCGCCAGACGAGGCTTGCGCCGCGGCGTCGGAGCGGCTTGATCGACCAAGCTTCCCAGAGCGGTTCCGGCCCGCCGCCCCTGCATGGCCGCAAAAGCTTCCTGCACATTGTTGGCCATGCCGAACGGAAGCCCGGCCACGACAGCCCCCGCGGCGAAGGTCTCAGGATAAACCGAGAGCATGACTGCGGTCATTGCGCCGCCGGCCGAGAGGCCGGTGACGAAGACCCGATCGCAATCGAGGTCGTGGGCCCGCACCATATGCTTGACCATAGACTGGATAGAGGCGGCCTCGCCCAAATCACGGGAGATGTCGCCGGGCTCAAACCAGTTGAAGCAGCGGTTGGGATTGTTGGCGCTGTTCTGCTCTGGAGCAAGGAGCGCAAAACCAAAGCGTTCCGCCAGGGTGATCCATCCCGCGTCGCTGGCGTATGCAGTCGCCTGCTGAGTGCAGCCGTGCAGTACGACGACCAGGGCGGCGCCTGGAGCAAGGCGTTGCGGGACATAGCTGAGCATCTTGAGCGCTCCGGGATTGAAACCAAATCCCTTCACCTCGATCAGTTCGGCGCCCTCTCCGCCCCGCGATACCCGCGTCCTCGTTTTGCCGCGCTGACCCAATTCAGCGATTGTCTCAGCTAGTCCACGCATGGGGCGCCCTTTCAAGCCGAACATCGGCAAAGAGCGTAATGCTGCAGTGCAGCATGCGTTGCCTTGGCGGCCGCGATAGACGCGCGCCGGCTCCGGCAGGACGCCGCCTAACTGGCGAAGTCGTGACCGGCCCATTCGTGAAGCTGCCGCCTATTGTGGCTTAGGACGCGAGCTCGGTCAGCAGTCGCTCGACCAGGGCGACCCGGACGCGACCCGGTTCGGTGGAAGTGCTGACGATCAACCGATCGGATTTCAGGGCTAGGTTGGCGGCGCCTCGCAATCTGGAATGCGCCGCTTTCGCTGCGTGCGGCGCCAGGGAGAAGGCGATGCCCTTGGGCCCGGCGCGAACGTCCCGGACGCCAGCGGCGGCCGCCAGCCGCTGAAGCCGAGCGAGCGCAAGAAGCGCGCTAGTTTCAAGGGGCGGCGGACCAAAGCGGTCCTCAAGCTCTTCTTCGAACCGATCGATCTCCACCGCGCCGGCCAAGCGTGAAAGCCTGGCGTACAGATTGATCCGAGTGACGGCGTCCGGGACATAGTCGACGGGGATGGCGCCGACCTCCCCGAGCTCCAGCGTCGGGGCGGTCTCGTCGGGCACGTGCTCGCCGCGCGCCAGCCTGACGGTGCGATCGAGCAAACGTTGATAGAGCGCCGCTCCGATCATCTTGACGTGGCCAGCCTGCTCTTCGCCCACGAGATCGCCGCCGCCCCGGAGGTCGAGGTCACGCGCACTGATCGCCAGGCCCGAGCCCAGGCGGTCAAACGCCTCCAAGGTCGATAGTCGCGCCCGCGTTGCGTCGGTCAGTTCCTCGGCGGGATCGGTGAGGAGATAGGCGACCCCTTGAGTACGGCCACGTCCGACCCGACCCCGCAACTGATGGAGCTGCGCAAGCCCGAACCGATCGGGGCGCCAGACGAACATGGTGTTGGCCCTGGGCACGTCCAGGCCGCTTTCGATGATGTTGGTGGCCAGGAGGACATCGCCCTCCCCGTCGGCAAAACCGACCATCGCGTCATCGACCACCTCGGCCGCCAACTCGCCGTGAGCCACGCGCACGCTGAGTTCCGGGACGAGCTCGGTGAGCCGCGCTTCAAGGGGCCCGATGTCTTCGATCCGCGGCGTCACAAAGAAGCTTTGTCCATTGCGCCGCTTCTCCCGCAGCAGCGCGGTGCGCAGGGTCGCCGGATCGAACGGCGCCAAGAAGGTGCGGATCGGACGGCGCCGCGCAGGCGGGCTGGCGATCACGCTGACATCCTGGACACCCACTATCGCGCCCTGCAGGGTCCGCGGGATCGGGGTGGCGGTGAGGGCGAGCCGATGGCCTTCCCTGGCCCTGGCGCGCAGCTCGTCCTTCAAGGCCGCCCCGAACTTTTGCTCTTCGTCGATGATCATCAGCCCGAGATCGGCGAAGCTCACCTCGGCGCTGGCGAGGGCATGCGTCCCGATCACGATCTGGACATGACCGCTGGCGAGCGCCGCGCGCACCTCGGCGGCCTCGGCTGTCGTCACTAGCCGCGACAGGTGCGCGACCTCCAGGCCGGTCCCTGCGAACCGTCGCCGGAAGGTTTCCACATGCTGCCGCGCCAAGATCGTCGTCGGCGCGGCCAAGGCTACCTGCCGCCCGCTCAACGCCACCGCGGCGGCCGCCCTCAGCGCCACCTCGGTCTTGCCAAAGCCCACGTCGCCACAAATCAACCGATCCATCGGGCGGCCAGACGCGAGGTCCTCCAGCACGGCGGCGATCGCCGCGGACTGGTCGGGGGTCTCCGGATAAGGGAAGCGCGCCGTGAACTTCGCGTAGGCCGCCTTGGGCGGGATCAGCCGCGCGCATCGCGCGGCGTCGCGCGCTCGCGCCAAGGCCACCAGTCCTTGTGCGGTGTCCTCCACCTGCCGACTGACCTCGGCGCGGCGCTTAGCCCAGCCCGGGCCATCGAGACGGTCGAGGGTGACGGCGCTCGCCTCGGCGCCGTAGCGCCAGATGCGCCCGATCTCCGTGATCGGCGCGAGCAAGCTGACGCCGCCTCGATACTCAAGCTGCAGCGCGTCTCTGGCTACGCCGTCGATGTCGACTTCGACGAGATCGCGCAGCACACCCACGCCATGATCCTCATGGAGGATGACATCGCCGATCCGCAAGTCGGGGTCGGCGATGAGATCGGCGGCGCTCGTCGACTTTCGCGCCGCAAGTCGCCCTCCCAGGACGTCGCTCGCGGCGATCACCGTCAGGGCGTGAGGATCGTCGAAGAAGCCCGCCTCGAGGTCGATCTCTACAGACGCAACGTCGCCGGGCGCTCGCGCAAGGCCGGCGGACCAGTCAGCGACGGGGTCTGGTTTGAGATCGAGGCCGCGAGCCAACGCCTTGGCGAGCGCGCGTTGCTCATGGGCCAGACCTGTGAGGATCACGCGATGCCCCGCTGCTTGCTGGCGTTCCACGAGGTCGCAAAAGGCCCGGCCCGGATTGCGGGCGGCGGCGAGCCGCGGGGTGGCCACAATGGCGTCGAGATCGAGGTCATTGGCCACCCAGGTCGCAAGCCCGCCTCTCAACTCCTGGCCCAGCGCGTAGAGGCCGGCAGGCGGCGATGGCGCACCGTCATAGCCAGCGAACGCGCGTTGGGACTCATGGGCTTCGAGGATCTGCGCCTCGACCTGCGCTAGGCGCTCTGCGGCCTTTGGGTCCCGTGACAACCGCGAGGTCTTGGGAAGCAGGTCCCAAAGCGTCACCAACGCCTCGTAGTGCTGAGAGAGCTGATGTTCGATCCCCGGCGCGTGCATGGCGGCGACGTCGTCGTTCACCTGCGCGGGCCAGATCAGTTCGCTCGCCGGGCCGATGGACAGGGACGTCAAGACCGCTTCAGAGCGCTGGCTCAAGGGGTCGTAGAGACGGATCTCGGTGATCACGTCGTCTTCGCCGAGCACAACTCGAACCGGCTGGTCCGCCTCGGCGGGAAAGATATCCACGACCTCACCGAGGATCGCGATTTCCCCAGGTTCGTCGATGCGGTCGTCGAAGACATAGCCCGTACGCGCTGCGTAGCGGCTCAACCCGTCACGGTCCAGGCGCTCGCCCGCGGCGAGATCAAGGAACCCCTGCGCCAGTGCTGCGGCCGGGGGAAGTCGCTGCAGGATGGCTTCGGGCGACGTGATGAGAAAGCGAGGCAGGTCGGGCCGCCGCGCAAGCTGCTCCAGCACCCGCATCCTGCGCCCCATGACGTCCCGCGACGGCGAGGCCCGATCGTAGGGCAGGCAATCCCAGGCGGGCAACGTCAGAACCTGGGCTGACGGCGCCATGCCAGAGAGTGCGCGGGCGATCTCCTCGGCCCGCCGTTCACTGGAGGCTAGATGGATGTAGGTCGGCTCACCCGCCCCAAGCTGGCTGGCGAGAGACGCGGCCACCGCGGCGGCCGGCGACTGGCCGGCGGACGAGGCTTGCGCCATCGACGCCGGACCCGCCGTCAGCGCCCTGCCGCCGATCACGGCGGGGGGCGGCGCAGGAGCTGGGATCTTCGCCATCAGTGCACCTCAAAACTGGAACGGTCGTGGCGACAGCGGTCGCGGTTTTTCTTCGCCCAGGCGCCGCTGACAGGGGCGGCGATGAGCGCCCCACCGCTCAAGGCGCGGCGACCAGGGCGGTTGCATCCCAATTGAAAGGATCAACACCATCTTGGTCGCGGGCCTCGAACACATGGTCGCAAATCGATCATGCCGCTAAGGCCCGGTGCGGATAGGGGCCGACCTGGCGCACGATACGGCGGAGGTTCTCGGCCAGTTCCACCCCCGGGGTCACGCCGGTCCATGGCGCTTCGAGGCCGAGCGCTTGGGCGGCCGCGGTGAAGCGGCGGCCGTGGATTTCGTCTGCAGGCAACAGGGCGTGGATCAGCTCGTGGACCAGGGTCGCCGACACCAGCACGGGATCATCGATGAACGGCGATATGGTGATGTGACGGAAGCCATCGCGGTCCGGATAGGCATGGCAAACACCAAGGGTCCGCCGAGCGTTTGACAGCGCCCCGACCCCGAGACGAATGCGGAGCGGGATTTCGTAGCCGCGTTGAGAAAACCACGCGCGGAGCAGGACGGCGACGTGGGTCAGCCACTGCTCCCGATAGGGGGTGCGGGGGGTATGAAACCCATCAGTCAACACGACAGTTTGGGGGATCAAGACTGGACTTCCGCGACCTGGCCGGCGTTCACGCCGTTCGCCTCTCGGCGCAGCGCATCGCTGGTCCCTGCGGTCAAGCAGCCGCTGGCGCGGCGTCCGGCGAGCTCGAAACAGTCGCCGTGAGCCAGGACGTGCATGCGCACGTCGTAGATCGAGAGCGCGCGATCTGGCTTGGCTTCGGCGATGTTGGACTGGGTGACCCCCGCCCCATCCACCACATAGACGCCAGCGCGGCCGACGACGCGGAACCGGCCGCCCTCGACCACGATCGCGGTGTCCTCATCGATGCCGATGCCAAGCACCCGCGGATTTTGCGCCACGGCGCCCAGCAGGCGTCCGATCCGCCCGCGTTCGGCGAAGTGTTGGTCGATGATCACGCCGCGGATCAGGCTCATCCCGGCGGCGATATGGAGATCACCGATCCGATGGCTTTCCCCGCTGGCGCCGCCCACCAGCATGGTGTCGCTCATCACCGAAGCTCCGGCCGACGTACCGGCGATGAGCCCGCCGGCGGCATGGATTTCGCGGATCCGTCGCTCGACGGGGGTGTCGCCGATCTGGCTTGAAATGCGCAGTTGGTCGCCCCCGGTGAAGAAGACTCCAGCCGCGCCGTCCAGCACCGCGAGGGCGTCGTCGCCCAGGGTCTCAGCGCGATTGCGCACATAGAGCTCGACGAGTTCGCCGACGCCCAGCCCTTTGAAGGCGCGCCGATAGGCGTCGAAGTAGCCGTCCGGCTCCTGGGAGGCGACTGTCGCGATCACCAACTTGCCGTGACGCACGCGGTTGGCGACCTCCTTCAGGATCAGTCGCTTACCCTCCTTGTCCTCATGTCCGCCGATGATGATCAGAGGCCCGGGCTCAGGCATGGAGCAGGTCTTTCAATTCCGATTGATGGAGGGCTACGCGGGGGGATAGCTGGTGGGAAGCAAGACCCATGGCGAAGTGGGGGCTGGTGTGGGCCCAGCCCATCCATCCCCGCGGGTCGAGGGCGATCACGCCAGCCTCGCCGCCGACCCGGTCAAGATGGGCCATGGCGCGGGCTGCGGCGTTTTGAGGCGTGCCGCACTCGAGCGCGGCCATGACGCGCGCGGCGAGCAAGGTGCGGGTGATGGCTTCGCCGTCGCCTGAAAGGGCCACCCCGCCGACCTGGTCATCGACATAGAAGCCGCAGCCCGGCAAAGGCGTATCGCCAACTCGCCCAGGCGACTTGCCGGACAAGCCGCCGGTTGAGAGCCCGACAGCCATGTGGCCGGATCGGTCGAGCACCACGCATCCGACGGTGTCTCCGCTCGCGCGGGAGAGCGCGCGCGGTTCGCCCCCCGTTTCGTTGTCCAATAAGCCATGCCGGGCGGCGAAGGCCCGGGCGCCGCCCGCAACGAGCAGGCCATCGGTCTCGGCGAGCATCCGGCGCGCCACGCTCACCGGATGGCGCACGCCCTCCAGTGCAGCTACCGCCCCCACCGCCAAGTCCGCTCCAGTCATGATCGCCGCGTCGAGCTGCGCAACGCCCTCGGCGTTGAGCACCGCGCCGTAGCCGGCGTTGAAGGTGACGTCCGCCTCTAGTTGGCGCACGACGGCTTCGACAGCGTCGATCGCCTCGCCTCCGGCCGACAGGAGGCCGTGACCGATTTCAAGCGCGGCCATGCAGCCACGCCGATTGTCCTGCGCGTCCTCGGGTTCGATCTTGCGAGCGCCGCCATGAAGGATGATGGCCCATCGCTCAGACATCGGAGGACCCGCAGATCGCGCCCTCGGGCGTGAATCCGACCACCTGGTTCCAGACGCCGCCGATATCGGTGGGTAGAAGCACCACCAGGTCGCCCGGGCGAGCCATTTTCAGGCAGGTGTCCGCGGCGACCTTCTCGTCGATGATCCGCTGAACATGCTCGGCGCTGGCGCCGGCGGCGATGGCCCCGTCGGTCAGCAGACTGATGACTTCGCCTGTCGCGCGGCCTCGGCCGTCGGGCGCTTCACGAAACACCAGTTCGTCGAAGGTGCCCGCGGCTATGCGCCCCATTTCAAGGATGTCTTCATTGCGCCGATCACCCGGGATGCTGACCATGCCGATCAGCCTGCCGTGGGCTGGCGCCATCGCCTTGATCATCTCCGACAGCGCCGCGAGACTGGCTGGGTTATGAGCGTAGTCGAGGATCACCCGGAAGGGATGGCCGTCGTACAGATTGAGGCGGCCAGGGTTCTGCTCAAAGCTTGAGGTGAAAGTCGACAGCCCCTCGACGACGATCGAAGGCGCCACGCCATGGGCCAGGGTCATGGCCGCGGCGGCCAGCGCGTTCTGTATGTTGAAGCCCGCCGTGCCGCCGACCGTCGCTGGAACCTCGTCGGCCGCCATCAGGTCCGACCTTTGACCATGGCGGTGGACGACCAGCCGCCCTCCCCGCCGCCCAGGCTCACGAACGACCGCCATGCCGCCGGCGTCGATATGGGTTCGGACGGCCTCGGACATGTCGCCGCCTCCATGCATGGAGAACAAGACCAGCGCGCCGCCCGAGCGACGCCGCATGCGCAAGGTCAAGGGATCATCGGCGTTGAGCACGCTGTGGCCGCGGCGCCGGACGTTTTCGACTACGACCGACTTCACGGCGGCCAGATCCTCGAGCGTCACCACGCCCTTCAGACCCAGATGATCGGCGGTGATGTTGAGCACCGCGCCGACGTCACAGATATCGAAGCCGAGCCCTTCGCGCAGGATCCCGCCGCGGGCGACCTCGAGCACGGCGGCGTCGACCTTGGGGTTTCTCAAGAGCATGCGCGCGCTCTTCGGGCCGCTGGCGTCGGCCGCGTAGACCAGCTGGTCATTGAGGTAGACCCCCGTGGTGCTGGCGCAGCCGACGTTCAGGCCTTGGGCGCGTAGGATGCTCGCCACCATGCGGGTGGTGGTGGATTTGCCGTTCGTGCCCGTGACCGCGAAGATCGGGATGCGCGCGGCCGAGCCGCGCGGGTAGAGACTTGCGATAACCGGCTCGGCGACATCGCGCCCTTGCCCCTCTGAGGGCTCCAGATGCATGCGAAATCCCGGTGCGGCGTTGACCTCGACGATGCCCCCGCCGGTCTCCCGGACAGACCGGGCGACGTCGGGGATCATGAAGTCGACACCCGCGACGTCGAGGCCGATAACAAGAGCCGCCTGCTCGGCGATGGCGACATTGTCAGGATGGGCCTCGGCCGTCCGATCGGCTGCGACGCCGCCTGTCGACAGGTTTGCGGTCGCCCGCAGTTCAACCACCTGCCCCGGGTTGGGAACCGAGGTAAGGGTCAGGCCGGAGCGCTGAAGGCGGTCGCGAACGTGATCGTCGATGACGATCCGGGTCATGACCGCCTCGTGGCCTTTCCCCCGCCGCGGATCAAGATTGGTCAGGGCGACCAACTCCTGGATGGATCCTCGCCCGTCTCCCACGACGCTGGCGGGCGTCCGTTCGGCGATCGCGACGACCTTGCCGTCCACCACGAGAAAGCGGTGGTCGCGGCCGGGCAGCATCTGCTCGACCACAACTCTGCGACCATGCTCAGCGGCTTGGGCGAACCCCCACCGAACTTCGGCGTCCGAGCCCAGGGCGGTGCTCACCCCGCGGCCATGGTTGCCGTCCAGGGGCTTGGTCACCACGGGCCAGCCCAGCTTGGCCGCCGCAGCGACCGCCTCGTCGGCTGCGCCAACCACGACGCCGCGCGGAGTCGGCAGGCCCGCCGCAGCCAGGAGGGTCTTGGTCAAGGCCTTGTCACCGGCCGTCTGGACGGCGATGTGCGAGGTCTGACTGGTGATGCTGGCGCGCAACCGACGTTGGCGGCTGCCCTGGCCGAGTTGGATGAAGCTCTGCTCGTCGAGCCTGGCCACCGGGATTCCACGCCGCTTGGCGGCGTCCACCAGGGCCTGGGTCGTTGGCCCAAGAGCGTGCTTGCGCGCGAGGCTGCGCAGCTCAGCCACCGCAGTCTCAAGGGAGATCGGGCCGGGCGCGGCGTTGCGGTCGAGGATCCTCAGGCCGTGCAAACCAGACAGATCTGGCGGCAGAAGGCTATCCAGCCATCGGAGGGCGTACTGACCTGCCATCAGCCCGACCTCCTCCTGCTCATAGGCATAGAGGATGTTGTAGACGCCGGGCTTTCCTCTCACGGACCTGGTCTTTCCTCGCGTGGTCGCATGACCAGCCAAGACCTGAAGTTCGAGCGCCACGTGCTCGGCGACATGGCCCAGCCAAGTGCCATCGTGAAGGCGTCGTGCAAAGCCGCCCGCGTGGCGATTGCTGCAGCCATGCAAGGCCAAGCCCGGAAGGTCGTTCAACAGCCGCTCTACAAACCCAGGCAGGGTGTCGCTCGGATAGGCTTCAAGCGCCCCAAGGTCGACCTGGATGCGGATCATCGGGAGGCGACTGAAGAAATTGGGACCCCGATAGACGCTGGTCTCACGGATCGCCATCGGCGACCCGCGGCCGGCCTGAACGGAGGTCTCCGCCACATCGGAGTCGAGCGCCGCCTCAGCTTCGCCAGCGGCCGATGGAACGTCGTAT
Organism: Phenylobacterium sp.; assembly: GCF_030681155.1. GTDB lineage: Bacteria > Pseudomonadota > Alphaproteobacteria > Caulobacterales > Caulobacteraceae > Phenylobacterium. The sequence continues at coordinate 41,457 of NZ_JAUXXE010000038.1, read as the reverse complement.
GGCATGTCGCGCCCTCCAGTGTGAGGCCGGAACGAGAGTGCAGAACCGAGGTTCCGAAATTTGAAGCCCAGCCGCAAAAAATGTTTACAGACAATCTCTTACGTCGGAGTTCCGACTTAACGGCGCGCGTACCCTGATCACTTTCGTCGGCCCCGAACGCTATGAGCGCGACACACTCAAGGGCGGCGCAGGCGGGCGCTGAGAACTCTGTGGCGCAGTACTCGGCCAGAAGGGACGGGCCGCGGATCGACGGCCAGCCGTGGGGCAGAACGCCAGGCCGCCGCGTCCAGGCCTCGACTGCTTCAGCCCGGACTCAAGCGGTCGGCGCGGTGCTCCAAGGTCTGGCGATCGCCGCAGCTTCGATCTGGCGCTCCTGGTGCTCGCCGGTATTGCCGCTGACCATCGCCATGCCGGCGGCCAGAGGCGTGTGACGTCCGCGAAGCCGATCAGGCCGTTCGAAACCTAGACGGGCGACGTCCGGTGATAGGTTCGCTTATAGCGACCCTCCAGGTGGCCTCAAGCGCGCGGCGTCGGTCAGGGGCAAGCGCCCATGGCGTCAGGCCATTTCACCTTCGCGCGCGCCGACCATCACCTCAACGCCCTTCTCGATCGCTGCGTAGCATTCGCAGGCGATGGCCGAGGCGGCGCTGATATCGGTGAGACGGATCTTCCCTCGAGAGTAGGCGATCACACCGCGCGCTTGCAGCTGGCTGGCGATGGCGGTCACCGTGGTGCGCTGCACGCCGAGCATGATGGAGAGGTGCTCCTGGGTGAGCGGGAGCACCTCGCTGCCAAGGCGATCGCGCGTCATCAGCAGCCAGCGACACAAGCGTTGCTCGGTGTCGTGAAGCGCGTTGCATGCGGTGGTCTGAGCCGATTGGATCAAGCTCGCTTGAGCAAAACTAACAATGTGCTGAACCAGGGCGGGACTCGTGCGCGCCGCGGCCGAAAGGGCGATCAGGGGGATGTCGTAGACGTCGCCGGGCACCTGGGTGATGACGCGCTCATACGAGAGCGGAGATCCCAGGGCGTGAAGCAGGCCGTAGCCGCTTTCGAAGCCAATGGTGCGTGTCTCGACCTGCCGTCCGTCCTGCATCACGGCGATCACCGACAAAATGGCGTTCACCGGTAGATAGATGCGCTCAAGGGCTTGGCCTTCTTGCGCAAGGACCGCGTCGCGCTCGAGGGTCCGGCGACGCAGGTTGGGCATCAGCAAGGCGGCGTCCGCGGGCGTGAGAGATTCAAGAAAGCGATTAGCGGGCACGTTCAGACCCTCCCATCATTGCACCGATGGCGGCGGCAACGCATCTGCGCGGGTCTGGTTTCACGATGACGTCGCTCGACTGACAGCGCGTCCCGCATTGTGGGTTTCAGAGGGACACCCCTCCCGGCGCCGTCACCATCTTACTGGTGCAGACGCCGATCACCTTTCAGGGCTGTGCGCTCGAGCAAGTCAGCGAGATCGAGGGCATCCTGAATCTCCAAGCCCACTTGCGCGACCTCCATGATCACGACGGGATGGCCAGTGAAGATGTCGAACACCGTCCAGCCGGCGTAATCCTCTCTGATGTCGTAGCGCTTACTCATAGGTCACGAGAATGGCTCCGTGCGGAGACGGAAGCTACCCCCCACGCTGCCATGGCGGCTCACGCCCTGCGAGCAGCGCCCACTGAAATTCCGTCCTCCGTATCCGATCCTGAGGGGCTCTTGACGCGTTGGTTGCGGATGAACCGCGAGCTTGAAAACTTGCGACGCCGGATGGAAGCGGCGGTCGCCGCCTTCGACTTCGAAGAAGGAGCTCGGCTGCGCGATCAGATCAGCCTGCTACGAGGCAATCCAGACGGAGCAACACACCAGGACTTGGACACCTCGCGCCTACGCCGCCAGGCTCCTGGCCGAATGGGCCTCGGGACGAGCGAGCAGGCCGTATCTCCTCCTCCGGGGTGGAAGCCGCCCAAGCGCCCCGATCCGATGACAAAGGCCCATAAACCGGCAAGAAGCCGGAAGCGCTGAACGCCTGAATGCGCCACCCTCCCCGTCCGCTCGCCAAGTCCGCTTCAGGGCAACATGTCCGAAGCGCCGAAGAATTTCGGCGGGGCGCCAGAGCGGAAGTTTACATCTGTGCGTAGAACAGACGTTCGGGCTGATCGTATGCTAGCTAAGGCCATCGACTAAATACTCAAGCCGCTGACCACGACCCCTACCCCGCAGGGACGTCTGCGCCTCCCGTCCGAGTTTCTCCAAACTTCCTCCAGAGCGAACGCGAGTCACCAATGGCCATGGATAAGGTGCCCATGACGTTTCAGGGCTATCGCGCCCTGGATGAAGACTTGAAGCGGCTTAAGACGATCGAGCGCCCTGCCGTAACCGTCGCTATCGGGGAGGCGCGCCTCCACGGCGACCTGAAGGAGAACGCCGAGTACCATGCCGCAAAGGATCGGCAGGGGTGGATCGAAGGACAAATTGTTCAGATCGGCGACATGATCGCGCGCGCGCAGGTCATTGACGTTACGAAGCTTTCCGGAACCCGGATCAAGTTCGGCGCGACCGTCTCCGTGATCGACCAAGATACAGAGGAACAGGCCCGCTACCAGATCGTGGGTGAGCATGAGGCAGATGTGAAGGCGGGACGCGTTTCGATCACCTCCCCCATCGCCCGCGCGATGATCGGCAAGGAGAGCGGTGACCTCGTCGAGGTGACAAGTCCCGGCGGCTTGAAAGCCTACGAGGTCACGAAGGTGGAGTGGATTTGATTCGCTAAGGAGGCGCTCCGAACCTAGATGAACTACAAACGGTCGACCCTCTGACGTCTCCGATGCCCCAAGAGCCGAAATGGCTTTCTAGATTAAAACAGACATCCACTCCGGGGTCGCCGGTCGACCAGATCGCGACCGTAGCCTTGGGACTGAAGGCCGCGAAAATGCAGGAAGCGGCGACGGCTGAGCCGCGGTAGGCTCGCGTGTGAGCAGCAACCAGACGATCACGCGGGAGGCGGAAGCGCCATTTTTCGCTCAGGAGATCACTGGGCTCGCGCGAGCGCTGGTGGGTTGCTCGATCTTTGTGGATGGTGTCGGCGGGCGGATCGTCGAGACTGAGGCCTATGAGCCCGCTGATCCGGCGTCGCACAGCTTCAGAGGACTTACGGCGCGAAACCAGCCGATGTACGGACCACCAGGTAGAGCCTATGTCTACCGCATCTACGGGATGCACTGGTGCCTTAATCTTGTTGGAGGCGTCCAGCCTGGAGCGGCGGTCCTGATCAGGGCGCTGGAGCCGACCGCAGGCTTAGATGTGATGAGCGCGCGCCGAGGGTCTGACAATCCGCTTCGCCTTTGCGCTGGGCCGGGGCGGCTGTGTCAGGCTCTTGGCGTCACCGCGGCTCACAATGGGATGTCCCTCACTATGGAGCCTTTCAGCTTCCTTCCCGCGCCGCCGGTTGGCGAAGTCGTCGCCGGTCCGAGGATCGGTATAAGGAAGGCGATCGATAAACCCTGGCGTTTCGGGCTCCTAGGTTCGAAGTTCTTGAGCCGCCCTTTTCCGCCCGTTTCACGCACAGATGGATCGGGCGCGCTCCGATCTCAGGATCACCCCGCATAGCCCATCGCGCCTCAAGGACCTCTCCGGTCGCCGCGACACCCGGGTTCCGCCGAGCGGCGATCCGCAGAAACATGGCGTCAAGCAAATCATCTGTGGTTGGACGCCTCGCAGTGCACCGGTGTTGAGTGCCGCGCGTCGCCGTTCAATGCCCCCCAGCGGGCGGCGACGACGCCAGAGCTAAGCTCAGCGCGGGCCTCGCCCATCCTTGAGTGGGCGGGGTCTAGCGGCGTCCCGAGCTACGCTTCGGGCGCGGCGAAGAAATCTGCAAACGAGCTTCTTGAAGCTGTTGTCGGCCTTCCTAATCTCTTCGTCGTCGAGCGCCGCGAGGGCTCGACGACATCCAGGGGGCGCCCGCGCTTCCGGGCGCCTCTCGGGTCCACCTTGCTCGTTCTGAGGAGATGGAAATGAGCACGGCATATGACTTCTCGCCCCTCTACCGGTCGATGATCAGCGTCGACCGGGTCGCGGAGCTCATCGACAGCGTGATGAGAAGCGAAGGCGACCGCAGCTACCCGCCCTACGACGTCGAGAAGACTGGTGACGACGGCTATCGCATCACCTTGGCCGCCGCAGGCTTTGGCGCCGATGAGTTCGAAATGGCGGCGCAGGCGAACCGTCTGGTCGTCGTCGGCCGCAAGGCCAAAGCCGATCACAGCGCGAGCACCTACCTGCATCGCGCCATCGCCTCGCGTGACTTCGAGCGAAGGTTCGAACTGGCCGACTATGTCGTCGTGAGGTCCGCAAGCTGTGACAACGGCGTCCTGGCCATTGATCTCCCTCGCCAAGCGCCTGAGGCGCTGAAGCCTCGGCGCATCGAGATCCTGGCGCCCCCGGCTTGGCCGAACATGCGCCAGATCAACAAGGACCAGACAGAGCGTCCAGCCGCCTAACAGCGGCGGCGTAAGCGATTGGCCCTCTTAGGCGACGAGACTCGCCTCTCAGCGTGAACGCGTGGGCGACAACTGATCCCAACCCCGAGAATAGCGCGCCTGGCTCGCCGTCTGAGAGTCACGGAGCGATTGTGAAAGGAGATTACAGGAGAGAAGATGATGCGACTGGCGACGACAGAACAGATCTTTGGTCCGCAGGGCGTCCGCCCACCCTGGGATCTCAGGACCGCGCTCGAACGTGGCGTTCGTCCTGCCGTGTGCTTTCAAAACCCCGATGATGTGGTGAAGGACCCTCACCTCACGTTCCGCGACAAACGAGAAATCCTCTCATCTTGGGCGTCCGATGCATCGGCGGTGCAGGACGAGCCACGCCTCAGATGGCTGTTGGGCACCATCGAACCGGTCCCGTTGCACGAGGTGTTGGCGGCGCTGAAACGGCTGGACTCGATGGAAGCCGGTCATGACAAGCGTACTCACTAGCAACTCTCAGGCGGCGTCTCTCATCGCGTGTGATCAGCCGCGGCATTGGCGCCCGGGGCGGCGGTGGAAAGCGGGCTACTTGGAGCACGACAACATGCGCATCATCGATGTGCGGCCCCTTGGACAAGGGTGGACGGTCCGGGGCGAGCAGATCGACAACGATCTGGTTTTCCGCAGCGGGCGTGCGGCCGAACAAGCAGCTCGTCACCTGGCCCATCGTCTGGCGAAGGTTGGCATTCCCTCTGAGGTCCGCATTCATTTGCGGGATGGGACGCTCGGGGGACGCTTCTTCACCCCGGCGGCGCCTCCGGCCGAGCACCGCGGCACGTCGGTGGTGCTGGAACCGGCCTAGCCGCGGCAGAAACTCCCGGTATTCGTCAGCGTTCGGGCGCGCTGGGAGGAGAGCAGTCCGTTGTTCGAGTGCCGAGGAGGGTCGGAATCGCCCTTGCTTGGGCGGAGGGGAAATCCAACCCGCACTCCGGGCTGTCGGAAGTTGGCCGAGCTACGCATCGCAGAAAGTGGAACGCCAGGTAGTCGTGCATTAACGCCGCACATGGCTAGGTTGAGGAAGCAGTATCGGGGAGCCCAGGGGTGATGCAGGATCGCGATGTAACGCTGGAAGCCATCCGCCCCACTGCAAAGCGGGTCATCAGGCTTGCCCAAGCGCTGTTCGACGGGGTTTACGCCGACATCATTTGGCAGGAAGGTGAACGCCAGGCTCGGATGGTGCCCTTCGCGGGGGACGACAACGCCCAGTTCCCAAGCCGCCGCATCATGCTCACCGGCGAGCCCCTGTGGATCGAGGACTTCGAGACCTGTTCCGTCGCGCGTCAGCATAAGCTGGTTCCCGGTAGTCCAGATATCCGTTGCTTCGTCGGAACGCCAATTGTCAGCGACGGCGCGGTTCTCGGCGTCTTGGCGGCGATCGACCGGCGTGTGCGACCGCGCGACGACCGGTTGCTGCGTCGTCTCGGCGAACTAGCAGACTTGCTCGCCGACGCCTTCAAGCAAGTCGTCGTGGGGGCCGAGCGCGAACGCACGGCGGCCCTGTTATCGGATGCCCTCGCGGAAACCGCGCGTTCCGAGCAGAGGCTGAAGCTCGCGACCGAACTCGCTCAGGTCTACGTTTGGGAGCTTGATCACAGCCGCCAGGAGGCGCGCGAGGACGGCGCGCCGGGCCACACGCCGTTCAAGGACTATCGAGATGCGCTATCCATGTGGAACCGGGTCCATCCTGGGGACAGGCCGACGGCTCAAGCCCTGTGGGCCGCGCACCTAGACGGCGGGCCGCCTCTGAACGCCACCTACCGGATAGCCCGCGCCGATGGCTCGTATGTATGGGTCAAAAGCGCCGCGGAAGCTGTGCGGGGTGATGATGGTCGGGTGGCGCGCGTCGTTGGAGCGATCCGCAACATAAACCGGGACAAGAAGAACGAAGCGGCGCTCCTTGAGGCGCTCAACGCCGCCGAAGCCGCGAACAGCGCCAAGAGCACGTTCTTGGCGACCGTCAGCCATGAAATTCGCACACCCTTGAACGGCATTCTGGGCATGGCCCAGGTCATGGCGCACGAGGACCTGCCCGCCTCGCAGGCAGAGCGGCTGCAGATCATTCGGCAGTCGGGCGAAACCTTGCTGGCGATTGTCAACGACGTTCTGGACCTCTCCAAGATCGCCGCTGGGAGACTTGAGCTGGAGACCGTTGAGTTCGATCTAATCGACTTGACCGCGGCGGCGCAGGCGACGTTTGGCGCGGTGGCGAATGCCAAGGGCCTGTCGTTCGACCTTCGCTCAGAAGGCGCTGCCGGCGTCTATCGCGGGGACCCGGTGCGGGTGCGCCAGATACTTTACAACCTGATCTCCAACGCCCTGAAGTTCACCGAACGCGGCGGCGTTGCGCTAAGCCTCCGCCGCCGGAGCGATGGTCTTCACATAGAGATCGCCGACACCGGGATAGGCATCCCGCTCGAGCGTCAGGAGAGTTTATTTCAGCCCTTCACCCAGGCTGACGCATCAACGACGCGGCGCTTCGGCGGGACAGGTCTTGGCCTTTCCATAAGCCGTGAGTTGGCGACCAAGATGGGCGGCGATATCAGTGTCGAAAGCGCGCCAGGCCGGGGCGCGAAATTCATCGTGCGCTTGCCCTTGCCGTTCGTCGGCCCAAGCTCTGAAAAGTTGGAAAGTCCCTACCAGAGCTCCGTCCCAGACCGCCAAGGCTACGGAAATTTGCGGGTCCTGGCCGCCGAGGACAATCGCACAAACCAATTGGTGCTGGCCGCCCTCCTCGGCCAGATCGGCATCGAACCGGTGATTGTCGAAAATGGCCGCCTGGCGCTTCAGGCGTGGGAGGCCCAAGTATGGGACCTCATCCTCATGGACGCACAGATGCCAGAAATGGATGGCGTTCAGGCCACCCTTGCCATTCGCGCGGCGGAAGCTGCTGGAGGCCGCGCGCGCACTCCGGTCATCGCGCTCACAGCAAACGCATTAGCCCATCAGGCTGAGGCCTATATTGCAGCCGGTATGGACAGCGTGGTTTGCAAACCCATTCAGGTTCCAGAGCTATTCGCGGCTATGGAAAGCATCATGCTTGGCCGCAGGCTGGACGCGGGCTCAGCAGAAGTAGAACGCCTGGACGTCGCATCGCCGCATTGAGGGGCTGATTGAAGACGGCCCGTCGCGGCAAACCTGGTCGTAGAGTGTCGTCATCGCGCCGTGCCAGAGCCGGCTATGATCATCCCCGCTTTGTGATCACAAGGCCCGCTTCGCCCCTGGCGGGGACGCTTCTTAACCCCGTCGGCGGCTTCCGGCCGGGCGCCGCAGCACGGCAATGGCTCTGGAACCGGCCTAGCAGCGTTCGGCGCCGGCCCTTTTTCGGGAACGGTCAGAGCAGTTCTTCGCTTGGTCCGGGGACGCTGCCTCGACCACCCGGCCGTGTATTGCAGCAGGGCACGCTTCGTGGTCTCAACCTGTGAAACAAGAGAGCGACCGTGAAGCGTATCCAGATGGCGAGATCGGCTTGGGCCCGCGCAGCTGATGTGCGCGTGAGCTCTCGACCGATGGACGAGGTCCGTATCGCGCTTCGTGCTCGTTGCCGACAGCCATGCGTTCAGCCCGAGTGAGCGCCAGACTCTTGCCGATTTCATTCGTTCCGCTGGGCCGCGCAACAGCTCGTTCTATGCGGCTGAGCTTGCCGCGGAGCTTCGCGAACTCATCTTGGTCATTCAACCGGACGCCGCGCCGACGGTCCGGACCGCGCCGGTCCGCTTAGCTGATCTGGTCAGCTGGTAGACGCCGATCGCACGCTCTTGCCGCGGCTGACACGTCTGTCAGAAGCCTTACCAGCAAGAACGTGAAGACTGCGCCGAGGGCGTTCCAGCCGCTCTCGGAACACCGCGCCTTCCACTCCGTTCATCCTCAGCCAGATAACCTGAAGGAGCGCGAGCCATGGCCGACCTCTCGGCGATCAAGCAACATATGGAAGTCATCGGCGCCGATGGCGTCCACCTCGGCACGGTCGACAAGGTCGAGGGTGACCGGATCAAGCTGACGCGTGCGGACAGCGGCTCCCACGGCGACCACCATCACTTTCTCTCCGCTGGCCTTGTCGCCGCCGTCGAAGGAAATCAGGTCCGGCTCTCGGCCAATGCCGACAACGCCGCGCTGCTGGAAGAGGAAGAAGGTGGCGGGGCGATCGCCGATCGAAACGAATAGCGGCTGGGTGACAGGCGTGGTGGCGGCGCTGTCATCTGCGCAGCGCCTGCCACTCGAGCAAGGCGAACCCTAGCCCGATAAGCGGCCCGAGATCGGGAGGGTGTGGCGTGTGCCGTTGCGGCCGGAATGCGTCGTAGACGCTAGTCTTTGCGGCGCCGTCCGCACAGCGATCGCCGTCAGGAACCGCGAGCGCCACGAGGCTGGCGGCGAGCGCTGCGCTCTCGGATCGTAGCCCGTGCTGTCGGCTGCCGCCCTATCCGAACATCTTGGCCTACCTGAAGGTCATCGCGGCGCGGCCGGCCTAACAGCGCGCCATGGAGAAGGGCGACCGGCAGCCGGCTCGCCTGTTGAGCTGAAGGCTTCCTCGGGCTCGCTGCGGGAGCCAAGTCGCTCGTAGACGCCTCGAGCGATCACCAGCTGTTCGTCGGTCGGAACGACCAGGATCTCGACACCGCCACCTGAGTCGATCCGGCCGGCTCCCGCCAAGTTCGCCTCGTGATCGAGCGTAGCGCCGAGCCAGCCGCTGAAGGCCACGATACGCTCCCGGATCGCCGGCGCATTCTCGCCGACACCGGCGGTGAACACCAAGGTGTCCAGCCCTCCCAACGCCGCCGCCAGCGAGCCTATTTCGCGTGCGATACGGTAGACGTAGACCTCAAGCGCTTGCCTCGCATGCGCAGCCTGGCTGGCCAACAGCGCCACCATGTCCCCGCTTAGCCCGGAGAGACCGAGAAGGCCCGAGCGTTGATAGAGCAGGTCGCTCACCGCAGCCGGGCTCATGCCTTTCGCCTGGAGCAGGTACAGGATGACGCCGGGATCTATGGAGCCGCTGCGGGTGCTCATCGGGGGACCGTCAAGCGCCGAAAAGCCCATGGTCGTGGCGACGCTGCGCCCCTGGTTCATGGCGCAGAGCGAGACGCCGCTGCCAAGGTGCAGAACAATAGCCCGCCCCCCCGCCCGCTTCCCGTCCCGTTGGCGCAGGACGCTGGCGATGTAGTCATAGGACAGGCCGTGAAAGCCGTAGGCCAGCACGCCTTCATCGATCAGATCCCGCGGCAGGCCATAGAGCCGCGCCGCCTCCGGCTGGTCCGCATGAAAGGCGGTGTCGAAGACTCCGACCTGCAACGTGTTCGGAACACGCCGCATCGCCATCCGCACGCCGCTCAGATTGAAGGGCTGGTGAAGCGGAGCTAGCGATGACAAATCCTCGAGCTTGGCGAGAACGTCCTCGTCCAGGGTTCGCGGTTCGCGAAATTCCAGGCCGCCGTGAACGATGCGGTGCCCGACGGCGATTACGCCGTCCGCCTGGCGCTGGACCGCCAGCCAGTCGAAGAGCCGCTCAAGCACGGCGTCGAGGTCGGCTGGCCCCGCCCACGGTTCGTCGGCGAGGACGACGCTCTCGGTGCTGGCCCGCATCCGAGGGAGCCCGTTCAATCCCGAAATCTGTCCAGACAGCTTGAGGGGCAGATCTGGGGTCGCGTCATAAACCGCGAACTTCAAGCTGGAAGACCCAGCATTCAGGGTCAGGATGCCGCCCGCTGTCATCTCAGGTACTTGGTCGGCTTGTGCTGGGTGACCAGAATGGCGAGCGCACAGGACGCCAGACGTGAAGCCTCGGGGTCGGAGCGGCTGGTCAGCATGATCGGAACGCGGGCGCCTAGGACGATTCCCGCCGACTGCGCGTTCGACAGATAGAAGAGTTGCTTGGCCAACATGTTGCCGGACTCGATGTCGGGAACGATCAGGATGTCTGCCTCGCCCGCCACCTGCGAGACGATGCCCTTAGCCCTGGCCGCCTCCGGCGACACCGCGTTGTCGAAAGCCAGGGGGCCGTCCAGCAGCCCGCCAACGATCTGTCCGCGATCGGCCATCTTGCACAAGGCGGCCGCGTCCAGGGTCGAGATCATCTTGGGATTGACGGTTTCCACCGCCGAGAGAATGGCCACCTTGGGCAGCGGCGTTCCCATCGCATGGGCCAGATCAATGGCGTTCTGCACGATGTCTCGCTTGGCGGCGAGGTCCGGCGAGATGTTCAGCGCCGCGTCGCTGACCAGCAGCGGTCGTGGATAGGTCGGCACGTCCAGCACGAAGATGTGGCTCATCCTGCGGTCGGTTCGCAGGCCCGAGCCTGGCGCTACGACCGCTTCCAGCAATTCGTCGGTATGCAGCGCGCCCTTCATAATGGCGGCGGCCTGCCCCCTGGCGGCCATCGCGCAAGCCGTTTCGGCGGCCTGATGGCTATGTTCGACATCGACGAGTTGGTACGCGGAGATATCCCTGCCCGCGTCTCGAGCAGCCGCCTCGACCCTCGCTTTCGGCCCGATCAGGATGGGCGTGATCAGCCCGCGCTTGGCCGCCTCGACTGCGCCGGTCAACGAGAGCACGTCGACCGGATGCACGACAGCTGTCGCCAGCGGCGGCTGCGCCTCGGCCATGCGCATCAATCGCTGAAGCTGGCTTCCGGGAATGGAAACGTCGAGACCGGCAGGACTTTCCACGATCGCTACGTGCTCCCCGACTGAGTGTTCCGGGCGCAACAGATCGCCGCGTGGCCGCGATCAGATCATCGCCCGCGCTGACGAAGGTGGCTAGGGCCTTAAGCGAAAAGCACGCCATGTCCGCCGTCCGCCCAGCTCCGTCACGTCGCTTGAGCACGCTCAACGCCGGCGGGTCTTTGGTCGGGAGGGTTGCGTACAAAAATACGGAAACCCGCATAAGACCATTTTATACGCATAAGCGTATTGCGCCCGAGGTCCCGAGCGGCCGCTCTCAAAGCTCCTCCACTTCACCAGGCTCACCTGGGGGGCAGCCATGGCGTCTCCAGAGATGCCGGCCCGGCGGCTGGGGAGATGTTAGACCTCGGGAACGACGTAGCGACTGCTCGGGCGGCCGAGGGTTAGACCGGCGCCAGGATCGCCTGCTGATCGCCGTGTCGCGCGCTGAGCCGCCAGGCTCGGCCTCGGATCCATAATCGGTCGACCTCGATGGCCCGCCAGCCGGCCGGGAGTATGACCGGCCGGCGCGGCCAGAACTCCACATCCTCCGGGCCAGGCTCAACCCCGGTGAACCCAAAGAGCAGTCCGGTCAGGAAGCCGCCGATATTGGCGAAGAACGGGCCGGCGCGCGGCTGCTCGGGGAAGCGGTCCGGGCGATACTCAAGGGTTTGAAGAAAGCGCTCCGTGCAAAATTGGCCATAGCCCTCGTCCAGCAATTTGAGCGCAAGGTCGCGGTCGCCCGTTCGGGCCGCCCAGGCCCCATAGAGCGCCGAGAGCATCGGGCTGCCGATATAGTCCTGAGCAATCCCAAGATAGAGGGCCAGGGTTGCGGCCTCTTCCGCCGCCGCCAGGTCAAACCCAAACGGGAAAAGGCCCATCAGCGGGTCGGGCGTGGCGCCCTTCTCCTCGTTGATCCGGTAGCCGTCGTGAGAGATGACGGCGCCGCCGCGTCTGGGGATCGTCATCTGCTCGGCGATCTGCGTCCATAGCGGGTCGGCGCGATAGCCTAGGCGCTCGGCGGCGCCGACCGCCTCGCGCAGGACAACGACCGCGCCCATATTGGTGAAGGCTGCATTGTTCACGGCCGCCTCGCGTTCGGCGATGCCCATGGACTGGCGGATGTCATAGCCGCCTCGGGTCGCGGTCACGCGCGTGGTGATCCATTCAGCGACGCCCGACAACACCGGCCAGGCGCGATCTCTGAGGAATTCCAGATCACCTGAGACGTCCGCGTAGAAGGCGAAAGCCCGGGCGACGTCGAGGGAAACATGGTCCTCGTGCCATGCGGCCCTTCCCGGCAAGGGGGCGGCCTCCTCCCCTGTCCCCGGCGCGCTCTCCCAGGGGAACTGCAGGCCGCGACGGCCGAACGCCTGGGCGTTGCGCTTGGCGCCCTCGAGGTTGCGCGATCGGTAGTCGAGCAGGCTTTGAGCCGCTTGCGGCTGGAGGACGCAGAGCGGCGGGACCGCAAACGCCTCGATGTCCCACATCACGTGCCCGAAATAGTAGTGATAGTCGTGCCAGGTCGCCAAACCGAAGATCGAGGTGGAGGCCGGCGAGGAGGCGTGCACCGAGGCGTTCAGATAAAAGACCGCGGCGTCGGCGAGCTGCTGCCAACGCTCCCCGGCCCCTTCTAGGTGGATGCGCCCCTTCCAGAGCTCGTCCCAGACGGCTTTGTTCTCGGCGCGAATGGTCTCAAAGCCGTCGGCTTGGGCCTTGGCCGCCAGACGCACGGCATGCTGGTCAGGCATCTGATGCATGGCCTGGGGGATCACACTAACGATCTGGCGCAGGCGTACCGGCCGCCCGGCTCGGCCGCGGACGCGATATTCACTTACCAGCTGGTGGTCCCGCAGCGGGGGGCGGGAAGGCTCCTGCTCTCCGGCGCCGAGCAGCTGGGTGACGTAGGCCGCGCCGCAGGTCGAAAGCGCTCCGGCCGACTCCCAGAGCAGCGATCCATCGACGGCCGGCTGCTCTTCGCCAGGTGTGACCCGGGCGTGGCGCAAGGCGCGGCCATCGGCGCCGCCGGCGTCGACCACGGCCCGCAAGCCCAGTTCGCATGCGGCGTCGACCTCGACGCGGATCTCCTGGCACGCCAGCGTCGGCGCTTGCCGGCTGCAGAAGGTCAGAACCTCCACCCGCGCCGTCCGGCCCCCGGCGCTATAGGTGAACCGGCTGGTCAGCTCGCCCGCGGAAAAGTCGTAGGCCTGGACGAGGTCGCCGACCTGATGCGGCGCGTCCGACAGCCAGACCCCGTTCAAGGCCAGGTCGCCCGCGAGCGGATAGGGCGCCACGGCCGCCGCTTCGATCTGGCGCTCGTGATGCTCTCCGGTGTAGCCGCTGAGGAGCGCCATGCCGGCCGCCAGCGGCATGTCGCGCACCCGCAGGCCGATCAGGCCGTTGGCGACATAGGCTGGAAGTTCGGGACGTCCGGAGCCCTCAACCGGGGCCGGATTGATCGGCGTGCTCATGATGATCCTCCCGCACGCCACAAACCGGTGGCGGAGCTTCGGTTCCCCGGTTCGCAGAGCATGGCGTCGGGCCGGCCGGCGCGGGGTGGGCTTCGCCTGGCCGACCGGTTCGGAACCGAGAGCCCCCGATGGAGCTTCTAGGCGCTTGCGACCAGCGAGCGCGGACGATGATGCAACCTCTCCTGAGCCGTTCGGCCGACTTCCAGTGGTGGAAGCATGGCGTCATCTACCAAGTCTATCTGCGCTCATTTCAAGACAGCAATGGCGACGGCGTCGGCGATCTCGCCGGGCTGATCGCTCGCCTCGACTACCTGACGGGTCTTGGCGTGGACGCGATCTGGTTGTCTCCAATTTTCTCTTCGCCGATGGCGGACTTCGGCTACGACGTGGCCGATCACACCGCCGTCGATCCCTTGTTCGGCGACTTGGCCGTTTTTCGCGAGTTGGTGAGCCAGGTCCATTCGCGCGGCCTCAAGATCATCTTGGACTACATCCCCAACCACACCTCCGAGCAGCACGCCTGGTTCCTGGAAAGCCGCGCGTCTCGCACCGCGGCTAAGCGTGATTGGTACGTCTGGCGCGACCCAGGTCCGGGCGGCGGCGCTCCGAACAATTGGCGCGGCGAATTCGGCGGATCGGCCTGGAGCTGGGATGAGCCGACCGGGCAATACTATTACCATGCCTTTCTCCCGTCCCAGCCGGACCTGAACTGGCGCAATCCCGCGGCGGCGCGCGCCATGCTCAATGTCCTGCGCTTCTGGTTGGACGAGGGCGTGGACGGCTTTCGGGTCGACGCCATCCATCACCTGCTTGAGGACGAGAGCCTCGCCGACAATCCGCCAAACCCGCAGTGGCGCGAGGCGATGGGGCCGGCCGAGCAATTCCTCAAGGTCCACACGGTCGACCAGCCCGAGGTCCACCCATTCATCGCCGCCATGCGGCGGCTGGTCGAAGGTTATGGCGCAGACCGCGTCTTGATCGGCGAGGCCTACCTGCCGATCCCGCGCCTGATGGCCTATTATGGCGGCGCGTTGGACGGCTTCCATCTGCCGTTCAACTTTCACCTGATGACCACGCCCTGGACGCCGCTGGCGCTCGCCAGTCTGATCGGCGCATATGAAGCGGCCCTGCCCGCTGGCGGCTGGCCCAATTGGGTGTTGTCCAACCATGACCGCTCGCGGCTGGCGAGCCGGCTCGGTGAGGACCAGGCTCGGGTGGCGGCGATGTTGCTCCTTACGCTTCGCGGCACGCCCACCCTCTACCAAGGCGACGAGCTGGGACTGACAGATGTTCCGATCCCGCCTGATCGGGTGCGCGACCCCTGGGAACTCAATGTTCCAGGACTTGGTCTTGGCCGCGACCCCGCCCGCACCCCGATGCTGTGGTCGGGAGCCCCCAACGCCGGGTTCAGCGCCCAAGCGCCGTGGCTTCCCTTGAGCGAGGGTTGGCGCGACCTCAACGCTGCGCGCCAACTGGAACGGCCAGGGTCGATCCTGCGGCTCTATCAAGCCCTGCTTGCGCTGCGCAGGCGCGAGGAAGTCTTGCAGGTCGGCGACTACGCCCTGCTCGGCGCGGCCGGCGGGCTTCTCGCCTTCCAGCGATCTTGCCCGGAGAGCTGCCTCGCGGTCGTTTTGGATCTCGAGGGATCGGGAGGGGTGTTTCCCCTCGATGGCGGACAAATCCTGCTGTCGACCTTGCCTGGGCGGGTTGGCGAGCGCTTGGAGTCCGATCTTCATCTGAGCCCGCATGAGGGGGCCATCGTCCGTCGCTGTCCGGAGCGCCAGAATGTCGGAGAAAGGCAGAATGCGTAGATGGCGAGCGTGCCGGAGTCGGATCCCCGACAGACTGAGACCTCAGCTTGGAGCAGTCTCAATTGAGGCGTTGCGATGGCGCCAGCTGGCGGTCAAATCCTGGCGTTCGGGCAACCATCGCGGGGTCTGTCTGGCGGGGCGCGGCGCGTTCGAAGTCTTTGAGACGAGGGCATTTTGGGCGGGGGACCGCAGGCTGCGGCGTGACCCCATCGGCCTCGATATTCATCTAGTGACCGCCCTTCAATCTCGATAAACCCGCAAGACCGCGATCGGAGAGTAAGCCTTGGCGTCGAGTATCCACACATCCTTGGACGACATCTTCGTGGGTGATGGGGAAATGGCGCAGCTGATGCGTGCGCACGATTGGGCCTCGACCCCGCTTGGTCCGGCGCGATCTTGGCCAACCAGCCTAAAGGTCGCCCTTCGACTGCTGCTGACGTCACGGTTCGAGATGTGGCTGGGCTGGGGCCCGGACATCCACTTTTTCTACAATGACGCCTATCGTCCGACGCTCGGCATCAAGCATCCGCAGGCCCTCGGCATGCCGACGCAGGCGCTATGGCCGGAGATCTGGAACGACATCAAAGGCCGCCTTGAGACGGTCTATCACAAAGGCGAGGCGACGTGGGATCGCGGGTTGTTGCTCCTGCTGGAGCGCAACGGCTATCCCGAGGAGACCTACCATACCTTCTCCTACAGCCCCCTGATGGGGGACACCGGAGAGGTCGAAGGGGTGTTCTGCGCGGTCACCGAGGAGACGACCCGGGTCATCGCTGAGCGCCGTTTGGGCTCGCTCCGCAGCCTGGGCGCGGCGCTGACCACGGCGGATTCGCGCGCCAAGGTTCTTCAGGCGGTCGAAGAGCATTTGGCCGAGAACCCCTTCGACCTGCCCTTCACGCTGATCTACCTGTTCCGCGACGATGGCTCGGCGGTGCTGGCCGCGGCTTCCGGCATCGCCCAGGGGCACGCCCTAGCGCCCGTTGAGCTGACGCTTCAGAACGATGTTTGGGATCTGACCCGCATATGGCGGGGTGAAGAGTCATTCCCGCTCGACGTCTCCGAACGCTCCGATCTCCCCACCGGCGCTTGGGACAGGCCGCCCCAATCGGTGCGCATCAAGCCGCTGGCGCACCAGGGCGCGGAGCGACCGCGCGGCGCCCTGATCGTCGGGACCAATCCCTATCGGCCGGTTGACGACGACTATTCGGGCTTTCTCAAGCTGCTGTCCGGTCAGATCGCCGCGGGGTTGTCCGGGGCCGAGGCCTATGAAGTCGAACGTCAGCGGGCCGAAGCACTCGCCGAGGCCGTTCGGCTGCGCCAGGAGGCGGCCGAGACCCTCCGGGTCGCCAATCTGCAGCTGACCTCGGAAGTCGAGCTGCGGACGCAGGAGCGCGATTATCTTCGCACCCTGTTCCAGCAGGCCCCGAGCTTCATGGCCATCCTCATGGGCCCCGAGCACGTCTTTGATCTGATCAACGACGCCTATCTGCAGCTTGTCGGCCATCGGGATCTGATCGGACGCTCAGCACGCGAGGCCTTGCCGGAGATCGTGGGCCAAGGGTTCTTCGAACTGCTGGATGGGGTGCTCAGCGCCGGCGAGCCGTTTATCGGCCGCAATATGCCGGTCATGTTGCAGCGGACGGCCGCGGGCCCGCTCGAGCAGCGTTTCGTGGACCTTATCTACCAGCCGATCCTAGGGCCTGACGGGACGCCCGTCGGCATCTTTGTCGATGGATACGACGTCACCCATCGCAAGCAGGCCGAAGACGAACTTCAGCAGCTGAACGAGACCCTGGAGCAGCGCGTCGGTGAGCGGACCGAGGAGCTCGGCGATGCGCTGGCGCGGCTTGAGCAGGAATCGCGCGAGCGGCAGGCCGCCGAGGCCGCCTTGCGTCAGTCGCAGAAAATTGAGGCCCTCGGCAAGCTGACCGGGGGCGTCGCCCACGATTTCAACAACCTCCTGCAAGTGATCAGCGGGAACCTGCAGCTTCTCGGCCGCGACGTGGCCGGCAATGACCGGGCTGAGCGGCGGGTGCAGAACGCGCTGGCCGGGGTGTCGCGCGGCGCAAAGCTGGCGTCACAATTGCTGGCCTTCGGACGGCGCTCCCCACTTGAGCCCAAGGTGGTGAACCTCGGGCGGCTCTTGAAGGATATGGACGATCTACTTCGCCGCTCGATCGGGGAAGATATCGAGGTGGAGACCATCGTCGGCGGGGGCTTGTGGAACACGCTGGTGGACCCAGGTCAGATCGAGAACGCCATCCTCAACCTGGCCATCAACGCCCGGGACGCCATGCAGGAGGGGGGGCGTCTGACGATCGAAGTCAGCAACGCCGCGCTCGATGACAGTTACGCCGTCCAGCACGATGACGTGAAGCCCGGGCAGTACGTCATGGTCGCGGTGACCGACACCGGTTGCGGTATTCCGAAGGACATCATCGAGAGCGTCTTCGAGCCCTTCTTCAGCACCAAGCCAGAGGGCAAGGGCACGGGCCTTGGCCTCTCCATGGTCTATGGCCTGACCAAGCAGTCGGGCGGACACATCAAAATCTACAGCGAGATGGGGGAAGGGACGACGATCAAGCTCTACCTTCCGCGGGCGGTGGGGGCCGAGGACGTCCTGGCCGACATCAGCGCCGGTCCGGTGGTTGGCGGCACGGAAACCATCCTTGTCGTGGAAGATGACGACGCTGTCCGCGAGACCGCGGTCGGGCTGCTGACCGAGCTTGGCTACAGGGTGCTGAAGGCGCGCGACGCACAGAGCGCGCTGAACGTCATCGACAGCGGGATCGCGATCGACCTTTTGTTCACCGACGTGGTCATGCCTGGCCCGCTTCGCAGCCCAGAGCTCGCGAGGCGGACCAAGGAGCGCCTCCCGCACATCGGTGTCTTGTTCACTTCGGGCTATACGGAAAACGCGATCGTGCACCATGGCCGCCTCGATCCGGGGGTCGAGCTCTTGTCCAAGCCCTACTCCCGTGAGGCGTTGGCTCGCCGGATCCGGCATATCCTGGCCAATCAGGCCCAACGCAGTGTTCATGAACGCCCTCGCGCGACACCTGTGCAGGGCGAGAGGCGGCGGGAGGGTCCCAGGCTGATCGTCGTACTTGTCGAGGACGACGACCTGATCCGCAGCGGCACGGCCGACATGATTGCAGAGCTTGGTCACACCGTGAACTGCGCCAGCGATGGCCAAACCGCCCTGCGGCTCCTCGCGGAAACGACGGCCGATGTCCTGATCACCGATGTCGGACTTCCGGATTTCTCCGGGACGGACCTGGCGCGAGAAGCCATCCAGCAGTGGCCAGGCTTGAAGATCATTTTCGCAAGCGGCGACCAAGGCGCAGCGCAGGAGGCCGGCCTGCCCGATGCGATCAACCTGGCCAAGCCTTATACTTCGGACCAGGTTGCAGCGGCTCTGTCGCGCGCCGCCAGCGACAAGGCCCTCAGCTAAACCCGCGAGCTATGCGGCGGCCCTCGCCCTCACACGGGTCCTTGATCCAACGGGTCTGCAAGGCCTGGTTTCGAAATTGGAACCAGAACGTCGGCGTCTGCCGCGGGACGTTTCGTCAGCCGACTAGGGCCCAGGCCGTTTTTGCAGGAGGGATTTCCATAGAGATCCAGGTTGCGCGGCTCCGACGGTGTCGGCCATCTGGGCGCCGCGAGCCCCTAGCGGCAGGGGTGGGCCGATCGTGGAATCGACCGCCGTCTGGTGTTCCATCTCGGCGTTGAGCTCCGCGCCGAAGAGAACGATGACGGCGGACAGCCACAGCCACATCATGAAGCCGAACACCGCCCCGAGTGATCCGTAGGTCGCGCTGTAGTCGGCGAACCGTGACAGATACAAGGAGAAGAGACTGGAGCCCGCGATCCAGAGCGCGCCGGCCGCGAAGCTTCCCGGCGTCACCCATCGCCACCTTGCTTGCTCGCGGCTCGGGCCAAAGCGGTAGAGCAGCGAGATCGCGCCCATAACGACCAGAAGCAGGATCGGCCACCGCAGCCAGGCGAGCGGAACTCGAGCCGGGTCGATGTGCAGCGCCTGGACGAGGATGGGGAGCCCGATCACGCAGGCCGCGGCCACCACGAAGAGCGCGATCAATCCAGTGGTGAAGCCCATCGTCACCAGGTTGAGACGCAGGAAAGATCGAGTTTCCTGCTCCTCGTAGGCGACGTTGAGGCCCTTGAAGAGCGCCTTCATTCCAGAATTCGCGCTCCAGAACGACAGCACCAAACTCAACAGGAAGGTGAGGCTCAGGCTGGCGTTGTTGGCTTCAGCGATGCGCACCATTTGCTCGCCGATCAAGGTCATGACCTCCGCCGGGACGATGCCGGCCAGGGCCGCGAGATGTTCCCTGGCCTGGTTGACGTCGGCGAACAGGCCGTAGATCGAGACAAAGGCCGCAAGGGCCGGAAAGAGCGCCAGCATGCCGGTGAAGGCGATGCTGCGCGCAACCGAGAAAACGTCGTCGTCGCCGATCTCGCGATAGCTGCGCACCAGAATGTCTTTCCAGCCTTTGGCCGGGATTTTCCGGGGCGCGGTCGAGCGCCTGCCGCGATCGCCTTCTGATTTTTCACGCGGCGAGGGCTGTCCCCAACCCCATGCCGCAAGCCCGGCCGACGCCACGAAGGTCAGCAGGATCGCGGCATCGATCTTGTCTAGGCCACGCCTGGAGCGTGGCTCACTGCTTGAGCGCGGCTCTTTCCTTGAGCGCGGAGGTCTTGCGAATAGCCCAGCCATCCCAGCCCAACGCACCACATGGGTTTGGGTTTACCCACTCGAGGTCTTACCGAGCTTTTGAGCTGTCGCATCCCAGGCCGCGCGCCAGAAGCCGCGCGGGCGACCAACTAGTCGCCGATCTCCGTGGCCCATTGCTGCGAAACCGCCCGGCTTACCGATTGCATGATCGCGAGGCGATCGCGCACCGGCTTGCGGGTGAAGCCCATCAGGACGGCCACCGCGTAGGTCCTGCCGTCGGGCGCGGTCAGGAGCGCGATGTCGTTGATGCCGACCGAGCCTCCCTCGAAGTCCTGGCCGGTCCCGGTCTTGTGAGCGATTTTCCAGCCGGTCGGCAATCCGCCCTTCAGCCGAGCCGGCCCGGTCCGCGTGGCGGCAAGCGTCTCCATCAGGAAGGCCTGAGAGGTGGCTGACATCAGCTCCCCGCTGTGCAGGGCCGCGAGGGCCGCGACGATGCCCATCGGCGTCGCGCCATCAATCGGATCAGACAGATAGGCGCTCAGGGCCTGGCGGCGATGAAGCCGGTCCAGCTTCGCGCGCGCCTGTTCGAAATTGCGGCCTTCGCCATACGAAGGGCGCCAGGCCAGGCCGGCGATCAACGCCTGCAAATGGCGCTCATCGGACCCCATGCGAATGCCGTCCAAGCCCTTGCGAGCCAGAACATCTCGGACCGCATCAAGTCCCACGATGCGGATCAAGGTATCGTTGGCCGAATTGTCGCTGAACGCCAGCGCATGATGAAGAAGGTCGGCGATGGTGATCTCCAGCCCGTCGGCCGAGAGGCTTCGTCCGAGCGGCTGGTTGAACACGCTCCGGTCGGCGAAGGTCATGGTCACCGCGCTTTTCAGATCCAGGTCGCCGCGATCGACGGCGTCGAGCACCGCCAGAGCCACCCAGGTCTTGGAGACGCTTTGTTGCGGGAAGAAGTGGTCACCGGCCACCGCCACAGCCCAACCTGCGCCCACGTCCGCCACGGCGATCCCGATCGGCTCACCATGGCGAGCGGCGATCGTATCGAGCCTCTCCTGCAGGGAGGCCGGGCCCTCGCGAAGGGAGGAACGTGGCAAGGCCGGCCCAGCCGCCTGGCCCGCGGACGCTTCTTCCAGCGCCGCAGCCGGTGGCGTTTGCGGGGTGCGAGGTGAAATTCGCTCCCGCAGTAGCCAGGCCGAGCCGGCGGCGATCGCGCCAAGCAAGGCCAGCGCCAAGACGATTCTGCCCCAAGGCGAGCGCGAACTGCTGAACCGCCTGGCGCGCCAGAAGCTTCCGCGGCCCGAGGAAAAACGAGGCTGTCTGAACCGGGAAACGCGACGCTGCATCTAACGCGTTGCGACTCGCTGCCACTGCGGGGAGTCGGGGCCAGGGCCGTCGCCAATCCATTCCCAATGCCAGGGCTCGAAGCTGTAGTTCACGAACCCGAACCTTTCGGCGTTGGCCAGCAGCCACCGATAGGCCCTTCCCTGCGATTGATGCAGGCGGTTGGCGTCAGCGCTGGAGTCGACGCTGAAACCGGCTGCGGCCCCGACCACGAGGTCCAAGGCTTGGCCGGTACGGTGAACCGAGCACTTGGCCCGAACAATTCCTGCGCAGTTGCCGTCCCGCGCGCAGCGCGCATCGTCATAGGCCGGACTGCGATAACCTGAAAAAACCCGGAGCAACTGCGGGTCTTCAGCCAGGTCCGGCATCTCCGCTCGAGCCGCCGCCACCATCCTGCGATAGGCGCGCGCGGCGTCGGACCGCAATTCGACCGACTTGCCCAGATAGCCTTCTTCTTCCTCCAAACGCGTCAGTCCGCTCGACGCCGGCGGCGCCGGGCAGACGCCGGAGGCGCGTAGGGCGACATAGGGCCGGGCCGTCTGCCATTCGCCCTTCATCGACATCAGGGTGGCGACATCTGATCGCCCTTCGCCTGAAAGCCCGCGGCTGGCTTGCCAACGCGCCAGGGCCGCGGCGAAGCCCGGACTGTCCGGGGCGCAGATCGTGCCGATGGCGCGTGCGACATGCGCCGAATAGATCGCCCAGCCCTTTTCGGCGCGTCCAAACGGCGACCAGCTCATCGTCCGTATACTGTCGGCGTTCCCGCGAGCGGCCTGTTCGTAGCCGCTCGCCGCCTCGCAACTGGGAACCGGAGCCTCCAGCAGATCGCCGATCAGGTCGTTCCGATCATCTGCAATGGACGCAGCGGCCGCCGCCCTGGTCGCGCCTGGCGGCGACCCGCCGCCGATCGACAGCGCCAGGAGGATAACCGCCGCGCCGATTGACCAGGTCCTGAACATCGGGCGATTGTGCCCGCGCTCGCCGGCGAAAAGAAGACGCGGGCGATAATGTCGCACCAAATCAGATCTGCGGCGTTACCCCCTCAATGACAGTGCAGCTTCCCGCCGCCCGCCTTGCGCCCGCGGCCTTGATAATTTCCCTGATCGCAGCTTGTGGTCCCCTTACCTCTCTAGGCGGTGACAGCCTTGTCCGTCCCAAGGAGGTGTCGGCCCAATCCCTTCAACGCTCCCAGATGGACGAGCGTGTCAGGGCCTTCTACGCCGCGAGGGATTGGCGTCCCGCCTGGTCGCCGTCGAGCGCAGCGCAGCTTCAGGACGCCTTCAAGACGCTGGATAGCCACGCAATCGACTCCAAGCCGTTTGTCGCTCGCTTGGCGGCCAAGGACCCGCTAGGGCGCGAGATCGCCCTGACGAAGGCCGCGATGGCCTATGGCGACGCCCTCGCCCATGGATTGATCGATCCCAGCAAGATCTTCGAGGTCTATGGGCTGGAGCGCAACGACCTGAACGTGGACCGCAAGCTCGCAGCGGCGCTGAGCGCGGGCGATCTGGAGCCTTGGCTGAAGAGCTTGCCTCCCAATGATCCTGAATATGACCGTCTTTCAAAGGCCTATCTCGGATACTTGAAAGACGCCGCCTCGCGCCAACCGGCCGCGATACCGTCTGGCGAGGCGATCAAGCCGGGCGATCAGGACGGGCGCATTCCGCAGATCGTCGCGGCGCTTGTGGCGGGTCGTTATTTGAAAGAGGCGCCCGCCTCCTCAGAGCGATATGAGCCCGCCGTCGTCGAAGCCATCAAGCGCTTTCAGACCCAGCAGGGCGTCAATGACGACGGCGTCATCGGCGGCGACACCATCGCGATCCTGAACGCCGGCCCGGCTGACCGGGCGCGTCAGCTCGCCTTGAACCTGGAGGTGCGGCGTTGGCTGAAGCGCAACCCTGCGGCCACCCGCATCGACGTCAACACGGCCGCGGCGGTGATGACGACTTACGAAAATGGCAAAATCATCGATGTTCGGCGCGTTGTGGTCGGTAAGCCGGACGCCGCCACTCCCAATCTGGCCGGAACCTTCAGCGACCTGGTTCTGAACCCGCCCTGGAATGTGCCCCAGGGCATCGCCGAGAGAGAAATCCTCCCGAAGGGCGCGGCCTATCTGCGCGAGCACGACATGTATTTGGACGAGGGCCGGGTGGTCCAACGTCCCGGCCCGAAGGCCTCGCTAGGGCGGGTCAAATTCGACATGCAGAATCCGCACGCGATCTACCTGCATGACACGCCTTCGAAGAGGGCGTTTGCAGCCAATGAGCGCCATGGCAGCCACGGGTGCGTCCGTGTCGACGACGCCGTCGGCTATGCGCGCGGACTTTCGTCGGCGGCCGGTCTTCAGTCGGAGTTCGACGCCAAGCTCGCGAAGGGCGCGACCGCGGTGCTGGGGCTGCAAACCCCCATGCCCGTTCGCCTGATGTACCAGACAGCCTTTGTGGATCGCTCGGGAGAGATCGCCTTCCGACCCGACATCTATGGGTGGGATGAGCGGCTGGCGACGGCGCTCGGCATGCCGGCGCCGATGAAGCGCGAGACGCGGGCTTCAGATGTCGATGTGGGGCCGTGAGGGCCGAAGGCGCCTCGTGGCGGGCCTTGAGGCTTGGGGCCCGATGCAGCTGTTCTGTCGCCTCACAGCCTGACGGCGTTGACGTTCACCCTTGAGCCAGCCATCTAGGGATGGCTCGACGCGACCAGTCGGTTCTGGCCTCGCCTGATCAACGACGCTTCCCGCTAATCCACGAGCAAACCAGGGCGCGCGCAGCGGCCTCGGAACCGCCCTGTCCCCTCCCCCGGGGATGCGCACGTCCTGGCGTTCCCAACAGCGCGGCGGGCGGCCGGCCGCCGTCGGTTCAGTTCGCCCTTTTCAACCTCGTGCCCAGCCTGAGGCCGCGTGTGTCCTATGCCGCCAGGGCTCGCGGTAGCGCTCGCCGCATCACCATCGCCCAGACGGCCACCCCCGAGACATCGGAGGTCTCCGTCTGGCGTTCGGCCGGCTCCTCGCCGCAGCCAATCCTACGGAGTACGCCTGCCGCTCGCGGCCGCTCAGCACCAGGCAACAAGATGTTGAGACCGCTCAAGGTTGTCGGCATGTCGGGCCAACTTAACAGCGACCGCGTAAGTCGTTGATCAAGCCGAAGACGCCGCAGCCGACAACTTGCACCCCCAACTTAGACCTGGCTGAAACGCGGGGCCGGCAATTTAAGACTGACCGATGGGCGAGAAGCGGACCTCGTCATCGTCTGAGATGGGTGGAAAGGGGAAATTAGGGTCGCCAGTATGCGACGGCGATGGCAACGGCTGACACCCAACTTTGGCTCATCGAAGGGCTGCCTGGATCGGGGAAGACCTCGGCGGCCGAGCGCTTGAACACCCTGTGCGCAGCCAAGGGCATGCCTTCACGCTGGTGGCTGGAGGAAGCGAAGGATCATCCGGTCTTGCCGGCGAGTCTGCGCAAGAGGTCCAGTGAGCCCGATTTCGCGCAGCTCGCTATCGACGCATTTCGAGATTTCATCCGAACCGAAGTCGGCGTTCTGATCCTAGAGGGCTCGGCGTTCCAGAACAGCATTCGCTTCATGTTCGCCAACGCTCGCTCCGCGGCTGAAATATCGAACTACGCTGCTGCTTGGGCCGAAGCCGTTACTCCGGCGAGGCCTCGACTGCTGATGTTCGAGGTGAAGGCGCCACAAGCTCACTACGCGAACTTTGTCGCGGCAAGGCGAGGTGCAGTATGGATGGAAAAGCTGATCACCTATGTAGAGGGGACGCCCATCGCGGAGCAGCGTGGATGGCGTGGCTTCGACGGCTTCGTACAATTTTGGGCCGCCTATCAAAACCTCTGCCTTGATTGCGCGAAAGCGCTTCCTTGGCCCGTGAAGCTCCTTCCGGCTTGGTCCGAAACCTTGGCGCCCGAGGATGACGCTGCGTTTCAGTTCTTTCGTCTTTAGATCCGCAACGGGTGGCTTCAGACATCCGCGCTGAAGTCAGAATGATCTGATGATCTCCATCCGACCCGCGAGCTTGGAAACCGCAGCTGAAAGCCGGCCGAACGCAGCGTCCAGAGGCCGAGGCATGTCGCAGAGGTGAAGCCGGTCATCGCCACGAGGGCGCCTAACGGTCGAGCACATGCATGCGCTCCCAAGGAGGCCGCCTCGAAGGCCCGCGCCATCCTCGGAAGAGGAGGCTCGGCAGGTCTTTGGTCGCAGCAGTCGATCAACGTCCGGAATGCGCCAGCCCGCGCAGGCCTGGGCCGCTACATCGGCGCAATGACTCAATCCTATGACGATCAGAACACGCATAACCTGGACACAGGCAGGATCCTGTACCTGGCTTTGGCTGCGGCCGTCGCGACATCGACGAGCTATACGGTTCAGCCCGAGCTTGCGTTGATCGCGGCGGACCTGAACGCGTCCCTCGCCGTGACCAGCGCCGCTGCCGGCATGCCCATCATCGGCTACATGCTGGGGTTGGCGCTGTTGGTGCCGCTTGTCGATCGCACGCCTGCCCATGTCCTGATCCCATCGCAACTTGTAGCGCTCGCCGGTGCTCTGGCCCTGTCGGCTCTTGCGCCCTCAGTCGAAGTCTTTGGGGCGGGCCTCCTGCTGTCGGGAATCTGCGCGAGCACCGGCGCGCAAATGAGCACGCTGGCGGCCAAGCACTCTGCACCCGAGCGCCAGGGCTGGGCTCTCGGAAGCGTGACTGCGGGTATATCCGCGGGCATCCTTCTGGGCCGAATGCTCGGCGGGGGACTGACCGACGCAGTCGGGTGGCGAGCCATGTTGGTTCTCGTCGCCGCAGCCTGCCTGGCTTGCGCCGCCCTCGGGCGCGCCCTGCTGCCGCGCTACGTTCCACGCGCCCCAAGCTCCTGGTTGTCGGGACTAATATCTGCGCCCCGGCTTCTACGCGCATATCCGGAGCTGCTGATCGCGGCCGGCGCCGGCGCACTTTGGTTCTTCGCCTTCAGCTTGGTCTGGGTGGGCGTTTCGCTCGCCCTCTCACTGCCGCCCCACAGCCTCCCGCCTACGATGGTCGGTCTCTACTCCCTTGCCGGCCTAGCCGGCATGGCCGCAACGCCCTGGGCCGGGCGTCTGGCGGACCGTTTCGGAAGCAAGGTGGTCGTCATGATCGGCCTCTTCCTTGCCGTCGCCTGCACACTCGCTGCGGCGGCTGGACTGGGTGTCGCGCCTCTGACGTTGACTGCCCTGGCGCTTTTCGACGTCGGGCTCTTCAGCGCGCAGGTCGCAAACCAGCGCCGCGTGCTGCGCCTGGACCCGCTCCGACCGGCGCAGCTTAACAGCATCTATATGGTCATTTACTTCGTCGGCGGAAGCCTGGGGTCGGCCGCTGGCGGCCCGATCGTGTCGGCCTTTGGCTGGCCAATCGCCGCCGGAACGGCCGCCTTGGCGATGATCCTGGCGCTCGTCCTCTACGGCTGCGGTGCGCCTGCCGCGGATGGCGTCGGCACCCCGTCATCGGCACCGGGGGAGTGAGATATACCTAGGCCTGGGCGCGCGACCTGTCGTCGGCACAGGGCCTGGAACACGGGGCGCGAGGCAAGGGGGCCAGAGGGCGCGCCTAAGAGATCTGGCGGGATCGAGGTCAAGTGCGATGCTTGGACGGGAGGGAATGTCTGCAGCTGGCGGCGCTAGCCGGTCTTTCCAGCGTCGGCCCGGCTCCGGAGCCAAGAGCGGACGCTCTAGTCGTCGCTTCGGGGGTGGCGAGCGGTCGTTGCAGCAAGTTCACTTGTTCACCGAATTGAGGTGAGCTTATCTCGGCAAAGGAGGAACGTTCTATGCTGGTTTCAGTCCTAGCCGCTGCGCTTGTATCAGGTTCGCCCGCCGCTTCGGATGACCTGTTGGGCACGTGGAAAGCCATGCCCACGCCAGGCATAGCCACGATCGATCAGCTTACGTTCACGAGTGACGGGCGCGTCCTTGGTGGGGAGGACAGCTTCATCGGGAATTATACCGTCAGCGGCCCGCGCGTGACGGTGCCCTCGCGCATGGGGACACTGATCTATATGCGCACCAGCGAGGGGCGCTTGTGTGCCCCTGCTGGCCGAGGCGTCGAGCCCCTAGCGGGGTCATTGCCGAAGGGACATGGGTACATCGTCTGCTACCACAGGCTGAAGCAGCCAAGCTAGCCAGCGCTAAGAGCAGCTTTAAATCCATTGGGCCAGCAACCGCCGCTCAAGAGCGGACGCTCGCGATGTCAACAACGGGTCTTGATCAGGCATGCGCCGCCGCCCGGAAGCGGACCTCAGCCACCTTGCCGACAAGCGGACTCCACCGAGGCCGCAGAAGGGTGGTTTGCGGACAAAGCTCCTGTAAGCTTCGCTCACGTGATGGGGTCGTCAGATGAAATCGCTCGTCCCCGGACATGACTCCCGCCCTCGGCAGCAGGCCCTACGATTGGCCGGCACTGGATACACGGCGGGGTCCATCACACATTGGCTGAACTGGCCCCCGACGCGGTGTCTCGCGCCTTGGCGTGACGTTCTGCTGGCAGGCCTTGCCGGATTGATGGTGGCGAGCTGTGGTCCGGGAGAAGAGCGGCTAGCAGTCCCTAGATCGACGGAACTTGCGGGCCGGCACCCAGGCTTAGGGAGTCCTGCGAGGCTAGATGGCACGCTGGTGCCAGTTCGGATGGGAAATACCTTCTACAGAATCCCAGCCAACTACTTTGATGCACCGCTGCAGTCCAAGGGGAAGGATGGCGAGTTTAGGATCATCGGCTCGATGTTGCTCCTCGGGACCGCGCCCGACTTCGAGGGCCGGACTGAGGCTAATAGACGTAAGTTTCAAGGGCGTGGCCACGAACCAGTGATCTACGTCCTCGCATCGGACGCACCTGTCGGATCTGCGATTGCCCTGCGGCGATTGCTGGCGCGCGCATTACAGGATGGGAGGATTCTCCACGAACAGACGGAGGGCGATGTCCGACATCTTGTTGTCGAGAGGAGCGGGGAAATTCCGAACCTTCCGGGAAAGATCAACGACGTCTATCTGTATAGTTCGGGAGAATACGCTGCGTGCGCGCGAATTGAAGCGCACGAATATTCGCAAAGCTGCCGATATTATTATGATGATGGCGACAATTTGTACAAAATACGAATTGGTTCCGGCTGGATAGGAAGCAAGGAGAAGCTCTTTGCTGCTGCAAGGTCGACAATCGATTCATGGAAGGTCGAGCGGAACTGATTGGGGAGCTTGAAGCACAGCCCGCCAGTAAGACCCACTTGAGCCTGATGAAGTGTGGCTTGGAGACGAATCCCCGCGACCGGCAAGCCTTCGTCCGCTTGGGGTCGAAAGCCGAAATGGTCCCCAGGCTGCGAAGCGGACTTTCGGAGCGTCAGCTAGAGGCCGGGGAGGTGATTTTGGGCGCTCAAAAGAAGTAGGCACCGTGGACAATCTGGACGCGGGGAAGCGCGTCGGCAACTTTGGCTACATGGGCCGCACCGCAGACAATGACGATTTTGCCAGTAGGGGCCGCGACGCACCGAACGCCATCGATGATGCCTTTGGTACGATCAGCCGCCAGAGCGGGATCTATAAGCTCATCGATGACCGCCCTCAGCTGCTCCTCCTTCTTCGTCACCGGCTCACGACGCGAAGCGAATAGGTCGATCGCTGCCCGAACACTTAGCTCGGCGATCAAGCGCTCCATTGCTGCCAGTAACTCACCGGTGCGTTCCGGAGGAACATCCCGGCGAAGGATTGACGGTCCGCCTGGCTCATGGCCGCGCACCGCCGTGCTGCGACGTTCGGCCCAACGGTATGCGCAAACCATCTCCGGCTTTTGTTGCGCGAGGTCCCCGCGGCGAACCGCATCGTCCGGAATCTCAAGGATGAGCTGATCTGGCCGCACGTCATCAAGCGCGCTCTCAAGCGCTTGAAAGAGGTCAGGGTTGTCCAAGTGGGCAGTGCCGATGATGAAAAAACGCTGCATCGAACCCTCCGGCGCCTCCGAACACCCGCAGTCAGCAATGCACCAAGTCCATCTGAAGGCGACGCTATAAGCTGAGCAATTTTGTCTGCGCCGCTAGCGGAAGCGTCATCCTGAACGGCGTTTCTGCCAGTGCCGTCACCCAAGACTGGTTCGTCTGAGGACGCAGCACTTGCGATCGGGCCGAGGCGGGCCGCTTCCTATAGGGTGCCCGCACTTTAGGTCGCCAGCTCGCCGCCAGCCCAAAGGGGACGTCCACTCAACTCGGTCGCGGCGCCCGCCGCGACGCTGGGCGGGCGCCGTTGCCGGCGTCGAGCGCGGCGGGCCCACGATGAGCCTCGGGCGCCCGTCTGTCTGGCCGTCTCGTGTCCAGTGTAAGTGGCCACGGGCGCCAGATTGGTGGCTGCCTCTAAGACGCGACTTGGCCGGAGCCTTGCCTAGCCGCCGCGGGCAGCCGTCACGAATAAGCGCGAACGTCGAAGGTCTGCGGAACTGAAACTAGATCGAACAGTTGCGCCTCAAACCGACATCGTTCCACAGTGCGCCCAGGAGTTCGGCATGGCTAAAAATCAGGAACAAGGCTGGGCGAGGGCCAAATCCACACTGCCGTCAGTAGCCGCCGGATCTTCGGTCTCTGCCGATGACGACGAGATCAACACGCCAGTCCGATCCGGCGATCAATTCGACGGCGGAACAGACGAGGACGAACATGCTGGAGCTGGTTTCGGCGAAGGGGACGACGCGAAACGGGTCCGCGAGCATCGGGACGTAAACAAGCCAGATTGACCGCGTCACTGCGACTAGCCCACGCCCTGTTGGCGCCGCGCCTCATAGACGGTCGCTGATCGTAGGCTGCGCTGCGGCTAGGAGCCGCCGCGCCGATCGCCTTGCAGCATTAGCCTTGCGCGGCCGCACCCTTGATTTGCCGGTTGGGTCCCTCGCACAATTCGGTCGCGCGAGGGCCTTGCATGGCACGGTGAAAGGGCCGCTTAGCGGCTCGTTGCGGAATTGGAGCTCCCGGGCGACGACTGGATCTCTGAGGGGGCCCCGCCAGGCGCGCCGTACGCCGGTGTTTGCCCGGCCGGGCCGCCGCCCACAGCCGACGCACCGGCGCCGGCCTCGGCGGGTCTTGCGCCTCCATCCACCAGACCGTTCTGTCCCGGCCCGGCGGTGGCGGCCGCGCCCCCGTCGTGCTTTTCGGGGTTCGTCTCAACGATGGCCCCGCCTTTTGCAGGGGGCTCGCCACATGCGGCCAAGCTGGCCGTTGCGAAAAGTGCGAGCAGTCGTGGAAGATGCGACATGGCCGGTCCCTCTGAAGTGTAGGCTGCGACTTCAATCCTCTCTGACGTCGACAGTTCCGCGCTTGGCGCGCTGGCGGCCGCTCGCCCCGGCGGATCTGGCGTTAGAGCAGGGTCTGGGTCTGCGGCTCAGCGAACTCTGGCCGCCGCCACGGGACTTCGATCGTGAACCTCGCGCCTTTGTCGCTCGAGGCCTGGAATGTGCCTCCCCATTGCTGAACGAACGACTCGACGACCCGGCTGCCCAGGCCGCGACGGCGCTGGTCTGCTGGAGGCAATCCTCGTCCTGCATCGCTGACGGTCAGGCGGACAGCGTCGGGCAGTTCGGAAAGGCTGATGGTCACCACGCCCTGTTCGGGATCGGGATAGGCGTACTTCAAGGCGTTGGTCACGAGTTCATTGATCACCAGACCAAGCTGGACCGCCAGGTCGAGCTCCATCCGCAAAGGGTCGCTTTCGACCACCAGTTTCACGCGATCTCCGGCCAAGGAACGTGAGAGGCGTGAGACCAGGTCGGCCAGATAGTGATCCATCTCGACCAATTCGTGCCCCCGGCTCCGATAGAGTTCGGCGTGAAGATCGGCGATCGCGTGCACGCGCGAGACGGCGGCCTCCAGATGCTCGCGCACCTCCGCCGGCGCGTCGCGTCCCTGCAGGCTCAGAAGACTGGCCACGATGGTGAGATTGTTTTTCACGCGATGATTGAGCTCATCGAGCAAGTGCGCCTGATGTTGCTCAGCGCGCTTCACCAGGGTGACGTCGATATAGAATTGAGCAAAGCAGGTCGGCGATAGGCGCGTGCAATGCACCTCGTACCAGCGGCCTCGACCGCGATCATGATACTGGAAACGGCGCGGCTCGCCAGATTCAAGCGTCGCTTCGAAGTTCTCGAACCATGCCCGTGTTGCGTCGGGCCGGAGCTCCTTGAACCGCCGTCCAATGATATCAGCGTCCATTCGGAACCCCCGTAGGAACGCTGGATTGGCCTGCAGAAATCGGTAATCGATCAAGCGGCCCGCGGCGTCGCGGATCGGTTCGCAAAGCACGAACCCTTCGGACATCGTCTCGAAAAGCAGCCGATAATCATCCAGCGGTCGCGCTTGGGATGGGCTTTCATTCTTCGATTTGGGCACAGGCGTCCCCTCAGCTTCAGCAGAGTGACTCCAAAATTGCGCTAATCCAAGCCACTCCGTTGTGATGACGGTGCCGCTAAATACTTAAAATTCATAAGAACTTGGCCGCCGTCGGCCTCGACGCCGCCTCGCGATGATCGGCGCGACCCATCCCGGTTAGGGCGGCGCGCCGTACCGGCTGGCGTGCGACGGCAAGTCGCTTACCGCCCGCAAGATCTCCTTCCCATATGCGGACTGTCGCGAAACGGGCCCAATCGGAGCGCGACGCCGCGCCGGATCTCCAGCTCCGGCGCCTGCGGGGCGGCGTCCTCTCTCGCCGTCCCGCTCCCTTGCGTTTCATCGCGCGTCCAATCGCAGCGATGAAGGGAGAGGCGGCCATGCTGGGGGAGAGCCAGCCGCCTCTCTCACGTGGGTTCGCACCGCCGCGCTAGATCAGGCGCTAGCCCAAAAGCCCGTCGATCTGCGAGTTCAGGGATGAGGAACCCCCGTCCGAGCCTCTCGGCCTTCTCACTCGGCGAGCATGTAGCTTGTGCTGCGCCCACCGCCTGGCTCTTTGAAGAGTATTCCCTCTTTGATCAGCGCCTCAATGTCACGGAGCGCCGTGTCCTGGGAGGTCTTGGCGAGCGTCGCATATTTCGAGCTGGTGAGCTTGCCTTCGAAGCCGTCGAGCAGGCGGTTGAGAACGATGCGCTGCCGGTCGTTGATCTTGCTGTCGCCGAACTTCTCCCAGAAGGCCGCCTTAGCAAGAACATTGCCCAGGATGCCTTCCGCTCGATTGAAGGCGCGGTCGAGGCATTTCAAGAACCACATCAGCCAGTCGGTGACATCGCTGTCGCCGCTCTGTGTCGCTTCCAGGATCTCGTAGTAGGCCTTGGAGTCCGCGCGGATCTGCGAGGACATGCTGTAGAAGCGCTGTCCGCTGCCCTCCGAACGCGCAAGTCCCATGTCGGCGATGGCGCGCGCGATCCGCCCGTTGCCGTCTTGAAACGGGTGAATAGTGACGAACCAGAGATGGGCGATGCCGGCCTTGATCACAGCATCCGTGTCAGGCTTTGCGTCGAACCATTTCAGGAAGGCGCCCATCTCGTCGTCGAGACGTTCGGCGGCCGGCGCTTCGAAGTGAACGCGCTGACTGCGCGCGCCTGAGACAACCTGCATCGGACCTGTTTTATCGTCGCGCCAATTGCCGACGATGATCTTCTCCAGGCCGCTGCGGCCGGTTGGAAACAACGCTGAGCGCCAGGCGAAGAGACGTTTCTTCGTGAGCGATTTGTCGAAGTTGGCCGTCGCATCAACGAGCATCTCGACAACGCCATCGACGTTTCGATCGCTCGGCGTCAGCCCAACGATATCCATCCCGAGTTTGCGGGCGATGGAAGAGCGAACCTGCTTTTGATCGAGGTGCTCGCCTTCAATCTCACTGGATGTCGTGACCTCTTCGGTCAGCGTCCTTAAGTGGGCTTCTTCGCGTAGGCTTAGCCCTAAGGATTCCATTCGACCGATTAGCCGGCCTTGGCGGTGACGAACCGCGCCAAGCTGCTCTTCAAGGGCGTCTTTGCGCCATGTCAGGTTAGGCCAGTCGGTTCGTTCGTGGATGTAGGTTGTCATAATCACCGCATCTTGTGCGGAGATTATATCTGATATTCACCGCAAATTTCAATCTTAATCGCCGCATATTTTGCGGAGATTAATGCCGGCATTCTCCGCAAACAATTAGCTGCGGGGGCGGCGTCTCTCTGCCGTCTGCTTCCTTGCGTTTCAGCGCGCATCCAGTCGCAGCGATAAATGGAGAGGCGGCCATGCTGCTGGAGAGCCAGCCGCCTCTCCCACTTGGGTTCGCACCGCCCGGCTAAATCAGGCGCTAGCCCAAAAGCCCATCGACCTGGCGCTGATGTTCGCCCCGCTGAACCCCACCGTGTCGAGGATCATGGTCTTGAAGGCGTCGGCCTCGGCGTCGCCGGCCAGGAGCCGCAGGCTCTTGATGATCCGCGTGATGCGCAGGTGGTTGTGATCGGCCGGCGCAAGCCAATGACGGGTCCGAGCATAGAAGTCCCGCATCCGCGCCGCGGCGGCCCGCAGGTTGGTCATGGCGATGTCCGAAGACCGGATTTGCATCACATCGTCAGCGCTCAACACCGGGGCTCCCGGAACCGCTGAACTGGCCTCAGGCAGCGGGAACAGCCACTGGATGTAGTCGTGCCGACGTTCCAGCTGGACATTGTCCATGGCCAGCACTCTGTCCAGGCTTCTGCCGGCGCCGTCAGGGCCTTCCCCGAGTAGAAATCGAACGATCGCGCTAGCCATGGCCGACGGGTTTAAACCCAAACGCGGCCCCTGTATGGCGGCGGCAATCGCCCAGTCGCCACAACCCGAGCCGTGTTCTTAGAATCTAGAACTCGTCCCAGTCGGCTTCACCGTTCACAATCCGCAGCTTGCCCGCTGTCGCTGCGCTGGAGCCATGGCTGCCGCCGTCCGGGACGGCTATCGGTGCAATAGGCCGAGCTTCCTAGGGCCTCACCGAAGCTGAGAGCTTCGTGGAGTGAGCGCAACGTAGACTTGCCATCCTTGATAAGCGGCCGGATCGATGGACGACGTGGCCGATAGCCGAATTGGCCGGCGTTAGCGTATGCGCCAACAGCCGCTCTCGCACATTAGTGCCCGCCTGGAGATGCCTCCCAATCTTCGCGCCCATGCCGCACGCGGACAATATACGGGCCGTCGCTTGTGACGAGATAGACGACCACGTGGGATTTGCATGGGTAGATGCGAACACGTGGGTCGAACTCGCTTCGCTCGCGAGCGATTTCGGGAAACTCAGCGATGAGATCAAACGCCGCTTCGATTGCATCCTGATAACGCTCGGCCTGGGTCACGCCGAAGGCCTGAACACTCGCGATATATATCTCGATCAGATCATCTTCGGCACGGCGGCTGAGCCTATAGCTCATGACCCACGCCAGCTCGACGGCGGGCTTCGGCGCGGATGTCCTGCACCGTCTTCTCGCTCACGCCGCTCTCGACGCCTTCGTCAATGAGATGCTGCAAATGCGCGATCTTCTCAGCCCGCTCCTGATCCCTCCGGATCAGATCGCGGACATAATCGCTCGCATTGCTGTAGCGGCCTGTTTCAGCTCGCCCTTCCACCCAATCCTTCATGGCGTCAGGCAGGGAAACATTCATGGTCGCCATTGGGATACCTCCATCGTCAAAGTGGCAAGATTGGCAAAGATTGTCAATTTATGACATCAGCCGGACGAGGGGATCACTCGCGCGTGCGTGCCCGCCCCGCCGAACGGCAGCTCGCGAACCCGAGCTGTCGCGGCCTTCCCCCAGTAGAAATCGAACACTCGCGCTAGCCATGGCCGACGGGTTTAAACCCAAACGCGGCCCCTGTATGGCGAGGCGGCAATCGCCAACCCAGGATCGTCCGGGGGGTTAGTCTCGACGACCCAGCCTCCCCCGGCCCGCCCGGCACTCTTCACCCGCTATACCCAAACCTTGTTCAGCACCTGCGCCGCCAGCGACGCCTTATCCTGAGGCAGGAAGCGCCCGTAGTGATTGGCGACCATCTCGGGCGTATCCTGAATGGCGTAGCTCGCCTGCTCGTATGACCCCGTTTGCTTTAGAATGTGGGTCGCCAGGACATCCCGGACGTTATGCGGACCATGGGGAAGCAGGCCCTCGATGGCGCCGCGCCCCGTATAGGGATTGTAGATCCCGTACCGTTGGATCGCGCACCTCCAGGCTTCATAGAAGGTCGTGGCTTCATAGGCCGCGCTCAGGCTCTTGGCCTTGATGGATTTGACGAAGAGAGTGCCTGGATCGGGGATCGTCGAACACCCGGCGGACCATGGCCTGTACGGTCGCGACATGCACTCGATCCGTCGCCTCCGGAAATTTCCGTGCGAGGTCCGCGACGGGAAACACCTGATCAAATTTCAGAAATCCGCTGGTGTCGGTCGTGCTCATTGCGTCCAGCGTCTGGCGACCAAGCGCATTACGGTCGACGAGGAACAGGATCCGGCGGAATCGTTTGCGCCGTAGAAGCTCGTACATCAGCGCAATGGCCAACCGGGTCTTGCCGGTGCCAGTCGCCATGGCCAACAGGATATTCTGCTGGCCGGCCGACACCGCCGCTTCCACCGCGACGATTGCGTCCTGCTGGTAGGGTCGCAGGCCGGTGACGCCTAGTTCGCGTTCGGCGAGGCCTGCGTAGTCCTCTGCGACCTGCTCCAGGCGCTCGAACAGGTCGCGCGGGGAGAACCATTCGGGAAGGGCGCGGGGTTCGCTTTGTCCCGGCCGCGCGTCCCAAAACCAGATGCCGGATTTGGTCGCGAGCTGCTTCACATACGGGCGGCCATTGGTAACGAACAGGAACGGCGCGCGGAAAAGCTCCAGGCCGTGTGCCCACGGCGAGCCGGCTGGGACCTCGTCCGGAGTGAGCTGAATTCCCCGCGCATAGCGCTTGGCCTGGCCAAGCCTGCCGGGAACATCCTTCACACCGCGCTTGGCCTCGATGACGCCAACGCAGCGCCCCTCAATGAAGAGCGCATAATCGACGGGGCCACTGTCTGTGGGCCATTCGGCAATGGCGATCGCCTGACCTGGTTGAGGCCGGACCCCGGCCGCGTGCCGGAGGACCGCACTATCGACAAGCCAGCCCGCCGACCTGAGTTGATCGTCGATGAGAATGCGGGTCGTCGCTTCGTCCAGCTCGACCTTTTCGGCCTGCTGGCTCGCAAACTGCGCGAGGAGGTCTAGCTGCTGAGGTGGCGCTGCTTCGGCGGCGGCTTGAGCTGCTTTAAGGGCGGCCTCCGTCTGGCGAAGGCCAGCCTCCGTCTCCGCCGCGTATTTTTCCCAGAATGCCCGCTCCTCACGTAGCGCCTCGGTCTCGGCAATGGCGCTAAGGCGCTCTGCCTCCGCTTCTTGAAACGCAAGACGCGCCTTTGCTTCGCCGTCGCTGCTCGACGCGACACGTTCGCGCAACTGGGACAGTTCCGCCACCAAGGCAGCGTTCGCATCGGCCGGACGGGCAGGCGGGATGAATGGTCCTGACTTAAAGCCGGGATCGCCGCCGTAGCTGTGGTAAAACCAGATGGCCGCCGCGCGTGCGATCTTCAGCGCCGTCAGCGCTTCGCTTGATGTGCCGACGTCCTCATGCGCCGCCGCATTGCCCAAGCGCTTGAGATGGAAGAAGAGCTCGGCGATCTCGCGCGGAAGAATGGACCGCGCCATCAGGGTCCGAAGCACGTCGTCAAAAGAGGCGTTGCTAGAAGGCAGGACGCCGTGGCGCGCAGCGACGTCCTTGGCCAAGAACTCACCCAACTGACGCAGCTTTATGAGGGCGGCCGGCGCGTCATCAAAGAAGTAGCGCTCCGCCAACGCGCCGAGACGCGCGAAGCGATCATCCTGCCTGGCTAAGAATGCGAAATTGCTCGATACCCCCATAGAGCGAGCCTAGCGAGTTGACTGCAAAGCTCAAGCTCAAGGTAGAAGGGCGCCGGCGAGTGAGCCTGGAGGCTTGCCGGAAACGGACCTTCCGAAGGTCTGCTAAGAGCCCAATCCGGTCATGGCGCTTGCGTCGAGCTCGCTGCCTGAAGCGGACCTTGCGATGGACCGCACGAGCCCGGAGTGGCAGTTAGGCCGTTGCGCCTAGCGCTTCGAGGCGCG
This sequence comes from Phenylobacterium sp., assembly GCF_030681155.1. Classification (GTDB taxonomy): domain Bacteria; phylum Pseudomonadota; class Alphaproteobacteria; order Caulobacterales; family Caulobacteraceae; genus Phenylobacterium. The sequence goes on along the minus strand of NZ_JAUXXE010000038.1, from coordinate 3,908 downwards.
CCATGCAGTGCTCTCGAACAACCTCTCTCAACACTGCGATGCGCTCGCCTAGCCACTGGAGCTCTTCGGGGGAGATCCTGAAGTGCGGAGAGTACCGCGCATCGATGTAAGCCCGCCGAAGAAGCTCAAAACTGCGCTGTTCGAACTTCGTTTCCCGAGGCCAAGCGCGAGCCAGCGCAGGCGCCAATTGTTCCGCCTGGGAGCGTAGGAAATTTATCCGATGGGATTTTGGGCTGTAGAGCGTCTGTACGAGTAGGAAGCAGTGATAGAGGCGCTCCGTAGTCTGATGGAGTTGAAACGCGGCTTCGTTGAAGTTGCCTCGCTCCACGAGGAAGGCCGCCGAAGCGTTGAACGCCTCAGCGCTCACTAGCCACTTTTGAAAATAGCCCTGCGCCTCAGCCAATGCGGACTCGGGTGTAAGTTTCTCCGGGGCGTCAAAGGCATGGCCGGGCGCCTCGTAGAGCGCGATCCCGTCTTTGATGATGTCGACGAAGAAATAGCGCCCGAGCTTCAGTTGACGGTTCACGTCCTTGAAGCTGTGGACGATGAAATTGACCGGCGCCGAGATACGCTTGGTGATCGTCACCTCAGTGGTGAGCCGCTCGTCGGCGACGCGCCAAAACTCCAAGACGTCGGTGAGATCCTCGTGGTTGACGACGACCAGCAGATCATAGTCGGAGAAATAGCCGCCGACTGGGTCGGCCACCCAGTCACCACGCGCGAACGAGCCAAACAGGATGATCTTGAGAATGCGCCCGTTCTTCAGATGGTGATGGCTGCGGTTAGCGGTCGCGGCCTCGAACTCCTCAAACAGAATCTGGCGCGCGCGCTCCAGGTCGCGTCGTTTGGCGTCAGGCAGATGATCAAGGTCGGTGCGCATCTCTCGTTGTTTCGCCCGCCTGCGGATCAGTGGCAAGGCAGCGCTCTGCGCCGGCGTATGTTGAGCGTCCTCAGGCGTCGAATGGCCGGTAGCGTGCATGGTGAAGAATAGTCAGTGCTGGACAGTTTCCACGACCGAACATCTCTTGGACGGTGAGCGTAGTCGACGAAGAAGATCGTGAAGCACTCCACGGCTAAAAGCCAACGGGGTGGGTTTCTCTTGGCTTTGGAGGCGACGCCCTTGCGCGGGAGAATCCGTCGCCGCGCCGCGTAAGGAAAGAGCGCCCGAATGTATTCCTCAATGGCGCCCGGGCTGCCGGGGTGGAGCACGATTTCGAAGGCGTACACATCGTGCTTCTTACCGGCGTCCCCTCAAACAATAGTCCGAGACAACGTAGTAGGCGGCGCCGCTGTCGTAGGGCGCGAACCAGCGCTTGAGGTCGTCACCGATCGATGGCCCGCTCTGGTTCAGGAGCTTCAGTAGGTCGAGCATCGGAAGCTCACTGGGCGGCCTTTCGTGGCAGATTCCGATCATCAGCAACTCGGTCGAAGGCGATCCGGACGGCTAGCGACACATTGATCCTGACCCGAGCCGCGGCGCTCTCGAAGGCGGAACAAAACAAGAAACAACACTCGACGTGGCGCCACCCAGGCGCCAACTTGGCTCCATGGATTCCGATTCGACAACCGCTACCGTCCGCAGCCTCGATCGCATCAACCTGCGCCTGGCCGCCGACACCTTCGCTGAGATCGACGCCGCCTGCGCCGCGCGGCCCGGTAACGTCTCGCGCAACACCTGGGTCGCCGAGGCCGTGCAGGAGAAGCTGGCCCGCGAGCCCCAGACCGGCACCCAGGGCCCCGAGCGTCGCGCCCATGGCTGAGTTCTACGAGTTCTTCGCCGGCGGCGGCATGGCCCGAACGGGCCTCGGCCCTGACTGGACCTGCCTGTTCGCCAACGACTTCGATTTCAAGAAGGGCCTGACCTATCAGGCCAACTTCGGTGCGGACGAGCTGAAAGTGGCTGACATTCGCGCGGTCACGCCCGCCGATCTGCCGGGCATCGCCGACCTGATGTGGGGATCGTTTCCCTGCCAGGACCTCTCGCTGGCCGGCGTCGGCGCCGGGCTGAAAGGTGAGCGGTCCGGGACCTTCTATCCCTTCTGGGATGTCGTCCGCGCGCTCAAGGCCGAAGGTCGGGCCCCGAGACTGATCGCCCTGGAGAATGTCTGCGGGACACTCACATCCCATGGGGGCCAGGATTTCGAAGCGATCTGCCGGACCTTCGCCGAGGTCGGCTATCGCTGCGGCGCCCTGGTCATCAACGCCGACCTGTTCGTGCCTCAGTCACGCCCGCGCCTCTTCGTTATCGGCGTTCGCCGCGACGTGGCCATTGACCCCGCTCTGCTGTCGCCCGAGCCCCTCGACCCCTTCCACACCCGAGCGATCCGCCGCGCGGTCGATGCTCTGCCCAAGGCCGTGCGCGCCAATATGCTGTGGTGGAACGTCCCCACGCCCGGTCATCGGGTGCGCACCCTGGCGGACGAGATCGAGGAGCACCCCACGAGCGTCGCTTGGCATACGCCCGCCGAGACCGAGCGCCTGCTGGCCAAGATGTCCCCAGTCAATAAGGCCAAGGTCGCCGCCGCGGTGCGCGCCGGCCGTCGTATGGTGGGCGGCGTCTACAACCGCACGCGCCTCGATGAGCGCGGCGTGAAGGTCCAGCGCGCGGAAGTACGATTTGACGACGTGTCGGGCTGCCTTCGGACCCCCAGCGGCGGCTCGAGCCGCCAGGTCATCCTGGTCATCGACGGCAAGAAAATCCGCTCGCGCCTGATCTCGGCGCGGGAGACCGCCCGGCTGATGGGTCTGCCGGACGACTACAAGCTGCCCAAGAACTACAACGAGGCCTACCACCTGACCGGCGATGGCGTGGTGGTCGACGTTGTGCGCCACCTGGCCAAGCACGTGTTCGAACCCCTGCTGGCTGAAGCCGCTGAGGCGCGAGCCGTCGCGTGACCGAGCTCTTCAGGCGTGACCCTGACGCGGTCAACATCCCGCCGTTCGAGACCGAGGATCTGCGCCAGAACCTCAGCCGCTTCCTCGACAGCCCCTTTGAGGATCCTGCCGGGACCCGCCCCTTCGTGGGCAACTACAAATGGGGCGTCTACGCCTTCTTCGACTACGACGGCGAGCCAATCTATGTCGGCCAGACCAACGAGCGCCTGCGCACCCGCATCCGCCGCCACCTGACCAACCAGCGCACCGACGCCGTGGCCATGTCGGTGCTCGACCCCTTCGAGGTCTTCGAGATCGAGGTCTGGCCCCTCCCCCAGTTCCAGGAATCGAACCGATCAGATCTAGCCGCCCGGCAGCACCTGGATGCCCTCGAGCGGCTGATCACGGACCGTGCGGTCCAGGGCTCGCAGTTTAAGGCCATCCTCAACGAAAAAGACCCACCGCCCGGCGACCTGGCCGTCGAGGCGCCGCCGTCCTTTCGGGCCCGCATCGTCTCCGAGCGCGTATTCGAGCTGCGCTCCCACCCAGACTTCCGTATCGCCCGGCGCTCACTGATCCTCTCGCGGCTCGCCCAGGTGATTTCCGAGCGCAAGGTGCAGGGCGGGCTCCGACGGGTCCTATTGACCCAGGCCAAACGACTGCAGTGGCTGTCGGCTCGACGCTATGAGGCGCTCGGCGGCGCCGCCTCTGTGGCCGTCGAGGCCGAAGGGGAAGAAGTCTAGGATGAGCTCGCGTGCGGTAAGCCAAGCAGAACGAAGCCAGCCAGAACAGTCGTGGCGTAAACCCACACAGGCCGCGAGCGGCGCAGGCGGGCGCTCAGGCCACGTCGAGTGGTGGCCAAGATGCCGATTAGACGCCCTTTGGCCCAAGGCGCCGAGACGAACCCCTCCCCTAATGACCCTACCGCTGACGCACTCCATTTGCATGGATTTTTAATGACATTCCCTGCAAACTGACTGCGGAGGCCTAAGTTTGAGCCATGAGCAAGTTCGACCAGTTCAAGGCCAAGCTCC
>NZ_JAUXXE010000037.1 GCF_030681155.1 Phenylobacterium sp. | reverse complement strand
GATGCCGTTCACCGACACCCTGACCGGCACCTTCGCGATCCGCTACGAGGACTACGGCGGGAACATCGGCTCGACCACCAATCCGAAGGTGGCCCTGAAGTGGCAAGCGACCGACTGGCTGGCGTTCCGCGCTTCGGCCGGTTCGACCTTCCGCGCGCCGCCGACGACACAGGTCGCCAACACCGTCACGACCAACCTGTCCTACACCTCTGCAGCCGGCGGCTATCGCGCCTACGATCTGTGGGGCAATCCGAACCTGGATCCAGAAAAGGCCAAGACGCTCAACCTCGGCGTTCTGTTCGAACAAGGCGACTTCCGCGCCTCGCTCGACTATTGGGCGTTCGACTTCGAAGGTCCGATCAAGAGCGAAAGCGGCGCGCAGATCGTCAACACGATCTTCCCCGCTGGCGGCAACAACTGCAACGTCGCGGCCTTTGCGGCTCTGCAATCCCGGATTACCTTCGGCGGCGACGGCTCCTGCTTGGCCAGCAACATCAACCGCATCCGCCACTACTACGTGAACGGTCCGGACGTGAAGACCAGCGGCCTCGACTTCTCGGCCAACTACAAGCAGCGTGACGTCTTCGGCGGCGACATGAACTTCGGCGTCGATCTGACCTACGTGCTGGAATACGTGGTCGCCGAAACCACCATCGAAGGCGTCAAGACGGCCGGCGAAACCGACTATGTCGGCATGATGGACTACCTCGGCTACGGCTCGCAGCCGCAGTGGAAGGGCAGCGCCTTCGCCGAATTCAACCGCGGTGAGCACAACATCCGCTGGACCGTCCGCTACGTCGACAACATGATCGACACCCGTGGTGATCCGAAGGTCTCGACGACCTTCCAGACCAACCAGAATGGCCGCAAGATCGACGCCTTCATCACTAACGACCTCAGCTATCGCGTGTTCCTGCCTTGGGAAACGACGCTGACCGCCGCGGTGATCAACGTGTTCGACCAAGACCCGGGCTTCGCCCGTCTGGACCTCAGCTACGACCCCTTCACGGCCAATCCGCTCGGCCGTTACTACAAGCTGGGCATCACCAAGAAGTTCTAGAGGCCTTCCTCCTCCAGAACGACAGAAGCTGGGCGGCTCCCTCGGGGGCCGCCCTTTTTTTGTTCGCGCGCGTCCATGTGCGCGTAGCAGACGTCCCAATAGGGCTCGCCGCCAAACCGCTCGATCAGCAGTTCGGTCAGGGCCCGGACCTTGCCCGGCATGTGCCCGGCCGGCGGCGGGCGCACGACATAGAGCCCGGCCTCGGGCATCGGAAAGTCCAGCAGCAGCGGGACCAGTTCACCGCGCTCGATCGCCGGTCCCACCAGGAAGGTCGGCAGCATCGCCACCCCCAATCCGGCGACCGCCGCGGCCAGCAACGCTTGGCCATTGTCGGCCTTGAACCGGCCTTCGGGGCGCAGGGTGAATGTCTTGCGCCCATCCTGGAACCGCCAGACCTCCGAGCCTTGCATCAGGGCCTCGCACCCCGTCAGATCCTCCGGCCGCTGCGGCGTCCCATGCGCGGCCAGATAGGCGGGGCTTGCCACCACCGCGACCTTGATCGGGGCGATCTTGCGGGCGACCAGGCTGGAATCCTCCAGCGTCCCCAGCCGCACCGCCACGTCGTAACGCTCGCCGATCAGGTCCACGTAGCGGTCGCTATAGGAGGCGTCGATCTGCAGCTTCGGATGACGCACCGCCAGTTCGGCCAGCACCGGCGCCAGGTGGCTCATGCCGAACGACAACGGCGCGGCCACGCGCAGGCTGCCGACAATCTCATCGCCCCGCTGGGCCAGAGCGTCCCGCGCGGCGTCCAGCTCGGCCAGCACGCGCTCGGCGTGCTCCTTGAATTCCACCCCGGCTTCGGTGACCGCCACGCCCCGCGTCGTGCGGCTGAGCAATTGTGCGCCCAGCTCGGCCTCCAGCCGCGCAACCCGCCGGCTGACCATCGATTTCGACAGGCCCAGCCGCGTCCCGGCCCGGCCGAACCCGCCCGCCTCGGCCACTTCGACAAAGGCCCTGATGTCGTCCAGCTCCACGGCGCCGTTCCCCATACTGCAACAATCTGGTGCCGAATATGGGGCTACTGTTGCAGGTTTGGAACCCTCACCTTCCAGCTGTCATTCAACAGCGCCCCCTGGAGGGGTGCCATGTCCAACATTCTCGTTCTCAACAGCAGCGTCAGCGGCGAAGCCTCGGTCTCGCGTCTTCTGGTGGCCGACGCGGTCACCGAACTGACCCAGCGCGATCCGTCCGCCAAGCTGGTCTTCCGCGACCTGGCCGCCAACCCTCTGCCGCACTTGACGCCCGAGACCGTCGCTGGGGTGCGCTCGCAAGCCACCACGCCGGCCGAGCAGCTCGCCCGCGCCTTGTCGGACGAACTGATCGCCGAACTGCGCGCCGCCGACACCATCGTCATCGGCGCCCCGATGTACAATTTCAGCATCCCGACCACCCTGCGCAGCTGGTTCGACCACGTCCTGCGCGCCGGCGAGACCTTCAGCTACTCCGAAGCCGGTCCGAAGGGCCTGCTGTCAGGCAAGAAGGTAATCGTGGTCGAGGCGCGCGGCGGCCTCTACAGCGAGGGCCCGGCCCAGGCGACCGACTTCCAGGAGCCCTATCTGCGCCAGCTCCTGGGCTTCATCGGCCTGGCCGACGACCTGACTTTCATCCGCGCCGAAAAGATCGGCTACGGCCCCGACGCCCGCGATCAGGCCCTGGCCGACAGCCGCGCCGAACTCGCCAAGCTACCGGCCTAGGGCGCCGCCGTTCCCCCTTCCAGATCGTCATCCCCGGGCTCTTGTCCCGGGGGATCCATACGCGCAAGCAAGTCTCCGACTTCGGAGTCTATGGATGGCCGGCTCAAGTGGCCGGCCATGACGAGCCGGAGGAGAGGAACGCGCTAGACCTCCCGCCGCATGAACACCCGAGCGCTCTCGTCCAGACCGCGCGCCTCATGCTCGGCCCGGATTTCCGCCATGCCCGGCGTCAACGCCTCGACATCGGCGAACCCCAGCCGCCGATAGTAGGGCGCGTTGAACGGCACATCCTTGAACGTCGAGAGCGTCAGCGCCGGCCAGCCGCGCCCTCGCGCAACCTCCGCCACCGCCTCGATCAGCCGCGCCCCGATCCCGCGCCGCTCATGTGAGGGCAGGACGTCGATCTGCTCGATATAGCCGCAGCCCTCGACCGCCCGAAACATCACGAAAGCCACGACCTCCCCGTCCTGCTCGGCGACCAGCAAGCCGCCCGCCGCGATCCGCTGCGTCAGGGTCGCCCCATCGGTCGGCTCGTCATCCGCCAGCGCCGCCCGCGCAGTGCCGACGAACCGGCTGGCGGAGGCGCGCTCGATCTGGCGCACCCGTTCGATTTCAGAGGTCGTCGCCGCCCGCAGACGCATGTCGTCGGTCATCGGAAATATCCGGAACTGGAATGGATCCCTTGGGCGGCGCTTCGCCGCCCGTTCAAAGCGCTCGCGTGGTCGCGATCAGGCTCTCAAGGATCGTGAACTCCGGAAGGCTCGCCGAAATTGTCGGCTGCAACTACATAGTCCCGCAAACAACCTCGCGCCAAGCAGCCAGGATCGCCCCGATGGACACACCCCGCCTGATCTATTTCGCCGATCCGATGTGCTCGTGGTGCTACGGCTTCTCGCCGGTGATCCAGCAGATCCGCGAGACCTTCGGCCGCGCGCTGCCGATCCAGGTCGTCATGGGCGGCCTGCGCCCCGGAACCGACACGCCCAGCACCGATACGGCCAAGGCCGAGCTGAAGACCCACTGGGGCCATGTCCACGAGGCGACCGGCCTGCCCTTCGACGGCGCCGTGCTCGACCGCGAGGGCTTTCTCTATGACACCGATCCGGCCGCCCGCGCGGTGGTCCGCGTGCGCCGCGAGGACGGCGAGAAGGCCGTCACCTTCCTGCGCCGCCTGCACCACGCCTTCTATGCCGAAAACCAGGACGTCACTGATCCGCAGGTGCTGGCCACCCTGGCCGCCGAGTTCGGCGTCGAGCGCGATGCGTTCCTCGCCGACTTCGACACCGACGACCTGAAGCACGAGACCTGGAACGACTACGCCACCGCCCAGCGCGCCGGCGTCACCGGCTTCCCCACACTGGTCGGGGGTCCGAACGAGGAAGGCGCCTACGGCGTCGTCAATCGCGGCTTCCAGCCCGGCGATCAGGTTCTGGCCGTCCTGCACCAGTGGCTGGGCACGGACGCCTGAGCAGCACGCCTCAGCTCTCGGTCTCGTAACCGGCCTCGCGCCAGGCCTTCATACCGCCGTCCAGCGCCACCGCTCGGCCAAAGCCGAGATCGCGCAAGGTCGCCGCCGCCAGCGTCGAGATCTTGCCGAACTCGCAGCAGGTGACGATCCGCACCGTCGGGTCGGGCAGTTCGGTATTGACCCGCAGTTCCAGTTGCCCGCGCGGCAGGTTCACCGCCCCGGGAACATGGCCGGCCTCAAAGGCGTCCTTCTCGCGCACGTCCAGCACCACCAGGTCGCGGCTGTTGCCGCCGATCCGGGCCTGCAGTTCGGCCATCGACATGAAGGGCGCCTTGGCCGCCGCCTCGGCCAGCAGTTGGCCCACGGTCTTGCCCCCGCTCATATTGGTCCGCAGCGCCTCGGTCAGGTGGGTCGGCGCCGACAGATCCAGGCTCTGCATCATCTCCACAAAGTCCGCGCGATCGGTCTTCTGCAGCCGGGGGTTCTCGGCGATCTCCACCGCGAGCGTAGAGTGCGAGCGGCCTTTGTAGTCATGGGCCGGGAACACCAGCAGCTCCGCCGGCAGCTTCAGCAGCTTGTCGAACAGGCTCTCGTGCAGTTGATGCGGATCGCCGCTCGGCAGGTCGGTACGTCCCGTGCCTCCGATCAGCAGGGTGTCGCCCGTGAACACCCGGTCGGCCATCACCAGGCACATGGAATCGCGCGTGTGCCCCGGCGTGTGCAGGGCCTGGAGCCGCATCTCGCCGACGATCAGCATGTCGCCGTCGTCCAGGCGGATGTCGGCGAACGGCGCCGGGCTCAAGCGGTTCATGACCACCGGCGCGCCGAGCGCCTTGCCCAGTTCGCGGCTGCCGGAGAAGTGGTCGGCATGGGTGTGGGGGTCGACGACATAGCGGACATGCAGGCCAAGCTGGCTGACTAGGCCGAGGTAGCGGTCGATCTGGCTAAACTCCGGATCGATCAACACCGCCGACCGCGTCGCCTCGCATCCCACCAGATAGGACTGGCAACCGCCCGTGGCGATCTGCTCGAAGATCATGCGCCATTCTCCCTGCCCGCCGGCAAGCTCGCGCTGAATGGGATAGCCCGCAAGTCTTACCGGGGCTCTTAGCGCTGCGTCGCGGCGCTGGGCGCGCCGACGGCTCCGGTCATGCCTTCGATCTGACTGTTCAGGTTCTCGCGGGTCGCGGGATCGACCACTGCGATCGGCGTGCTGATGATGACCCCGGCGGCCGAGCCGACAAACTTGGTCGCCCCGATCGCCAAGGCGCTGACGTGATCGCCGATCCCGGCGCGGGAATCGGTCAGGGGCTGGCCCTCGATCAGCCGCTGGCCGATCAGCTTCACCACATCGGGGCTCTCGGCGAACTTCGAATGGTTCAGGCGGTCGCCGGTCCGCAGCTTGGACATGTCGATCACCGTGATCCCGGAGTTCTCAAGCAGGGAGAGGTAGGGCTCCTGGCTCGGATTGATCGCGCCCAGCCGCCCGACATTCCCGGCGATCAGCCGCGACAGCCGCAGCGCCCGGTCGTCATTGGAGACAAAGATCGTGAACTTCGGCCGCTCCGGCCCCAGCATCTGAAATTGCCGGACGAAGACGTCGATATCGAGATCGGGCGACGCCAAGATCACGTTCGTGACCTTGGCCGGCACGCGCCCCTCGCGGATCGCCGACTGCCGCAACGCCTCCATGGCCAGCCACGCGCCCATCGAATGGGCCAGGACGGTGATTTCCTTGACGCTGTCGTTGTGCGCGGCCCGCAACAGCCCCGCCTCCAGGGCGTCGCGCGAGAAGTTCGTGCTCTCGCGATCGTAGTTGTAGGCGTAGATCCCGCCGCGCGAGGGCCAGGTGAACAGCACCGGCGCGACGGGCGCCCCGCTATCCTTGATGATCTGGGCATAGCGGAACACCGCAACCCCAAACCGGGTGTTGAAGCCGTGGACGAAGATCATCAGGCGGCCGTCCGCGCCGGCCTGCTTCTCAATCCACAGGTCGATCTCATCCAAGGTCCTGCGCTGCACCGACAGCACCGCGAACTCCGTGGCGGGATCGGGCGTCGAGGTTTTCGGCCACTGGACCTGACCCGGCGTACGCGCGCTGGCGGGCGGCAGCGACACCGCAACCTCGTTGATCAAATAGTCGAAGCCGCGCTCGCCGGTGAACAGCACATTGGGATCGTCGGACGGCTTGCGGGTCGTCACCACCAGCATGTCGACCCGGCTGGCCCCTTCGGGCGCGTTCGCCGTTGGCGCCATGAACGCGGTCGGACCGCTGGAGCAGGCCTGCAGCGCGATCATCAAGCAGGCCGCCATCGTGACCTGCCGCGCGGGGCGCATTCGTGCCGATCTCGACCGCACTCGACCCATTGACGCCACTGCTCCACTCGGCCTGCCAAACGTGGCGCGGCCGCTGGGGTCAAGCTATCGGGAAAAACCCCTACGGACGAGTTCGCGCGGCCCCAGCCGGAAGACGGCCTTGGCTCCGGGTCTAGGCGCCGTCGGGACCAGACGAATGGCTCAGCCCAGTCCGTCGCGCTTTTAGCGAGCGCCGCTAGGGACCGTCATTGCCCCAGCGAATAGCGAACGCTGAGACTGACGCTGAACTGGTCGCGCGAACCCAGATCCGCCACGATCGGGCTGTCGGCCGCATCACCCGTCAGGCGCCGGTAGGAGCCGACGCTTTCCAGGCTCCAGCGCGGGTTCACCCGGTACTCGGCGCTGACGATCGCGCCGGGAGACCAAGAGGCGCCGCTGGGCGAAAAGGCCTGAACGCCCAACGGGCTGCGCGACGCCTCCAGCGGCGTGACTTCGAAATATTTGCGGGTGAACGAGGCGTCTCCCCATCCCAGGCGCGGCCCGGCGGTCAACACCCAGCGATCGGCGCGGACGATGGCGTCTGCGCCGAAGTCGCCCACCCAGCTGTCATGCCCGCCGAAGCCATGCCGCGCCTCGGCGCGCAGGCGCATCCAATCGGCCGGCCACCAATTGACGAAGACACCGCCCTCGACCGTACCGTCAATCTTGTCGAAGCCGCGAAGATCGTTGTCGTTATCGCGAGAGGAGCGCCAGCGGCCGACAACGCCGGCGGTCAACGGTCCCTTTCCGAGCAAACCAAGGCTGACCCCGTCATCAGGGGCTCCGGAAGGTTGAGGCGTCGCATCGCGCCGCGACAAGACCACGGCGCCGGTGAACCCGGCGCCATAGTCGTCCGATCCCAAATAATCTGGCGCGTACCGCACCCCGGCCCGGACGCTGTCGAGCGTCCATCCGAGGATGGTCGGCGCGGGAATCGCATCCTGCGCCTGCGCCGCCGACGCCGCGATCATGGCGATGACGAAGGGCAGTGAGGCGGAACTGGCCAACACCAGACAGCGCGAAACCATCCGGCGACCGCTCGCAGGCTCTCGAATACTTATAGGCAAGTTGAAGCCCCTTCTGCCCGCTTGTGGACATGGAACGCGATACGCAATGTTCGGTTGCCACTCGCTCCCGCGCCTCGTCTCGGGGCCGCCGGTTGGAAAAATTCGAACCGGTGTCGTGAAGCGTGCCCGTTGTTCGTCCTAGGCTACGAAGACCTGACGGAAGGTCGTCCATCGCCCGGAGCTCTCCGATGCCCCCGATCATAACCGCGTTCAAAAGCTCGCCCGACCGCGGCCGGGGCCTGGCGCGCGACATGCGCGTTCGCTGGGCGTTCGAGGAAGTCGGCCAACCCTATGAGGTGCGCCTCGTCTCGTTCGGCGAAATGAAGCAGGCCCCGCATCTGGCGCTGCACCCCTTCGGCCAGATCCCGACCTATGAAGACGGCGACCTGGCGCTATTTGAGTCCGGCGCCATTGTGCTCCATATCGCCGATCGCCATCCCGGCCTGCTGCCAGGCGACGCCGACGCCCGCGCGCGCGCGATCGGCTGGATGTTCGCCGCGCTCAGCACGGTGGAGCCGCCGATCATCGACCTCCAGATCGCCAAACTACTGGAGAACGACAAGCCTTGGGCCGAGCAACGCCTGCCCCTCGTCGAAGAGCGGATCCGTGAGCGGCTTGGCCAGCTCTCCAATCGCCTCGCCGACGCCGACTGGCTGGACGGTGAGTTCAGCGCCGGCGACCTGATGATGGCCTCGGTCCTGCTCAGGTTGGGAGACTCCGGCATTCTGGAGGAGTATCCCAACATCTCGGCCTATATCGCGCGCGCCGAAGCTCGGCCGGCCTACAAGCGTGCTTTCGATGCGCAGCTCGCGGTCTTCATCGCCGCATCAAACGGCTGACGACCGCAGCTTGAGCGTGGAGGCGTCTCCACTTCGCGGACATTCTCAACCAAGACGATTGTTCGTTGCCAACCCCGGAGCGCGGCTGCAAGCTCAAGGCTCCCTTGGCGGAGTTGTGAAAATGGCCCTTTCCATCCCCACGCCGCGCCGCCGTGTCTCGCTCTCGCTCTGCTTGGCCGCCGCCGTGCTGGCCAGCCCGCTCGGCGCGCAAGCGGCGCCGCCCCGGACGGCTCAGGACGAGTTGGCGGCCTTCCCTCCCGCGCCCGCCGGCCAGGTCCGCCGCGTCATCTTCCTGCCCGCCGAGCGGGACGAAAACGCCCTGCGCGTCGGCGTGATCGTCGGCCGGACCATGATGGTCGACTGCAACCGTCAGGTTTTCAGCTCCCGGCTTGAAGAGCGCACCGTCGAAGGCTGGGGATACACCTATTTCGTGGTCACGAACGTCGGACCGCCAGCCAGCACCATGATGGCCTGCCCGACCAACGCCCGCACACAGCAATTCGTGCGCAGCTCCGACGAACCGCTGCTGCGCTACAACAGCCGTCTGCCGCTGGTGATCTTCGCGCCCCGCGACGTCGAGGTGCGCTACCGGGTCTGGCGCGCGGGTCGCGAGATCGTCGCCCGCTAAGGCGTCCTATTCCAGGGTGAAGCCGACCTTCAGGGTCACTTGGAAGTGGGCGACCTTCCCGTTTTCGACATGACCTCTGGTGTTCAACACCTCGAACCAACCAATGCCGCGCAAAGTCGCGCTGGCCTTGGTGATGGCGGTCTGGATGGCGTCCTCGATGCTCGTCGTCGAGGAGCCGGTGAGCTCGATAAGCTTGTAGACATTGTCGGCGGACATGGCGGCCTCCCTTGGGTTGGTTATCGCAAGGATGAACGACCCACCCCCCGCGAGGTTGCCGGACGCCGAGGGGGAGCTCGACGTCCGGCGCCAGGCGATGCCGGCGTCTAGCCCGGGACCTGATCCAGGAACCCGGTGACGACCTTCAGCCGCCCATCCTCGACCTGGACAAAGTCGGTGCCCTTGATCGGCGCGTCGGCGCCCACAGGCCCCAGACCCCAGGAGAACCGCACGTTCTCGCCATGCCCGTCGGCCTGCCCGATCAGTTCGAAGCGGAAGTCCGGAAAGCGCTCCTGCACGCCGGCGATCAGGGCGTCCAGGCCGTCATGGCCGGCGACCGCGGCCAACGGATCCACATAGATCGCATCGGCCGTCCAGGTGTCGGCGATCATGGCCCGGCGGGCGCGGGCGTCGGTTTCATTCCAGGCGGCGATGTAGATTTCAGCGATGTCGGTTGCGTTGGTCATCTCGGCTGCTCCGTGTTGATGACCGCACCATCGCCCCCACCGCGAGGCCGCGCGATTACCTGCTGGGTAATGCCGCGCCCTTTCCTCCCATCACCGGCCATCGCGGCCTCACCCACTCCAATCGTCATCCCCGGCCGCGTATGCGTGCCGGGGATCCATACGCACGGGCCTCTCGGGCTTGCTCGGTGGCTATGGATGGCCGGGTCCTGCCGGCCCGGCCATGACGAACACCTAGAGGAAAGCCATAGGCGATAGCCCGGCGACGGACGGGGTTGCCGCGCCCTAGCTCGGGAAGAACCGCACGAAGCCCTGGCTCATGATCTTCTGCAGATGGCCGTTGTACTCGCCATACTTCGGATGATCGGGGCCGATCCGGCCAAAGGCCGGCTCGCTGACCCGGGCCAGATTGATCAGGGCGAGCGCCGTGGCCGCCGGCGTCAGATGCGCGCCCTGCCCGACCTGCAGGGTGCAGAGCATGCCATAGAGTTCGCCGGTGATGGTCGGGCGGCCCAGCACCGCCATCCGATGCTGACCGTGATCGTTGGTCACCAGATAGATGTGGCCTGACTGATTGGGCAGCGACACCGCGCCGCTCTGGGTGAAGGCCCCATCCATCCGCGAGGACTCGCGAAACACCAGGTGCGAGGCCCCCTCGTCCCAGCCGATGGCGGTGCAATAGGCATAGACAGCCTCGCCGCCCTCGAACGATGGCCGCAGGGTCAGGTACTCGCCCTCCAGCCACTGGATCGCAGCGCGCGAATAGGCCCCTAGATGGTCCGGCGCCAAGCCGGCATTGGCGCTCGCCACCGCCGGCCTAGCCCCGCGCAGCGAGATGTCCAGCGCCTGCTCCAGCCGGATCGTGGTCGCAAGAGTGAAGGAGCGCTTCCCCGAGAGCGCCTTTTCCAAGGTCGAGATGCTGATCTTGGCGTCGTCGGCCAGCTTCTGGCGCGACATCCGCCGGCGGGCCAGCTCCTCGCGGATCATCCCGGCCACGGCCTGGCTCTGGTCGTTGGGTAGGTCCACCTCGCCGCTCACGCCCCACCCCTCACAAATCCGCACAGACCCTCACATAGCCGCACCCGCCCGTGCGCCGCAAGCCGGCCGGTGCGGAGCCTGGCGATGATCGCCAGATCATGACGCTCACCGTGCGCACCCCCTTGCGCGGACAAGAAGGCGAGCCCGCTTCCCGGGCCGTGGAGAGGTGACATGAACGCGCTATCGGCGATGTTGACGAAGACGCTGGGCGCCGGCGGCCCCGGCGACATCTGGGTCCAGCGAGGCCTGCGGCTGGCCCTGCCGCTGCTGGCCGCGCTGCTGATGCTGGCGGCCCTGGCCGGCCAGGTCAGCGCCCAGAACGATGATGGCGAACAGGACAGCGTCCAGTCCGGCTCACTGCTGGTTCAGGGCAAGGACGGCGCCCCGCTTCAGGCCATCCGGCTCGGGACCGACGTCGACCTGACGGTCAGCGGCCCCACGGTCCGAGGCAAGATCACCCAGGCGTTCCGCAACCCGACCAAGCAGTGGGTCGAGGCGGTCTATCTCTATCCGATGCCGGAAGACGGCGCCGTCGATAGCCTCAAGCTGGTGGTCGGCGACCGCGTGATCGTCGGCGAGATCAAGCCCAAGGCCCAGGCCCGCGAGATCTACGAGACCGCCAAGGCCGACGGCCAGAAGGCCGGCCTGATCGAGCAGCAGCGCCCGAACATGTTCACCACCGCTGTCGCCAATGTCGGCCCAGGCGAAACCGTGCTGGTCCAGATTGAGTATCAGGCGCCGGTGCGCCAATCCTCCGGCGTCTACTCCCTGCGCGTGCCGCTGGTCGTCGGGCCTCGCTACAATCCCGGCGTCCGCGCCGATGGCTCAGACCCCGTGCCAGATCGCGCCGTGCTGGAAGCCCCCGTCATCCTGGACCCGCGCGTCCACGGCAAGACCAACCCGGTCTCGATCACCGTTCACCTGCAACCCGGCTTCTCGCTCGGCGACGTCTCCAGCAGCTTCCACGCGATCAACAACGCCAGCGACCGCGCGGGCGGCCGCACCATCACCCTGAAGTCGGGCGACGTTCCCGCCGACCGCGACTTCGAACTGACCTGGAAGCCCTCGCTGTTCGCCGGCCCCCAGGCGAGCCTGTTCCGCGAAACCATCGACGGCGAAGACTATGTGCTCGCCTTCCTGACCCCGCCTTCCAAGGCCGCCAGCAGCCGCCAGCCCGCCCGCGAGATCGTCTTCGTGATCGACAACTCCGGCTCCATGGGCGGGGAGTCCATGCGCCAGGCCAAGGCCAGCCTGGTCTACGCCCTCGGCCGCCTGAAGCCCGCCGACCGCTTCAACGTCGTGCGCTTCGACGACACCATGGAAACCCTGTTCGCCGACACCGTCTCGGCCGACGGCGGCAATGTGAAAGCCGCCCAGGACTTCGTGACGGGCCTGGAAGCCAGCGGCGGCACCGAGATGCTGCCGGCGATGAGGGCCGCCCTGGCCGACCCGCGTCCCACCGACGAACGCTACATCCGCCAGGTGGTCTTCCTGACCGATGGAGAGATCGGCAACGACCAGGAACTGCTGGAGGCCGTTGGCCAAGGCAAGGGCCGCTCGCGGGTGTTCATGGTCGGCATCGGCTCGGCCCCCAACAGCTTCCTGATGACCCGCGCCTCGGAGATCGGCCGCGGCACCTTCACCCACATCGGCTCCACCGCCCAGGTCGAGACCCGGATGCGCGAGCTGTTCACCAAGCTGGAGCAACCGGTCGCCACCGAACTGACCGCCACCCTTAACGGCGTGACCTCCGACATCACCCCGGCCGTCCTGCCCGACCTCTATCGCGGCGAGCCGGTCGTGGTCGCCGCCAAGGTCAGCGAACTGAAAGGCGCCATGACCATCGCCGGCCTGATCGACGGCAAGCCTTGGAGCATCGACTTAGCCCTGGCCAAGGCGGTTCCCGGCCAAGGCATTTCCAAGCTCTGGGCCCGCCGCGAGATCACCGACGCCGAGGTCGCCCGCACCCTGCGCCAGCTTAGCGACGAGCGCGCCGACGCCCGCATCCTGGAGGTCGCCCTGGCCCACAAGCTGGTCAGCAGCCAGACCAGCCTGGTCGCCGTCGATCGCACGCCCAGCCGGCCGGAGGGCACGCCCCTGGTCCGCGCCGACCTGCCGCTGAACCTGCCGGCCGGTTGGGACTTCGACGCCCTGTTCGGCGACACCGTGAGGCACGCCAAGGCTGGCGGCGCTGAGCTGGCCGAAAACGGCCTGGACCTGCCGCAGACCGCCACCGACGCCGAGCTGCGCCTGTGGAGCGGCCTGGCCCTGGCGATCCTTGGCTCGGCCCTGATGATCTTCGTCCTCCGTCGCCGGCCTGGAGAGGCCGCATGAGCCGCCAACCGATGAAAGGAGCCGCCGCAAGGCGGCTCCCCATCGCCGTCCTCGGGGCGACGATCCTGCTGATCGGCCTGGTGATGATGGGTCAGGGCCTCTGGATCCACGCCAAGGCGGCCTTGGCCCAAGTGCTGCTGGAGCGCGCGTTCGCCCAGTCGGTCGCCACCGGCAAGCCCGTGAAGCCCTGGGCCTGGGCCGACACTTGGCCGGTCGCCAAGATCGAGGTTCCCCGCCTGAAGGCCAGCGCCATCGTCCTGGAAGGCGCCAGCGGCCAGGCCCTGGCCTTCGGCCCCGGCCACCTGAGCGGCACGCCCAAGGCCGGCGAACGGGGCGCGGCGGTCTACGCCGCCCACCGCGACACCCACTTCGCCTTCCTGGCCAAGGTCCGCCCCGGCGACGAGATCCTCGTGACCCGCGCCGATGGCCAGCTCGCCCGCTTCGAAGTCACCGGCGGCCAGGTCGTGCGCTGGGACGCCTCGGGGATCGATCCCCACGCCAAGGGGACCAAGCTGGTCCTGGCCACCTGCTGGCCGCTGGACGCCAAGGTGTCCGGCCCGCTCCGCTACGTGGTCCGCGCAAAGGCGATCACTTGAGTTCACACCCGGCGCGGCAGACAGTTTCGCACGCGCCATCGCTTCAGGGGACCCACCGCCATGATCAAGCTGACCTTCGCCCTGGTGCGACGCCCCGAGTTCACTCGCGAGAGCTTCCAGGATTACTGGTTCAAAACCCACGCTCCGCTGGTCGCCAGCGTGCGCGAGGCCCTGCGCATCCGCCGCTACGTCCAGCTCCACAGCCTGCCGGCCGAAATCTCAGCCAGCCTGCAGGCCGTGCGCGGCGGCCCCGAAGGCTATGACGGCGTGGCGCAACTCTGGTGGGACAGCTTCGAGGACATGGCGGGCGCCGACGATGAGGCGGCCAAGGCCGCCGGCCGGCTGCTGCTGGAAGACGGGCAACGCTTCATCGACCTGTCGCGCTCGCCCCTTTGGTGGGGCCAGGAACGAGTCATCTTCTAGGGTGGTCCCCTAGGTTCACTTGAGCTGGCGATAGATGCGCGCGACCGCCTCTTCGGCGACCAACATGGCCACCACCACGAGGATCAAGGCGGGCATCCCATGGAATATGCCGGTGAACTTGACCTTGTCCCCGAACACCATGGAGAGCGCCTCCAGGATCACGAACTTGGATCCGAACAGCACCAGCCACGCAAAGAAAAAGCGCAGGAAGACCATTGTGCGGCCGGTCCGCGCCCTGAAGTATTTGCCGACCTGGTGCTCCACCGCGATCGTCAACTTCAGCAGGAACTGCAGCAGCACCGCCGCCAGCAACGATATCGAGAACGAGTCGATGGTCACTCGGTCCGAGAACTCGTCGAACAGGTTGAGCACCACCAGGTCGATCAGGATTCCGGTGAAGTACCGCACGAACAGCCGCTGCTTGTCCGATGGGAAGTCCACCGAAGCCGGCATGAGCTTGTCGCCGATGGCTGTCATGGCGGGTGACCTTGTGGCTTAGCTAGCGCCACTCTGATCGGGGCCGGCCTTGCTGCCCATCAGGTATTTCCCTAGGCGCCCCATTCCAAAACTCCAGCCATGAAAAAGGGCGCTTCCGACAACTCGGAAGCGCCCTTTGCCTGTCCCCACAGGCCGACCTCGTCGCTGCAGAAGCGCCGCGTCAAAACGTGGCCGCTATATGGCGCGCCATTCCTTTTCAGCCAATTGTCATTGTTGTCGCAGCCGACGCCGCGAGCCCCAAAAGAAAGACCCCGACACTCCTTTTGGAGGGCCGGGGTCGGGTGGCGGCGACTTAGTCGGGGGGGGCGTCTTGGGCCGCCGCATCTGAATAATCCACTGGGCGGCGGAGCGTTCCCATCGACCGCAAAATTATTAGCGGCCGTCAGGCGGCGCCTCACCCCCGCCGCGCCGCCTCGATCGCCGCGACGTCGATTTTCCCCATGGTCATCATGGCCTCGAACGCGCGCTTGGCCTCGTCGCCGCCCGCGGCCATCGCCTCGGTCAGGACGCGCGGCGTGATCTGCCAGGAGATCCCCCAGCGATCCTTGCACCAGCCGCAGGCGCTTTCCGCGCCACCGTTGCCGACGATGGCGTTCCAATAGCGGTCGGTCTCCTCCTGGTCGTCAGTGGCGATCTGGAAGGAGAAGGCTTCGGTATGCTTGAAAGCCGGCCCGCCGTTCAGTCCAAGGCAGGCGACACCCGCCACCGTGAACTCGACCGTCAGCACGTCCCCCTCCTTGCCGTTAGGGTAGTCGCCCGGTGCCCGTCGCACGGCGGTCACCGCACTGTCAGGAAAGGTCTCTGCATAGAAGCGGGCGGCGGCCTCGGCGTCCTTCTCGTACCAGACGCAAATCGTGTTCTTCGCCATCACATGTTCCTTTCGGCGGCTCTATTCCCGGCGTTCCGAAGGAAACGCGCCAGGTCGCTTCCTAGTTGTCGGCCAACGCAGCTTCGAGTTCTGCGGCGGGATAGGGCGCGGTCTTGCTCTCCTCGCCCAGCTTGTCGATGAAGGATCCCACCACGTTCGCAACCGGCGCCCAGCGCTCCACCAACGCGGCCAAGGCGGGCGTCAACGCTGGCGCCGTGTCCTTCGACCTGAGCTGGTCGAGGAAGTTCCAGGCTACAAATCCACGATCATAGAGGCGGTGAGCTTCGAAAAAGGCGCGCTCGGACGGCGACAGGTCAAAGTCCGCACAGAGCGCCAGCCCAAAGTCCGCCACATACGCCCCCTCCCCATCAGTGAGCACATTGAAGGCGTGCAGGTCGAAGTGCAGCATCCCGCGTGCATTCATGAACGCCGCAGTGTCCTGGATCTGCTCGTAGAGCCGCAGAATTCTTCCTTCCGACGCTGCGTCCATCTCCTGACTCGCCAGGCGTTCGCCCAGCCACGCGTGGAGCGTTTGCGGCACATATTCCAGGAAGAGCACGATCGTAGCCGAGGCCGCGGCTATCGCGTCCAGCCGCGCACGCACCGCGTCCGAACCGCCCCAATAGGCCGGCGCCTTCTCCAGCCAGTCCAATTGCCGTTCGGTCAGTTGCGGACGCTGGGGCCTAGGCAATACGCGCCAGTGATAGACCAGCGCGAAGCGGTCGTGCTCGCCCGACAGCGCCCAAGCGCTGGCCTTCAGATAGGCGGCGAGCTCGCGCCACGCCCCGAACCCCGCCGACCCGACGCCATATTGGTAGAAGCCCGGCAGGCCAAACAGGTTGGCGGTCGCCCCCTCATTCTCCCGCTCGAGGTCGGTGAGCGCGATCTTCTTCACGAAGACCTGCGCGCCTTCGATCTCAACCACGCTCGACTGGTTGCCATGTATGTGGGCGTGCCAAGACGTCCCATGGTCCAACAGTCCGGTCAGCTGCTGATCGCTCAGCCCGGCGAGCCGCGCGGAAAGCGAGCCGTGGACGCGCCGGCGTCGATCAAGATGGCCGTCGTCAACAGTCATGGCGGCCGGCCCTCGTCATGTTCCGCTCCGCACAATCCCCGCTGATCGACGCGCGATCAAGCCGCCGGCGAATCCGCTAGGCTTGCGGTCATCCAAAGGGAGGGCCGATGAAGCCTGCTTGGCCGAACATCGAGACCGAACGTCTCACCCTACGCTGCTTCGAGCCCTCCGACGCGACCGCCTTGGCGCGGAACATGACGCCCGCGGTGACCAGGTGGCTGATCTCCTGGCCCGATCCGATGACGCCGCAGATCGCCCTGCAGAGGATCGAGAGGTCGCGGGCGGGGATGGCGCGGGGGGACCGAGTGTTCTACGCGCTCGTCCGCCGTGACGACGAACGCGTGATTGGCGGCCTCGGCTGCGGGCTCAGCCCCGACGACCCGCAGCGCATGGAGCTTGGCTACCATCTGGCCGAGGACTGCCACGGCTTCGGCTACATGCGCGAGGCCGCCTGCGCCGCTGCGCCGGCCTTTTGGCGCTTTTTCCCCGCACAGGTGATGGAGGCGAGCGCCCAGCTCAGCAACGAGGCGTCGTTCAAGACAATGCGCGCGCTCGGCCTCACGCCGGTGGGCGACCGCATTGTCCACGCCCCGGCGCGCGGGGTCGACGAAACCCATCGGGTCTATGAGCTGCGTCGCCCCGAAACGACGCCCTAGCCGGCCAGCGCCGCGTCGGCCTTCGCAATCGTCTCCAGCGCCTCGCGCTCGGCCGGCCAGTGCTCGAGGGTCATCAGGAACTGCTGGGCGCTCGCCTCGGCGATCAGTTCCCCGTCCTGGCGTCGAAACTCGGCTCGCACCGTAATCATCTGCCGGGTCTGGGCCACGACGCGGGCCTCGATCTTCAGCGGCTGCGTGCGTCCAACCCGCAGGAAGTTCACATGCAGATTGGTCGTACGGTACAGCATCCCGTCCGGCACCACCGTCATGGTCACAAAACTCAACACCTGATCGGCCAGTGCGGCCAGGTAGCCGCCGAACAGCGACCCGTCGCCGGTCTTGAGCTCCGGCGCCGGCGCCCAGCTCTTGCGGACCCACCCCTCGCCCCAGTCGTCCAGCAGCCCCAGCTTCAGCGTCTCGACGATTGGCGGCACGCTCGCCACGCCAGATTTCAACGCCTCAAGTCGGTCGGTCGCCCAGGTCATAGCAGTCTCCAGCAATCGTGAAGACGCCAGAATATGAGCGAAGCTCAGCTTCTGTTACTCAGGTTGCCCAGACTGGACGGATCGCGAGCTTTCGCATGAAAGATACTGAAAACGCGCGGAAAATCCCATCCCAGGCGCGATCTCGCGCCACGCTCGACATCATTCTGGAAGCCGCGGCTCAGCTTCTGGAGAGCGTCGGCGAAAGTGGGTTCAACACCAATGCGCTCGCCGAACGGGCCGGGGTCAGCATCGGCACCCTCTATCGCTACTTCCCCGACAAGCAGTCGATCATCGCCGCCCTGGCTCGCCAGGAAAAGGCGGCTTTCGAAAAGGCGGTGGAGACGGTCCTGGCCGGCGAAACCGGTGGTCTGGCCCGCGACCGGGCCATCATCCGCGCCTTCCTTCACGCCTTCAGCGACCGAACCGAGGCCAGGCGCCTGGCCGTCACGGCCCTCTACGCCAACAACGATCCCAGGGATCTGCTGGAGGGGTATGAGGCGGTGCAGGGCGCGTTTCGTGACGCCGATGGCCAGCCCCTATCGCGCGTCACCGCCTTCGTGCTGTCCCGCGCGGTCCAGGGAGCGATGCGCGCCGCCGTGCTGGAGGGCGCAGACTTCCTGCTGTCGCAGGAGTTCGAGGACGAGCTCGTCCGTCTGGGCCGCGCCTATCTCGGACATCCGACGCGGCCGCGAGGAGCCTAGTCGCGAGGCTTGTGGCGCAGGCCAAAGCCGCCTTCGCCGTGCGCGCCCAGGCTGGAGAACTTGGCTTCCTCGGCCTTGTGGAAGAACTGCGAGGCCACCATCCAGGACTTCACCGGCCGCAGGCTGCCCAGGCAGCCAATGATCAGCGCCGGGAACACGGTCACGAAATGCACCCACAACGGCGGGTGATAGGCGACCTCGACCCAGGTGAAGACCGCGATCACCACCATGCCGACGGCGGTCATCACGAAGAAGGCCGGACCATCGGCCGGGTCGGCGAACGAGTAGTCCAACCCGCACGCGTCGCATTCCTTGGCCACCGTCAGGAAGCCGCGGAACAGCTTGCCCTCCCCGCAACGGGGGCAGCGGCAGCGCAGGCCCGAGATGATCGGCGCGGGAGGATCATAGGAGGGCATCGAAACGTCCTGCATACAATTGTTGTATTGATACCTACATTCTTATACCAATGTATGGACACCGACCGGGAAAGGCAACCGTGGCGCCCGAATTGACCACCGCCAGATGGCTGCGCCGCGTCGATCGCGCCGACGGCCCGATCTATCTCGCCATTCTCCGGGCGCTGGAAACGGCGATCGCCGACGGCGAGCTGCAGCCCGGCGAACAACTGCCCCCGCAACGCACCGTGGCCAGCGTGCTCGGCGTCGATTTCACCACCGTCACCCGGGCCTACAGCGCCGCCCGCGCACGCGGGCTGGTGGAGGGCGCGGTCGGCCGCGGCACCTTCGTCGCTGGCCGTCCGGCGGACGACGAGGTCGGCATGGTCGACCTCAGCATGAACCTGCCGCCGCCATCCAAGGGCCTCAACTTCGGGACGCTGCTCAAGGACACCGCCCGCGCGGTGCTTGAACGCACCGACGCCCAGGCCCTGATGGCCTACCACCCCGGCGCCGGTTCGGTCGCTCAGAAGGCGGCCGCTGCGACTTGGCTGGCGCCTTGCCTGGGCGAGGTCTCGCCCGAACGGATGCTGGTGACGCCAGGCGCCCAAACTGCGCTCGCGACGATCCTGGGCATGATCACGCGCCGGGGCGATGCGCTGATCGTCGAGCCCCTGACCTATCCGGGCGTGCGCGCCCTGGCCGCGCATCTGGGCCTGCGACTGGTCCCCTGCCCCGTCGACAGCCAGGGCTTCGCGCCCGAGCACCTCGCCCGGCTCTGCGCGCAGGAGCGCCCCCAGGCGATCTACTGCATCCCCACCCTGCAGAACCCCACCGCCACGACCATGGGGCTGGAGCGCCGTCGAGAGGTCGCGGCGATCGCCCGCGCCGCCGGTGTGGCGATCATCGAGGACGACGCCTACGGCCGCCTGCCGGTCGCCCCGCTACCCGCGCTCGCCACCTTCGCCCCTGACCTGACCTGGTACGTCGCCACGACGTCCAAGTGCCTGTCGCCAGGGCTCCGCACCGCCTTCGTCGCCGCGCCCACCCCGGGGGCCGCCCGCGATCTCTCCGAAGCCCTGCGCGCGATCTCGCTGATGGCCTCCCCGCTCACCGCCGCGATCGCCACCGCTTGGATCCGAGAGGGTGCGGCCGAACGTCTGCTGGCCGCGATCCGCGCTGAGGCCGCCGAGCGCCAAGCCATCGCCCGCGCGATCCTGCCCCAGGCCCAGGGCGAGGCTGACGGCATCCACCTGTGGCTAGACCTCCCCGACCATTGGCCGGGCGAGCGCCTGCGCGAGGTCGCCCATCGCCGCGGCCTGTCCCTGGTCACCGCCGACGCCTTCGCCGCCGGACAGGTCCATCCCAACGGCCTGCGGATTTCGCTCGGCGGCCCGGCCAAGCAGTCGGTCCTGGCCGAGGCCCTGCGCGGCGTCGCCGTCATCCTGGCGGCGCGCCCAGACGACACGCGGCTGGTGGTCTAGATGGTGCGCACCTCGCGTCGCCGGAACGCTTTCAGCGCCGCCTAGGCCGCAAGGCTGAACGAAATTGGCCCGCTTCCAGCAATGGAGGCGGGCCTTTTCACGTGGGTCATGCAGCCGCGGCGAACGCGACGCGCCGGCGGCGGATCACCGCGCCGGCCCCGCCGAAGCCGATGATCATCATCGCCCAGGTCGCCGGCTCAGGCACCGCCGAGACCGTCTCGGTGAAGGTCGAGAGGTTGCGCGCGCCGACCCAATAGCCTTCGACCTCGAAGCGGCTGATGTCGTTCGACGCCCGCTGGAAGCCGTGGAATCCGCTCAAATGGGCCGGATCGTTCGCCGAAAAATTCAGGCTTTCCAGTAGCTTGCCGGCGCTGTTGTAGGCGCGGAACGTAATCGGCGTGGTCGTTGTGCCGTTGCGCGACCAGTTGAACTCCGCCAGCGCCGCGGAAACCGGATCGGCGAAGCTGAAGCTCATGATGGCGGTCTGCAGCCCAAAGGCCGCGTAGGGAGTACCCGACCAGGAGTTGGACCCGGAGAAGCTGTAGGCGCCTGTCGCACCGAAGTGCGAGGAGGCCTGTCCCCCGGCAAGCGTCTTGACGTTGTAGGTCACCCCGTCGCCGAAAGTGCGCGGAGAGTTGGCGTAGATGTTTCCGGTCGGGAAGGCCTGAGCCACCCCTTCGGGCAGGGTTGAGATGACCGCGGCGGCGGCTGGCTCGACGCTGCTAAGCATCAGAACGCCCGCCAGGGCTAGGCCAGGCAGAATGAAAGCGCGGCCGCGCGGCGCGGGCCTTGTCATGTGGGTCACGGGAAATCCTCATTGGCTGTGTGTGCCGGCGGCTTTGGCCCGCTCGATCGCACAAGCCGAGCGCCGTTCGCTCAAACCGGACGCCGCCGCGACGAACTCTGCCGATGCCTGATCAGGACGGCGTCTCACCCGCGAACTGAGCGGCGATGCCCGCCATCATGCGAGGGTCGCTCGCCATGCCGTAGTGGCGAACTCCGGGCAGCAAGCGGCGGCGTCGAACTGCTCGTCGGCGGTTCCGGCGATCAGTGTCATCGGCGCGGAGACCCTCGCCATCGGGGCCTTGTCATCGAGAGCCGCGAAATTCGGCCAGGGTGTAAGCCCCTCAGATCGCCCGTACGGAGATCCCCAAGAACATTACGACCCCCGCGATGGTCATGATGACGCCGATCAGCAAGGTTGGGCGGCCCAGCCGAAACTCCTCGGTGCGCCGCAGGTCCTTCAGCGTCGTCCAATAGCTGAACAGCCCAAGAACCATCGATAGCGTGCCCATACCCGCCAGGAACAAGCCGACATCCTGCGGGGTCCCGGAACGGGGCAGCATGTTCTGTTGGGCCGCGCCTTCCAGGAACTTGTAGATGGTGAAGCCAAAGCTGAGCATCGACAGCGAGGTTCGGATCCAGGCCATCAGGGTCCGGTCGGCGGCCATGATAGTCCGCATCGTGCCCATGTCGGTCGGCAGGACCGGGGCTATGTGTAGTCCCTTGCGGTCGGCAGGCATAAACGCCCCCTCAAGCTAAGTGCTGGCCGGCCAGTTTCGCTGGCTCCCACGCCCTCGCAATCAGGCAAGATCTGCGGCCCGCTCAGCGGAACACCTGAGAAGGGCTAGGCGCCCAAGGTCAGGTATCCACGCTCGACCATGCGCCGCATGGCCTCATAGGCTTCGGTCAGTTCCTCATAGGCCGAGCGCATCCTGGCGAGCTTGGCCGTCTGTTCAGCGGTCAATGGATGGGGCGTCTCAGTCAGGGCC
Organism: Phenylobacterium sp.; assembly: GCF_030681155.1. Classification (GTDB taxonomy): domain Bacteria; phylum Pseudomonadota; class Alphaproteobacteria; order Caulobacterales; family Caulobacteraceae; genus Phenylobacterium. The sequence continues at coordinate 10,361 of NZ_JAUXXE010000037.1, read as the reverse complement.
AGCGCCTCGGCCACCCATTGCGCGCGCGCCAACGCCGCTCCGACCGCCAGCTTCTGGAACTTGGCCGCGTCGGCCTGGCCCAACACCTGGCCGATCACCTCGCGGTTCGAAGCATAGGCCGTGTAGTCGATCTGCTCGATCTGGCCGCGCAGGCGACGCTGCGCCTGGGGGTCGAGCGGCGCCTCCGGCTCAAAGTGATCACTGCTGCGGCGGACGCTCGACGTCCTCGTCACCGACATGCCGACCTCCGGGTCGCAAGCAGCCCCGAAAACCTGGGGCTCAGCAAGTCTGCGGCGATGAACTTAAGGCCGTGTTGACGGATATCTCACGGCCAAGTGAACGGAACCGGCTTTCGCGCGCTTAAGAGCCCTATGCCCACTCAAAGGATGCTCTCCATGCGTTTGACCGTTCTCGCCCTCGCCTCCGTCGCCGCCCTGTCCCTCGCCGCCTGCAGCAAGCCCGCCGACAAGGTGGCCGACGCCCAAGCCGACGCCGTCGAGGCCCAGGGCGAAATGAAGGCCGACGCTCTCGAACAGAAGGCCGATGGCATCGAAGCCCGCACCGAAGGCCAAGGCGCCGCGGTCGAAGCCCAGGGCGAGGCCAGCGCCGACGCCATGCGCGCCCAGGCCGACGCTGTCGAAAAGCAGGCCGATAAGACCGCCGAAGCTATCGAAAAGAAATAACGTCCAGGGCCCTCGCCTTCACCGGCGAGGGCCAGCGACCCTGCGTCGCCGCCGATCGAGGATTGGCAATCTGGCCAGGGAACGCTAATCGGGCGCCATGAGCGACGCCCAGACCCCGCCCGACCGCCTGTCCGTCAACCCGGCCAGCCCCTACCATGACGCTGCTGCGCTTGAGCGCGGCGTCGGCGTGCGCTTCAAGGGCGTCGAAAAGACCAATGTGGACGAGTACTGCGTCAGCGAAGGCTGGGTGCGGCTCAGCGTCGGCAAGACCGTCGACCGCAATGGCAACGCCATGACTGTGAAGCTGCAAGGCGCCGTCGAGCCCTACTTCCAGGACCTCGACCCGGCCGAGTAGCTGCGCGCCGTCTTCAGGCGCGCCTCAACATTCCTTTAGACATATCGACGGCGCGCCTCAACGAGACCGGCCGCTTGGTCACGTGCGCCTAGTGCGGCCCGGCCACGTGATGCAGATCACCCGGATGCTGGCCGATCCGCGTGATCGGGACGCGCGTGTCACGAACAGCGGCCCTGCGCGCCCGTTCGGCGAACAGTTCCTGCAGCCAGGCGACCCAGCCAAAGGGAACGTCCTTATGCAACCTGTGCAGCTCTTCCATCTCCGGGCTCCTCGAAATCCTTTTCAGTAAAGGGATTATCGGTAGAGCGGCGGTAGATGACAAACGCGTGCTCCTGCTGTAAGCATAAGCACACCTTATGGCAGACATCCTCGCTTCCATTCCGCTCAACGCGCTCAGAGTCTTCGAGGCGGCCGCCCGCCTGAAGAGCTTCACCCGCGCGGCTGAGGAACTGGGGATCACCCAGGCCGCGGTCAGTTGGCAGGTGAAGGCGCTGGAGCGCCGGCTGGATCAGGCGCTGTTCCTGCGCCTGCCCCGGGAGGTGGCCCTGACCAGTTCGGGCGAGCGGCTCTCGAATGCGGCGACCCAGGCCATGACCATCCTGCGCACCGCCCTGACCGACCTGAGCGAGACCGACGAGGGCGTGCTGGCGATCACCTCGCTGACCACCGTCGCCAACCAGTGGCTGGCCCCGCGGATCGGCTCCTTCCAGCTCCAGCACCCGCAGATCGCCGTGCGGCTCGACACCTCGTCGCGCGTCGTCGATCTGGCGCGAGAGAATGTCGACGTCGCGCTGCGCAGCGGGTCCGGAAACTGGCCAGGCCTGCAGAGCCACTACCTGTTCCCGAACATCCATACCCCGGTCTGCACCCCGGCCATGCGCGAGCGGCTAGGCGGCCTGGCGCGGCCGGAAGACCTGCTGAACGCGTCGTTGATCGGCGTGCCGGAGGAATGGGAGGTCTGGTTCGCCGCCGCCGGCGTTGGGGCCCGGCAGCAAAGCTCGGCGCTTCCGCGCCTGACGGGCGACAGCCAGACCCTGGAGGTCGCCTCAGCCATTGGCGGCCAGGGGGTCGCCCTAGCCTGCCCGTTCTTCTTCGCCAGCGACATCGCCGCCGGCCGCCTGGTCACGCCCTTCGAGATCTACGCCCACTATGACGACGGCTACTGGCTGGCCTATCCGGCCGACCGCGCCCGCGCGCCGAAGATCAGGGCCTTTCGCGACTGGCTCCTGACCTGCGTCGCCGAAGATCCAGCCCTATCGCCCTATGGGCGGCGCGAGTCTTAGGACGCCACGCAGGTCGAGAGGTTGACCGGGCCGGTCGCCAACCGCTTCCACTCGCCGCCGACCTTCTGGAACTCGGCCGTGTTCGAGGACGAACGGTATTCCGAACGCTGGGTGTCCCAGTTCTCCCACCCCATGGCCACCGCCACCTTGGCGGTCATGCCGGCTGCGGCTTCGTCCGGCGTGATCTTCCGCTCACCTTTGCAGGCGACCGCAAAGCCCTGGCACTTCTGGTCGTCCGGGCGATCTTTGCACTGGGCGTCGGTGTTCTTGATCTCGGCGTGCCAGGTCTTGATGGCGCCGTCGAGCCCGGCATAGGGGTCGCCGCCTTGGGCTCCGCTCGCGCTCTTCTGGCCCGGCTGGCATGCCGCCAGACCCAGGGCCGCGACAACGATCACCATGGGAAGTTTGATCACGAAGAACTCCATCAAGTCGCCCGAATGCGGGGCGCGCCATTAGCCAAACGCATAAGGCGTCATCAAGGCGCGCCGATGACGGTGCGGCCATTCAGCCTGCATTCAGGCGCGCATTGAGAAACTGCATCCTGAAATCCGGCATCCTCACTTGGACCGAGCCGGAAGGAGGTCATTATGAGAAAAATTCTCACAGCAGCAGTGGCGGCCCTGACGGTCGCCGGCGGCGTCGCCGCGGTCGCGGGCCCGGCCCAGGCCGACCCATATCGCTACTACAACGGCCACAAGAACAACAACAACGACGCGGGCGTCGCCATCGCCGCCGGGGTCGTGGGCCTGGCCATCGGCGCGGCCCTGGCCAGTTCGAGCAGCAACAAGCGCAGCTCGTCCTACTACGACAACGGCTACTACCAACAGGGTTACGGCGGAGCCTACAACAACGGCTACTACCAGCAGCCCTACGGCGGCCAGTCCTACTACGGCGGGCAACGCCCCTATGCGTATGACCAGGGCCGCTACGCCTACGGCTCGCGCGTCTGCACCAGCCGCGATCGGGTCTATGACCGCTACAGCGGTCGCCCGATGACCGTCACCCGCCAATACGCCTGCTAGGCGTAGGCGGTTGAGGGGCGGGACGCGGCCTCGCCGAGCGGCGGGGCCGTCGTTCTATTTGGGCCCGTACATCAGCGCCTCGCGGACCACCGCCTGAAAATCGAAGATCGACATGCGCTGGCCAGACACCCGGGTCGGCTTGCCGGCGCAGACCTTGTCCAGCAGATCGAAGCGGTCATCGCCGGGGTTGACCGTCTGCCACTCGCCCGGCGTCTCCACGGCGCGCAGCGTCGCGCCCTCAGGCGACACGAACCGCCGCGAGATGTCGCGGGTTCGGCCCATGTCGCATCCAAATTCCCGATAGGTCGCCACCATGCTCGCCCCGTCCATCGGCGTGCGGACGATCAGATAGACCCAGGCGTGAGCGTTGATCCCGTCGCGGGTGACGCTGCCGACATCATAGAAAAGGGCGCTCTCACCCTTGCGGAAGCTGATCGCATCAAACGGCGCGGCCTGAGCCGCAGAGCCTCCGATCGAGGCTAGACCGAGCGCAGCCAGCGCCGCGATTCTCATCCTGAAATTCACGCCACAGCCCTCCAAGCCAGCTCGAGCGTGGTCCCGGCGCACGGCGAGCCGTGCGTAGCTGGGACAGTTAACGCCCTGACTGGACCTCAGGTTCACGTTTCGAGCCAACCCTACAGCCAAGCTACGCCCACAAACCGCCCTCTTCGGACCCGATGCAGTCGCTCATTGAGGGAATAACTGCGGTTCGAATGAACCCATCTGGAGGGACTTCTCATGCTGCTGAACATGCCGAAAATCGCCATCGCCGGAGCGATGTTGCTGGGGGCCACGAGCCTGGCCGGCTGCGCCACCAAGGACTTCGTCAACGAACAGGTCGGCGTGGTCTCCGCCCGCGTGGACAACCATGAAACCCGCATCCAAGGCGTCGACGCCACGGCGCGCGAGGCGCTTCAGCGAGCCGACGCCGCCGGCAAGCTGGCCGAGGGCAAGTTCGTCTATGCCCCGATGCTTTCCGACGACAGCATCAAGTTCGCCCCTGGCAAATCGACCCTGTCGGCCGAGGCCCAATCGCGGCTGGACGCCTTCGTCAGCAAGCTGAAGGGCGACAACCGCAACGTCTATATCGAGGTCCAGGGCCACACCGACGCCACTGAGGGCAAGGCCGGCGCCTATCGCCTGGGCGAGGCTCGCGCCGAAGCCGTCCGCCGTTATCTGAGCAAGCAGGGCGTCGCCCTGAACCGGATCAGCACCATCTCGTACGGGGCCGACTCGCCGGTCGGCGAAGGCGCCAGCAAGGCCAGCCGCGAAGCCAACCGCCGTGTCGTCCTGATCGTCCTGGCCTAGGCCTCTATCGGACCGGCGCCGTGAGCGACCCTTCAAGTTTCGCGGCTCGTACGCGCCGCGAACTCGCAAAACGGCGCCGTCCCCTGACCGCGGCGGCCAGCCTCGCATTCCACGGGCTGATCGTGCTGGCGCTGCTCAATGCAGCGCCCACCCCGCCGATGGCTGTGATGTCGGAGCCGGTGGTCGTGGAGTTGGTCGCCCCCCGCTTCCTGGTCCCGGCCCCAGTCCCAGTTCCGGTCCCGACGCCCGATCCCGCGCCGGCCCCGCCTGCGCCTGCAACCCCCACCCCGCCGGTCCCCCCCCCGCCAGTCCCCAAGCCGACGCCGCCGAAACGCAGCCCGATCAAGGCGCGCAAGGCGGTCCTGCCCGCGCCCCCGGACATCAAGCCGCTCCCGGCGACCGAGGCCCCGGCCGCCGACACCGCCGTGGAGGTCAGCGAGGCGCAACTGGCCGGCGCGGCCACCGCCGGCTCAGGCTCCGGCGGCGGATCGGGCACAGGGGCGGGCGAAGGCGGCGGTGACTGCAACATGCTGGCGCGGCTGCAACGGGCGTTGCGCAAGGACCCGATGGTCCAAAGCGCGGTCACCCAGGTTCATCGCGGCAAGGCGATCATGGTCTGGAACGGCGGCTGGGTCCGTCATCCCGGCCAGGAAGGCGGCGGCCTGGCCGCCGTCCGCGAGGCGATGATGTGGGAAATCGGCTTTGCGCCTGAAGCCTGTCGCAAGGAACGCGTCCGCGGCCTGGTCGTGGTCTCGCTCAAGGACGGCTCCGGCTCGGCCCGCCTGGTGCTGGGCGAGAACGACTGGCGCTGGTCTGACCTGCTGTTCGTCCCGGGAACCGGCGGGACTTCGCAACGATAGGCGACCCTCAGGCGGATCCTCAGGCGGGTAGAACTACCCTTCTGCAGCTCCGTCGGACACAAGGTACTCGGCCCAGGCCTGCTCAAGCACTCGCCGCGATCCGAGCGCGATCGGCGAACGCTGATGAAGCGAGGATGGTCGGACATTCAGGACCGGCCCGTTCGCGCCGTACGCAACCCCGCCGGCCTGCTCCACCAGCCAGCCCATCGGCGCGCACTCATAGAGCAGCCGCAGCTTTCCGTTGGCGACCTTTGGCCGGTTGTCGGCGGGATAGAGGAAGACACCGCCTCGAACCAGGATGCGGTGAACGTCCGCGACCATCGCGGCGGTCCATCGCATGTTGAAGTCTTGCTTTAGCGGACCCTCTCGCCCGACCTGCACGGCGGCCATGAACTGGCGCAGCCCAGGCTTCCAATGACGCTCGTTGGATGAGTTGATCGCATACTCGCCGCTCTCCTCGGGCACGGTCATGTCCGGGTGGGTCAAGATCCACTCGCGCCTGTCGCGGTCGAGCGTGAAACCAGCGACGCCGGCCCCCACGCTGAGGACGAACATGGCCTGAGGTCCGTACAGCGCATAGCCGGCGGCGAGTTGATTTCGGCCGGGCTGCAAGAAGTCCTCCGCCTGGATCGCTCGCCCTCTGGCCGCGTCCGGCGCGGGCAGCACGGAGAAAATCGAGCCCACGCACATTGCGACCTCGATATTGCTGGACCCGTCGAGCGGATCGAACGCCAGCAGGAAGTCTCCGCCCTGCGTTCCCATGCTCACATCGTCCAGTTCCTCGGAGGCGAAACCGGCGAAGACCGGCTCCTGACCGCAGAGGTCGAGAAAGACGTCGTTGGAGGCGAGGTCGAGCGCCTTCTGCACCTCGTCCTGGATGTTGGTCGTCGTAAGTGCGCCCAGACGGCCCTCAAGCGGAGCGCGTTCCACCAGCCCGGCGATCACACGGCAGGCTTCGGCGACCTGCTCCAGCCCGCGCTGAAGGGGGGCGGACGATGTTTCCTGAAGAGCTAGCCAGTCGGAGAGTGTCGTTTGCATAGCTCGCTCCATCAATTTCCGCCGCCGCGCGCCGGGGCGGCGGCCTGTTCTTCGTCAGTTTCAATCGGTCGGCCGCGGACGACGCGAAGAATGAGCCATCCGGCCAGGCCAGACGCCAGCGCCCCCGCGAGCACACCCATCTTCAGACTGCTTTGCAGAGACACATCATCGGGGAAAGCCAACAATCGATGAACAGGCTCATGGTGAAGCCGATGCGCCAAGTCACGTGCATCGGGAGTTCGGCCCAACCCAGGCGGATCACCAAAGCGGCCGCGGCGCGCCAGATCGTCAGACGCCGCCAGCCGCGCCAACTATAGGCTGAGCGACCGATAAGTCGGAGATCCGCTCGTCACCACCCTTCAGCGCGAAGGCGAAGTCCGCTTCACGGCACGCCCCACCCTGCCAAGCTGGCTCAGCAAGTGACAGGTCAATCCATCCGTTCGAAATCCGGCAGCGGCCAACTGGCGTCGAAATACGGCTGGGTCGGTTCGTAGAGACGGAAATAGGCGAACCAGTTCTTGCCGGGCACGGTTGGGATCCAGTTCTGCTCGAACCCTTCGGGCGGCGTCGGCGCGCACCAAATATCCACCGACCCATCGGCGTTCCGCTTCAAATCCATGCGCGATGAGCGGTCGGCGATCTGTTGGTCGTTCAATATCAGGCAGCGCGTATCGACGTCGTAGACCGTAACCGACCAGAAGAGGTTCGCTGGCGCATCCGGAGGCACCCGCAGCCGGTAGGCGTGTCCACCGTCGAGCCATTCGCCGGCGGCGTCGCGATAAACCCCCAGATAGGTCGAGGACGCAGTCCCGGGTCGCTTTGGCGACATGTCGGCGGCGGCCGACACCGCCTCGTAAAACCAGGACGCGCGCTCATCGAGGCGGGTCCAGTATTCATCGGGATCGTCCGCGTCGAGATTGAGCGCATGATCCCACGTGGCATCGGGGCGATAGCGGCTGCCGAACCGGCGATCGGCGGTGTTGGCCTTCGCCATCGCCTCCCCCACCAGGGCGCCCTCGGCGAGCAGCTTTTCCTGCCGCGCGTCCGGTGCCAAGGCCTTGCCCTTTTCGATGCCCAGCGGCTTCAGCATCTCGTGGAAGAACCAGTCGCGCTCAGCCACCGGCTCGCGGTTGATCACCAGGCTGAGCAGCTTCCAGTAGTCGATCCCGCGCGGCGGCATGCCGGTCCACGGTCGATCCGCCGCCTCCACGATGTTCGTCGCGGGGGGATTGGCGCGGTCGGCGTGAGCATAAAGTCTCAGCTTGGACAGGGCTTGCGCCTTCGCAGCCGGATCTGTCGCCGTGATCCGCATTCCGAACAGAGCGTTGGTGGTCGGGGTCCGAAGCACGGTGTAGCCCGCAGCGTCGGCCGGTTCCTCCTGCCCCGGACCGACCATCAGGTAGCGCCCCCCGCTGGTGCTGCCGGGTAGCGCCTGCTGCCAAAAATCGGTGAGTCCGCCGCGGATGCCTTCGTCCGGCAGCTCGACGACAAAGGGCCCGGACTTCGTCAGGTCGATGAAGGCGATATAGTACGGCGTCGTGGCGTTCGCCGTGAGGATGCCGAGCTTATCCTTGTAGCTCAGATAGGCGACGACCTGGCCGTTGGCGGCGCCGAGCTGTTCGGCCTGGCCGCGCTGCCAAGCCGCGAACGAAACGATGGGCAGCGCCCATAGATACGCTTGGCAAGCCCGCTGAAAGTCACGCTCGTCGAACAACTTTTCCAGCGTTTCGGCGGTCGGGTAGCCATTGGCGAAATCATGGGTGAACTGCAGTTCGCCGATGCGGCTCTGCACGGTCGTGGCGGCGATCTGCGCCGCAGGCAGGGGTGTCGGCGCCATACTGGCCTCCTCACATTTGGGTCAGCGGGTCACTGGACCTTCTCAATGTCGGGCAAAATCCACTGCTTATCGAAGAACGGCTTCTCGGGGCCATAGATGCGGAACAACACCTCGAACCCCCGGTCGCGCCGGGTCGGGGTCCAATTGCCCTCTTTCCCGGGCGGGGGATCAGGTGCGAACCAGACGTCCACTGAGCCATCCGGGTTGGCTTGAATCTCCGGACTGTTCGACGCTCGGCTGGCGCGAGCCACATCCCGGATCAGCGCGTGGGTTTCGCGGTCGTAGGCTGTGGCCGACCAATAGAGGCGAACGGGCGCGTTGGCGGGGACGTGCAACCTGTAGGCCGCTCCGCCGTCCAACGGGCGACCTTCGCGGTCGCGCGTAGTCATCAGATAGAACTGCCCGGCGCCGAGATGCTTGGCGCTGAAATACGCCATCGAATAGGTGACGCCGCGCCCGTCGACCGGGTACGCGTTCGGGTCGGCGAAGAAGTTCGGCATCCCCTCCACGACTTCAGCAACCGCCGGCAGGGCCCAATGTCCCCCGGGATAGAATGGCGGATCGAATACATCCTCGTAGTGGGCGTCGAGCCAGGCCCGGGCCTCGAGGGCCGCCGCATCAAGCAGCGCCCCGGCCGCGTCATTCGGCTGGAACGGACTTCCTTTGCGAATCCCGAGACTCCGCAAGGGGTCTATCAACGCCTTGTCGCGCAACAGCCACGGTTCGTGCTCGACCATCCGCGCCAGAGACTGAAAGAACCGCCGGTCGTACTGGATCGTGGCGTCGTAAAGCACACCCGACAGGTCGACGTAGCGGCTATCCCGCGCCTCCGGGCCGGCCGACAGCGGATAGAAGCCGACTGCCTTCCCATAGGCGACAGCGGCCGCCACGTCGGCGTCGCTGCCGCTTTTCACGTTTGAGCGCAGGATTGCGAAGCCCTGATAGGTGTCGGACCTGACCGGAATGTAGCCGTCGGGCACGCTCCCATCATAGTCGGGCGGCAGTATGAGGTACTTGCCGCCGGCCCCCTTGTCCGTCCCCGCCGGCCCAACGTCCTCCAGCGCATTTTGCCAGCAATCATCGATGCTGCCCGTGATCGATCCCGCTCCAGCCGGGGGAATCTCGAGCACCATCGGGCCGACCTCGCGCGTGTCGAAGAACGGATTGACGTAGACCGTGTCCGGGTTGGGCGTGAGAGTTTGGTTGAGCCCGTCGAGCAGGCTCGACCAGTAGGCGATTTGGTTTGCTCCGCCGCCGGCCGCGATGAAAGACTGGAGCATCCGGTCGTAGTTCACCGCGGGCATGCCCCAGATGACCGCCTCGACGGCCCGCCGGTACAGCGTCCGCTGGTCAAGCTGCTCCCTGGTCAGGGCGCCCCCGTTCGGGTCGCCCACGCTACTTGTCGCCGAGATGATCGCCATGTGCCTGCTCCACTAGGGCGGGCAGTGTCTGGCGGAACGAGAGGCGGCGAATATCGGGTGTATCCCCGAGACAGACCGATCGCCTTCCCTAGTGCGAGCATCGCCCCCGACCTTAGCCAGATAGACACCCTCCATGACCGGAGTGGACCCGGGCCTCGTCGGCCAGATCCACTCTAGGCGGCGGCCTTAGTCGTCGAAGCCGACGAAGACGGCGGCCTCGGCCACCGCCTTTCGCTCTGACACCACCGCGTTCGCCGGGAAGGTCTCGTCGGGCCAGCCCAGGGCAATGCTCTTCATGATCACCTGATCGTCGGCGATCCCGGCGTGCTCGCGCACCACCGGCGACTGCATGATGCCCTGGCTGTTGATCACCGCGCCCAGCCCGCGCGACCAGGCGGCGTTGACCAGGGCGGTCGTCACGGCGCCGCAATCGAAGGGCGTGTCGTCGCTGCCGTCCAGCACCTTGTCATAGGTCACGATCACGCAGACCGGCGCGTCGAACTGACGGAAGCCGCGCAGCACCCAATCCTGGCGCATCTCCTTGTCCTCCCGCG
>NZ_JAUXXE010000036.1 GCF_030681155.1 Phenylobacterium sp. | reverse complement strand
CGACGCGGCGGGCAGCCTTGTCGATGCTCGTGATCTGGGCGTCGACGCGGTCACCCACGGCGAAGCGCTCGGGGCGCTGATCGCCACGGTCGCGGGACAGGTCGGACTTGCGGATGAAGGCCGTCATCGGGGCTTCTTCGTCGCCGAACTTCACTTCGATACCGCCCGAGGTGATCTCGGTGACGGTGACGGTGACGGTCTGCTTCGAACGGTAGGTGTCGCCCTGCATCGGGTCGCCGGCGAGTTGCTTGATGCCGAGCGAGATGCGTTCCTTCTCGACGTCGACGTCGAGAACGCGGGCCTTGACCATGTCGCCCTTGTTGTACTTGGCGATGGCTTCTTCACCCGACACGGTCCAGTCGAGATCCGACAGGTGCACCATGCCGTCGATGTCGTTGTCGAGGCCGATGAACAGACCGAACTCGGTCGCGTTCTTGACTTCGCCTTCGACGGTCGAGCCGATCGGATGAGCCGCCACGAAGGCGTCCCACGGATTGGCCATGGCCTGCTTCAGGCCGAGCGACACGCGGCGCTTGGACGGATCGACGTCCAGCACGACCACGTCGACTTCTTGCGAGGTCGAGACAATCTTGCCGGGGTGGACGTTCTTCTTGGTCCAGGACATTTCCGAGACGTGCACCAGACCTTCAACGCCGGCTTCCAGCTCCACGAAGGCGCCGTAGTCGGTGATGTTGGTGATGCGGCCCGTGAACTTCGCGCCGACCGGGTACTTCGCTTCCACGCCGTCCCACGGATCGGACTGCAGTTGCTTCATGCCAAGGCTGATGCGCTGCGTGTCCGGGTTGATCTTGACGATCTGGACCTTAACCGTATCGCCGACCGCGAGCACTTGGCTCGGGTGGTTGACGCGCTTCCAGCTCATGTCGGTGACGTGCAGCAGGCCGTCGATGCCGCCCAGGTCAACGAACGCACCGTAATCGGTGATGTTCTTGACGACGCCTTCGCGGACTTCACCCTCTTGCAGCTGGCCGACCGGCTCGGTGCGCTGTTCGGCGCGGGCTTCTTCCAGGATGGCGCGACGCGAGACGACGATGTTGCCGCGCGGACGGTCCATCTTGAGGATGGCGAAGGGCTGTTCCTTGCCCATGAGCGGGCCGACGTCGCGCACGGGGCGGATGTCGACTTGCGAACCCGGCAGGAAGGCCGAGGCGCCGCCGAGGTCGACGGTGAAGCCGCCTTTGACCCGACCGACGATCGAACCCATGACCGGCTCGTTCTTCTCGTACACGCCTTCGAGACGCGTCCAGGCTTCCTCGCGGCGAGCCTTGTCGCGGCTGATGACCGCTTCGCCCATGGCGTTTTCGACGCGTTCCAGGAACACTTCGACGGTGGCGCCGATGACGATCGGCGACTTGCCGTCTTCGTCAACGCCGAATTCCTTCACGGACACGCGGCCTTCGGTCTTCAGACCGACGTCGATGATCGCGAAGTCTTTTTCGATCCCAACGACGATGCCTTTGACAACCGTGCCTTCCATGAAGTCACGGCCGCCCATGCTCTCGTCGAGCAGGGCGGAGAAGTCGTCGCGCGTCGGGTTCAGGCTCATATCGTCAGCCATTGATGTTCTTTCGTCTTCAAGTGACGCCGCCCCTGGAATGGGAAATGGCCCCGCCAACGCGCCAGGGCGTTGAGACGGAGTCTCGGCGTCGGGTTAAGGGTTGCGACCGATAGCGCAGAGACCTGCGCCGGTGATTTGCCCGCGGCCGTACGAGGAAAAGGCGCGGTTGGATTTGCGGGCCAGGCCCCTCCCTTAGGAGAGCTCCCAGCGCGCGCGCGCCGCCTCGACGATACGGCGGGCCGCATCGGTGGCCTGGTCTATAGTCATTTCGGTGGTGTCCAGCAAGACGGCGTCGTCAGCCGGCCGCATCGGCGAGTCGGCCCGGCCGCCGTCACGCGCGTCGCGCTTGCGAATATCGTCGAGGATATCGTCATAGGAGACGCTCTCGCCCTGGGCCTGAAGCTGCTTCCACCGCCGCTCGGCGCGGACCTCCGGCGTGGCGGTGACGTAGAGCTTGGCCGGCGCGGCTGGCGCGATCACGGTGCCGATATCGCGACCGTCGATCACCGCGCCTTCCGGTCGTTGCGCGAAGGCCTGCTGCATATCGCGCAGGGCCAAGCGCACCGGCGGATGAACCGCCACGCGGCTGGCCGCTTCGCCCGCCTCACGGGTCCGGAACGCCGGGTCGGTCAGCATCTCGGGCGTGAGGTCGCGGGCGACCTGGGTCGCGGCGGCGACATCGTCGAAATCACCGCCGTGACGATCGAGCAGCACCCCGACCGCACGATAGAGCAGGCCAGAATCCAGCATCGGCACGTCATAGGCGTCGGCCAAGCGGCTGGCGATCGTGCCCTTGCCTGAGGCCGCCGGGCCATCGACGGCGATAACGAAGGGCGCCTTCACGAAATTTCCGCTCCAAGGCCGCGCATCAGATTTTCGAAACCCGGGAAGCTGGTGGCGATCATGCCAGGTTCGTCCACGGCCACCGGCTCGTCCGACGCCAGCCCCATGACCAGATGAGACATGGCGATCCGGTGATCGCCCTTGGTCGTCACCCGCGCGCCGCCGGCGACGGGATGGTTGCCGCGCACCGACCCGATGACGATCAGGCCTTCGGGCTCTTCTTCAACGCCTACGCCGCAGGCGCTCAAGCCGTTGGCCATCAAGGCGATGCGATCGCTTTCCTTCACGCGCATCTCGCCGATGCCGCGCATGATGGTCGAACCCTCGGCGAAGGCCGCGGCGACGGCGAGGATCGGATACTCGTCGATCATGGCCGGCGCGCGCTCGGGTGGGACCGACACGCCTTTCAGGGCCGAGTGGCGCGCGGTCACGTCGCCGACCTGCTCGCCGCCCTCTTCGCGGACATTGGAGACCGTCAGATCCCCGCCCATTTCCTGAAGCGTGGTGAAGAGACCGGTGCGCAGCGCGTTGAGCAACACGCCCTCGACCGTCACCTCGGATCCCGGCGTCACCAAGGCTGCGACCAGCGGGAACGCCGCAGAGGACGGGTCGCCGGGCACGCGGACCTTGGTCCCGGTCAGTTTCTGCCCGCCGGCCAGGGTGATGTAGCGGCCGTCGGCACGGTCCTCGACGTCCACCACGGCCCCAAAGGCGCGCAGCATCCGCTCGGTGTGGTCACGGGTGGCTTCCGGCTCGATCACCTGGGCGCCGGCGCTGGCCTGCAGGCCGGCCAGCAGCACCGCCGACTTCACCTGGGCCGAGGGCTCGGGCAGCCGATAGGAAAGGTAGTTGAGATTTCCGCCCTGGAGCGTCAGCGGCAGCCGCCCATTGGAGCGCCCCGTCCAGGTCGCCCCCATCTGGCCGAGCGGCCCCAGCACCCGGCGCATCGGCCGGCTGCGCAGCGACTCATCGCCCGTAAAGGTCGCCGCGAAGTCGAACCCAGCCATGGCGCCCATGATCAGGCGCACGCCGGTGCCGGCATTGCCGCAATCGATCACGTCGGAGGGTTCGGAAAAACCGCCACGTCCCTCGACGCGCCACTGGCCTGGGCCAAGCTGCTCGACGCTGGCGCCGAAGCTACGCATGGCCTGGGCGGTGCGCAGCACATCGTCCCCTTCAAGAAGCCCTTCGATCTCGGTGACGCCTTGCGCCAACGCGCCCAGGATAAGGGCTCGGTGAGAGATCGACTTGTCGCCTGGGGCGCGCACGCGGCCCCGCAGCGGGCCGCCGCGTTTCGCGGTCAGTCCTGCTGACGTCATGGGATTGCCAAGCCTCCTTAAGGCCGTGCTGTTCTTGGAAAGGGGTTTGCTTTTGACAGCGCTCTCCGCGCATGGCAAGGGAGCCGGCTCCAATTCCAAAACCCGCTCTGAGAGGCTCAGCCCCCTTGGCTAATCCCGAACTGGGTGCAAAGCAAATTTGCCCCAACTGCCAGGCCAAATTCTACGACCTGACGCGACGCCCCGCCGTCTGCCCGAAGTGTGGTCATGAGTTTGACCCCGACGAAGCGGTCCGCAACCGTCGCGTTCGCGCTCGCGCGGCGCCCGTCGACCACGACCTAGACGACGCCGAGGATCAAGTCCGCGGCAAGCCGAAGGCCGAGGACGAGGACGAGGAAGAAGAAGCCACGACCCCGGAACTGGACGAAGTCGCCGACGAGGTTCCCCTCGTTTCCGACGACGACGACGAGGCGCCCGACGCCCCGGCGGAAGACCAGCTCTCCGAGTTCACCGAGGACGACCTCGAGGACGAAGACGACGCGGACGTTCCCTTCCTTGAAGACGAGGAAGACGACGACTTCGACGACACCGAAATCGAAGGCCTTCCGGGTGAAGGCGACGAGGACGACCGCTAAAAACCCTTATTGAATAAGGGCTCGATCAACCCACAAAAAAAACTTTCAGAGTGGGTTGATCGAGCCAAACTCTCAGACTAGGTTCCGCGCCTCTTCGGGGGGCGACCTACGAAGAACCCGAGACCTTCGGGGCTATAGCTCAGCTGGTAGAGCGCTTGAATGGCATTCAAGAGGTCAGCGGTTCGACTCCGCTTAGCTCCACCATGGAGGCCCGCAGTTAACGCTGCGGGCCTTCGCCTTTTCAGGCTCCCGTTGAAATCCAACCAGATCATCGCCAAATGAGTTCCAACCGGAACCCGCGCCTTCTTGGGCGGGATTCGGTGAGTCGCTTAAACTGAGGACTCTGGAATGAACCGGCCGATCGTCTTCGACAGCCCCTTCCTGCTGGGCTTCGATCACACCCGTAGCTTGATCGAGCGCGCCGCCAAGGCCGCCGCTGAAAGCTACCCGCCCTACAATGTCGAAGATCGCGGCGAAGGTTCCCTGCGGATCACCTTGGCTGTAGCCGGG
Organism: Phenylobacterium sp.; assembly: GCF_030681155.1. Taxonomy (GTDB): domain Bacteria; phylum Pseudomonadota; class Alphaproteobacteria; order Caulobacterales; family Caulobacteraceae; genus Phenylobacterium. The sequence goes on along the minus strand of NZ_JAUXXE010000036.1, from coordinate 33,678 downwards.
TTCACCCCCGACCAGCTTCACGTGACCGTGGAGGACCGTCAGCTGATCGTGGCCGGGAAGCGGGAGAGCGTCACCGACGAAGCGTACCTGCACCGCGGCATCGCGGCGCGCGGCTTCATTCGAACCTTCATCCTGGCCGACGGGATGATCGTCGAGGGCGCAACCCTGGAACATGGACTTCTGCACATCGACCTGTCCCGGCCGGAGCCGGAGCGTCGCGTGCAGCAAATCCAGATCAAGACGGCCGGCTGAACCGGCGGCCGTTCGACGCGTTGAGTTTTATGGAGGTGGTCATGATGACGCCGAATCTTACGACTGAAGCCTTTGCCGCCCTGGGTGCGCCGGACCTCGTCTATGTCCGTCCGATCCGGGCGTCGGAGATCATTGCGAATACCCCTGCATCGCAGATCCAAGGCTTTCAGCTCGATCCCGATCAGGTTCTCTATGCGGTGCACCGCGCCGATGGCGAGCGCCTGGCGGTGCTGACCGACAAGGACTCGGCCATGGCCGCGGCCCTAGCCCACGAACTGGCCCCGGTGTCAGTCCACTAGGGTGTCCACACCCAGGCCCGGCAGAAGGGCCTGGGAGCGCCCGCTCCCCTATTCGAATGCGAAACCCCCGCCCCGGGCCGCCTAGAAAGCGACCTAGGGCGTCAGGCGGCCGCTGAGGGCCGCTCCTGCACCAGCAAGGCATGAATGGCGTCAGGCGTGCGCGCTTGGCGCAGATGCTCGCGAACGTCGCCCTGGCGGAGCATCCTCGAAACACGCGCCAAGGCCCGCAAGTGTTCGGAGCTCGCGTTCGGCGGCGCGAACAGCGCGAAGATCAAGTCTACAGGCTGGTCGTCGACGGAATCGAACGCCACCGGCTGATCGAGGCGCACGAACACGCCCCGCATCCTGGTCAGTCCGTCCAGCCTGGCGTGGGGCGCGGCGACGCCATAGCCCACGCCGGTCGAGCCGGCGGCCTCGCGCTCCATAAGAGCGTCGAGCACCACGCCCGCCTCCAGGCCGAAATTGCGCGCGGCCAATTCAGCCACGAGGGCCAGGGCTTGACGCTTGTTCGGCGCGCTGGCCCGCCCCGCGATGGCGCCGCGGTCCAGTATGTCGCCTATCTGCATAGTTTCGTGACGCCCAAACTCGAAAACAGCCCCGGCGCACGATGCTCGGGATCGGCGGAACTCAGCGCCTAGGCGCTGACTCCGTTCACTCCGGTCCCATTAAGCGATTTCGTACGTTCAGGATCGATCCAGCCGATATTTCCATCCGGCCGGCGGTACACCACGGACAATCCCCCGTGAGCGGCGTTCCTAAACACGATTGTTTGAGATTCCGTCAAGTCCAACTCCATGACCGCCATGGAAACGGTCATCTCGCGAACCGGCCTTTCGGTTTCTGCGATAACCATTCCCGAAGGCGGCGTATCGGAATGCTGCGACGTTTCGCCCTCGTCCCACTCGACATCTTCTTCGCCCTCAGGCGCTCGGATGACGAAATAGGACGCCGTCTCGGCTTGCTTGGCCGTAGCCGCCGCCGAGTGGCTCTTCAGCCGCCGCTTGTAGCGGCGTATGCGCGTTTCGATCTTGGCCAAGGCCGCATCGAAGGCGCCATGAGCGTCCATGCCCAGGCCATGTGACTGCAACGCCTGGCCTGAGGCCAGCTTCACCGCGCAGTCGACCCTGAAGGAATGGCCCTCACGGCTGACCACGACGTCGGCGTTACCGCCACGGTCGAAGTACTTGCCGATTGAACCGGTGATTTCGTCGGAGACCCGCTCCCGCAGGGCCTCTCCAACGGCGACATGCTTGCCGGAAACTAAGACTTGCATGCCCTATCAACGCGCCGCTGCGGCAAAGGTGTCAAGCGCCCCCGAACCAGTTCACGAGAAGGCGAACACCGGCGATCACCGCGTCAGCAGCCAGGTACAAAAGCAGGCCGCTAAATGCCGCCAGAATATACCCGGCGGTCGCAAAAAGGCCGTCACGCTGGAGCAGCGCGAACCCCAACACGCCAATGGTCAGCGCCGGCAGCAGGTTGCCCAGCGGGATCGGCAGGATCAGCACGAACGACAGAAGCGAACAGATCACGCCGATCGCCCGGTCGCCGATCGTGCCGAACATGAAGCCAAGGCGCGGGGTGGAGATCTTCTCGATACGCTCGACCAAGGGCAGCAGGCGGTTGAAGGCCCGGCTCAGGTCGGCGCCAGATATCGTGCGGTTCTCCAGCCAGTTCGGAAGCCAGGGAGCGTGAACGCCCAGCGCGAGCTGCGGCGACAGCAACAACAGCGGCGCGCCGAGCACGGTGGAAGAGCCGGGCGGAAGGGGCAGCAGATTCGGGATAGCCAGCACGAACAGCAGGGACCCGAGCGCGCGGCGGCCAAAACGGTCGACAATGTCGCCCAGCCGCATGTCGTCCTCGGCGCACAATTCGCGCAGGACGACCGAGATCGGCTTTTGTTGCTCCTCAGCCCAGTGGTCGGACATCTATCTCTGAACCATCCCCCATAGACGCATCTCGCAGCAACAACGCGTGAGCCCTCCAGATGGATTGAAGTCGAAGCAGCCTGTTTACAAACAGGCCCCATTTGGCATATCGGAGCGCCATGCGTCGTTCGACCATTAAAAGCGCGATTAAAACCACCATGCCCGCGGGGCTTGGGGGTTTGCGCGCGCACGCCGCGTAGCACCCCAAGGACCCCGCCGGCAGGCCGGGGTCGCACTTCCAACAGCGAAAGCCCCTCGGCCTCTGGATCACACTGGAGATGAGACCCCATGCTTTCGACCGAGACCGCCCGCCCCGCCGCACAACGCCTGTTCAATATCGCCATCGTCGGCGCCACCGGCGCGGTCGGCGTGGAGCTGATGGATTGCCTGGCCCGTCGCAATTTCCCAGTCCGCTCGTTGAAGCTGCTGGCTTCGGCCCGCTCGGCAGGCCGCACCTATAGCTTCCAGGGCCGCCCGGTGGCCGTCGAGGCCTTGACCGCCGACAGCTTCACCGGCGTCGACATCGCCATCTTCGCGGCCGGCGCCTCGATCAGCCGCGAGTTCGCGCCGATCGCCGCGGCCAAGGGCGCGCTGGTTGTCGACAACTCCTCGGCGTTCCGGATGCAGGCCGAGATCCCGCTGGTGGTGCCCGAGGTGAACGGCGGCCTCCTGGCCGATCGCCCGCGCATCATCGCCAACCCCAACTGCGTCGCCGCCATCGCGGTGATGGCCCTGCAGCCGCTGCACGCCCAGAACCCGATCCAGCGCGTGATCGGCGCCACCTACCAATCGGCGTCAGGCGCCGGCGCCGCGGCCATGGAAGAGCTGCAGCAGTCCACCGCCGCCTATCTGGCCGGGGAAGAGTTTGCGCCGAAGGTGCTGCCGCACCCCTACGCCTTCAACCTGTTCAGCCACAACGCCGGCATCGAGGCCGACACCGGCTACAACGGCGAGGAGATGAAGGCGATGGAGGAGATCCGCAAGATCATGTCCACGCCCGACATGCGCCTGTCCTTCACCTGCGTCCGGGTGCCGGTGCTGCGCGCCCACTCCATGGCTCTGACCATCGAGTTCGAGCAGCCGGTGACGCCGGCGCAGGCCGAGGCTTGGCTGGCCGAGGCTCCTGGCGTGCGTCTGGTCAATGACGCCCTGCGCAACCACTACCCGATGCCGAACGAGGCCTCAGGCCAGGACGACGTGCTGGTCGGCCGCATCCGCAGCGACCTGTCCGATCCGTCGGGCCGCACGCTGAGCATCTTCGTGGTCGGCGACCAGTTGCTGAAGGGTGCGGCGCTGAATGCCGTGCAGATCGCCGAGCGCCTGGCGGCCTAGAACGCGGGCTGGACAGCCCCGCCGTAGGTCTTCTCGATGAAGGCGCGCGCGGTGGGGCTGGTCAGGGCGGCGGCCAGCTTCTGAACGCGCGGGTCGTTCTTGTTATCGGGCCGCGCGACCAGGAAGTTCACATAGGGGCTCTTGCTGTCTTCCAGCAGCAGCGCGTCCTTGGTCGGGCTGAGCTTGGCGTCGAGAACGTAGTTGGTGTTGATCACCGCTAGGTCCAGTTCACCCAGCACGCGCGGCAGGGTCGCGGCCTCAAGCTCGCGGAACTTCAGCCCCTTGGGGTTGGTGACAATGTCGTTCAGTGTCGAGAGCGGGTTGGCCGGATCTTTCAGGGTGATCAGGCCGCCCTTCTGCAGCAGCAACAGGGCCCGGCCGCCGTTGCTGGGCTCGTTGGGAATGCCCACGCTCGCGCCCTGGGGCAGGTCAGCGAGCGTCTTCACCTTCTTGGAATAGGCGCCGATCGGTTCGATATGGACGCCGACAACGCGGACCAGATTGGTGCCGCGGGCCTTGTTGAACTCATCCAGATAGGGCGCGGTCTGGAAGAAGTTCACGTCGAGCTGTTTTTGCGCGACCTGCAGGTTGGGCTGCACGTAGTCGTTGAACACCCGGACATCCAGCTTCACACCCTGCTCGGCCAGCATCGGGCCGATGGCCTCCAGGATTTCGGCGTGCGGCACCGGCGTGGCGGCGACGACCAGGGTGTCGGCGGCGCCGGTCTGGGCCGCCTGCTCGCCGCAGGCGGCCAGCGCCAGGGCGGCGGCGGCGAGGATCACGGTGCGGCGGATGGCGGACATCGAAATTCCTTGGCGAGTCAGCGTCGGCTGACCTTGATGATCAGGCGGTCGCCGGCCCATTGCAGCCCTTGGACCAAGGCCAGCAACAAGACGACAGTCACCACCATGACGTCGGTTTGGAAGCGTTGATAGCCGAAGCGGATGGCCAGGTCGCCCAGCCCGCCCGCGCCGACGACGCCGGCCATGGCGGTGTAAGACACCAGGGCGATCGCCGTGACCGTGGCGCCGGCGATGATGCCTGGCATGGCCTCGGGCAGCAGCGCTCCGAACACGATCTGGCGCGGCGTCGCGCCCATGGCCTGCCCGGCCTCGATCACGCCCTTGTCGACCTCGCGCAACGCCGTCTCGACCAGGCGGGCGTAGAAGGGCGCGGCGCCGAGGACCAAGGGCGGAATGGCCCCTGCCACGCCCAGCGAGGTCCCGACCAGCAACACAGTCAGCGGGATCATCACGATCAGCAGGATCACGAACGGCACCGAGCGCAGGACATTGACCGCAAACGACAGCGCCATGTTCACCGGGCGATTGGCCAGCAGTTGCTTCGCGCCCGTCAGGAACAGGATGACGCCCAGGGGCAGGCCCAGCAGCACCGAGAACGCCAGCGAACCGCCCAGCATCACCAGGGTGTCGAGCGTCGCCTGTCCGATATCGGCCCAGTTGATGTTGGTGAGCATCCCCTACGCCTCCTCGACCCGGACGCCGGCGGCGATCAGGCGCGTCCGCGCCTCGGTGACGTCGCCGCCAACCAGCGAGACCAGCAGTTGGCCGTAGGGTTCATCGCGGATCCGGTCGATGCGGCCAGCCAGGATCGAATAGTCGACGCCGGTGTCCCGGGCGATGCGCCCCAGGATCGGTTCATAGGTGGCCGCACCCCGGAAGGTCAGCCGCAAGGTCGGCCCCGCGCCCTGGCCCTTGGCCACGACCAGGCCGGCGGCATCGGCCACTAAGGCGCGCGTGACGGGATGCTGCGGATGCAGGAAGACCTCGGCCACCTCGCCGCTCTCGACGACCGCGCCGGCGTCCAGCACCGCGACGCGATGGCAGACCCGGCGGATCACCTCCATCTCATGGGTGATCAGGACGATGGTCAGGCCAAGCTCCCTGTTCAGCCGGGCCAGCAGGTCCAGGATCTGTTCGGTGGTCTGGGGATCCAGCGCGCTGGTCGCCTCGTCGCACAGCAGGATTTTCGGGCCGTTGGCCAGCGCCCGGGCGATCCCCACGCGCTGCTTCTGGCCACCGGAAAGTTGGGCTGGATACTTGTGGGCCTGGTCCGCCAGTCCGACGCGATCCAAAAGTTCGGCGACGCGCGGGCCGATCTCCCCGCGCGGCACGCCGGCCACTTTCAGCGGGAAGGCGACATTGGCCGCCACCGTTTTCGACGACAGCAGATTGAAGTGCTGGAAGATCATGCCGACCCGGCGGCGAAGGCCCCGGAGGCCGCCCGCGTCCAGGGCGCCGACATCCTCGCCGTCAGTGATAACCCGCCCAAGGCTGGGCCGCTCGATTCCGTTGATCAGCCGGATCAGGGTCGACTTGCCGGCGCCCGATTGGCCGATCACGCCGAAAACCTCGCCCGGCGCGACCTCTAGGCTGACATCGACCAAGGCCGGCGCAGGCGCGCGCGCAAAGGTCTTGCCGACGGATTGGAAGCTGATCACGCGTCTTCCCTAACGGGCGGGGCCCGATGCTCAAGACAGAATTTCTCGCAAAGGGCTCAGGTCGGGGGTCGATCCTGCCCTTTGAGCCGCGCCCACGCCCGCTGAAACCTAGGCGGTTTCCTTAAGCGCGCGCCGCCGCTCGACCGACGATGGGATGCGCATCGCCTCGCGATACTTGGCGACCGTCCGGCGCGCGATGTCGACGCCGGTTTCCTTCAGGATATCGACGATGCGGTCGTCGGAATGCACCTCGGCCTCGGTGCGTTCGGCCTCGATAAGCTGCTTGATCTTGTGCCGCACGCTCTCGGCCGAGTGAGCCTCGCCGCCCGAGCTCGAGGCGATCGAAGAGGTGAAGAAGAACTTCAGCTCGAACATGCCGCGCGGGGTGGCGATGTACTTGTTCGAGGTCACCCGGCTGACGGTGGATTCGTGCATGCCGATGGCGTCGGCCACGGTCTTCAAGTTCAGCGGCCGCAGATGTTCGACTCCAAACGCCAGGAAGCCGTCCTGCTGGCGAACGATCTCGCTCGCCACCTTCAAGATCGTCTTGGCGCGCTGGTCCAGGCTCTTCACCAGCCAGTTGGCCGAGGCCATGCAGTCGGCGACGAAGACTTTTTCCTGGTCGGTGCGAGCGCCGCTGGAGACTCGGGCGTGATAGCGCTGGTCGACCAGCAGCCTTGGCAGGGTGTCGGTATTCAGCTCCACGTGCCACAGGCCGCCCAGGCCCTCGCGCACGAAGACGTCGGGCGCCACGGGCTGGCTCGGCTCGCCGCCGAACGCCGCGCCTGGACGCGGCGTCAGGGCGCGAAGCTCGGCCACCATCTCGCGCATGTCTTCATCATCGACGCCGCAGACCTTGCGCAGCGCGCCCATGTCGCGGCGGGCCAACAGGTCCAGATTGTCCAGCAGCGCGACCATGGCGGGATCGCAGCGGTCGCGTTCCTTGAGCTGCAGCATCAGGCATTCGCGCACGTCGCGGGCGAACACCCCCGTGGGCTCAAACCCCTGCAGGCAGGTCAGCACCTCTTCGATCACGGCGAGTTCGCAGCCGAGGCGATCGGCGGTCTCGGCCAGATCGCAGCGCAGATAACCGCCCTCGTCGACGGAATCGATCAGCACGGCGGCGATCACGCCCTGGCTGGTCGAAAGCCCCACGACGGACAACTGGTCGTGCAGATGCTCCGAAAGCGTCTTCTCGCGGGTCAGGCGGCTTTCGAAATCGTCGGTGTCTTCAAATCCGCCGCCGCCCTTGCCGGCCTTGGACCAATCGATAGCCCCGCCGGCATGTTGGGCTTCCTGAGCGTCGCCGGTGGCGTGTTCGCCGGGCGAGGCCTGGTCGTGGCTGACGTCCAAATCAGCCGCAGCGGCGTGGTCGGTCAGTTGCTCGGGGGCAAAATCTTCCGAGTCGCGAGGCGCCTCGTCACGCTCGGAGTCTGATTCGCGCTCGTCGCGCTGGAGCAACGGATTGCGCTCCAGCTCGCCTTCGACATAGGCGTCCAGCTCCATATTGGAGAGCTGCAGCAGCTTAATAGCCTGCTGCAGCTGGGGCGTGATGACCAGCCCCTGCCCCTGACGAAGCTCTAAACGCGCGCCGAGCGCCAAATCCGCCTCCTGGCCTGAATCTTGCTCCAGGCTAGGCGAGGTTCCCCCACCGATTAGTTAACTTCCGCGAACAAGCTTTGCGGGAGATCGATTTGTCACGCAGCGACCCGCTGGGCCGGCAAGTTCAGGGGCGTCCAGGCGAACTCCGGATAGATCCCAGCCATCATGTGATCGACATAGGCGGTCAGGTTGCCGAAGGTCATCGCGCGGTCGCGGAGCGGGGCCTCGAAGAACGGGGTGAGGACGCCGGCCAGCATGCCGAACGCCACCGCATCGACGCTGGTCGGACGCGGGCCCATCATGAACGGCTTGTCGCCGAGCAAGGCCGACAGGGCGGCCAGGGAGCGCACGCCCAAGGCTAGGATCTCCGCTTCGGCGTGACGGCCGACCCCGACAGCGCGAACGCTTTCGGCCACCCGCCCCTGAGCCTCGCGACGCACGTTTTCCTGAACGGTCGGGGGCATCTGGTCGAAGAAATGGGCCGGCCCCTTGGCGAAGTTCTCCGGCGTCAGCCAGCGCGTGTGGACCATGGTCCAGCCAAAGTGGTTCTCGACCATCCGCTCGATCGCCCAAGCCTGGGCGCGTTCAAGGGAGCCAAGTCCTCGTCGAAGTCGATCGCGTATTTCCGTTCCAGGTGAAGGCGGATGAAGTGGCTATCGGCGATCAATTCACCGTCGTCGTCCATCCAGGGCAGTTGGCCCTTGGGCGAAAACTGCGGGGCGGAGGCTTGCTTCGCATAGGGCAGACCCGCGAGCCGCAGGTGCACCTCGGTCTTGGTGACATAGGGGCTGACCTCGGGAAGGCCGAAGTTCTCGCCAAATCCATAAAGCGTGATCATCAGGGTCTCTCCGTTGAAACGACCCTGTTGGCTTAGGCGCGGGCTGCTGCCACCATGCTGTCAGCATCGACCGGCGATGCTCTCCTTCATGAAGCGGCTTTCCATGCGACGCGCCGACCGCCTGTTCCAGATCATCCAGATCATGCGCCGCGCCCGCGCGCCGATCACCGCCGACGCGATCGCCGAGGAACTGGAGACCTCCAAGCGAACCATCTATCGCGACATCGCCACCTTGATGGGCCAGCGAGTGCCAATCCGGGGGGAGGCCGGGATGGGCTATGTGCTGGACCAGGGCTTCGACCTGCCGCCGCTGATGTTGACCCCCGACGAAATCGAGGCCGCGGTGCTGGGCGCCCAATGGGTGGCGGGCCGTGGCGACCCCGCGCTGGCGCGCGCGGCTCAGGACTTGATCGCCAAGATCGCCGTCTCGGTGCCCGAACGCCTGCGGCCTTTCGTGCTGGAGCCCGCCGGCCGCGCGGTTCCAGCCTGGCGCCAGGCTGAGCCGGACCGTTTGGACATGGGGCAAGTCCGCGCCGCGATCCGAGGGGGACGCAAGATCACCCTGGACTACCGAGACGAACAGGACCGCGCCAGCCAGCGAACAATCTGGCCGGTCACGGTCGGCTATCATGAGACGGTTCGGCTGCTGGTGGCTTGGTGCGAGCTGCGTTCCGACTTCCGCAATTTCCGCACCGACCGTGTCGCCGCCGCCGAGTTCCTGGATGACCGATATCCGGAACGCCCAGCGGTCCTGCGCGCGCGCTGGCGCGTCCAGGTTGAGGCCGAACGCAAGCGCCACGGAGCAAGGGACGCCGCCCCTGAAGCCTAGGTCGCGCTCACGTCTATCTGTTTGTCGATCAGGGTGGCCTGGCCAAAATATGCGGCGAAGGGCACGTCCGCCGCATCCCGGCCCGAGGCGATGTGGACCAGACCCTCGAGCGGCGCGAGCCGTGTCGCGTCGAAGGTGATCCAGGCGCCGTCCAGGAACACCTGGAAGACCGCATGAAAATCCGGCGGCTCCAGCTTCCAGGCGTAGCAGGAGACGATCCGCGCAGGGAGGTCGAGCGCTCGACAGATCGCCGCGCCGAGGTGCGCGAAGTCGCGGCAGACGCCGGCGCGGCTGACCAAGGTGTCCAGAGCGCTCGTGCCCTCCGGGGAAGAGGCCGCGCAGTAGGTGATGCGATTGAAGATCCAGTCGGTGACCGCCTGCACCTGGCCCAGCCCCTGCGGAAACCCGCCGAACTCGCTTCGGGCGAAGTTGGTGAGCCGGTCTGACTGGCAATAGCGGCTGGGCGACAGATAGGACAGCACGTCTGCAGGCAGGTCGTTGATCACCGCCCCGCCGACGAAGCGTCGCTGGTCGCGGTCTCCCGCAGTCTCGATCTGAGCCCGATAGGTCAGGTCGAACTCTCCGGGACGGGCCAGGAAGCGCACCAGGCGATTGGGGCCCCCGGCGCCCACAATGAAGTCGGCCTCGACGCCGGGCGGCAGTTCAATCTCCTCGGACAGAATCGCCTCGCCAAAGCCGCCGCCGGCCTGGACCGCGAAGATGAAGGTGGTGGGGGCGCGAACCTCGTAGCGCAGGCGTGTGTGAACGGAGAGGCGCACGTCGGCTCCTTCAGGCGCCAGGCGCCGTGGGCTCATGGTGGTGGACACGGCGCGCCCAAGCCCAGAGGGCCAAGGCGGCGTCGTTGTCAGCCTAACGCACGAACGCGGAAATCAGCCGAAGTGGTCGCCCAGATAGACGCGGCGAACTTCCGGGTCATCGACGATCTGGTCGGGCGTGCCTTCGAACAGCAGCTCGCCTGAGGCGATGATCGAGGCGCGGTCGATGATGTCGAGGGTCTCGCGGACATTGTGGTCGGTGATCAGAATGCCGATCCCCCGGGCCTTCAGATAGGTGATGACCTCGCGGATATCGGCGATGGCCAGAGGGTCGATACCGGCGAAGGGTTCATCCAGCAGCATGAAAGACGGCTCGCTGGCCAGGGCGCGCGCGATCTCCACCCGGCGACGCTCGCCGCCCGAAAGCGAAATCGCCGGCGAGGCGCGCAGATGGCTGATCCGCAACTCTTCCAGAAGCTCGGTCACCGTCGCCTTGGCGCGAGTCTGGCTGCGCTCGCGCAGTTCGACCACCGCCATGACGTTTTCTTCAACGGTCATGGCGCGGAAGATCGAGGTTTCCTGCGGCAGGTAGCCCACGCCCATGCGGGCGCGCTGATACATCGGCTGGCGCGTGATGTTCTCGCCGTCGAGATAGATCGAGCCGTAGTCCGCCGGGATCAGGCCGGTGATCATATAGAAGCAGGTGGTCTTGCCCGCGCCGTTGGGGCCAAGCAGCCCGACGACCTCGCCGCGCGCCAAGCGCAGGGAGACGCCCTTGACGACCGGCCGGCCACGGAACGACTTGCCGACATTATCGACGACCAATCCTTGGCCTTCGAGGGCCGGCAGCGACTCAAAGCGTTCCGGTTTCAAGCGCGAACCTAACGTCGAGCGGCGGGCTGGGCCGCCGCCTGTTGGCTAGGATAGATCACCGCGCGCGGGCGGGCCTTGCCCGGTCCCTTGGCGCCCGACTCCATCTGCGCGTTGCCCGAGGAAACATTGACGGTCAGCCGGTCGCCGCGGATCACGTTCTGTCCGGACACCGCCACCACGTCGCCGGTGATCACGATGCGCTCGGAAGTCACATCATAGACGGCGTTGTTGCCACGCACCCGCTGTTGGGGCGTCACATAGAAGACGTTGCCGATCGCCTCGATGCGCTCAAGCGCGCCGCAGGGGGCCGACTGTCCATCTGTCTTGGCCGCGCCCTTCTGGTTGAATGTCTTCAGCACGTCGGCGCGCAGCCGCGTGCGGTCCTGCAGGGCCTCGGCCGAGCCGCTCCAGATCGACAGGCACTGGGCGTTCACCACCTCGAGGGAGTCAGCGGTGATGTCCACCGGGGCGTCGGAATTCCGGGCGAGCTGAGCCGCCGCCGGGCCAGCCAGGCCCATGGCGAGAGCCGAAACGGCCACCAGCTTCATCATTTCAAGCCCGCTCATGCTCATGCAGCCTATTTGGGAAGCCCAACGTCAAAGTTCGAGTGCTCAAGCTCTACTTCGAATCGAGGCGCCCACGCACCCCGCCTTTGAACACCAGACGCTCGCCCTTGTCGTATACGCCATAGGACTTCGCAGTGATTTCGCCAAGCGATCCGACGCCGGAGATCTGCCCCTGGCCTTCCAGTTCGCCCGTCGCGGTGTTGAAGATCGAACTCTGGGTGTTGAAGTCGGTATTGCTGCCGCTCATCTTCACCCCGCCGTCCAGGTTCAACACCCGCTTGTCTTCACTATAGACTCCGGTCTTGGCCGTCACCCTGCTCGGACTTTCGCCCTCGGCGTCCAGGACGAGAGCGGGCTCTCTCAACAGCACCCGCTGATAGTCGTTTTCATCGCGTTCGGCCGAGCTCGCGGTGATGACAAAAGCCCTGCCCTTCTCATCCTTCCCAACGAAACGCGGATTGACCAACTCGATCGGCGCGTCGGCCTTCGCCGGCGCGGCGTCGCGCCCGAGCACGGTGGTCTGAACCACAAACCCCAGCAAGCTGAGCAGGATCACACCGATCGTCGCCGGCAGGACGACCCGCAGTCGACGAATCAACTTCGAACGCCGCCGCCAGCGTTCGAAATCGCCTCGGATATGCACGTCGGGCAGGGCGGCGGCGGTCATGCCGGCCTCACGAATGGGCGAAGATGTCGACCTCTTCCCAACCCCGGACATCAAGCAGGGCGCGGTGAGGCAGGAATTCGAAACAGGCGCGGGCAAGACCGTCACGGCCCTCGCGGACCAGCATGGCGTCGAGCTTCGTGCGCAAGGCGTGCAGATGCAGAACGTCCGAGGCGGCGTAAGCCTGCTGCTCGGGCGAGAGCGTAGCCGCCCCCCAATCGGAACTCTGCTGGGCTTTGGACATGTCCACGCCGATCAACTCCTTGGTCACGTCCTTCAGGCCGTGGCGGTCGGTGTAGGTGCGCGCCAGCTTGGAGGCGATCTTGGTGCAGTAGACCGGCGCGGTGACCACCCCAAGGTGCAGGTGGAACATGGCGATATCAAAGCGACCGAAGTGGAAGATCTTCACGACCTTCGGATCGGTCAGCAGGCGTTTCAAATTCGGGGCGTCGTAGGTGGCGCGGTCGAGCTGGACCAGGTGGGCGTCGCCCTTGCCGTCGGAAAGTTGGACCACGCAAAGCGGATCGCGGCCGAGGGCCAGGCCCATGGTTTCCGAATCGATGGCGACAGCCTCGGCGCCGACAAGAACCTCGTCGGGCAGATCGCCCTTATGCAGAAAATTGGCCAAGGGCCTCGCGCTCCGAACTGAATTTGTCTCTCTCCTATATAGAGAGAGGCGCGGCGGCCAGGAACCTCAGCCGTCAAAGCCCTGGAAGATGGCGCGCGCCGATGCGTCGCGCCAAGCCGCCGAACACATCTGAATGTCTGGGAGTTTTAGAAAAGCACCATCCTTTTCAAAGGGATGGTGCCCAGGAGAGGACTCGAACCTCCACGACCTTACGGCCACTGGCACCTGAAGCCAGCGCGTCTACCAATTCCGCCACCTGGGCCCGACCCGCTTGGGATCGCGCGAGGGGCGTCTCTTAGGGCGCCGCCTTATCGGGGTCAACGCCCTCATTGAGAGATATGTAAGTCGCATTGCAGCGCCGGTCTGCATCGTCTATCCGAACGGCTCCAAACCCCTTCGTTTTCAGCGCTTTTATTCGCAGGCGGACGACATGCAGGATCTGGTCACGGTCTTTGGCGGATCGGGCTTCATCGGAACTCAGATTGTGCGGGCGCTTGCAAAGCGCGGCCTGCGCATCCGCGTGGCCGTTCGTCAGCCCCATCTGGCCCACACCATGCGCCTGATGGGCGACGTCGGCCAGGTCGAGGTGGTCCAGGCCAATATCCGTGACGAGGCCTCAGTTCGTCGGGCCCTGCGCGGCGCCCAGGCCTGCATCAACACCGTCGGCATTCTCTATGAGACTGGCCGCCAGAAGTTCGACGCGGTCCATGTCGAGGGCGCCCGCAACGTCGCCAAGGCCGCCCGCGAACTGGGCGTCACCCGCATGGTGCAATTGTCGGCCATCGGGGCGAGCCTAGACTCGACGTCGCGCTATGCGCGCTCGAAGGCCGAGGGTGAGGCAGCGGTTCGCCAAGCCCATCCGGACGCGGTGATCCTGCGTCCCTCGGTGGTGTTCGGCCAGGGTGACGGCTTCTACAACAAGTTCGCCCAGATGAGCGTGTTCAGCCCCGTCCTGCCGCTGATCGGCGACGGGGAGACCAAGTTCCAGCCGGTCTTCGTCAGCGACCTGGCCCGCGCCGCAGCCGCCGCCGTGACCGATGAGGACTGCGCCGGCAAGACGTTCGAGCTCGGCGGCCCTGGCGTGTACAGCTTCCGGGAAGTGCTGCAGCAGGTGCTGGTTCAGGTCGAGCGTCGCCGCGGCCTGGTGCGGCTGCCGTTCCCGATCGCCGCCCTGATCGGAAAGCTCTGCCAGCCCATCGCGGCGCTGACCCCGATCGCTCCGCCGCTCACCGCAGACCAGGTCGAACTGCTGAAGACCGACAATGTCGCCGATCCGGCGCTGCCGGGCCTCGCCGAGCTTGGCGTCATCGCCCCGATCACGGTCGAGGCGATCCTGCCAACCTATCTCTATCGCTTCCGCAAGGGCGGCCAGTTCGCCGATCAGGTCATTCCGGCGGTCTGAGACGACGAGGGGCCGCATTTGGCGCTGCGCGCCGCCCCTCACCTAACCTCGCATCACTTCTCCTCTCCCCGCCGGGGAGAGGTCGGGTGAGGGGTCTTATCTACCCCAGGAACACCACGCCGAGGCCGATCAGGCCGACGCCGATCCGCCACCAGCCATACGGCGCGAGCCCGTAGCGGTTGATGAAGTCCAGCATGGTCTTCACCACGATCAGGCCGGAGAAGAAACTGACGACGAAGCCGATGGCGATGATCCCCAGGTTCTCGCCGGTCAGCACATCACGGTTCGACCAGAAATCCAGGGCGAACGCCCCGACCATGGTCGGGATGGCCATGAAGAACGAGAACTCGGCCGCCGCGCGACGATCGACGCCGAGCAGCACGCCGCCGACAATGGTCGCGCCCGACCGCGAAACGCCGGGCACCATGGCCAGGCACTGACAGAAGCCGACGCCAAGCGAGCGTTTCCATGAGAGCTGCATGGCGTCATGCTCCTTGGGCTCGGGCGCCCAACGGTCGACGATCAGCAGCACGATCCCGCCGAGGATCAGCATTACGCAGATCAGCACGACGCTTTCGAACAGCACGGTCTTGATGAAATCGTGCGCGACGAAGGCGATGGCCATCGACGGCAACACCGACAACAGCACGCTGGTGGCGAACCAGCGGGACTTCGGATCGCTGGGCAGGGTGATGAGCACCTTCCACAGCTTCTGGAAGTAAACGACCACCACCGCCAGGATCGCGCCCAGCTGGATCATGACGCTGAAAGTGTCCCAGAAGCCGCTCGGCAATCCGAGCAGCTTCTTGGTCAGCAGCAGGTGGCCCGTCGACGAGACCGGAATGAACTCCGTCAGGCCTTCGACAAGACCAAGAATGACGGCGGCGATCCAATCCGGCACGGGCGACTCCTTTTGGCGAAGATGGACGAACAGGGGCCTAGAACAGGGTAAATTTACCGTTCATCCAATTTCTGGACGATATTGCATGAAATTCGGCAAGGTGCGCGTTTGAAAAATTCCAATGAAGCCGCATTAGTCCCAATATCTTACTATGCCATTTCAAGGGCTCTTTTTGGCGGCTAGAACATCTTCGCCCGAGGTCCGGGCGTGGAGGTGCGGCCATGGCCGAACGCATGCTGAAGTTCACGACGGTCGAGCGGGTCACCCCCGCCAAGCGCGCCGCGCCGGCGCGTTCGGGCGATTTCCACGAGATCTACGCGGACTTTATCGACGCCAAGGCGGCTGAGCAGGCCTCGCGCTGCTCGCAGTGCGGCATTCCGTTCTGCCAAACCCACTGCCCGCTGCATAACAACATCCCCGACTGGCTGCGGATGACCGCCGAGGGCAGGCTGCAAGAGGCCTACGCCCTCTCCCAAGCGACGAATTCGATGCCGGAGATTTGCGGCCGGATCTGCCCACAGGACAGGCTGTGCGAAGGCTCCTGCACCATTGAGCAATCGGGTCACGGCACGGTCACCATCGGCGCTGTGGAGCGCTACCTCACCGACAAGGCCTGGGAGGAAGGCTGGGTGCAGCCGCTGGCTCCCGGCAAGCCCCGCGGCCAGTCTGTAGGCGTGATCGGCGCGGGCCCGGCGGGCCTGGCGGCGGCCGAACGGCTTCGTGAAGGCGGCTACGAGGTCACCGTCTATGACCGCCACGACCGGGCCGGCGGCCTGCTGATCTACGGCATCCCCGGCTTCAAGCTGGAGAAGGACGTGGTCGAGCGCCGCACCCGTCGGCTGGCCGAGGGCGGGATCGAGTTTCGCCTCGGCTTTGAGATCGGGCGCGACGCCTCGCTGGCGGACCTTCGCCAACGACACGACTCCGTCCTGATCGCCACCGGCGTCTATGCGGCTCGCGAACTGGCCTTGCCCGGAGCGGGATCGAACGGCGTCGCGCCGGCGCTCGACTACCTGATTGCCTCCAATCGCATCGGCCTAGGCGATCAGGTTCCGGCTTTCGAAAGCGGCGAGCTCAACGCGGCCGGCCGCGACGTGGTGGTCGTCGGCGGCGGCGACACCGCCATGGACTGCGTGCGAACCGCCGTGCGCCAAGGGGCCAAGTCCGTCACCTGCCTCTATCGCCGCGACCGCGCCAACATGCCCGGCTCGGCCCGCGAAGTCGCGCATGCCGAGGAAGAGGGCGTGGTGTTCGAATGGCTGGCCGCGCCGCGCGCCGTGTTGGGCGAAGCTGAGCACGCCACCGGCCTGCGCGCCGCACGCATGCGGCTTGGCCCGCCCGACGCCACGGGGCGCTCTGCGCCTGAAGAGGTCGAGAACGGCGACTTCGACCTCCCCGCCGACCTGGTGATCAAGGCGCTCGGCTTCGACCCCGAGGACCTGCCCACCCAGTTTGATGCGCCCGAGTTGGCGGTATCGCGCTGGGGCACGCTGAAGGCCGACTTCAAGACAATGCAGACCAGCCTGCCCGGCGTTTTCGCGGCCGGCGATATCGTGCGCGGCGCTTCGCTGGTGGTCTGGGCCATCCGCGACGGCCGCGACGCCGCTGACGCCATCCACAACTACCTGCAAGCCCAGGTCAGCGCCCCGGCGCTGGTCGCGGCGGAGTAAGTCATATGAGCGACCGCCTCCCCCCCGCTCATCCCGGCGAAAGCCGAGACCCAAGCGGCCTCTCCACCCAGTCCGCCGGCCCGGCGATCAACCTAGACACAGCTTGGATCCCGGCTTTCGCCGGGACGAGCGGGGATGGTGATGCGGCGCGCTATCTCGCCAACCGCCAATTGCTCACCGAGGGTCACGCCTATAGTCCCGGCGATGAGCGCGACGCCTGCGGGGTCGGGCTGGTTTGCGCCCTGGACGGCAAGCCGCGCCGTGAGGTCGTCGAACTGGCCCTGCGCGCACTTAAGTCGGTCTGGCACCGTGGCGCTGTCGACGCCGACGGAAAGACCGGCGACGGCGCCGGCGTGCTGCTGTCGGTCCCACAGGACTTCTTCGCCGACCAGGTGGCCCGGATCGGCCACGTGCTGCGGCCAGGCCCCATTGCTGTCGGCCAGGTGTTCCTGCCGCGCAACGACCTTTCGGCCCAGGAAGCGGCCCGGACCATCGTCGAGGCCGAGGCCCTGCGGTTCGGCTTCTACATCTTTGGCTGGCGCCAAGTGCCGGTGGACACCTCGGTCATCGGCGAGAAGGCCAACGCCACCCGTCCCGAGATCGAGCAGATCATGCTGTCTCCGCCAGCGGGCTTGGAGGGCGAGCCGCTGGAGCGGGCCCTGTTCCTTTGCCGCAAGCGGATCGAGAAGCGTGTCGCCGCCGCCGGCATCCAGCACTTCTACCTGTGCTCGTTCTCGGCCCGGCAGCTGATCTACAAAGGCATGTTCCTCGCCGAGCACATCGACGAGTTCTATCCCGACCTGCGCGACGAGCGGTTCTCGGCCGCCGTGGCGATCTTCCACCAACGCTATTCGACCAACACCTTCCCCGAATGGCGGCTGGCTCAGCCGTTCCGGATGCTGGCCCACAACGGCGAGATCAACACCAAGAAGGGCAACGTCAACTGGATGAAGTCCCACGAGATCCGGATGGCGGCCGACGCCTTCGGGGAACTGGGCGACGACGTGAAGCCGGTCATCCAGGACCCGCACGGCTCGGACTCGATGGCGCTGGACAACACCTTCGAGGTGCTGGTTCGGGCCGGCCGCGATGCGCCGATGGCCAAGGCCCTGCTGATGCCCGAAGCGTGGAATGCGCGCTCGGACGAGCAGATCAAGCCGGCCCACAAGGCGCTTTACGCCTACTGCAATTCGGTGATGGAGCCGTGGGACGGCCCCGCCGCCATCTGCGCCAGCGACGGCCGCTGGGTGGTGGCCGGCAAGGACCGCAACGGCCTACGCCCGCTGCGGGTCACCTATACCGACGACGGCCTGCTGATCATGGGTTCGGAGGCCGGCATGTGCCGGATCGACGAAGCCCGGATCGTCAAGAAGTCCCACATCGCCGCCGGCCGCATGCTGGCCATCGATCTGGCCGAGGGCCGGCTCTACGGCGAGGACGAGATCATCGACCACCTGGCCCAGCGCCACCCCTACGACCAGTGGCTAGGCAACATGGTCGATCTGGAAACCGAGATCGCGCCCGGCCCCGAACCGCGCGCCTATGGCCGCGAGGAACTGATCCGCCGGCAGGTGGCCGCCGGCCTCAGCCTGGAAGACATCGAACTGCTGCTCGCCCCCATGGTCGAGGACGGCAAGGAAGCTGTCGGCTCGATGGGGGACGATGCGCCGCTGGCCGTGCTGAGCGACCAGTACCGGCCGCTGTCGCACTTCTTCCGCCAGAACTTCAGCCAGGTCACCAACCCGCCGATCGACTCCTTGCGGGAAACCTCGGTGATGAGCCTGAAGACCCGTTTCAAGAACCTGGGCAACATCCTGGCTCAGGACGAAGCACAGACCGACGTATTTGTGCTGGAAAGCCCGGTGCTGACCACCGGGATGTACCAGCGGATCATCGGCTTCATCGGCGAGAAGAACGTCGCGGTGATCGACGCCACAATGCCGATCCCGGCCGATGAGAGCCGGCCGGGCGACGCCCTGCGCGCCAATCTCGACCGCATCCGCGCCGAGGCGGAGGACGCAGCCCTACGCGGCTGCGCCACCATCGTGCTCAGCGACGAGGCCAGCGGCCCGGGCCGGGTGGCCCTGCCGATGATCCTGGCGACCGGCGGCGTCCACGCCTGGCTGGTGTCCAAGGGCCTGCGCTCCTACGTCTCGATCATCGTCCGCTCGGCCGAGTGCCTCGACACCCACTATTTCGCGGTGCTGGTCGGGGTCGGGGCGACGGCGGTGAACGCCTACCTGGCCCAGGAAAGCTTCCAGGACCGAATGGAACGGGGCCTGACAGGGGAGCTGTCGCTCCGCGAGGTCTGCCTGAACTTCAAGCACGCCATCGAGGGCGGGCTGCTGAAGATCATCGCCAAGATGGGGATCGCGGTGATCTCCTCCTACCGCGGCGGCTACAACTTCGAAGCGGTTGGCCTCTCGCGCGCGCTGGTCGCCGAGTTCTTCCCCGGCATGCCCTCGCGCATCTCCGGCATCGGCTTGGCCGGTCTGGAAGCCAAGGCGGTCGAACTGCATCGCAAGGCCTGGGACGCCTCAGCCATCAGCCTGCCGGTCGGCGGATTCTACAAGGTGCGGCGCTCAGGCGAGAGCCACGCCTTCGAGGCGCGCATGATCCACACCCTGCAGCGGGCCTGCGACACCGGCGACTATGGAACCTACAAGGCCTTCTCCGAGGGCATGCGCCGGATGCCGACCATCCAGCTGCGCGACCTCCTGGACCTGCGCTCGAGCGCCAAGCCGGTCTCGCTGGACGAGGTCGAGAGCGTCAACGAGATCCGCAAGCGCTTCCTGACGCCGGGCATGAGCATGGGCGCGCTCTCGCCTGAAGCGCACGGCGTGCTGAACATCGCCATGAACCGGATCGGGGCGAAGAGCGTCTCCGGCGAGGGCGGCGAGGACCCGGCCCGCTACAAGCCGCTGCCCAACGGCGACAATCCGAACTCGGCGGTCAAGCAGATCGCCTCGGGCCGGTTCGGCGTGACCGCCGAATATCTGAACCAATGCCGCGAGATCGAGATCAAGGTCAGCCAGGGCGCCAAGCCCGGCGAGGGCGGCCAACTTCCTGGTTTCAAAGTCACCGAACTAATCGCCAAGCTGCGTCATGCGACGCCCGGCGTGAAGCTGATCAGCCCACCGCCGCACCACGACATCTATTCCATCGAGGACCTGGCCCAGCTCATCTACGACCTGAAGCAGATCAACCCGGACGCCCGGGTCTGCGTGAAGCTGGTCGCCATGACCGGTATCGGCGCCATCGCCGCCGGGGTCGCCAAGGCCAAGGCCGACGTGATCCTGATCTCCGGCAATGTCGGCGGCACCGGCGCGTCGCCGCAGACCTCGATCAAATATGCCGGCGGCCCCTGGGAGATGGGGCTGTCGGAGGCCAACCAGGTCCTGACCCTGAACAACCTGCGCCACTCGGTGCGCCTGCGCGCCGACGGCGGGATGCGGACCGGCCGCGACATCGTCATCGCCGCCATGCTGGGCGCTGAGGAGTTCGGCATCGGCACCGCCAGCCTAATCGCCATGGGCTGCATCATGGTGCGCCAGTGCCACTCCAACACCTGCCCGGTCGGGGTCTGCACCCAGGACGAGGCGCTGCGGGGCAAGTTCTCCGGCAGCCCGGAAAAGGTGATCAACCTCTTCACCTTCATCGCCGAGGAAGTGCGTGAAATCCTGGCCAGCCTGGGCTTCCGATCGCTGACCGAGATCGTCGGCCGCACAGACCTGCTGCAACAGGTCAGCCGCGGCGGCGAGCACCTCGACGACCTCGACCTCAACCCGCTGCTGGTGAAGGCCGATCCGGGCCACAACGCGCCCTACTGCACGGTGGAGGGCCGCAACGAGGTGCCCGACACCCTCGACGCCCAGATCGTCCGTGACGCGGCCCCGCTGCTCGAGCGGGGCGAGAAGATGCAGCTGACCTACACGGTGCAGAACACCGCCCGGGCCATCGGCTCGCGGACCTCCTCGCACATCACGCGGCGGTTCGGGATGCACGCCTTGCCGGCCGGTCACCTGACCGTCCAGCTCAAGGGTTCGGCGGGACAGAGCCTGGGCGCCTTTGCGGTCCAAGGCCTGCGCATCGAGCTGACCGGCGAAGCCAACGACTATGTCGGCAAGGGCCTGTCGGGCGCGACGATCATCATCCGACCCTCGCCGCACCTGGCCGCGCCGGAGACCAACGCCATCCTCGGCAACACCGTCCTCTATGGGGCGACGAGTGGGAAGCTGTTCGCCGCGGGCCTGGCCGGCGAGCGGTTCGGCGTGCGCAACTCAGGCGCCGTCGCGGTGGTCGAGGGCATGGGCGCCAATGGGCTGGAATATATGACTGGCGGCCGGGCGGTGGTGCTGGGGCCGGTCGGCTTCAACTTCGCGGCCGGCATGACCGGCGGCATGGCCTTCGTGCTCGATCTCCACGACCGCTTCCTGACCATGCTGAACACCGACAGCGTCGTGGTGCAGCGGATCGGGACGCGGCACTGGGAGTCCGAGCTCAAGGCGCTCGTAGAGGAACACGCCCGGGAAACCGGCTCGGCCTTCGCCGCCGGCATCCTGCGAGATTGGGACCGCCACCTGGGGAAGTTCTGGCAGGTCGTGCCCAAGGAAATGGTCGGCCGCCTGGACAAGCCGCTGGCCGAGGAGGAAGCGGTCCACCACCGGGCCTGACAGATCAGTTCGCGGTGGCGGCGGGCGGCAGCTTCGCCGCCGTCGCGAGCACTTGGTCTATCACTCGCTCCATCGGCGCTTGGGAGACGTGGACGCTGCCGACGCGGGGGCTATCCAGGTCTATGACCAGGCTGATGGCCAGGGCGATCAACAGGAACAGTCCCGCAGTCGAGGTGAAGTGACGTCGCCCCCCCGGCGCCAGGCCGTGGCCCATGATCGCTGCGGTGACGATGGCGTAGAGGATCAGCACCTGCAGGGCGCGCTCGGGCACCTTCACGTTCAGCGCCTGGTAGCGCAACGCAGCGGAATCGAACATCTGGCTGGTGATGTTCAGCACGGGGACCGTAAGCCGCTGAGCCTCGGGCAGGGCCAAGGCCACCCCCGCCTCGTTCCAGATCACCTCCTGCAGCGCCTCGGCGCGGATCATGGTTTCGTCGATCTTGTCGAAGTCGGCCCCGACATCGAAGAACTCCCGCCGGACCTTCACATAGTCGGCCATCGTGTAGATCAGCTTTGTGCGATGCGGCTCGGGGAGCAGTTGGTAGTGCTGCACGGCTGACGAAATCGCGTCGGCCTCCCGCAGGACCAGATCGCGGCGACTCTCGTGGTGGGCCGCCGCCATGCTGAACACGAAGGCGATCAACAGGCCGAGCAGACCGAGCGCGGCGCTGAGCACGTAGCCCGAGCCCTCATCCTCGTCGTCGGGGTTTTCCTTGCGCCGCGCCCTGGCGAAGTTGTGCAGGCGATATCCCGCCTCGGCGGCGATGATCTGGATCAGGGCCAGCAGAATCCAGCCCAACAACGTCGCGCCAATCATCACCAACCTCGCGGATACAACCTGAGGATTGATGGAAATTGGGACTAACGCCAGGGGAGAAACGCGTCAGGCGACCTCGACGCCGACATAGCGGGCTCGGGGGCGGATCAGTTGATCGGTCTGTCCCTGCTCGATGGCGTGGGCGATCCAGCCTGCGCAGCGGGCCACGGCGAACAGGGCGAAGGGCGCGTCCTGCGGTAGCTTCAGTCTCTCCGACATCGCCACCAGCGCGAAATCGACATTGGGCGGCAGGCCGGTGACGGCCGTCACCGCCGAGGAGAGACGGGCCATCTGCGGCGTCAGGTCGAACCGCTCCAGCAACGCCTCGGCCCGCGGATCCCCATCCGAATAGAGCGGATGACCAAATCCCGGGATGGAGCGATCCTCCGCCAGCCGCGCGGCGATGACGGCGCGGGGGCTGGTCTGAGCGGCCTCACGCGCCAGACTCTGGACCGCGGCCGCCGCGCCGCCATGACGCGGGCCAGACAGCGCAGCTAGCCCAGCCAGTCCCGAGGCCGCGAGCGAAGCGCCGGTGGACGCCGCCACCCGCGCGGCGAACGTCGAGGCGTTGAGCTCGTGGTCAGCCAGCAGCACCAGCGACTGGCGGATCAGGTCCGCGCCCGGCCCGCCCGGGCCTAGACCCCAGGCGAGAGCCAGCCGATTGGCGATCGCCCCGCCGCCGACCTCACCGGCCACAGCGTCGGTCAGTACGTCGAGCAGGGTCGCGGCCTCCACCGCCAGGGCCAGGGGATTGCGCCCGCGGGCTGGTGGATCGATGCCGGCGCGCGCGGCCAGGGCGGCGAAGGCCCGGCTGCGCATGTCCGCGCCTTCCGGCGGCTTGGGGCGGTCGGTGCGTTTGAGCGCCGCGCCATGACCGCCTCGCAGAAGCCGGGCCACCGCCTCCAGGGTTTCGGTTTGTGAAAGCTCGACCGCGTCCCGGCCCCGATAGAAAAGCCGGCCCCCGGCGACGGTGGTGATCGCCGAGGCCAGCACCGGCTCGCCCCAGGCGATGGCCCCGGCGGCGACATCGGACACCTTGCGGCTGCGGGTCTTGCGGTCGGCGAGCGAGGCGATGTCGGCGGCGCGATAGAGGCTACGACGCGGATCGTGCGGGTCGGCGCGCACCTGCACCCGGCCACGACTGACATAGGCGTAGAGGGTCTGCGGCCGCACGCCCAGGCGCGAGCGCGCCTCGTCGGCGGCGATCCATTCGGCGGGTTTGGCGGCCTGGCTGGGCATATATTGATTATGTTGATCAAGATTGACCGATCAAGCTTGGAGGCAAATATCGCGACGAGCAAGAGGAGATACGCCATGTCCGATGGCCTTGAAGACGTTGTCGCCGCGCACACCGTGATGTCCGAAGTGGACGGCCAGCGCGGCGTGCTGATCATCCGTGGCCATTCGCTGGACGAACTGGCTGGCCGAGCACGTTTCGAGGACCTAGCCAGCCTATTGTTCAGCGGCTTCTTCGATGATCTGCCGTCCGACCTGACGGCGGCGCTGGGCGCTGCGCGGGTCGAGGTGTTTTCCGAGGTCGCCGGCCTCGACACCGGCCTGCTGGATCGCTCGCCGATCGAGGCCATGCGCGCCCTGACCGCGCGGCTGGCCGATGGCGATGACTTAGCCACCGCACTGCGGCTGCTGGCGGCGCCCGCCGTCTTCACCGCCGCCGTTGTTCGCGGCCAGGCCGGGGAAGCGCCGGTACCGCCCGACGCCAGCCTGCCCCACGCCGCCGACATCCTGCGGATGCTGCGCGGCAAGCCGGCGACGCAGGCGCAGATCGACGCGCTCGACACCTATCTGGTCACAGTCAGCGATCATGGCCTCAACGCCTCGACCTTCGCCGCCCGGGTAATCGCCTCGACCCGCGCGGGCCTGACCTCGGCGGTGCTGGGCGGGATCAGCGCCCTGAGGGGCCCCCTGCACGGCGGCGCCCCCGGCCCGGTGATCGAGATGCTGGACGAGATCGGCCAGCCCGCCAACGCCCGCGCCTGGATCGAAAGCGCCTTGGCGCGCGGCGACCGGCTGATGGGCTTTGGCCACCGCGTCTACCGGGTGCGCGATCCGCGCGCCGACGCCCTGAAGACCGCGGTCCGCAAGATGAGCGAAGGCTCGAACGTCCGCCCCGGCCGCGTCGCATTCGCCGAGGCCGTCGAAGCCGCGGCCCTGGCCATCCTGAAGGAGCACAAGCCCGACCGGGCGCTCGACACCAATGTCGAGTTCTACACCGCCCTGTTGCTGGAGGCCCTCGACTTCCCGCCGGCCGCCTTCACCTGCGTCTTCGCCATGGGCCGGGTCGCAGGCTGGATCGCCCACGCCCGTGAACAGGTCGCCGGCGGCCGGTTGATCCGCCCGCAATCGATCTATGTGGGACCCCAGCCGCGCCAAGCGGCCTGAGCCGAGAGTCGTTCGCGCTGGGGTTGCCCGGGCGGCGAGGCTAGATAGGCGGGATGACCGCTCATGCTCCGCCGCCCCTGACCGCCGCCGAAAGTTCGCGCCTGACCCGCCGCATCACGCTGGCCTCGGTTGGCGTGGCCGCCGTGCTGGTGACCCTGAAGGCGGCTGTGTGGCTAGCGAGCGGCTCTGTGGCGCTGCTGGCCTCGGCGGCGGATTCCGGTCTCGATCTGCTGGCCTCGCTGGTGACCTTCTTCGCGGTACGCTACGCGGCCGCGCCGCCCGACTCCGAGCATAGGTTTGGACACGGAAAGGCCGAGGCCTTCGCCAGCCTGATCCAGGGCGGCCTGGTGTTCGCCTCCGCGGCGCTGATTGGGCGGGAGGCCATTCATAATCTGCTCCAGCCGCACGAACTGCAGCAAGAGGGCTGGGCGGTCGCCGTCATGGCGCTGTCCACCATAATGACCGGGCTGCTGATCGCCGCACAAACCCAGGTGTTGAAGCGAACCGCTTCGGTAGCCGTGGCCGGCGACCGTGCGCACTACGCCACTGACCTCGCCTCGAACGCCGTGGCACTGCTCGGGATCGGCGCTTCGGTCTTGTTCGGCTGGGGGAACCTAGACGCCATCGCCGCCCTCATCATCACGGTTCTTTTGCTCTGGGGAGCGATTGGTGTTTTTCGCCAAGCCGCGAACCAATTGATGGATCGCGAATTGCCAGATGATGACCGCGCCCGGATCGTTCACTTGGTGACCACCGACCCCCTCCTTACGGATGTTCATCAACTCCGGACGCGAGCGTCGGGACCCTATGTTCATATGCAGATGCACGTCGATCTGGACGCGTCGCTGTCCCTCGAAGCGGCGCACGCCGCCATTGTCGCGGCGGAAAAGCGAATACTCGCCGAGTTCCCCCGCGCCGACATCATCATCCATCCCGACCCTCGCGGCGCCGCCGAGCCGCATGGTGGAGCCTTCGCTGAAACCGCGCTCGGTAAACGCGGCCTTAACGAGGGTTGGCGATAGTCATCCGCCTGATGAGCCTCGATCTTACCCTGCATCACTTCCCGCTTGACCCCGCCTCCCGCCAGGTTCGCCTCGCGCTGGGAGAAAAGCGCTTGGCCTTCGCCGAAGAGCAGGTGCGGTATTGGGAACGACCCGCGAGCCTGGTGAAGATGAACCCCTCCGGGCTCACCCCCGTGCTGTGCGTCGGTGGTAGTCGCGAACGCCTGGTGCTGTGCGAAGGCCGCGCGATCCTCGACTATTTGGAAGAGGCCTACCCCGAACCGCCACTGCTGGGCCGCGACCCGGCCGAGCGCGCCGAGGCGCGGCGCTTGCTGCAATGGTTCGACCGCAAGTTCGACTACGAGGTCGGCGGCTTCATCCTGCACGAGAAGATGGAGAAGCGGCTGCTGGGCCTGGGCGCTCCAGACCTGGCGAGCCTGCGCCAAGGCCGCGAGGCCCTGCGGGTGCATCTGGCCTATGTCGAAAGCCTGCTGTCCTCGCGCGATTGGCTGGTCGGGCGTCGCTTATCCCTGGCCGATTTCGCCGCCGCCGCGCATCTGTCGGTGATCGACTATTTTGGCGACGTGCCGTGGCGCGACTTCCCCGCGGTCAAGACGTGGTACATGAAGCTGAAATCGAGGCCGTGCTTCCGGCCGCTGCTGGCCGATCGCTGGCCCGGCCTCGCGCCGGCGCCGCATTATGACGATCTCGACTTCTGAGCCCAACGCCCCCGACCTGATCCGTGCACGCGCAGCCGAGCTGGGCTTCGATGTCTGCCGGATCGCCGATGCGCGGGCGGCGTGGCCGGCGTCAGGGCGGCTGGCCGAGTTCGTTGAAAACGGCCGGCACGGCGAGATGGGCTGGATCGCAGACACCCAGGATCGCCGCCGCCATCCGACCGCCATGTGGGACGGCGCGCGCTCGGCGATCATGCTGGGCGTCAACTACGGTCCCGACCACGACCCGCTTGAGGCCCTGAACGACAAGAGTCGGGGCGTGATCTCGGTCTACGCCCAGGGCGACGACTATCACGAACTGATCAAGGGGCGGCTGAAGCAGCTGGCCGGCTGGCTGGTCGCGCGGTTCGGCGGCGACCTGAAGGTGTTTGTCGACACCGCACCCCTGATGGAAAAGCCGCTAGCCGAGCGCGCGGGCCTGGGCTGGCAGGGCAAGCACACCAATCTGGTCAGCCGCGAGTTCGGCTCCTGGCTGTTCCTGGGATCGATCCTGACCGAGCTGGACCTGGCGCCCGACGACACCAGCGGCGGCTCCTGCGGCCAATGCCGCGCCTGCCTCGATGTCTGCCCGACGAAGGCCTTCCCCGCGCCCTATCAACTCGATGCGCGGCGCTGCATTTCGTATCTGACGATAGAACTGAAGGGGCCGATCCCGCCCGAATTCCGGCCCATGCTGGGCAACCGGATCTATGGCTGCGACGACTGCCTTTCAGTCTGCCCCTGGAACAAGTTCGCCAGCGCCTCTCGCGAAATGCGGCTGGTGGCGCGGGAGGAGCTGAAGTCGCCCGCTTTGGAGGACCTGGCGCGGCTGGACGACTCGGCGTTCCGCGCCCTGTTCGCCAAGAACCCTGTCAAGCGCATCGGCCGCGACCGGTTCATCCGCAACGTGCTCTACGCAATCGGCAATTCGGGAGATCCGGCGCTGGCGACACTGGCGCAGGAGCATCTGGCCGATCCCTCGCCGCTGGTTCGCGGCGCTGCGGTCTGGGCGCTGTCGCGGTTGCTGGAACCCGAAGTGTTCAAAGGGTTGCGGAAGCAGGTGAGGGAAACCGACCGCGAGGTGATGGCCGAGTGGGCCGTGTAGGCCCCTCACCCGACCTCTCCCCGGCGGCGAGAGGAGAAGAGGCGTGAATCCCTCTCCGTTGGGAGAGGCTAGGTGAGGGGGCGGCGCGCAGCGACGCGTCACCCCTGCCAGTCCGGCACGCCCTCGCCTGCCTGGGCCGCCTTGGCGCGCTGGAAAGCCTCGCGCCCAGCCAGTCGCTCCCAATAGGCGTTGATCGCCGGGCTGAAGCGTTCGTCCAGGCCGATCGTGCGGGCCAGCAGCAGCGCATACCCCACGGAGATGTCGGCGGCGGTGAAGCGGCCAGCGCACAGATAGTCCCCGTGCTCCAGCGCCGCATCGACCGACCGCAGCCGCGCCATGAACCAGCGTGCGTAGTCCTCGGCGACCTGCGGGTTGCGCCGCTCTTTCGGCTCCAGCCGCGTGTAGCGAAGAACCAGGGTCTGCGGGAAGGTCAACGTCGCTTCACCCCGGTGAAGCCAGTTCAGCCACTCACCATATGCTGGATCGTCCGCTTCAACCGCCAGAGGTCCGCCGTGCTTTGTGGCCAGGTACTGAACGATGGCGGCCGACTCGGTCATCTGCGTCTGACCATCCACGAAGAATGGGATGGTCCCCAGCGGATTGATCTCCAGATAGCTCGGGGACAAGGCACGTGGCGGGAACGGCAGCATCTTCAGTTCGTAGGGCACGCCCAGTTCCTCCAGCGCCCAGAGGGCGCGGAAGGAACGAGCGTCGGTGCAGTGGTAGAGCGTGACCATCAGTCGGCGTAGACGGCGGCGCGCTTCTGGATGTTCGACATCACCGCCTCGACCTGGTTGGGCGACCCGATGAGTGCACCCTGCTCTTGGCTCTCGGCCAGCAGGATGGCGTGCTGGTCGGCGTCGGCGACCATGTCCAGCAACCGCTTGGCGCCGCGGATCGCGGTCGGGCTCTTGCTGGCGATCTCGGCGGCCAGAGCCAGGGCCTCGGCGCGAGGATCGTCGCAGACCCGGGTGGCGATGCCCAGGCGCGCGGCCTCCTCGCCCTGGAAGATCCGGCCGGTATAGGTCAGCTCCCGGGCGACGTCGTCGCGGACCAGGCCCTTCATCAGCACCATGCCGGCCATGTCCGGCACCAGGCCCCACTTGATCTCCATCACCGCCATGCGGGTGTCGGCGGTCACGAACCGCAGGTCGGCGGCGAGTGCGAGTTGGAAGCCGCCGCCAAAAGCCACACCGTGCACGGCGGCGATCACCGGGACCGGCTGCTCGCGCCAGACCATGACCGCATGCTGGGCGCGGTTTGAACCGCCAGCGGTGCGCTTGGGCGTCAGCAGGCTCTCGCCGGTCGAAGACTGGCCGCCGTTGCGTTCACCCGAGGCCATCTTGCCGAAATTGCCCATGTCGAGGCCGGCGCAAAAGGCCTTGCCCTCGCCCGACAGGACGATGGCGCGAACGCCCTTCTCGATCTTCAGCCGCTCGCCCATCTCGATCAGGCCCGAGAACATCGCGTCATCGAGGGCGTTCATCTTGTCGGCGCGGGTCAGGCGGACATCGGCCACGCCGTCCTTCAGCTCCATCGTAATGCGGTCATCCATGGAAATGCTCCTTCAGGCCTTGCCGACGATGTAGCCGGCGCGTGGGAAATGAATGTGGGTCTTGCCAAGCTCGGGGGTGTCACGGGCCACCACCACGCGGTCGGGGGCGAGCGCCGCCAGCGTTCCGGCGACCGGATCGCGGCCATAGTCGTCGGCGGACACGACGACCGGCGTCTCAGGCGAGAAGCCGAGCGGATCGTTGGCGTCATGCGCCGGCGCGGGGGCCGGCGCGGCGTCGCGGGCGACGACCAGCGCCTCGCCGCCTGTGATCTCTCGCCGCTCACCATGACCTATGGCGGCGACACGGCCCCGCCAGGCCTGGGTGCGCGAAAAGCCGGCCAGTAACTCATCGGCGAGGTCAGGCAGGCTGCGGGCCAGGAACCAGATGTTCATATAGGCGGCGATGTCGGCCAGGCCGGGGGTCTCGCCCGACAGCCAGTCCGCGCCGACTAGGCCCTCTTCGATCCAGGCGGCCTGGGCCCGCCACTGCGGGCGCATGATCCCGGCCGCCGCCTTCATCGCCTCGACATTGAACGGCCGGCCGGAAAGCTTCTCGCGGTCAGCGATGAAGTCCTTGGGCGTCGCATCGCCCAGCTCGCCGAAGATGATCGGCACGGTGACCCCGAAGAACAAGCGGTCGGCCCAGAAATTGACCGCCCAGGCCGGCCCCAGCGCCAGGCTCGGACCGGGCGCGCGGCGCTCGATCTCGGCCAGGATCACCTGAGTGTCGCAATAGATGTCGGCGCCGATCTGCAGCACCGGGATCCGGCGATAGCCGCCGGTCAGCGGCGTCAGCTCCGGCTTGGGCATGATCACCGGCGCCTGGACGGAGTCCCAGGCCAGGCCCTTGAGCCCCAGCATCAACCGCACCTTCTCGGAGAAGGGCGAGGTGTCGTAGTGGTGAAGGATCAGCCCGCTCATCGGTCTCCCCGGGGCGGCATCTAACGCGCCGCTGACCTTACGCTGTCACGGTTTCGGGCGCGGGCCTACTCTGACCCCGCGTCAGGCCTTCGCGTCCTCGGCCAGGACCGCAATGCCCGGCTCGCCACTCAAGCTCTCCAGAATGGGAGCCTCTGCATAGACGGCGTCACGCTCGTCCAGTTGGCGGCGGATGTCGGCGTGCTTCTGGGCGTCCAGCTTCCAGCCGATCACACAGGCGCCGCCCAGCATCACGAAGACGATGGGGCCGATGATGTAGGCCATCTCCAAGCTATGGATCGCCGCCGGCGTGTTGGTCGCGCCAGCAGCCGCGTTGTAGCCAAGCCTGGCCAGCAGCGGGAAGGTCAGGCCGATGGCGAAAGCTGAAGCGATCTTCGCGGCCAGGGCGTTCAGGGCGTAGATCAGGCTGAGCTGTTCCTGACCCTGCTCCAACCTCACCTCGTCGGCTACATCGGCCAGCATGGCGCGGATCATCAGGTCGAAGCCGGCGGCCATGAACCCGCACCAGAACATCACCGGCAAGGCCGCCAGGACGCTGCCCTTGGGCAGCAACACCAGCGCGATCAGACCCAGCGAATAGGAGGTGGTCGTCACCATCAGCGTGCGGTGCTTGCTGAACCGCATGGCCAGGCGCGCGGTTAAGGGCGCCCCGACGATCCCGGCGATCACATAAACCAGCAAGAGGGCCGAAGCCTGCTCCGGCGAAAACCGGCGCGAGTCGGTGAAAAAGAACAGATAGAGCGCGCTCATCCAGCCAGGACCGAGAGTCAGGGCCATCTGGGCGAGGAACAGACGCAGCAGGTCCGGCTTGGTGATGAGGCCCACATAGTCCTTGAGCTGGAAGTTCTCGATCGAGGTACGCTTGGCGATGTGCTCGGGCGTTCGCAGGCAGACCAGCGCCACCACGATGGGGATCATGCCCAGGATGAACCAGCCCATGGCCCGCACGCCCTGCGCGTCGGTCCAGCCGATATGGCCGGCCGCGATAGGGATCAGCAGCACCACCACCGCGCCGAGCACGCCGGCCGCGGCCAGCACCCCGAAGACGCGGGAGCGCTCGTGATACTCGGTCGCCAGGGTCGCGGCCCAGGCCGAATGGCCCAGGCTGAGGATCGAGGTGCCGAGATAGAAGATCAGCAACCACACGATCAGATAGGCCGAGCCGATGCCCTTGGGGGCCTCGAACAGGGCGTAGACCGCGATCATCAGGATCGGACCGCCGATCATCATCCAGACCCGGTAGCGCCCGATCTTCGTACGGGTGCGGTCCATGATCAGGCCCAGAACCGGATCGACGCCGATGTCGAGCAGCCGGACCACCGCCCAGGCGGTTCCGATGACGGTCAGGCTGACCCCGAGGTGGGCCGCGAAATAGGGAGGAAGGTAGACGGCGACGGCGACGGCCAAGGCGCCCAACGGCAGGGCGACGGTGGAGAATGACAGCACCATCGGCGAGGAAAGCGGCCGAGGCCCTGCAGCCGGCGCGTCTTGGGTCACTTGGCGATCTCCCTATGCGCGCCGCGTTCGCGTGGCGGCGTTCGTTGCCGCCACTTGATCCGCTTCCCTAGCGGCAGGGCAAGAGCGAACACGGGTCGGAAAGATTAAAACGGGCGTTTGCATGCGCGCCGCGATCCCGGCAAGGTCGCCCCCAAGCCTCAAGAGCGAATACAGGGAGAGAGCGCATGAACCCGGCCGCGGAATTCGACATCATCGTCTATGGAGCGACGGGCTTCACCGGCCGTCTGGTCGCCGAGCATCTAGCCAAGCAATACGGGGTCGGCGGCCAGGTGAAGTGGGCGATGGCCGGCCGCAGCCTTGAAAAGCTGCAGGCGGTCCGCGACGAGATCGGCGCGCCCAAGGACACCCCGCTGATCGTCGCCGACGCGGGCGATCCGGCTTCGGTCAAGGCCATGGTCGAAGCCACCAAGGCGGTGCTGACCACGGTCGGCCCCTACCAGCTTTACGGCTCGGACCTGGTCGCCGCCTGCGCGGCCGCCGGAACCGACTATCTGGACCTGTCGGGCGAGCCGAACTGGATGGCCGAGATGATCGGCGCTCACGAAGCGGCCGCAAAGAAAAGCGGCGCGCGGATCGTGTTCTCCTGCGGCTTTGACTCCATTCCCTTCGAACTGGGCGTCTTCTTCGCCCAGGAAACCGCCAAGGCGAAGCTGGGCGGGGTCGTGCCCCGCGTGAAAGGCCGAATGCGCGCGATGCGCGGCGGGCTGTCGGGCGGCACCGCGGCCAGCGGCCGGGCCACCATGGCGGCCATCCAGAAGAATCCCGGCCTGATGGCCCTAATGGTCGACCCGTTCGCGCTCACCCCCGGCTTCAAGGGCCCCGAGCAGCCGCGCGGCGACAAGGTCGAGCACGACCCCGACATGAACGCCGACGTCGGCCCGTTCATGATGGCGGCGATCAACACCAAGAACGTCCACCGCTCGAACCTGCTGCTGGGCCACGCCTATGGAACCGACTTCGTCTATGACGAGATGTC
Source organism: Phenylobacterium sp. (assembly GCF_030681155.1). Taxonomy (GTDB): domain Bacteria; phylum Pseudomonadota; class Alphaproteobacteria; order Caulobacterales; family Caulobacteraceae; genus Phenylobacterium. The sequence goes on along the minus strand of NZ_JAUXXE010000036.1, from coordinate 957 downwards.
GGTGGTCGATCCCAATACTCCGGCTTCGTTCGCCGCCGACGCCGGCGCCGGCCCGCAGCCTGGCGAAGGCCCCAGCAAGGAAGACCGCGAGGCCGGCTTCTACGACGTCGTCTTCATCGGCATCGCGAAGGACGGCCGCAAGGTTCGGGTGGCCGTGAAGGGCGACAAGGATCCGGGCTATGGCTCGACCTCGAAAATTATCGCCGAGACCGCCATATGCCTGATCAAGGAAACCCCCGAGGTCCCCGGCGGCATCTGGACGCCCGGCGCGGCCATGGGGGACAAACTGGTCAAGCGGCTGCACGACAAGGCTGGCCTGACCTTCGAAGTTGAGGCCTGACATGACCACCGACCTGTTCGCACCACTAGCCTTCACCCGCGGCCCAGGCATGAAGAACCGCTTCATGCTGGCGCCTCTGACCAACACCCAGAGCCATGCCGACGGCACGCTGTCAGACGACGAGTTTCGCTGGCTGACCTACCGCGCCGAGGGCGGCTTTGGCCTGACCATGACCTGCGCGGCCCATGTGCAGCGCCAAGGCCAAGGCTTCCCTGGCCAACTTGGCGTGTTCGGCGACGAGCACCTGCCCGGCCTGACCCGGCTGGCTGCAGCGATCAAGGCGGCCGGCAGCGTCGCGGCGGTGCAACTGCACCACGCCGGCATGCGCTCGCCCAAGGAACTGATCGGCGAGGCGCCGGTCTGTCCGTCCGAGGATGAGGCGACCGGTTCGCGCGCCCTGACCCTGGCCGAGGTCGAACAGTTGGTGGAGGACTTCGTCGCCGCCGCCGTCCGCGCCGAAAAGGCCGGCTTCGACGGGGTCGAGATCCACGGCGCCCACGGCTACATCATCTGCCAGTTCCTCTCGCCGACCATCAACCGCCGCACCGACCGCTACGGCGGCTCCCCGGAGAACCGCGCCCTCATCCTGCACGAGATCATCGACGGCATTCGCGCCC
>NZ_JAUXXE010000022.1 GCF_030681155.1 Phenylobacterium sp. | reverse complement strand
GATATATAATCGCGCGACTTGATATACTCAAGGGTGGTGAGCGATACGGCAGCTTTTGGCGGCCCAGCACCTGGCGGCGATCGTAGAGTCCTCGCAGGACGCCATTCTCGGCAGGGATCTCGACGGCGTTATCACCAGTTGGAACGCGGGCGCCGAGCGACTGCTCGGCTACACCGTTGATGAGATGATCGGCAAACCGCTGATGACAATCATCCCCGCCGACCATTGGGAGGAGGAACCGAGCGGCGTTCAGCCGGGGTTCCCTGTTGGCGTATTTTGACGGCTTAATGGACGTCTGGGCATCTTTCTGGGGAGGGGAACCATGCCGACTTATGTGTTCGTCCTGATCAACCATCTTGGCGAACCTTTCGAGGCCAGCGAATTGAACTTTGAGGATGATCAGCAGGCCAAGGCTTACGCGGCATCGCTATTGGCCAAAGGCTACCCTGTGGAGGTTCGATCAGATGGCCAGCGCATCAAGCTGCTGCCGATGATGACGTGGAGCGTCGAGGACTGGCTGACGCCGCATCTTGGTCCTTGGCCGCTGACAAGATCGGCCCGTGACGTACGATTTCAGCTCGGCATTCGTTCCCGCATCGAGCCCGCTCGATGCGCCGGCTGCCGCCAGCCGCTGAATGAACAGACCGCAGCCACGGACGACGAGCGCTGCGCCGATTGTCGATCCGACGACAGCTACTTCGGAGCTTAGAACGGCCAGAAGCTGAGCGCCGCCGTGGGGGGCCTCAGGGTTCGGTTCGCTGTTCGGCCTCGAATAACCTGCGCCCCCGACGCCGCCAAACCTCCTCCAGATTCTTCCCACCTTCGCTGTTAAGCATGTCGGCCAGGCCGAGGAAGGCTCCGAGCAGAGCGGCGCGATCGTCGTCAGTGAGATCGACCAGACCGGCCTTCTGGACGAGCCCCCCCAGCTCGATCAGCTGACGGGTACGCGCTCTGCGCTCGACGGCCCAGGCACGGTTGTCGGAGCGGGCGCGGACAGCCTCAGCGCGGGACATGGCCGCCGCCGTCCGTTGCTGCGCCAGCGCCGTCGCCCGCAGGCTTGCTGCCATTTTTGCCCGGCCGCGCCCGCCGTTGAAAGAAGGCGGCTCCGCGTAGGCGCCACCCCTCCCCGGCGTCCGGTTGCTGCGCACGCTCGAGCGCCTCAAGCAGGACCCCAGCCAAGGTCTCGGCGTCTAGGATGTCGGCTCCAGTCGCCGTCACCAACTCTCCCAGCTGCACGATCTTACGCGCCTTCAGGCTCTTGGCCTTGTCCTGAAGTGCTCGCAACTCAGCGTCGATATCGCGTGGTTTGCGCAATCGTCTTCTCCCCAACTGGCGTGAACATCTAGCAGACGATCTCGCACTGTCTAGGTTCGCCATCATCAGTCCCGCGTCAGTCATCCAACAACGAAGGAAGTTGAGTGCGCGCTTATACGTCGTTCCGACGTCGGCTTGAAAATGCTCTCTAGCTTGGCCATGGTGCAGCGTGGCCATTTATCATTTCAGCGCTAAGGTGATCAGCCGCGCCAACGGCTCCAGCGCCGTGGCGGCCGCGGCCTATCGTTCGGCGTCAGAGTTGGCCGACGAGCGCCTGGGGCGGTCGCACAATTTCAGCAACAAGACCGGCGTCGTGCATTCCGAGATCATGGCGCCGGAAGGCTCGCCCGCTCGCTGGCAGGACCGACAGAGGTTGTGGAACGAGGTTGAAGCGTCCGAGAAACGCAAGGACGCGCAGCTAGCTCGGGAGGTCGAGTTTTCACTGCCACGTGAGTTGGATCAGGCTCAGGGCATCGAGTTGGCGCGGGAGTTCGTGCGACGGGAATTTGTCGCGCGCGGCATGGTCGCCGACCTGAATGTGCATTGGGATATCGGGCCAGACCGGCAGGCTAAACCGCACGCGCACGTCATGCTTTCAATGCGTGGAGTCACTCGCGACAGAGTCGGGCGCGAAGGCTTCGGTCAGAAGGTCCGCGCGTGGAATAGCACCGAGCTTCTGACCGACTGGCGAGAGGCCTGGGCCAACCATGTGAACGCCCGCCTGGCCGAGCTCGATATCGAGATGCGGATCGACCATCGGACGCTGGAGGCGCAGGGCGTCGACCTGGAGCCGCAGCATAAGATTGGTCCAGCCGGACTGCGCCGCGAGGCTCGAGGCGAGGACGCCGAACGCGCGCTTGAGCATCGGGAGATCGCCCGGCGCAACGGCGAGGCGATCATCGCCGAGCCGAGCATCGCACTGGACGCGATCACCCACCAGCAGAGCACCTTCACCGATCATGATCTGGCGCGGTTCATTCACCGCCATAGCGACGACGTCGATCAGTTCGGCCAGGCGATGAGCGCGGTGAAGACCTCGCCCGAATTGGTGGCGTTGGGCAAGGATGGCGCCGGCCGGGAGCGGTTCAGCACGCGAGACATGCTGGCGACGGAGCAGCGGCTGGAACGGTCGGCCGAGCATCTAGCGGCGCGCGGCGGACACAAGGTCTCGCCGGCGTCTAAGGGACTGGGCCTAGCCGCCGGCGAGGGTCGCGCGCGCACTTTGGGGGGCTCGCAGCGCGACGCCTTCGAGCATATCACCAAGCCTGGAGATATCTCCCTCGTTGTCGGCTACGCCGGCACCGGTAAGAGCACGATGCTGGGCTCGGCCCGCGTGGCATGGGAGGCGCAAGGCTACCAAGTGCGCGGCACCGCCTTGTCGGGGATCGCAGCCGAGGGGTTGGAAGGCGGATCTGGGATCTCCTCGAGAACCATCGCCAGCCTCGAGCACGGCTGGGCCCGGGGCCGCGACTCGCTGACTTCGCGCGACGTGCTGGTGATCGACGAGGCTGGCATGATTGGATCGCGGCAGATGGACCGCGTGCTGGCCCATGCCGAGCAGGCCGGCGCCAAGGTGGTGTTGGTCGGCGACGCCGAGCAACTCCAGGCGATCGAGGCCGGCGCGGCGTTCCGGGCGCTGACCGAACGCCATGGCGCCGCCGAAATCACCGAAATCCGCCGACAACACGAGGATTGGCAGCGCGAGGCGACGCGGGAGTTGGCGACAGGCCGAACGGGCGCGGCCCTGGATCGCTACGAAGCGGCCGGCATGGTGCGCGGCCACGAAACCCGAGAAGCCGCGTGCGGCGCGCTGGTCGACGGCTGGTTCGCCGTGCGTCAGGCCAAGCCGGAGGCCAGCCAGCTCATGCTCGCCCATACCCGAGTCGACGTGGCGCAGCTCAATGAACTGGCGCGCGGCCGACTACGTGATGTCGGCGACCAACGCGCGGGCGGGCTCGGCCCCGACCAGTTGGTGGCGACCGAGCGCGGCGAGCGGGCGTTCGCAGCCGGCGATCGGATGATGTTCCTGCGCAACGAGCGTTCGATGGGGGTGAAGAACGGCACGCTCGGAACCATCGAGAAGATCGACGCCTCCAGCCTCACGGTCCGCCTCGATGGCGAGCGCCGCGAGGTCCGCTTCGACTTGAAGGACTACGCCCACATCGATCACGGCTACGCCGCCACCATCCACAAGAGCCAGGGTGTCACCGTGGACCATGGCCACCTGCTGGCGAGCAACGGTCTGGACCGTCATGCGACCTATGTCGGGATGAGCCGCCACCGTGAGACGCTTTCGGTCCATTACGGTGCCGACGACTTCAAGAACCGTGACCAACTGACCCGGACGCTGGGCCGCGAGCGGGCCAAGGATATGACCTTGGACTATGGCGCCACCTTCGCCGAACGGCGGGGGCTCGTTCGGTCGGAGATCGTCGTGTCGCGCGAGATGGCGCGGCCGGCCGAACGGGCGCCGTCGCGGTTCGCGGGGTTCAAACCGAGGGAGGCGGCCAGCCCAGCCATCCGAGAGCGTGCACCCTCCCCTGCCCCTCCAGTTTCGCTACAGCGTCAGGATCTGACCGACGCGGTTCGCTCCTACACCCGGGCCTTCGCCGACATCGAGCGGATGCGCGACGGAGGGCTTCCGGTCCTGCCTCACCAGCACCTGGCGCTTCAGCGTGCGGAAAAGACGCTGGCCACCGCCAGCCCGGAGGCCGCGCTGGATCTCGCGTCGGCGCTGTCGCGTCAGCGCGGTCTGGCTGGTCGAGTCAACGAGCCTGACGGTTTGGAGGTGATCGGCAGGGCCGTAGCCAATGAGAACCGAGCGCGGCTGGATGTGCGCCTGCGTGCTGAACGCTTTGTGGAGAGCTGGACGCTGCTCAAGGCTCGGCATGCGGAGCTGGGAGGGTGGCAGGACGGGGACGGTCGCCGCAAAGTCGAAGAGCGTATGAAGAGCATGGCCACCGGCCTTCGCCGTGACCCCCAGCTGGAATTGGCGCTATCGGCCCGCCGGCAAGAGCTTGGGTTATCGGGTGGCTCTGCGGGCCGCAATCTTGGCCAGGATTTGGAAAGATCGCTTGATGTAGGACGCGAGCTTGGCCGGTAGGGGGACCCATGATGCAAGATGATCCGAAAGATGCGGCGACGGAGGCCTTTGACGCTCTGAGGGCCGAGGTGACGCAGTTGCGCGCCGGCGTAGAAAGCTTGTCGGCCAAGTTTCAGGGGCAGGATCCGACCGACTATGCGCCGACGCTGGGCGCCATCGCCATGAGCCTGGAAGCGATCGAGCGGCACCCTGCCCTGCAAGCTGATCCCGAAACCTATGCCCGACAATTCCGGGAGGCGACCGATCTTACAACGGAGCAGCGGCAGGCCGACTTGGAAACCGCCGTGAAGCAGGGGTCGATCGTTGGGGAGTATCGTTACCGGAAACAGAAGAAAGAGCTCGTGACTATGACCGCCGCCGGCGTCATCGCTGGGGCCATCCTGTGGGTTTGCTTTTCTGGCCTGATCGCACGCGGGTTCCTCGGCGCTTGGCATGTGCCCGAACGAATGGCCGCCGCTACCTTGGGGCTTGATCGTTGGGATGCAGGCGCCAAGCTGATGGAAAGCGGCAACCCGGAGGCTTGGGCGCGGGTGGTGAAAGGCTCGCAATTCCTGAAGGACGTGCGCCTGGAACTGGCGAACCGGGAAACGCTGGATAGGTGCCGTGCAGCTGCCTCCAGAACGGGAAAGGAGCAGCGATGCACCGTCACGCTGAAGGTCGTGGGGAACCGATCAGTTCACACTCCCAGTAGCTAGACTTTGATTTCAGTCGGGGATGGGGCTGCGGCACGCTAGCTTACCCCGCAGAACGGCCGCTGATTTGAACCTTGGAGCTCTAGCTTGGAGAGATATCTCGACATTGATCCGCACGCCCTCGGCATGCTGTCCGGCCTCACAGGCCAGATCTTCAGAAACCAGGGTCCGGCCGTAGCAGACTACGTCACCTCACTCACGCTTGAGATCTTGAACCGGTACGGGTGCGATCAAGAGGAATTCACGAAGTGCATCCTCGCGAACTCTAGATCACACAATCCTCCGTTCATGGCGGGCCTTCAGCATGGCCTCACTTTTGGGGACAGCCAACTTGAGGCGATAGCCGCGCCGCCTGAACCGTCGGCTATGAACACAGAAGAAACTTGTACTATCACAGGAGGTTGCTGAAATCCGCCCGATGGATGACTTCGATAAGATAATGAGTGTCATCGCGGTTTTCGGCGCAGGACTTACTGTTTTCTTGGCCTATGGGTCGCGCCGCCTCAATCAACTCGAAGAGGCAAGACGTAGACTAGAGGCGAAGCAGAATTCAGCGCCAACACCCGCATCTACTACGGGCCTTTCAGCGGATCGCCGACCGTCTTGACTTGACGGGCTCAGAGCGTCGCCAGGGGCTGTGACGCCTTAGGCATCGACATCAACAATGCGGACAGCAGGACTGTTTCGATGACTGCCGAGAATGCGCTCCGGCCACGTTCGTGGACACGACGCCCGGAGCAATAAAGCGAGAGGGAGGGCGAAGGAGAGCGAAATCAGCTCTCGAAAAGGTCCCAAATGGCAACCCCTCCGTCCTTCTGGCCAGCGCCCGACACCCCGTGGCAGCTTGCGTCTGATCTTGTCGCCGTGATCAACGCGGAACTCACGAAACCCGTCCCCAGGGGGATCTCAAAGCTCGACCGACATAACCTTCTCCAGAGACGGTTGGCCGATCTAGGCGGCCATCTTGGCTATGCTTCCAAAATCGAGGTGCAAACCGGCTACCGGAAGCTCAAACGATCGGGCAGGTTCGACGTCGTTTGGACGCCCCTTGGTAAGGGGTTGTCGATCATTTTTGAGATCGACAGCTGCTGGCGTTCCGAGTCGCTTCTGAAGCTCGGCCGCGTCCGCGAGGATGCCTTTAAGCTGTGGATCTATTACGGCCAACGCCCCTTCCCGCTTGAGCCTGTCGAGCCCGGCTTCCGGCGCCTCAACATCCTTCGCATTGAGCCGTGGCGGCTGGGCGTCAAGGATGGCCGTCGGGTGGTATCACTGGAGCCAGGGCGCTGGTCGGAGGCTCTGTATCCCAGACGGGTACCTAGAAACTCGTCCGTGCCCCGTCGGTCGTGATCGAACGGAGTCGATTAGTTAGGATCGGCGTTTGAAGGTGGATCGCTTTCCCCATTTTGGTTTTGATAAACGCCCACTGCGATCCGCAGTGGGATTTCTAGATTCTAGTAATTCCAATTCAGGGAGGCATTTCCCTCGTAAGATCTGATGGTTATGCCAGATTTCCTGACCGGATGGGGGGTAGTTCCTGACCATTTGGGGGGGGCAATCCTGACTAGATGGGGGCTTTGTCCTGACCGCGCGGGGCTATCCTGACCGCTTGGGGGCAGCGGCTCTATCTGCTGCTGTATCCTGACTTGCGAAATGATTCGAGGTCAGGAATGCTGGCCTTGGTTAGAAGATGGAGTCTCGGGCTGGCCAATGCCGCGGAAATCACGGGCCGCCTCGAGGACGGCGTTGAGGAAGTGCCGGGCCGCGCCATGCGCGTCGCCCACGCCCTGCAGGCGCGCGATGGCGACGAGTTCGCTAAGCCTGGCACTTTGGTCGAGGTGCGCTTCGTTAAGGGCCAGTCCCTCAGTCTCACGGCGGCGCGGTTGCTCGCGCTGATGATCCTGACCGCTGGCGGCGACGCCTGGGAGCCGGTCGCCCACCGTATGCGCAAGGCTGACATTCGGCGCGGCCATAAGGGCAACGAGCGGATATCTGAGATGCTGGAGGAACTGCACCGCACGCTCTTCGCCGTCGACGACTTATCCTGGCGAGGGCGAAAGGCCACAAAGCGTTTCTCGCTGATCCAGTCATCGCGTGAGGAAATAGACGAGGACGGTGCCGAGGCTGGCTGGATCGAATGGGAATTCACGCCAGACGCTCGGCGGCTAATTCGCGAGTCCGAGACCTATGCGGTTCTCAACCGCCAGGCTGTCCTGGGCTTCAGGTCGACTTATGCCCTGCGCCTTTACGAACTGGGTGCGCTTCGATTGCATCGGCGTCAGTCCAACTGGCGCGCCGACATGACCGCTATTCGTGCAGCATTCGGGATCGCGCCGGAACTGTACAAGGACTTTGCCCAGCTCCGCCGTAAGGTGCTGGAAAAGGCCAAGGCCGAGATCGACCATTTGGCCCACTTCACGGTCGACTGGCGGGAGATCCGTCGCGGCCGTACTGTCGTCGAGGTTGATTTCACCTTTCAGGCAAAGGCCGTGCCGATCCAACTGACGATGGCCGAAAGCGAGGGCGAGGACATCGCCCTGAAGGACCGCCGTGCCTACCGTGCCGCGGCGATCACAACACCCCCTGCCCTCCCCGCGCCGGTTCGGGTGCCCGCCAAGCCGCCGGGACCCGGCGACTCCGCGTTGCGGTTTCCTTCTGGGAGCCTGCTCTATGGTGCCGAACTGTTCGGCGAAATCGCCGTAGCCCATGGTGGCGGCTGGTCGCGCGATTTGATCGCAGATGCGTATCGCGTCGAAATGGGCGCGCGACTGGCCAACCTCACGGGGGCAAAGCTGATGAAATCCTGGACAGGGTTTTGCCAGTCGTTTGCGGCACGGCGCGGCCGTCCATAATCGCGGAATTGCACCGGTGCAATTTCGGAGCGATGACGGCCGTCTGGCGGACCCAATAGCCAAGAAGGATAGCGGCGTGCCTAACCGACAGTTGGACGGTTCGTCGATTTGAGGGCGGATATGCGCGTAGAGCCATTCGCGCAGCGCGGTCCGGATGAAGCGCACGGCCTCGCCCCGGGAAGCGTGGGGGTCTCGCAGGCATTGTTCTCGGTCCGGAGGGCCGTAGAAGGCCCCGCGCTAGGCGTGGGCAGTGCATGTGTGGACCTACCAGCTGAGGCCGCGATCATTGCTTTGGCCGGCACCCGCCGGTGTGAGGCGTTGGCCTGGTCTCTCGGAGCTGCTGAGTTGCTCTACGCGGGGGTGGATCAACTCGCCGAGACTAGCGCGATCATAGCCGATCACGGGGTACGCTCGACGCCAGATCGTGAATCTGGCTCTGACCGGTAAAGCCAGGCTTACTGTTGCAGGCGAGACATCAGTGTTTCTGAGGGCCAAGGCGTTGTTTTGTTCCGCCGTCTCACTCGGCGTCGGCCGATGCAGTTTGCGCGGCGGCGAGGAGCGATCGGTCATCCCCGCAGCCCTTTCGTCTCGGATCGCCACATCCATTTGACGAATTTTGGCGGCGACTGCATTCGCCGACTGATCCTGACCCAGCAGCACCCGACGACCGTCTCGGCTCGACTTCGTGCGCTCAGCTGGGTGCCCAATGTTCGTCCGCACCTCACTGGGACCTGTGGGGGTTCGCAACTACAGCTTCCCCGCGCGGCAGCGGATGGAGGAGCTATGAGAGCTCACAATTAACGCGTCCTACCGACCTGACCGTGCCCCCCATCCGGTCAGGAAGCGCTCTAGTCCATTCTAACATTGCCCCGACTTGCGGTGATCCAGGGCCTCCGCGGCGCGCCGGTGCGCGCCCGGATCGGCCTTAGGCTCGAGGAATTGCACCGGTGCAATTTCGGTTTGCCCCGATGCAAGTGGAAAGCGCCCCCAATCGGACAGGGCGGTCTGGCCGAGATACTAGAATCGGGATTTAGCTGGCTCACTTATCGTTAAGGTGCCGTTAGGAATGCACTTATAGCATCCGCTTAGTCCAACTTTCGCTTTTCTGGCGGTTGGGGTCGATTTTTCGAAACCTGTTGGAGGCTGGGAGGTCCCATGTCGAGCATCCCTGAAGCGTCTACTCCTTCTCTTGCAGGTCCGGTCTCGCAGCTGGCGCGCCGGGCTTCGGCCGTGGTTGAGAATCTACGGGACAGCGCGCGGGCTGCGCGGTCTAGCGAGCGCCGCGAACCCCTCTTCTCGATCAGCGAAGCGGCCGAGTTGGTGGGCCGCACCCCGGCAGCAATTCGCGACGCTGAAAAAGATGGGCGACTGCCCGAGCCGTCGCGTACTGAAACCAACCGCAGGGTCGGCTACACGTTGGCGCAGGTCAATGACATGCGAGGTGTTTTCGGGACGCGACCTTGGCGCAAGCCTGAGGATCCCTGTGCGGTCATTGCCGTACAGAACTTTAAGGGCGGGGTCGGCAAGTCCACGCTGTCGGTTCACTTGGCGCAGTACATGGCCATCCAAGGTTACCGGGTTGCACTGGTCGACTGCGACAGTCAGGCTTCGAGCACGACCTTGTTCGGCTATGTGCCGGACCTCGATCTGACCGAGGACCAGACACTCTATCCGTTTCTGCGTGAGGACGACATGCGTTCGCTCGACTACGCACTGCTCGATACTCACTTCGATGGGTTGAAGCTGATCCCCGCTAACCTCCATCTGTTCCAATCAGAGTACGAACTTGCCGCGCGGATGGCGCGAGGGAGCGGGCGATTGCTCGATCGGCTTGCTCAGGGCATCGCCTCGATCGCCGACCAATTCGACGTGGTCATCCTCGACCCGCCTCCTGCGCTGGGCGCCATCTCCCTGTCCGTGCTGCGGGCGGCAAACGCACTGGTTATACCGGTCCCGCCGACGGTGATGGATTTCTCCTCGACCGCCGCCTTCCTCACCATGCTCGACGAGACGCTCAATCAGCTGGCTTCGCGCGACCTCGCGCCCGATCTCAATTTTGTGCGGATCGTGGCCTCCAAGGTCGACGAGAACAAGTCGATGCAGAAGGAGTTACTGGCACTGATGCGGCAGGTCTTTGGTCTAGCCATGATCCGTACGCCGATGAAGGATTCGGCTGAGATCGACAACGTCACTGCGCGTTTGATGACCGTGTATGAAATGAACGGCCCGATGACGAGCAAGTCGGTGCGCGACCGGTGTTTGACTTACCTTAACGGAGTCAACGAGGAGATTCTCCTCGACGTGCGGCAGACTTGGCCCAGTCATGTCGAGCGCCTCCGTAGGGAGGGCCACGCGTGACCGACAAGAATGTGAATTGCACCGGTGCAATTCGAGCAAAAAGGGCGCGCTCATGAGCTCCAAGAACCGTTCTTTCGCTGCCGGATTGATGGGGACGCTCGATGAAGTCGCGCCCCAGCCGGAAGCGCCGATCCGTATGCCGGTCGGCATCCTGGCTAACCGCGAAAACCGAATGGCTGAGTTGGCTTCCGGTGCCGTTGTGGGCCGAGCGATTGAGCAGGTCGATCCAGCCCGCTGTCGGCTCTGGAGTGAGCACAATCGTGACTACGCGGCACTGGATGAGACCCGCTGCGGCGATTTGATCGAGAGTTTCAAGGCACAGGGCCGTCAGGAAGTCCCGGCGATTGTGCGCCGTGTCCGTGGAGTGCCGGACGTCGACTTTGAGGTCATCTGCGGTGCCCGCCGACACTGGACCGTGACCTGGTTGCGTGCCCACAACTATTCCGACTTCCGCTTCCTCGTGGAGGTTCGCGACCTTACCGATGAAGAGGCGTTCCGGATTTCCGATTTGGAGAATCGGGCCCGCGAAGATCTCAGCGACATCGAGCGCGCGCGCGACTATCTGAAGGCCCTCGGCCGCCACTACGGGGCTCGCCAGAAGGATATGGCCGCCCGCCTCAATGTGTCGGAGGCCTGGCTTAGTCGCTATCTCGATCTGGCGCGGTTGCCCGTAGATCTTGTGGCTGCGTTCAATGATCCGCACGAGCTGAAGATTAAGCACGTGACGCTGCTGAAGCCGCTGCTCAAGCCCGACGACCGAGCGCGTCGGGTGCTGGCCGAAGCGGGCATCATTTCAAAGCAGCAGGGGGAGGGGGCTTCCTTGAAGCCACAGGATGTCATCCGCCGCCTCGCGATTGCGGCCGACGCCCCCAAGAAGTCAGGACCCCCCAAGAAGTCAGGATCGGCTGATCCGGTCGTCACGGCGTCGGGGGTTCCGATCCTGCGGATCAACGGGCGGAAGGGCAAGGAAGTGACTCTTACTCTGTTGCCGGCTGGAGGCGCTTCGCGCTCCGAGGTGGAAACAGCTCTTGGTGCAGTTCTCGACGCATACTGGCCTAAACCTCCGGTTTGAGTTGACCGGGATCTTGGATCGCTGCTGCCCGCACGTTGTCGTTGCCACCGAGACCGCCTGACGCCTCCGAGACCTGATAGGGGAGGTGACCAGCGCATCCCGCACTGCGCCGTTAGCCAACCGGCGAGTCCCGGCCCGCCGGTCAGGGGGTAGACGCGTAGAGGGCTCGGAAGGTTGGGCGCTAGCGCTATTTCAATGTTAGGCTTGTGCGACATTAAGAGCTTATAGCGTCAATGTGAGATAACATTATGCCAGCCGCGCACCGCCCTTCCATTGCGACTCGTCGAGCCCTTCGCAAGCTGGGTGAGGACATTGGCAATGCGCGTCGACGTCGCCAGCTGACCATGGAGATCTTGGCAGAGCGGGCCTTTACGACGCGCCAGACCCTGCAGAAGGTCGAGGCCGGCGAGCCCATGGTGGCCATGGGAATCTATGCGGCCGTGTTGCAGGCGCTGGGCCTACTGGGTGGCCTCGGCGATCTTGCCGCGCCGGGCAATGACGAAGTAGGGCTGTCTTTGGCCGACGAGGCGCTGCCCAAGCGGGTGCGCTTGCGGGCTCGGAGCCCGCCCCATGCCTAACATTGAGGTCCATATCGATCGGCCGGGCGGCGTCCAGCGCGTCGGAACCCTTCACCGACAGGCCCGGCGCGGCGGAGAGGCCGTGGCCTTTGAATACCATCCCGACTGGCTGACCGATCCAGACCGGTTCTCGCTGGAACCCGCCCTGACCCTGAACCGCGGCGACTTTGCGCCGGCGGCAGGGCTGGCCATGTTCGGCTCGATAGGCGACTCGGCGCCCGATACCTGGGGACGACGTCTGATGCAGCGCGCCGAACGACGCCGGGCCGTACGGGAGGGCAGGGCGGTGCGCACCCTGGCCGAGTCCGACTATCTGATCGGGGTCGCCGATGTGTCGCGGCTGGGCGCCCTGCGCTTCCGCTATACCGGCGGCGAGATGTTCGAGGCGCAGACGGCGCAGGGTGTTCCTGGCTTGGTCGAGCTTGGCCGCCTAATGGCGGTGACCGACCGGATCCTGCGCGATGAGGAGACCGACGCGGATCTGCAGATGATCTTTGCGCCGGGCTCCTCGCTCGGCGGCGCTCGGCCTAAGGCCTCGGTGATCGATCATCACGGCCGTCTGTCGATCGCGAAGTTCCCAAAGCCCGATGACGACTACAGCGTTGAGCGCTGGGAGTCGGTGGCGCTGACCCTGGCAGGGATGGCCGGTGTCCGGGTGGCCGCCCATGAGCTGATCGAGGTGGCCGGCCAGGCGATCCTGCTGTCGAGGCGGTTCGATCGCGAGGGGGAGAGGCGCATCCCGTTTTTGTCGGCCCTGTCGATGATGGGCCTGAAGGACGGGGAGCGGGGGAGTTATCCAGAGCTGGTCGATGTTCTGGTGCAGACCGGCGCCCAGACAAAGCGTGACGCCGCCGACCTCTATCGCCGGATGGTGCTGAACGTCCTGATCTCCAATGTCGACGATCACCTGCGCAACCACGGCTTCTTGTGGCTAGGGCAGGGGGGGTGGACGCTGTCGCCGGCCTACGACCTCAATCCGACGCCGGTGGACGTGAAGGCCCGCATCCTCACCACGACCATCGACCTTGATGATGGCACCTGTGACCTGGCCCTGGTGCTGTCGGTGGCCGGGTTGTTCTCGCTAAGCGCCGCCGACGCCCGGGACATCGTCCGCGAGGTGGCCCAGGTGACCCGACGGTGGCGGGACGTGGCCGCGGCGGCCGGCGCGCGGCCGGCGGAGATCCGGCGCATGGAGAGCGCGTTTGAGCACGACGATCTGGTCAAGGCGTTGGCTCTGTAACGTCTTCTGGCAGAGGATGTGTGGCGTTGTTTGAGGGGAAGGCCTTCCCCTACGCCTGAGCCCCGATCTCGGCTAACCCCTTCCAGCGGGGGCACCCCCCAATTCCCCTCGAATTCGGATAGCGGCCGGCGGCCGTGCTCGGTCCCGCCGCTGTCGTGGCTCCTACGGGCCCGCTACTGACGGGCGCCTTTTGAGGTGTCATCGCCCTCTTCCGCGTCGTCGGTGAATTCCGTAAGGAGGTGCCGGAAACAACGGGAATCGGCATGACCCTCAGTCGCGGCGAAGCGCTCCAGACAGCAAACAAGCTCCGCCGGACGATGGGTAGCGCGCCTGATCCGCGCCGCCAGGCGCAGACGATTTACTCGGAACTGGCCCGGGTAGAGGATTGGTCGGCGTCCGACCAGCGTCACATCCTGGCGTTCGGGCAATGGCTCGCTACGCGACCGCCGCTCAACGCCCTGAAGGCAAAGGCGGAGGGCTTGCTGGAAGGCCTGGGGTGACCCAACGCGCCGGTTCTGGAGCGCGCGGCAGGGTCCCGGACACGATCTTGTTGTGGTCTTCGCGATCTGGTCGTTCGCCGACTTCGTAGCATTGCGCGCCCCTTGGCCGACGATGCGCAGGGTGCTCAATCGTTGGCGAGCGGCCGTAGGCCGCGACGCCCTGAAAGCTAAAACACCTCATTATTGCGGCGGTGCCAGTCCACGACTTCTTCCTCGCGCCGGCTTCGGTCGTCGGCCTGGCGCTTGGCCGTGGCCTTGGCTTTCGCCGCCGCATTGGCGGCCGGCGCTTGCGCCGGCGTCGGGGCCGGCCCGGTCTGCGCAGACCTGGGGCCGAAAAATGCGGACGCCACCAGGGCGACCACGGCAATGAAGCCTGGAAGGATCGCGCCGGCCATGTCGCCGATCGCCACTGAGACGATGGCGACGATCAGGCAGCCGACGCAGATCCAGCCGAAAAGGAGTGACAACAAGCGGCGCATCTAGGGACGTCCTGAAACGGGAAGGCTGGCGAGGGCGGCGACTGTAAGTATCCCCGGCGGGTCTTGGCGCGGACGAGCCGATCGAGCGCGGCCTGGGCTGACGAGGGTTCGTCAAACCACATCTCCAGTCGCTGCCCGCTTGAGCCGATGCGGCCCCAGCGTCGGACCAGGATGGCCTCGCCAAACAGACTGGCGACGATGTCCAGTGCGTAAAATCTGGACATGTTGCGGGCCGGATCGATGCGGCGCAGAATCTGCATGTTCGCCTCCTTGCGATAGGAGGCCGGTAAACTGCGTCGGCGTCAAAATCGGTTCTAGATCGCGGCTTTGTGGTTGTCAGTATTTGACCAAAGCGTCCCCATTCCGTCTGTTTTCTTCGCATCATCTAACAACCCCGACCTGGTCGGCCGACAGCGCGATCCGGGATAAAACGAAGTCCCGGTAGGCGATCTCGGAGAGGCGGCTAGTAGCGAATGGGCTCGCAGGCCAGACCATCGCCATCGCCGTCCATGTGCTCCCGATAGCTTGGGTCCCAACGAGGTATGTCCTCGCGCCCCGCCGCCCGAGCTTCATCGCAGCCTGAAAAGTGCTGATCGGTTGTCCGGTTCTCAACGAAGGTGTTCACCTCCGCGCGCCCAGGCGCTTTCGGAGCGAGCACATAGAGGGTCGCTCCAAGTGCGATCAAGAAAACCATTCCGGCTTCCAACAGCATCCGTCGAGAGCGTGACGCCATTTCCGCTGCGCGATTCGAGCCTCGCCAACGCCTGCCGAACTCGCCCATGTTGCTAGAGAACAACGGAGCCGGTGAACAATCCGCAAACGGCAAGAAGGCCCGCCCCCAGTGACGAGAGCTGGCCGATGTCGAAGATGCCAGAGTGGCTAGTTCCATGTAGGCAACCAGCTTGTTCATCTACGCTGCCCTCCGCTGTACGGCTACGAATGCGGCATTGAACCTAGACGATGGTGATCAGGTCGAAAGCGACAAGCTGGCGCCAAATCGTCAAGCTCTTGGTTGTAATGAGGGCAAATGCTCGAATTGCGGCGTTGAGGGTGGGCCATGAAAAAGCAGATTACCGACTTAGCGGCGAAGGCCAGTTCTGGGTCTTCGAAGGCCATGACCGTGATTGGCGACCTCAATGGTGACGGCAAGGTCGACAAGGCCGACTGGGAGATCGCCCGCCGGCGAACCAAGGAGGCCGCCGGAGATTTGGCGGAAGAAGCGGCGCGCCTCGGCAAGGCGGTCATGAGAGCTGAGATGACACGGGACGTAGCCACCGGCGCGGCGATCGGCGCTGCTGTCGCGATTCCAGTCCCGATTGTGGGGCCCGCCGCCGGCGCGGTTGTGGGCGCAGGGGTTGGACTCTACAAAAACCTCACGAAATCCGGAGAGCGCCATGCCTCAGCGACTGGGCCTGCTCCGGTGCACGACCCAATAGGTGATTTGGCGCGGCTAGATGATCTTCGCCAGCGAGGCATCTTAACGGAAGACGAGTTTCAGACTCAGAAGCGGAAACTGCTGCGGCAATCATAATCGTGGTTCCCTAATCCAGGCACCTTCCTTCCAAAGGGGGCCTTGCCAAGGCCTGGATGCTGGCCTTGAGCTGCGCCTTTTCGGCCGCGTCGCGCCGCACGAAGTGGACAGCGGCGGCCCCGTCCCGCGTGGCCGTGTAGCTGAGGTCGTAGTCGGGCAAATCGTTGGCGGCGACGATGCGCTTGAGCAGATAGGCGAACTGCTTGAGCGGGCTCTCGCTGCCGGTCTTTTCGTGCAGCACGCTCACCCGGCATACCCAGCCCTGGGGCTGGTCGCCGGCATGCTTGCGCGCGATCCGGTAGATCGCCCGTTCGACCCCGCCAGAGAGAGTGAAGTAGTCGGCGTGGAGGGTCAGGAGCGAACGCTCCTTCATCAGTCCCTCATAGACCCAGTTCGACAAGGTCAGGCTCATACCCTTGGACGCGCCGGTGACCGGGTCGGTCTCAAGGGTGAATTCGTCGAGCCAGCCGAACTGGGCGCGCTTGTTGCGCTTGGGCGCGCGGATCGACGTCTCGATCACCGTCGATTGCAGCCGCTCCAATGCCGCCTGCAATTCCTTATAGCCCTTCCCGCCGGTATCGCGCCGGATCGCGCGCAGCAGTTCATAGGTGCTGGTGTGGATTGTCCGCGGCAGGTCGTTCGTCCCGGTCTCGCGCAAATGGTTCAGACGCGACGTCGCCCAGATCAGGATGTCAGCGTCCCAGATGGTGGCGATCCCGAACCGCGGGTTGGCGCTAACATGCACCCACACCTCGCCATCGGGACTGGTGTATTCGATCGGCTTCAGCCGCTTGCGCTTGCTGAGGGCGAAGAACGGCCGCTCCATGACCTCGCGCTGGTCCTTCAGGCGCAGGTCGCCCATGCGCGGGACGAAGAGGTCGAACTCCTGATTGCGAATCGCGCGCTTGGACATGATGGGCGCCATTGTGCTGCATCCGCGCCCGGAAGGGCAGGGGAGGGGAACTTGCCAATTGGCAAGTTCGCTTCACGGCCCGCAAATCCGCCCGTCCGCCTGTCGCCGAAACCCATGGGATCACGCGCGTCTCTGAAACTTGCCAATTGGCAAGTTCCCGTCTCGCCGCGAGCCGGAGGGGTTTACATGACGCCAAATCCGGAGAACTTGCCAATTGGCAAGTTCGGGTCGGGTGGACTGTCAGGACCCTCTTTGACTGCCTCGACGGCCAACCTCAGGGCCACGGTTTTTGAAACTTGCCAATTGGCAAGTTCGCCCGCGGAGGTCCCTGAGGAAGCCACAGTCGCCGCCGCAGCGTTTCCGGAACTTGCCAATTGGCAAGTTCACAGCCGCCAGGCCCGAAACCGGCTTCTGCCGCTGATCTCCACGACGACGGAACCCAGATCCTCCAGGGAGCGCCGCGCACTCTGCTGCGTGATCCCGAGCCGCTGGGCGATCACCGGGGCGGTCACGACGGGGAGCTCCAATAGTAGCATCATGACGTCGGCGACCCGGGCGTGCGCCCGCCGTCCGGCGACCTGCTGCGCCATGACCTGCCGGGCCAATTCCAGCCGCTTGAGCTCCTGTAACCCGTCCTCCGCCGATTGGGCGATCACGGCCAGCCAGAAGCCCAGCCGCCGCACCACGTCGCCGCCCCGAAATTCGGCGCCGCGTCGGGGCAGGGTCCGCAGACCTACCTCAAGCCCGACGACATGGCTGGTCACCCGTCTCTGGCCTGTGAGCCACAGCCCGGCCAAAACGCCGCCGAGGTAGCGCTGCCGAGGCAGAGGATCGATGATCCACCAGGCCTCCACCAATGCGGCCGCACGCAGCACCGCTGGCGCGGCCGCCGGCAGGCTGTCCATGAAGGCGAACCACTCCTGGATCCCGCCGTCGACGCCCGCGCTGTCGCCGCGCTCCAGGGCGATCAGCTGGCCGGCCAGCTGATCGACAATCCCTGGAGCGTCGGGATCATCGGCGGGGAGGGGAGGGCGCCTGGTCACCGATCCCCCGACAGGAGGCTTACGCCGCCGACCGCTCAACCAACCGGCGCCTTCGATGGATAGCAGGCCGGAGCCGCCGATCGTGGCCTTCCGCCGCGCCAGCACCAGGGCGTGGGCGGCCTGAAGTCCCTGGTTCGGGGCGCGAACGTCCATCCCCTGGTCATGCAGCACCAGGTCTTCCAGCGAGGTGACCGCCCCTTGCGTCCAGCTCCAGGCGACCGCCTCGGCGAAGTCGCGGCGGGCGATGTAGCCGCTGCGATAGGCGCAGGCCCGGACCCGCTCATCAAGTCGGCTCAGGGCGTCGTCCGCCCCCGAAAGGCGGATCAAAAGCCGGTCAGACGACATGGCCGACAGCGGCGATTTTCTCTGCATTATCAATGCCCCGCCACCCGCGACGAACAGTAATTAACCCAATCTTTACCTTACCTTGCGCTTGCCGCAAGGCCGCCGCGGGCCGGAGACCCGCGGCGGGGAGGGGGCTATTCCTCGTCGGACTCGGGATTGGCGTCGGGACGGTCGAGCGACTTCAGTTCGTGCTGAGGCTTGGCCACTATCACCTTGGAGAAGAAACGCTCCTGACCGGTCTGGTCGGTGTGCCGGTCGTGCCGGATCTCGCCCTCGACGAAGACCTTGGCGCCCTTGGCCAGCGGCTTGGACGCCAGCCAATTGACGGTCCCCTGGTTCCAGATCTCGACCTGGTGCCAGGTCGTGTAGTCCTTCCGCTCCCCGCCCTTCTTCGTGTAGCGGCTGGTGGCGACCCGCAGGGTGGCGACCTTCTGTCCGCTGGCGATGGTGCGGATCTCAGGTTCGGCGCCGGTGAAACCGATCAGTTGGACCTTGTTCAGCATTATCTTTCTCCATCCGCCGCCGGGAAGAACCCCGACGGCCCGCGGCCCTGCCGCGATCACGCCGCCCGGAGGCGCGGAGCAAAGGGGATGGCCAAGGCTCGCGAACGCCGGAAACCGGCCTGCACGGCGCGCAGCGAAGGAAGGCCGGAGGGTCCGGCGGCCCGCGCCTCGCCACGCGAGGTCGGCTTTGACCAGACCCGTTCCGCGACAAGGTCAGCGTGAGAGATCGCCCAGGGCCCGCGCAGAACGGGCTAAGCCCTAGAGTGCGGGGAAGAGAGCAGCCGCCAGGTCAGCGAGCCCACAGGCGCGCCTACCGCTCCGCCCATTCCCAGTTTGAGCGCCTCCCGGAACGGCGCCCCCAAGACAAGGGGTCGAAGACCAAACGCCGGCGCCACACTCGAACCAGGACGAGGCCTGCTCAACCGGCCGCCGAGTCATCGTCAGCCCACGTCTGTCGCCCGGGAATAACGCCTGCGCCAGCCTGCCAGCCAGGGCGCTTCAAGGACGAGGTGAAGCCGCGCGCCCTGGAGGGCGCGGCTACCGGGCTAGGATCTCGGCAAGGATGAGCTCGACCCCGCCAGACACTGGTCGCGGTCGTCATGAGCGCCGAGTGGTCGACCACCCCGGCGCAAGAAGGGATAGTGCGCCGGATCAAGCTGCGCCCACGCGGCGGCGACACCGGTGACCAAGGCGAGCGAGAGCTTCGGCCTCACGGACCCGCGAATTAGCCGCGTTCTGGGCCGCCACACCCACCGTGTAGTGAACAGGGCCCGGGCGACTACATCAGTAGGGCGCTCCAGGCGGTCACGGTGATGTCCGCTTGCGAGCAATGACGCTCACGCCACCGGGAAACAACAGGGCGGCTTGTTGTAAGCCGCAGTGATCGACGCGCTTGGTCGACCGTCGAAGACACTCAACGCCAGTGAACGTGATCCACCCGCAAAGATGAAACCGAAAGCCGCGCTGCGAATTGCCTAGGGGATCTAGGAGCCACGACACGGTTGAGGAGGCAGATGCTCAAGACAGAAGCCACCGAGCGGCCGATGCTTCACCCCTTGCACGCCGTGCTTCTCGCTTACCCGATCGCGCTTTTCACCGCGGGATTGGCGTCGGACATCGCCTACCTGCGCACCGCCGAGATCCAATGGTCGAACTTCTCGTCTTGGCTGATCGCCGGCGCCCTCGTGATGGGCGGGCTTGTCCTGGCTTGGGCGATTATCGGCTTCGTCTTTCCTGGCCGCGCCAGCCGCATGATGGCCGGGCTCTATTGTGCGCTGATCGTTCTCATGTGGGGGTCCGGCTTGATCAACGCCTTTCAGCACAGCCGTGACGGCTGGAGTTCGGTGGGTCCGACTGGGATCATTCTCTCCATGATTTCGACCGTGGCGGCGCTCTGCGCCGGGTTCATTGGCTTTTCAAGGCGCGGCTCGCCGAGGACACGTGCATGAGGCGGCTCGGCCTTCCCGCAGCGACCGCGGCGCTGCTGCTGACCGCCTGCGGCGGCGGCGACCCGAGTCTGAACCAGACCGGAGCTCAGCCGCAGCTCCCGGAGCGGGATGAAACCCTTCTGCCTCCCATGAAGATCGCCCGCCCGACAGGATGGGAGGGCGCCAGTCCGACGGTTCCGCAAGGGTTCGTGATCACGCCCATGGGGAGCGACCTTAAGATACCGCGCCAGATCCTGATCCTGCCGAACGGCGACATACTTGTTGCAGAAGGGTCCGGCGGCGCGGCGCCTAAGCTGCGGCCCAAGGATGTGATTGCGGGCTATATCAAGAGCCTCGGCAAGACCAAGGTGAAGGGCGGCGACCGCATCACCCTGCTGCGAGACGCAGACGGGGACGGACGAGCGGAGTTGCAGACGACCTTCATCAAGAATCTGGACGCGCCCTACGGGATGGCGTTGGTGGACGGCGCGCTCTACGTCGCCAATCAGGACGCCCTGCTGCGGTTTGTCTATACTGAAGGTCAGACGCAGATCACCGCGCCGGGCGAGGAGCTGACCAAGCTTCCATCGCAAATCAACCACCACTGGACCAAGTCGCTGACTGCGAGCGCTGATGGCGCCCGGCTCTATGTCGGCATCGGCTCCAACAGCAATGTCGGCGAACGTGGCATGGCCGTCGAGGAGGAGAGGGCGGTCGTCTGGGAGGTCGATCGGGCGACCGGGACTCGGCGGACGCTCGCCACCGGCATCCGCAACCCGACCGCCCTGGCGATCGAACCGCTTAGCGGCGCACTCTGGGCCGTCGTCAACGAGCGCGACGAACTAGGGCCGCAACTCGTCCCTGACTATCTGACCGCGGTGCGAGACGGCGGCTTCTATGGCTGGCCTTACAGCTACTGGGGCAAGAACGTCGATCCCAGGGTGCGGCCGCAAAAACCCAAACTGGTGGCTGAGGCGATCACCCCCGACTACGCCCTGGGCTCGCACGTCGCCGCCCTGGGCCTCAGCTTCGTCACGGACGGCGGCTTTGGCGGAGACTTTGCGGAGGGAGCCTTCGTCGGCGAGCACGGAAGCTGGAACCGGCAGGACCTCGCCGGCTACAAGGTCGTCTGGGTTCCGTTCGTCGGCGGCCGGCCGGCCGGCCCCCCGGCCGACTTCGTCACCGGGTTCATCAATGATAAGGGCCAGGCGCGTGGCAGGCCGGTGGGCGTCGCTTTCGATGCGCGACGCCGCATCCTGCTGATCGCCGACGACCTTTCTAACACGGTCTGGCGGGTCGCGCCCGTCGCCGCCCAGTCGCCACCGCCCGGCTAGACGTCCGTTAGGCAACCGTCGCGGCCAGCTCCGCATTGAACCTCCAGCCCCAGCGAAGAGGGACGCCGCCCGTGCAGATCTGGACGCCCTATTGCGGCGCCGCGCCGCTCCCCGCCGAGCTCGTCGTACGCTGGAACTTCGATCCAGTTCTCATTGCAACCCTCGCCCTTGCGGCGTTGATCGTCGCCGAACGCAAGGGGGAGGTGCGGTGGGCGGGGCTTGCTGGTTTGGCCGTTCTCGCCGTCATCTTCGTCTCGCCGCTTTGCGCGCTCAGCTCAGCGCTGTTCTCGGCGCGGACGATTCACCACGTGCTGCTGGTGGCTCTGGCCGCACCGCTTCTGGCCTGGAGCCTACCGATGTGGCGCAACCAGCGGCTCGCCGGCGCCACCATCGTCCAGACCGTTGTCTTCTGGGCGTGGCACGCACCGACCGCCTACGCCGCGGCGATGGACAGCGACAGCGTCTACTGGCTCATGCAGGCGAGCCTGCTGGCCGCTGCGATCGGGTTCTGGTGCGCGGTCAGATCCGCGCGCGGACCGGCGGCGGCGGCGGGCCTGTTGGCGGCGATGGTCGGTATGGGCCTGCTGGGCGCCATCCTCACCTTCGCAGAGGCACCCCTTTACGCCCCGCACCAGGATTCGACCCTCGCCTGGGGGCTCACGGCCCTGGAGGATCAGCAGGCAGCTGGCCTGATCATGTGGGCCCCTGCGGCCGCGGTCTATCTGCTGGCCTCCCTCGCGACGATGTACAGGTCGCTGGCGCCCGCCCGCCAGGCATCTTCGGCATGATCGATCGGCTGATCGTCAATGTGCTCGCCTGGGCGGCGGGTCATGCCGATGAGGGCCGCTACTCGCCGGTCGCTATTCTGTTCCACTGGACCATGGCCGGCCTGGCGGCTGGGCAGCTCGTCCTGGGCTGGTGGATGGGACGCCTGCCGGTCGGCGCGAGCAAGGTCGGCGCGCACGACCTGCACTACGGCGTCGGCGTCCTGATGCTGGTGCTCATCATCGGTCGGGCCGCCTGGCGGTTGTTCGCCCCGCCGGTCATCAACGACGCTGACAAACCGGGGTGGGAGAGCCTGGCCGCTCATGTCACCCACTACGTATTCTACGCCTGCCTCTTCGGTCTGCCACTGACGGGGTGGGCGATGATCTCGGCCACCGCCCGCGAACAGCAGCTGACGCTGTTTGGCGCGGCGCCGTGGCCGCTTCTTCCGTTTCAGGACCTGGTCGCCGAACGGCGCTGGCAGATCGAGGCGGTGGCGGAGTGGCTGCACTTCGGGTTGGTGGTGGCCCTGGTGCTGCTTATCCCCATCCATGTCGTGGCCGCGCTGAAGCATCACTTCATCGACCGGGACGACGTGTTCCACGGGATGCTGCCAATTGTTCCGCAGCGGCCGCGGCGGCGGACAATCTGGCAGCGTCGCTATAGGGCTTTGGAGAAGCAGGCTGACGCTCTGACCAAACGGCTATTGCGCGCGCTTCGCTCTCCGTCAGACGGGCGATCGCGACCGACATGATCCCGCGCGGGTCATTGCGGCGCGCGCCCGTTCGCCAGCGTTCCATCTGGTCCAGGTGATAGGCTGCAGGTTGTCCCGCCAGGGATGGTGAACCGGGACCAACGCCGCGCCCGTCATCGCCATGGCAGGTGGCGCAGGCGATCAGTCCGCGGGCTGGATCGCCGCGCAGCCAGATCGATGGAGGCGGCGCGGCCCGCCGATCGGCGGGCGGCGGGGTGAGGGCGGCGTAGTAGGTCGCGACCGCGCGGCGATCTTCATGCGAGAGCCAGCGCGTCGCCGCTTGCATGCTTGCGTCCTTACGCAGTCCCGAGGCGTAGTCGTCCAATTGCTTTTGCATGTAGCCCGCGCTCAATCCCGCCAGACGCGGCGCGCTCTGACCGTCGCCTTCTCCTGACAGACCGTGGCAGGCGAAACAGGCGTTAGCCGGTCCGCCGCGGCCACCGCTCATGGCGATCACCTGGCCGTCGGCTGTGAAGGCGTCCTTGCGAGGTTCGGGAAGGGCGCCGCAGGCCGCGATCAGGCCGCTGAGCGGCAGCAAGGCGAAGGCGAAGCGCACGTCATCCTCAACACCGATCGCGCTAAGTGGGTTCCGAAACGGAACCTGAGCCGCCGGCTGATGTTTTCAGGACGGCAAGGGAGGCGAGATGAATGGGCGTGCGACATCGCCTTGGCGGATGGGGATGATGGCGGCCCTGATCGCCTTCCTCTCCGCCTGCTCGGACAAAAGCCGGCCAGCGCGCCAGATTGCGGGCGCCGATCCAAGCCGCGGCCTTGAATTGATCGATCAGGTGGGCTGCGGCGCCTGCCACGTTATTCCAGGTCTGGCCTGGCCGCAGGGGAGGACCGGGGGGTCGCTGGAGGGCTTCGGCGAGCGGCCCTTGATCGCCGGCCGTTTCCCCAACCAACCTGGAACCCTGGTCGCGTGGCTGCGGGATCCGCCAAGCCTGTCGCCCAACACCGCCATGCCCCCGACGCCGCTCAGCGAAGCGCAGGCTCGGGATGTCGCGGCCTACCTCTACAGCCTCGATGAGCGCTGACCCACGAGCTGTCGCGGGCCTGGAAGGATGGCCGCCGCCGGCCCTCGATCCGGCCGGCCCCTTCGCCGAGCCGGTGAGCGTGCTTTCCTGGGTGCTGTTGGCCATGGGCGGGGCGGTGCTTCTCACCGTTCTCCTGGCCTTGGGCTTGGCGTTGTTCGGACCAAGGCGGTGGCGCCGGCGGCTCGGGGGCCCTTGGCTGGTCTGGATCGGCGGCTTGGCGTTCCCCGTGGTCGTCTTGAGCGCACTGCTCATCTACGGCCTCAGCCTCACGGGCGTCCTCAGCCAGGCCCCGGCGCCTGGCGAGATGCGGGTGCGCGTCACCGGAGAGATGTGGTGGTGGCGCGTGGCCTACCTTAACGCCGACGGCCGCGAAGTCATGCAGGACGCGAACGAGGTGCACATTCCAGTCGGTCGGCCGGTCGTCTTCGAACTGGACGCCGCTGACGTGATTCACAGCTTCTGGGTCCCACGCCTGGGCGGGAAGCGGGACATGATCCCGGGCCGGCGGAATGTCCTGCGTCTGCAGGCTGATGCGCCCGGAGTTTATGCCGGCCAGTGCGCTGAGTACTGCGGCGGGCCCCATGCGCTTATGGGGTTCGTGGTCGTGGCGCACACGCCGGAGGCGTTCGAGGCTTGGCGGGCTCAACGTGCGGCGCCGGCTCGTGCGCCGGTCGGGCCGCTGGCCATGCGGGGGGCCGAAGTCTTCGCCTCAGCCGGATGCGGGGCCTGCCACACAGTTCGCGGCTCGGTCGCAAACGGCCTGGCCGGTCCCGACCTCACCCATGTCGGATCGCGTCGCACTCTGGGCGCAGGCATTTTGCCGAACAACCGCGGGACCCTGGCTGGCTGGATCTCCGACAGCCAGGCAATCAAGCCCGGCAATCGCATGCCGGCATATCCGGTGCTGCAGGGGCGGGATCTACAGGCGTTGGCGGCCTATCTTGAGGGGCTCCGATGACGTTGAGGAGGATCCCCATCAGCCTCCTCGACGAGCGGTTCCCCACTAAGAGCCGGCGGCCGGCGGGCGAACTTCCCGAACTGGAAGAGATCTGGTGCCGCCCCAAGGGCTGGGGCTGGTTCACCGCCATCAACAACAACTTCGTCGGCGTCTATTATGTGGGCGCCGCCATGCTGTTCTTCGTACTGGCCGGGGCCCTCGCCCTCCTCATGCGCACACAGCTCGCCCTGCCGCTGAACGGGGTTCTCGGTCAGGAGACCTACAACCAGATCTTCACCGTGCATGGCACCATGATGATGTTCCTCTTCGCGGTCCCCGCGGTGGAAGCGCTGGGCGTCCTCCTGTTGCCGCAGATGCTGGGCGCCCGCGACCTGCCGTTTCCGCGGCTGAGCGCCTATGCCTTCTGGGCCTATCTGATCGGCGGCCTGGCTTTCTTCGCCTCGCTGTTCTTCGGCCTCGCGCCCAGCGGGGGCTGGTTCATGTATCCGCCATTGAGCAGCTCCACCTGGTCTCCGGGCATCAACGCCGATTTCTGGCTGCTCGGCATAGGGTTCATCGAAATCTCCGCAATCGCCGGCGCGATCGAGATCATCGTCGGGGTCCTGCGCACCCGCGCGCCCGGCATGACCCTCGACAAGCTGCCGGTGTTCGCCTGGGCGATGCTGATCTTCGCGGTGATGATTATTGTCGCCTTCCCATCGGTGATCCTGGCGACCACCCTGATGGAGCTGGAGCGGGCTCTGAACTGGCCGTTCTTCGATCCGGCGCGGGGCGGCGATCCGCTGCTGTGGCAGCACCTTTTCTGGTTCTTCGGGCACCCGGAGGTCTACATCATCTTCCTGCCGGCGGCCGGGGCGATGTCGACCATTATTCCAGCGGTCGCCCGGACCCCTCTGGTGGCCTATCCGCTCGTCGTTCTGGCCATGCTCGCGACCGGCTTCATCAGCTTTGGCGTTTGGGCGCACCACATGTTCACGACCGGCATGCCGCGCCTGTCGATCAACGTCTTTTCCGCCGCCTCCATGGCCGTCTCGATCCCGGCGGGAATCCAGGTCTTCGCCTGGATCGCGACCCTGGCCGACGGCCGCCCGCGCTTCACCACGACGGGCCTCTTCATCATCGGCTCCGTCATCATCTTCACGATGGGCGGCCTGACCGGCGTGATGGTGGCCATGGTCCCATTCGACTGGCAGGCCCACGACACGTACTTCGTGGTCGCGCATCTGCACTATGTGCTGATCGGCGGCATGGTTTTCCCGATGTTTGCGGCCATCTACTACTGGCTGCCGATGGTGAGCGCCCGGCCGTTGAGCGAGAGGCTCGGCCGGTGGGTGTTCGCCCTGATGTTCACGGGCGTGCACGTCACCTTCCTGCCCATGCATCTGACCGGGCTGATGGGGATGCCCAGGCGCGTCTACACCTATCTTCCCGGGCGTGACTGGGAGCTCCCGAACCTGATCTCCACTCTGGGCGCTTTCATCTTCGGGATCGCGGTCGCGCTGTGGATCTTCGACATGATCCGCAATTTCCGGCCCTTCGGTGACCGCGAGGCTGGCGATCTGCACCAGAGCCCCGGCCTGGAATGGGTTCCAGCGGGCCTCTACTCCCTTCGATCCATTCCTATTGTCAAAAGCCTCTATCCGCTTTGGGACCAACCCGACCTGAAGGCCGACGTGGTGGCCGGTCGTTACCTCTTGCCGGGTTCAGCAATGGGAGGTCGCGAGACGATCCTGACGAGCGCCATCGAGGCGGAGCCGCAGGCTCTGCTGCGTATGCCCGCCCCCTCTCCGTGGCCCATTTGGGCGGCGGTGTTCACCGCCGGATTCTTCCTGCTGTTGACCGTCCAGGCCTACGCAGCTTGCGTGGTGAGCGGGGTCCTAGGCGTCTACTGCATCATGCAGTGGTGCTGGTCGCTCGACCTGCCCGTCGAGGCGGAGGTCGCCCATATCGGCGGCCACATCCGTGTGCCCACCTATGTCGCCGGGCCGGCCGGTCACGGATGGTGGGCGATGGTGATCACCCTCATCGTCGCGGCCATGGTGTTTGTGATGATGGCGTTCAGCTACGTGTTTCTCTGGAGCCGCAACCCCGCCATCTGGTCGCCGCCGCCCGCGCACGGGGTCCTCTACGTGGGGATCGGCCTCTACGCCGGCGCCGCGCTCGCCGCGCTGACGGCCTGCCGACTGGCGCGCCTCGGCCGCGCATGCGCGCGCTGGAGCGTTGCGGGTCTGGTGCTCGCCGCGGATCTCGTCGCCGGCGCCTGGATACTGGACTTCCAAGCTTGGCGCGACGCCGGTCTGCGCGGCGAGGCGAGCGCCCATGGCGCCATCGTCTACGCCTTCCTGGTGTGGCAGTCGCTGTTCGTCGGCGTGGCTGCGTTGATGGCGATCTACGCCATCCTACGTCTGTTCTTTGGGCTTGTCGCACCCGAGCGTCCGACGACCGGCGACCTGATCGGTCTCTTCCTGATCTACAGCGCAGGGCAGGGGGGCGCTTCGATGCTGATCACCCACCTGTTCCCGGGAGCCTGATCCCATGAGGCCCTGGCTCCTGATGTTGGCGGGCCTTGGAATCTGGGCGCTCCACTTCACGGGCGTCTATGTCGTCGTCAGCCTGCAAGATCTTGCCTGGCCCGAAGAGTCTGGTCGGTGGCGTCTCATCGCTGTGCTGTTCACCGGGTTCTGCGCGGCTATGTGCGCCGCCGCCTTGGCGCTGGCCTTGCGCTACGCGGCCGATCTCGCGCCGGGGCCGCACCAGTTCATGGGATACCTGGGCGCGGCCGGCGCAGCCCTCGCCTTGACGGCCGTCACATGGCAGGGCCTCGCCGTCCTGTTTGCCTAAGGGCTTCGATCGGGCGTGAGCACCATGATGTTTCCCTCGACGCGCCAACTCGCGAGGCGTGTGAGGAAGTTCATGCCCAGAATATCGACCCCGCCAAGCCCCGGTGAGATCACGACCTTCAAATCAGACGCGGTCATCGCCCCAAGCTCGAGTTGTTCCACCGTAGCGGGCCGAGCCTGCACGATTCCGTTTGCGGTCCTCGCGAAGATCGGAGCCACTCCGGCGTCCGGACGCACGCCGGCTTGCTTGGCGGTCTCTACCGAAAGGCCGGTGACGGTCGCGCCGCTATCGACCAACATACGTGTCTCCACGCCATTGACCGTGACCCGAACCCAGAAATGGCCATCCGGCGACATCCGGATCCGAATCTCATCGCCGCTGACTTGCTGGCGTTCGAGCCCGGTGTGCTCCAGGAGCGGCGCCAGCCAAGGCTGAAAAGGCGCCTGCTGCAGGAAGAAGAAGAGGCACAGCGCCAGGATGCCGAAGGAGACCACGCCGCGCAGGGCCTGACCCACATAGGGCAGCCGGAAGAGCAGGGACAGAACGAGGGCGGACCCCAGCGCGTAGAGGGCCAACTGCTGCCAGGATGGTATCGTGCTAAGCATCTTCTCTATCAACGGTTCACTGACTTACGCAGCCTCGTCTCCGAGGCGCCGTGTCAGAAGATTTCTCCGCCGCCCTGCGCCAGATGACCACAACGACCGCAACAAGGCGGACGCCCCATACAGTCTTGGAGGCGTCTTCAGCGAGCTGCGGGCGACCACGTCCCAGGCCAAGCCCCCGCTGACCAGGAGGACGGCGGTGGCGGCGAAAACCGCGAAACTGCGTCTAGTCGTCACGGCCAAGCTTGCGGACACGGCTGATGCCGCCGCCTGTCCGACCAGCGCGCGCCGCGAGGCTGCGATCTTTGGAAAATGCCCGTTCCTGGGGTTCGACGCTCATACCACCCTTGGCGGCGATCTCCCGCCGTCGGTCGGGAGACAGCTTGGCAAACCCACGTAGCTTCTTCGGTTCGTCGGTCATTGAGCGCCTACAGAGCAAAGGATTTTCAGAGCGAGGCTATACAACGCTGGGCTTCGGCCGCTGATCCGATCGCGCCAACGATGGCCCTCAAACCTACCACTTCAGCCTCCAACTGAGCCTTCACTATTCCAACAAGCGCGCAGTGTCGGGAGTGCTCGCGTCTGCGGCGCTGGTGAGCCCAGCGTCTGCCGATCCCGTAAAGCCATCCCCGACCGCGACCCGATGCCGACCTATCTCGTCAAGGGAAGACCTTTAGCGCCCCTTCCGAGCCCGATCCCCGGCCAAAAGCGGCGACAGGTCCGCCTCGCTGACCTCCTCGTCATCGAGGAAATTCACCCGAGCCTCCGGATGCCAGGTCACGGTTTCCCAATCCAACGGCGGGTCCTGCGCCAGTATCGCGGGCTGACCAAAACCGTGAACCAGCAGCGTGTTCATTCCGACGCTGAGCGCCCACCCCCAACGGCCATGGGCGGGGCCGGCGTCACGGGCGATCACCTCGGTCATCTCCAAGTGGAGGACGTGGTAGATCCCGCTCGGCTCACGGCGGGCGAAGGCGAACAGGCCCGCAAGCCGAATGAAGCGCCCGTCACGGTGCGAGAGCGCCAGAAACGGGACGCCGCCAATCAGAATGTCGCTCATGTTAATATCTCCAGTCCGGAACATAAGCAGAACATATGAAGCTTGTGGAGTCCGGATTGACCCCAAGGCGCGAAACGCTGCCGGGCAGCTGTCAGGCAGGACCGGCAGCTAGATTGATCGGCGAGCGGGCAGGGGGCTCTGTGGCGCCCAACTCTTTCTAAAACCTGGCTCACGCGCCCAAATGCCAGAGCCGGGACGTTGCGCGAAGACCCGGCTAGGGCGGGGGCCCGGGCTTGTCCATGCGTTCTCGCCAGCGAAGCTCCCGGCGCCGGTCGAACTCCTGTTTCCAAGACGGGACCTTCTGGCTGCTCGGATCGAACCACAGGATGGCGACGCTCCACCGTGATATCTTGCAGGCCTTGCACACGCCTTTGAGCAGTCCCGCCAAGTCGCTGACCTTGGTGAGCCCGTCGCCCCGGCCGGCCGCCTTAAGCTTGGCGACCACACCTTCGGCATTGGTGACGTGGCTGCGGCCGCACCCCGCACAGCGGATCTCGACCCCGACATAGTCGCGCCGGCACAACTCCCCGATCGTAAGGGGATGCTCCGGCCTCTCTTCGAAAAAGAGCGCGCAGCTGTCCAGGCGCGCGCACCGCAAGGTGTGCTGAATGGTCCTGACGGGAAGCGCGCCCATGCCCTTGGCGATCAGTTCCCCGAGATCGAGATGGCAGGTGCGCCGGCAGTCGCGGGTGTGGCAGCGGCCGCGCACATCGACACGCCGCGCCAGATAGCCGGCCACGGTCGGAATTTCCTCAAGTCGGCCGGAGGTGATGGTCCATCCGGCCGCAGGACGATGACCAGACCCGAACATGCCTCCGGTGAACATATCAAGAACATCAGAGTCAAGCAGCTTAACCAAGGTGCCGAAATCGCCGGTGGACGCCGCCAGCGTTCGGCCGTTCCGCGCCTGGACCGCTAGGGCCGCGTCTTCAAGGCGTGGTGCAGGATCGCGGCCTCGGCGGCCTTGTGTCCGAGATGAGCGCAGGCCAGAAACTATGCCGGTCCATCACTTTAGGTAATATATACTGTACAATATCAAACATCACGTTTGATACGCTGCACGACATCATTTTGTGGGTGCAGATTGAAAATATCATGTGGTGCAATATATCAAGCGAAGAAATAAATGCGCTTGAGAACATCGAATGGAAAATCGAACGGAAAGTCTCATCGCAACGCTCCGCGAGGCGCGGGGCCGAAAAGGTTGGTCTCAACGCGACCTGAGCCAAAGGGCTGGCATGACACAGGCGCATATCTCAAGGATCGAGAACGGCGCGGTTGACCTCAAGCTCTCCACCTTCCTGGAGCTCGCTCGACTGCTGGACCTGGAACCCATCCTTGCCCCCAGATCGGCCCTGTCGGCGCTCAACGCTGTGATCCGGGAGGCTGACGCCAATCGCGAAGCTCGCTCGGTGCGTGGCGCCGCCAATTCGCTGCAACAACTGGTTCGCATCGCCAGGCTCCAGCACCCTAAGGAACCGGCTGTCGAGCGCTTGAGTGAACTGCTCCGGGACCTTCATCCTCTTGAGCCGCTTTTCCGCACGCCGTCTGAGCTTGCCGAGCTCCAGGACATCACCGACCAACTGCAGTCTGCAGGTCGGCATGCGGATCTTGCCAACCTTAAGAAGGCGGTCGACCGCCTTGCCCAGCTGCGTAACCGCCTGGTCCATTCGCAGCCCAAGACCGGGCGCCCCGCCTACAGCCTGGACGATGAGGACTAGCCATGGTCGACATCCTTCGCGTCCGTCTCGGCGAGCGCGCCGTGGGATCCATCACTGGCCTTGGTGGGGATCGCTCGATCTTCACGTTTGACGACGACTACGCGGCAGATCCGCAGCGTCCAACCGTGAGCCTTTCGTTCAAGAGCGCGACCGGTCACCTCATCGACGAGCCGAGAAGCACCCAGACGCGGCTGATGCCGTTCTTCTCAAACCTGCTGCCTGAAGGCCCCCTGCGGAACTATCTGGCCGAACGGGCTGGCTTAACGCCAGCCCGGGAGTTCTTCCTGCTCTGGGCCCTGGGCCCTGACCTGCCAGGTGCGATCACCGTCGCCACCCAGGATGGTCAGCCACTCCCGCCGGGCGCTGGGCCAGCCGGTGAGGACGCTTCCGCAAGACAGTCCAACACGGTTCTGCGATTCTCGCTGGCCGGCGTACAGCTCAAGTTCTCCGCCGTGGAAAAGGCCTCGGGCGGTCTGACCGTGCCAGCGAGAGGTGTCGGCGGCGATTGGATCGTGAAGTTGCCCTCGACCAGGTTCGCCGGCGTTTCCGAGAATGAGTTCTCGATGATGACGCTCGCCCGTCACGTCGGGATAAACGTTCCCGACATCCAACTGCTTGATCTCGATCAGATCGGAGATTTGCCCGACGGCGTAGGAAAACTCGAAGGCGCGGCCTATGCGATCAAACGGTTCGATCGTCTGGCGACCGGCGAGCGAATTCACATGGAGGACTTCGCTCAGGTCTTTGGCGTCTATCCCGAGGAAAAGTACGAGCGCGCCTCTTACAAGAACATCGCACAGGTCGTCTGGCGTGAAACGGGGGAGGCCGGGATCGTCGAGTTCATTCGGCGCATCGTGTTCAATGCTCTCATCGGCAATGCGGACATGCATCTGAAGAACTGGTCGCTGTTGTATGGCGACGGACTCAGCGCGACTCTGGCTCCGGCCTACGATTTTGTCTCCACCATGGCCTATATCCCAGACGACAAGGCCGCGCTGAAAGTCGTCCGCAGCAAGTTCTGGACGGATTTCGATCGGGAGGAACTCGTCACCCTCGCGCGAAGAGCCGGGCTGCCGGAGGCCATTGTTCTCGAGACCGGCGCCCAGACGGTCGCCGCCTTCCGCGCAGCCTGGGCCAGCGAACGCGCCCACCTCCCCGTATCGAAGGACGTCGGCGAGGTCGTCGAAAAACAGCTCAAAGTCATCCCGCTTGCGCAGGTCTGATCACCTGCGGCCTACGAGCCCAAGGATGGCGCTGACGTAAGTCCCGCGCCTGGCTACCGGCTACAAGCGGCTATATTCGCGAAGGTCAGTTCTTCAAGGATGAAGGCTGCAGGGAGCCGCGCACCGCGCGGCGGGACGCGCCGTCGAGCAGCCGGCGACGCCCAAAGGCGCGCCCAGCGGCGCACCCGCAGGAGCAGCGCAGCTGCGGGACCGAGTGCGATCGTCGGCGGCTCTCCACAAGTTTTGAACCAATGGCCACGATCAAAACGACGCCCACCACAATCCATGCGGATCTGATGGATGTGAGGAGCGGATCAAAATAGGGCTGCGGGTCAATGGCGAAGTCGCCCGCCGGTTCGGATATACGGCTCAGGGTTTGATAGACGCAGCAGGCGCGACAGGGCGGGAGACAACCATTTTCATCGAACTCATGGGCGCTTCTGGCGCGAGCTATCGCTTCCGGGCCTGGTCCGACCTCGACCAATCTGCAATGGCGGGGAACTTCGTTGTCGCCGAACCCGGGCGCGATGGGATCAAAGTCCTACTGGCAGGGGTCACCAATGATCTCTCCAAGGCTAACGTCTATGCTCGGGAAGCCGGACTAGCCGATAGACCGCTATTTACCCGCCTCAACGTCGCCAGGCTCACACGCCGTCAGGAGCACGACGACATCCTGGCCCAATACGCTTCGGCCAAGGCGCTCGCCGCCGAAGCTTGAAAGCTCCGGCGGCGCCCTAGGCGCCTAGGGCTCAGCTTGCGCCAATTCCTGCAGCCAAATCGAAGCCTGCGAAGCCTTGCTCGCTGCGGTGAAAATTGCGCGTTTGTCGCTCTTTAGGACCGTGAGCCAGGACTGAATATAGGCCGCGTGGTCACGCCGCGGTTCGGAACAAACGCCTAGATCTGCGCAAAGGAACGCCGCGCCAAGTTCGGCGACAAGTTCCTCCATAGCGTAGGCATGCGAACCAAATCGGCCGCCGAGGTCGCGATTGAGGCGCAGGCTTGCACCGCTCCAATGCACCAGTTCGTGGCAGAGGGTCGCGTAGAAGCTTTCGGTAGGCGAACAGGTCGAACTCCCGACGAAACGCTCGCGGCTCGGCATGAGGATTATGTCCTGGGTCGGAAGATAGCAGGCCATATCCGCGCCTTCCCGGATGTTGGCGCCCACACCGCGCAGCAGGACTTCGGCTCGTGCGAGGGGTTCAAACGTCGTTTCGCTCGCCGGCAGCTCAGCCGTCGGCTCAAAGCCTTCGATCTGGCAGGCGTTGAAGACCCTACTGGCGCGCGCGAACATTCGCCTGCGGCCAGGATCTTCTTCATGATCTTCATCGCGTTCACCCGTCATCTTGTAGAAGACGATGAGTGAGGAGCTCTCGCCTTTGCGCACCTGCGCGCCGCGCGCCTGCCATTGGCGATATGTGCCCCAGACGCCTGAGGTGAAGCCCTGGGCGAGGGCCTCTATCCAGAGCACCAAGACATTGACGCCATTGTAGGGTGCTGACGAGGCGACATTGATCGGCCGGGTCAGGGTCCGACCTGAGCTCTCAATCCAAGGAAGCTTAAAGGCGCCGGCTCCCTCTTCGATGGCGGTGATGATCTTCCTGGTGACTGCTGCATGGACGTCGAAGTGTTCGATGGAAGTTTTGCTGGGCATGTCCGGGTTCCTTTCGCTGATCCTTGAGGACGCGAAGGGCCGGGCTGGGCGGCAGGCGGAAGGTCAGCGCCGCAGGCGCGAAACCGGCGACACGGATAGCGAAGCGATCGGAGCGGGCGGCCGGTTGACCAAACGCCGAGCTCAGACAGCCTCAGCGTCACATCTCAAGGAACGGCGAAGGCGGCCGGTCCCCCACAACGGGATCGATTGTTCACGTTCAGTGATCAGCCAACACAGCGCCAAGAGGCGGACGAGCACCCAGCTGCATGCGCGAGCATGACCGCCGCTAACTGCGCTCCCGGTCTCGCCGTCTTGGATTATGTCGCTCCTTCAGGCCGAACAGGCTCGGCAACAGGTGCAGATCGCCAGTTCGTTCGCGCTCGCACATGGCGCGTAGATAGCCCCCGGCGCTCTTAACCTCGCCGCTGCGCCAGCGGGCCAGCACCGTGGCCACGGCGATCGCCGCCCGGTTTCGCCCGAGGGTTTCGCGCGCTTCGCGCCAGGCGGTCAGATTGATCCCAAGCAGGAGGGCGGCCTTGTAGGCGGCCTCCACGAACTCCTCCCAATCGGCCGCGCCCGGATCGTCGAGATGGTGATGGATCTCGGGCACCGCCTCCAGCACCAGGGAGAGCGGGATCACCTCCTCATTGAACGGCGGCTCCGTATCGCCGTGGAGATCATCTGACCTCGGCCGATCCGCAACTACTTCCCCACGCCAAGCAGGATACGTTGCTGTTTCAGCTTTTGGATCGGTTGTAGGTTCTTTGTGGGCTCGGCTTTCAGAGCCCGTGGGCTCCGATTCATCTGCTTTCCGAGCCACAGTCCAAGCCTTGTCCACAGCCGCGAGCAGCGATCCAAACTCGATTTCAAGCGCCATCAGCTCGGCGAGGCTTGGCGTGCGGGGCAGCCGCCCGCTGGCGCGCTCGATCGCCGCTTCCCAGTCGTATCCCTCGAAGTCACGCTCCAACGCATCGGCGCAGACCGTGCGGATCTCCCGACGGATCTCGCCGACCTTGCGCCTCAGATGGCGCCTCTGGGCCTGCTCGAGGCCGCGGGCTGCGGCGAGGTCGGCGAATTCGTCCCAACGGACCGCGAGCGGCGACAGATCAAAACCGAACGCCTCGACGATCTCGCCGGCGTCGCCCCGATAGCCGTAGCGCTTGCCGTTGCCGCTATCGCGCATGTGCACCAGGCCGGCCTTCACGGCCGCCCGGATCAAACCCTGCACCACGGTGCGCGAGCGTTGCAGTTCTTCACCCAGCATGTAGTTGGACGGCCAGGCGATCGGCCGGGTCCTTCCGATCCAGTCGCGCTCATGGGTGACGCGCACAAGCGCGCGTATCAGGCGCACGAGTCCGTCGCCGATCCCCAGCCGGGGCGCGGCCCGCTCGAACCTGTCGAGCAGCATCGCCTTCGAGACGCCTTCCGGCAGTCCTTCATAGGCCTCGGCGATCCGCGCGGTCGCCCATTGGGCGTCCGCCATGCGGCGCACGTCTCCAGTTCCGTCCTGGACGGTCTGCATTTCTCCGCTCCTCCAAGGAGGCCGCGGGCACACAGGTTCCCGTCACGCGAACGCGCGTTTTTGGATTGCAGCGATGTGGGTGATTCGATAGAAAGAGCGGGACTTCTGTGCTCGGTCGGGTTTGCAGACCCGTCTAGCGAATGACCTGGATGAACCCGGCGCGTTTACGCGAGCCGGGTTTTTCTATGTGTCCACGGCGGGTTTCCTTTCGTGTCCGCCATGACCAAAGAACTCGTTCAACAAGGCGGTCAGCGCCGCGTCGCGATTGGTCAGCCCGCGGGTCCGCTTCAGCTCATCCAGCTCGGCGATGAGGTGGCAGGGGACAGCCGCGTGCAGTGGACGCAATCCCTCGGCGCGCGCCTTGGCGCGCCGCTCACGCTGGTATTGCGCTTGATATTGAAGGTCGCGATCGCTCGTCATGGCGACGCTGATAAGAAGGCGATTCCGACGCCGACAATTAATAAAGGTGAACGGCGCCGGCGGCCGACACTGAAATAACGGGCTTGCTCTGCAGAAGAATCGAGGTGCTAACGGCCATCAAGAGGGGAGACTGGGAGGGCTCCTATGGACAGCGATACGCCGACATCTGTGTGTCCTGTGACAGCTCCTTGCATGGTCTACTCGAGGGCGTGGTCTCGCAGAAGGGTGAGATCTTCGCGTCGAAAAGCGGCCCGCTACTTGCGCCTATGCAGGCCTGAATCGACCGTTCTATCGAGGGGAGCGGATTCCAGTTTGATCTTGGTGCTTGGCAAGCGGGTGTTGACGGACTCAAGGCCAGCGTCCTTAGCAAGATTGCTACTGCAACGCAGGATCATGGGTGATGAGCTGCGCGCGGCAGAGCGCTCCGCGTGGATTTTTGCTGAGAAGTCTTTTTGCACTCCGAAAACCGAGCGTGCTTCGCGTTCTTGAGGATCGTCTTAAGGATAGTCCCTGCGCTGAGAGGGTTGGTGGTTCTAGCGTAGGGAGTCGCGGATTTCTTAGCGTTAGTTTTATCGTAGGTCTCAATCGTACGCCTTTCCGTTCCCAATTGGACGGACCTAAAATAACTTTTGAACGCTATGTCGCTAATAGATTGGACGCTATAAAATCCGCTTTTAGAACTGGCAGGCGAAAATGCATCCACGTTTTGTCGAAGGCCGAATTCGCGAGGCGCTTAAGGATACGCCTGTCGTCGCGCTAAACGGGCCTAGACAGTCGGGCAAGACCACGTTGGCGCGGCTGGTCGCGGAGCAAGACCGAACCTATCTCACGCTCGATGACGCCACTACCCTGGAAGCGGCGCGATCAGATCCTGCGGGGTTCGTCAGGGGGTTAGACACCGCGATCATCGATGAGGTGCAGCGGGCGCCAGATCTGATGTTGGCCTTGAAACGGTCTGTCGATGAGGATCGCCGGCCAGGCCGCTTCTTAATCACGGGATCGGCCAATCTCCTGACCATAAAGGCGGCGCGCGAATCCTTGGCCGGCCGCATGGAGGTCATCACTCTGCTTCCGCTGGCCCAGGCCGAAGTGCTCGAGGCGGCCGAGCCGCTATTCCTGACCCAGGCCTTCACCGGAAAACTCCCGAAGGCGGCCCGACCTCCGCTCGGGGCAGACCTAGTCAACATCGTGCTGACGGGCGGCTATCCTGACGTCCTGGCGCGCGAGAGCGCGCGACGGCGGCGTGATTGGTGCCGAGCCTATATTGACGCCATCGCTGAACGGGACGTCCGCGACATTTCCACGATCGAGAAACCTAGCGAGATCCCGAATCTGATCAGGGTTGCCGCCCACCATTCCGGGCAACTCCTGAATTTCACCACGATCAGCACCGACCTGCGTCTCGCGCGCAAGACCGTCGAGAGCTATCTTGACGTGCTCGAACAGCTCTTCTTGGTTCGCCGGCTCGAGCCATGGCACCGCAACGACCTTAGCCGGCTCATCAAGACACCCAAGCTCCACTTCATGGACAGCGCCTTACTAGCCGCCGCGAGGGGGGTGACGGCCGAAAGAATAACGGCCGAGCGCGCGCTATTTGGTCCGATCCTTGAGACGTTTGTCTTCGCCGAGTTGCAAAGGCTGGCGTCCTGGTCAGAGAGCCGCATGCGGTTCTCCCACTATCGCGACAAGGATCAGTTGGAGGTCGACATTGTCCTCGAGAACGAAGAGGGCGGCATGGTTGGCATAGAAGTGAAGGCCGCAGCCACCGTTACGGCCGCCGACTTCAAGGGCCTCAAACGCCTGGCCGATATCGCTGGCGAAACCTTCCGCCTGGGGGTCGTTCTCTATGACGGCGATCAGACGGTTAGCTTTGGCGACAACCTGCTCGCCGCGCCGATCGCGAGTCTCTGGGCGCATTAGGGGAAAAGGCCGGCGTCCGCTCCTCGCAAGCAGGGTCATTCTTGGATAAGAGCGCGCCGGCGCCGACAATGCCGGCGGGCGTGCAGCTTCAACTAAACCGCTTGAACTACTTGAGAATCGAGGCGCGCGGCGAGTTCTATTCGCGGTCGCGCTGGAAGCCAGCCACTGGATTCGACTAGGCCTCGCCCGCTCGGGAGATTGGACGAGGCCCGCGCCGAGCTCTGGCGTGTCGCCCTGCGACAGGAGGCGATCCCTCGCGGGCTGACCGGCTCAAAACTCACTGCCGGGCCGCCGGTTCCATCCTCTCTGACGTGCGCACGCTCGCCGGCAAACTCGCGCCATGAAGCTCACCCTGGATGGCTGCGGCGCGAACGTGGACAGGGGTTCAATGGTGTGAGACCTCTCCGCTTCCATCGGTTGGAAACACCTGGCCCGCCCAGGCGCAGCGGCCGAGGCGGTAGCCGGCAGTAGGCTGGGCATGGCCGGGTCAGCTAGTCGAAGTTCATGGCGGCGGCGAAAGGCTTCCGAGCCCGCCAAAGCCTTCCTCGCCTTGGCGTCATCGGTCTTTGCTCAGCACCCGCGTACCCGCAGATGCACCTTATGATGTCCGGGCCCGCTGTCGTCGCAGATTCTATATGGCGTCAGGACGCCCCAGAAAAATCGCGACGGCCACCGGTTGCGGGCCCACCTTCTCGATGGCCTCGGCTAGCTCTTCGTGCGTCGCGTCTAAGGCTTGGGCGACTTGCTTGACCTGGGCCGCATCGGCGAGGTCGATGGGCTCGTGCGGGTCGAAATTCTTCGGCTCGTCGGGTCGCATGGCGATCTCCCGGTGATGTCCCCAGCGCCATTGATAGCGCGTGGACGCTTGGGCCGTTCCGACAGGTTGAAGACAAGCATCTTGCTCACCCGCAGGACGCGCTCTGCTTCAAAGGCGGGGAGGGGCTGGTGGCCCGGCGCTTCATGGTGGAAGACCGCAGCCAGGTCTCTTTTGTCCACCGCCTGGCCGCAAGCCTTACAGGCGTAGAGATGAGCGCTCTCCAGGGCCGGCTCGCCGCGCAAGCGCTGACCGACATGACCAAATCTGGGATCGAGCACGGTTCGCTCCTCTTGCTGGGCGATTCGACGCTCGGCGAAGCGATATGGTTCCGAGCATGGAGTTTGCGGAGGGTCGCCCGGCGTGGGACGGTGAGTATGGATCTCAAACAAGGTGCGCCATGAAACCGCGAGAGCCAGACATCCTCGCCAACGTCGTCCCGCACAATGTGGAGTTTTGGCGGAGCCAGCCTCTTGTCGAGAAGGTGGAGGTGCTTCGCCGCGACGTCGGCGCGGACGGCTCGAAAGTTGAACTGGCCATCCGGCTCCGACCAGGCGCGGTCGATGAGCCCTTTGAGATGTCGGTTAGGTCGACTCCGCCAGCCCGAGAGGCTGATCTATCACTCGGCGCTGATGGGCTCTGCGAGGCGAGTTGGTTGTGGGATCGGCTCAAGGGCGTGGAGCACAGCATCTACATGGAGGACTTCGGTCCTGAATGGTGGGCCGTTGAGCTCTGGCTCGATCAGCCAGCGCTGCTTCGCTGACAGCCTCGAAAGTCTCGGTCGATGAGATGGCCGCCGCTCCGGGAGGTGCGGCGGCCCAGGTTTCTATATGGGACGTGAACCGCCCAACTCATCGCGAGCCGCATCAACGCCCGAACGAATGACCGACTCGGCCTTCTCGACGAGAGTGGCTTGCCCCTCCGCGGCGAGGCCTTGGCGATCAGCTTCGCCCTTGGCCGCCTCGAAGGCGGCGTGCCCGGAAGCGTTCAGAGCCTGACCCACGTCGGCTAGCTTCTTTTCTCCAGCGTCGACGAGACTGTCGCGGGCGGCGCCGAAGGTTTTGTCTTCCAACGCGGTGGAGGGGAAGGCCGCGCCAAGCGCGACGCCCGCGGCGAGACCTAACGCGCCAAAGATCAAGGGCTCCTGCTGAAGGATGTCCTCGAAGGAGCGTACGGCTTTTCGCCCGGCGGATCCGGCCTGGGCTCCAAGGTCATGGAGGCCTTGGGACGCGTGATCGGCGGCGCCGCTAGCGGCGTCCCTCACGCCCCCGGCGACTTCACCAACCTTCGCCTTCAGGTTCCCGACGGCGTCGGATAGGTCCCCCGTGCCCGTGCCCGTGCTGGTCGCCGGCGCTACGCCAAGGTCTGAGTTTGTCTGATAGACGCTTGCGGCGGTGTCGGTCGCAGAGCGATCGCTCTTTCCCATCATCAACCAGGCCATCCCGGCCCCGATCATGGCCAACGCCATCGGGTTTTCCCGGACCTGTACGCCGAGGTTTCCCATCAACTCACCGGCCCCGCCGCCCTTAAAGGTTCGGCCCAGTTCGTCGATCAGCTGGCCAGGCGTCATCTTGTCTTTTAGCGCCTCCACTGTGCGATCGAGGTCCTCGCGGGCGGCTTCAACTTCGCGTTCGACGTCTTCGGAAGATCGGGTCATGTGACTTGTTCCTTGGCCAGGTGAGCATCCTTCTCGACCTGCCGAATGCTGCGTTCAGGGGTCAGATGGCTCGGCGCTGCGGCCTTGGCGCCGGCTCGAACAAGCACGACGCCGAGGATCGCCACGGCCACGCCGACGATCAGAGAGGCCCATCCAGCTCCGACCAATTTGGCCAGGGCGATGACGACGGCCTGCAACAGGATGAGCAGAGCGGCCATCAGGCAGATGGCCCCGGCCGCCATCTCACCAGACGCCTTGGCCAACTGCCCCGCCTTCTCCGAAACCTCGGTGCGGATGAGCTCCGATTCCTTGCGCAAAAGACTGGTCAGGTCGTTCGATAGGTCGCCGATGAGTTGAGGTAGGGATCTGTTCTCCACATCAGCCACGGTTAGATCTCCCCGTTGAAGGCGGCGCCAGATTGAGGCGCGCCGCTATCGGAGGCCCTCAAGGCTTCTCCAGTCTGCGAGCTGTCGGCCGGCTGCGAACTGCTTTTGCTCTGGCCGTGCTCGGCCGAACTGCGCGCGAAGCGTCCAATCGCTACGCCAGCGAGGATTGCGCCGGCGAACAAGGCCGTGGGATTGGTACGCCCCAGGTCGCGCGCCGCGTGGAGCATGTCCTCGGGGCTTTTGCTGGCAAGGTTGCGCGTGAACGACTGCAGGCCATCGGCTGCTTGGCTCGCGAGTTTGGCGGCGTAGGTCTGATCTTGTCCGCTAAGCTCGTCGCCCGCCTTACGGATCGCGTCGGCGAATACGCTGAGCGCGTCCGTCACCGTTTCGGTCTTGGTCTCGATCTGGCTGGCGACCTCTTCGCGCGTTCGCTCGGCGAAATGCGCGGCCTCGCCGCGCACGGCCGCGCCGGCTTCTCCTAGCTTCTCACGCGCTTGGGCGACCGGACTGGGGGCCGGTTCACGTTCTGGCCCAGATGAGGGGACCCCGCCCAAGCCGCTTTCAGGATAACTCGACATTTGACTGCTCCGATGGGGGAATTCCTAGGCCAAGCCCAGGAACGAGAGGATCACGAGCACGACCACCACAAGTCCGACGAGGTAGATGATGCTATTCATGCGCACGGCTCCAAACTGACGGAGGTCTCAAGCGATAACAGGGGTTTGGGTTCCTAAGGCCAGGCTTCGGAGTTTCTGATTTTTGGCGGAGCGAAAAGGCCCGCTTAGCTGGATCTCCAGAAGCGATCCGCGAGGCGCCGAAAAGCGGCTTTCCGGCCGAGCTGGCTAGCCCGCCTCCACCGGCCCGGCCCCGCCCACCGGCGAGCGGGAGGATAGAGCGGGCGTACTTTGCCGGTCTTGCGGCGCCTCTGATGAAGAGCGCTCGACGGATACTTGATGCGGATAGGGGAAGCTGAGCCCGCGAGCTTCAAAGCGTTCCTTGATGGCCTTGAGCAGGTCGAAGCGGGTGTTCATCCAATCATCGGACGTGGCCCAGCACCGCAAAGTGACGCTAACGGCGCTGTCGGCGAGAGCGGTCACCCTGGCCCATGGCTTCGGCTCAGCGAGTACGCGGCTATCGCCCGCCGCGATCTCGGTCATGAGCGCCAGGGCGAGGTCGAGGTCGTCGTCGTAATCGACGCCAACCGTAAGCTCGATCCGGCGGCGGCCGGCCTCGGTGATGTTGACGATCAGCTCGCCGAAAATCTTGCCGTTGGGCTGGTAGAGGGTGAGCCCATCGTAGTCGAGAAGCTTGGTGTTGAAGAGATCAACGCCCGTGACCACGCCCTGGCGACCATTGAGCTCGACCTTGTCCCCCACCCGGTAGGGACGCTGCAGCAAGATCATGACGCCGGCGGCCACGTTTCCGAGCGTGCCTTGGAGCGCCAGCCCGATCGCGAGAGAGGCGGCCCCCAGCACGGCCAAGACCGATGTCGCCTGCACGCCGAGCTGCTGAAGCACCGCGATCAGGCCGATCGCGACAATGAGATAGCGCACCAAGGCTGCGGTGAATGTTGCGAGCGTTCGGTCGGCGGGGTGGTGACGGTGGATCTTCTCGACCCCGTGCTCGGCGGCGCGAGCAAGGCGCTTGGCCGCCCAAAGGGTGACCGCGAGGATTAGGCCCGCGACCAGCACTCGCACTGAGAAGGCGACGGCGACGGCGGCGAGGTCGCCAAGCATGACCTGGTCGCCCGAGAACGCGAGCGCCAGGGACTCGCTAACAGCGGGGGAGGGGGCGAGGGGTGTCGACATCGTGATGCTCCGACGACGGGCAGACACAACGGCGCAGGCCTCACTTGGTTCGTCCGGCGGCGGGAAGTCTCCCGCCAAGAACGACGGGCCCATAGGCTACGGCCCACCTCAAAAATGGAGTTGTCTAATCGCCTGGAGCGGAACGGCGCGGGTTTGGAAGCCTTCTGAGCGTATGACCCAGCACCCTGTCACCCCGGATGGTCGCTACTTTGTCGTCCGTGGACGTCTGTGGCGGATGGCGAACCCTGAATTGCCCGAAGATCAGCGCCTGACGCTGGTGAAGGGCTTGATGTCTGCGCGGCGCGCGGTTCGGTCGGCGAAGTTGGCTGGCGACCTCGATACTGAAGACCAGGCGCATCGGCAGGTGGATCATTTCAAGCGGGCCCTGGGCGAACGCGGCCCCGTCTGGTGGACGGATGGCGCCGCAGATCTGAACCGCCATATGGCGCGCACAACCCCGTATGCCGATTGGTTCGCAGCACTGACTAAGAGATCTGCGGGGCGTTCCCCTTGCGTTCATGAGCCCGATTGTTGAGGCGACCGCAGTCTTTCCACAGGATCGGCCGTCGCCATGAAGCGTTCAGCCCCGCACACCTTGCAAAGGATCCCCATGCCAGACCCCGAGATTCTCCCAGACCCCAACGAGGACAACCCGCCCAAGCCCGAGCTTCCCGATGAGGCGCCGGACGGGGATATCCCCGAACTGCCTGGTCCTCGCGATCCGTTGGGAAACGACGTCACCGACGGACCAGATGGTCTGGACATCGGTCCCCAATGACCTGACCCCACAGCCG
Source organism: Phenylobacterium sp. (assembly GCF_030681155.1). Classification (GTDB taxonomy): domain Bacteria; phylum Pseudomonadota; class Alphaproteobacteria; order Caulobacterales; family Caulobacteraceae; genus Phenylobacterium. The sequence continues at coordinate 19,369 of NZ_JAUXXE010000022.1, read as the reverse complement.
AAAGTCTGCGCGCCGGCGCATGCTCGGGGCCACTTCGGGGCTCAGGCTGACCCTTGGCGTTGAAGCAAAAAGAAACGCCCGGCCGCCCTCGGCAAGCGCATCGAGCGTCAGCGACCCTGCGCGGAACTGACGGGCGCCGGCGCCGTTCGACTGCAACCATGGCGAACCTTTCCACCCCCCAACGCGCCCGCCTCGCCAAGGCTCTGGCGGACGGCGGCGTCAAGCATGTCACCCACCGGGGCGACGCTAAGCTGGGCGGCGGCCGCGAGGATTTCCATCAGCTGGAGCGGCTCTGCATCGATGGATATCTTCGGCTCAGTCGCATCAGAAGCGACCGATACGACCTGAGTGGAGAGCGCGCGTTTGAGTACCAGCTCACCGAGAAGGGCAAGCGCGAGGCCCGGCGTTCTTGAGCTCATTCTTCGAGCGAATTGCGCAGAGGGTCGGGCGTCCGACAGACGACCAATAGAATTCAACGTCCCATAGCTCAGCCAGTCCGTTGCTGGCGCAGTCCCCCAAGAGCCCCCGTCCAGGCCCGATACTGGACGGGGGAGTTGGTTGGAGATGATGGACCGACCTGATCGCAATCAACGCTCTGAAGGTGCGGACGCGGACGCTCGACTGCGACGCGTGCAGAACCGATGTCAGCGAGCGCGAAGTCGCCAACGCCGGGCTGAATCCAAGCTGCGTTATTTGGGCTCGGTGGCGATAGGCTTCGCCGCGATGCTGATCGGGACGCTTTTCATCGTCGACATCGCCGGACGATGACCAGACGAGCCCTGAAAGGGAACGGCAGGTCCCGGCGGTCGTTGAAAGGGCGCCGGCATGAGCCCGTCGGCGGAAGTCCAAAGGTCCCGTCTCGATGAGTGTCCAGGCGGGACCTGCGGGTCACGGAGGACACATGGCGGACGATAAGAATAACCGCGGCGAGCCCGATCGAAGCCGCGTCTCCGGCGAAGAACCCTACGAGGTGAAGTACTTCGCCGAGAAGCACGGTCTGAGCGTCGCCGAAGCCGAGAAGCTGATCCGAGACCACGGAAATGACCGCGCGACCCTGGATGCGGCGGCCGCTCGGCTTCGCTCATCTTAGCGCCCGCTTATAGCTCCGAGGCTCAGGCGTGCGAGGGGGACTCGGCTGCGACCCCGATGGCTATCCAACTGACAGAGACTAGTTTCGGTACTGGTTCGCCAAGCGTCTGCTCTCGCGCTCGGTGACATGGGCGGGATATGCGAGGTGGGTGCTCCAGTGCCTGCCCCGGCACTTTGGACAGAGGTGCTTCACCGAGCGCGCGACATCGGCCACCGGAGTCTGAAATCCTCCGTCGCGTAACTCGTAGAGGCGGCTGATGATCTTGGCGACGTCATAGCCCTTGACCCATCCGCAGATTTCGCAACCCAGCATGAGTACGCATCCGGGAAACCGCCGGGCGTCTTCGAGCTTGGCCTGGCTCAGGTCGATCTTGTGTATCGGAAGGTCAGGGCTCGGCGTCATCGGCGACCTGCGATGATGAAACTTGGTCTAGCGCCCTTAGCAGACGAGGCCGAGGCTTTGGGCCCACGCTCTAGCCTTGCGAGAACGAACCAAGAACATATCGTCGCGCTGCTCGGGGCGCAAGTCGATGCGCCGCCGGCTCAGGCGATAAACAGGAGGTCCTTGTCGACGATGATTTTCAAAGGCCAGCCGGACCGGACCCTCAGGGTCGGCGCTCTTTGCAGGTCGCGCTCGACGACACGTTGACCTGTCTGGCTGGCGCTCGCCGCCACGCCGCCCGCGGCGTCTTGCAGGACGAGGTTATCGGAACTGCGGGCCAGGCTGTTTTGAGCCGCCGCGCCGCCGATGGAAATCAGCGTCGAAAGCCCGATCGCGCGTGCAAGCCTGGGCAGATGGTCGTCCACCTGATCGGCGAGGCCGACCGCGCCGGCCGCGTCGGCGCCGCTCATGGCCCCGATGCTCAAGCTGCGGCCATCGGGGAAGACGATCCGGGTCCAGACCACCAAGGCTCGATCCTGGCCATGGCTCACCTGGCTGTCATAACGCCCGATCAGGCGGGCTCCCTGCGGAATGAGGATGCGCCGGCCGGTCGCGTGATCGAACACCGGCTCGGTGACCTGTGCGATCACCGGCCCCGGCAGATCCGAACTCAGCCCCGTCACCAGGGCCGCTGAGATCAGGGTTCCGGCCTTGATCTCGAAGGCGGACAACGGAGGGGTCACCAGATGCGGCGACAGGTGCTGCTCGGCCGCGGCCCTGGCGATGAAGCGTTCCTTCGCGCTCCGTCCCTCAAGCTCCGGAGCGCTCGCCTCGACCCGCGGCAAGTCCGGCTGCGCAGCCGGCGTCAACGCCGCGACCGGACCGCCAAAGAACAGCGCGGAGGCGTTGGCGGCGCGGACTTCTTCGAGCCGGCGCGTCTGCTCCGGAGCCGGACCTGCGGCGGGCGTGGGCGGCGCCTGCTGCGCCGCCCCTTCGGCGACCGGGGCCTCGACCCTCTCGGCTGAGCGCAGGGCCAGCGGATCGTCATAGGTCGAGGGCAGGCGCCGATCCAGATCGGCGGCCGCCGCGGCGTTCTCCACCTCGGGCGGCGGCGCGGGCTCCGCGGCCGTCTGGGTCTTCGGGCGCAATCCGACCATGAAGCCGAGCCCGACCAGCAGCAACACGCCCCCCAAGGCAAGGGCGATAACCCACGGCCGGTAGCGCGCGATCGGTCGCTGCGGCGCCGCCAGCAGGCCGACGGCGCGAGACTTGGGAGCGCGGTCGCTCATGAGCGCGCTCGGGTGCGCGTGATCCGCACGATGGTCTGCCGCTTTTCGCCCAGCCGCAGCTCGGCGCGCTCGATCAGCCGATCGACCACATAGTGCCCGCCTTGCAGGCGATAGTTCACCAACTCGGCCTGTCCTTCCGCGCCGACAAGGAACAGTGGCGGGGCCTCGGACGTCGCCAGGTCCGGCGGAAAGGCGATGAAGGTCTTGGCGCCGTCGTCGAACGCCCGGAGCGGCAGCCAGCGAGGCGACCTGCCCCTGATCAGGTCGATGCGGTAGTTGAAGTCGAGGTGATCGAGCAGGACCTCGCCGCCGGCCGGCTTGGCCTCCGCGGCGAGGTGAGCCGCGCGCTGGGCGGCGGCCGCCAGGGCCTGTTCCTGTGGATAATTCCAGCTCAGCACGCTGGTGAAGGTGGGGCTGGCGCTGCTCACCGCGTCCAGCAAATAGGTCCGCTGATCGGTCGTCAGCACTATGTTGGTGCGCAGGTCCGGCCGGATGGGCTTGACGAAGATAATGACCTGCTCCCCCGCTCCGGCGCCGGCCTGTGTCTCCCCCAGCACCCAACGAACGGTGTCGCCCGCGGCCTTGGATATCAGCCGCTCGCCCGGCCGCAGGGCGATGGTGGTCAGGAACCGAGGACTGGTCTGGATCGTGTAGATCCGGCCCGGCTCGTAATCATAGTAGATCGCCGAATTGACGTAGGAGCCTGGACTTGGCCAATCGCGCGCCTGGGCGTTGGCGCGATCGATGGTGTCGAGCGCCTGAATGGCGCCGGGGCCGCGGCGGCCCGACGGCCGCGGCTTGGGCGCGGCGGGCGCCGCAATGGTGACCGGCTTGGGAGCAGCTCGCAGCGGAGCGCCCGCGGCTGGCGGCGCCGGGCCAGGCGCGGACGCAGACGCCGGCGCCTGAGCGCGCGTTTGAGATGAAGCCGGCGCGGTCACGCAGAGACCGATCGCCAGGCTGACGGCAAGCAGGCGGCTCACAGTTCGCGGCTCCATTGAAACGAGGTGATGAGAAGGCCGAGCGGGTTGGCGCGCAGCTGTTCCTCGGTGCGCGGCTGGCGCAGGGTGGTGGTGAACAGCCCGGTCCAGCGGGTCGGCGGGCCGGCGACGCCGTGCTCGAACGTCGTCTCGCGCCACTGCACCTGGTAGCTGTCGCCGCCGCGCGGCAGGACCGAGACGATCTCCACCGTCACCGCCTGCTGACCCAGCCGCGCGAAGGGGTCGTTCTCCCGGGCGTGCCGGTTCAACATCGCCTGGGCGTCGCCGCCGACGAAGCCATAAGCCTTGAGCCAGTTCTGCCGCAACACGACCGGATCGGTGCTCTTGGAACGGATCAGCTGGACGAAGTCGGCGACGAAATAGCCCTTCTCAGCGTCGGCGGGCGCGTAGATGCGATCAGCCGCCTCGATCCGCCCTGGCCGGCCATAACGATCGACGGGCACGATATAGGTCGCGATCTTCGTATTCTGCTGGGCGTAGATCAGCCCGCCGATCGCCACCGCCGCCAGGCCCGCGCAGGCGAAGGCCATCATTCGCCAGTTGCGCGCCTGAACGCGCGCCGAGCCTAACCGGTCATCCCAGGCCTGGGCGGCGCGCTGGTAGGGCGTCTCGATTGGCGTTGAATCGCCATAGCGGTCCTGCCGACGCCGGAAGGCGTTGAACATTGGGGCCTCCTCGATGGATCAGGCGCCGTCCTCGCGTGGAGGACCGCCAGGGGGTTTGGGGTTGGTCGGGGCCGCGCCGGACCCGGGGCGAAACGAGGCCCGCGCCTGGGCCACGAGGCTTGCGACTGGGGCGCGGCGATAGCCGGCGACGCCTGGTCCGCCGGCCGGACCCGGCGAGCGGCCGGGCCCGCCGCCGGCGCTGGAGGCGGCCGAACCGGAGGGAGAAGGATTGGAGGCCTGCAAAGCGGCGCTTGCCTTGACGCCGGCGCCGCCCAGTCCGGCCATCCGCCCGGCGAGCGCCACGCCGCCGACCGCGGCGGCCAGACCCGCGGCGCCGGAGACCGCCGAACCGGTGCTCAATTGAGGACCGCCGGTGATCAAGGCCGCGGCGATGCTCGGAATCTTGAGCGCCAGCATGACCATCACCAGAGCCGCGAGCAGCAGGCCGCAGGCCTCCTCCCAGGTGGGATCGGCGGAGACGGTGTAGCTGGTGAACACGCTCTCACCGATCGAAACGATGAGCGCGAGCGCCATCAATTTCAGTCCCGCCGAGACGACGTAGCCGATCGCCCGCTCGGACAGAAAGGCGGTCTGGGTGAGGATTCCGAACGGCACCGTCACGAAGGCGATGAGGGTGACGATGTGAAACTCGATGATCGTGATGGCGATTTCGACCGCCAGGATCAGGAAGGCCAGCATGATGCCGACCGCCGCGATAGCGGCGACCAGGATGGCGTCGAAGTGAGTGAAGAAGCCGGTGCCCAACCCCTCACCCGACAGACGGCCGATGTACTTGAGGAGTTCGAAGGCCACGGACAGGCCGTCGGACACAATCGTCGACGGCGCTTGCATCAGATCGGCGAGACCAAGTCCGCCGCCGCCGGCCTTCAGACCGAGCGCCGCGAACCCATTGACGACGGTCAAGCTCAGGGAACGCCAGCCGGTTATCAGCCACGCAAAGAAGCCGAAGAGTAGGATTTTGCGGATCAATGCGGCGGGCACGTTGTGGCCGTCGTCTAGCGCCCAGAGCAGCGCCGACAGTCCGATACTGATCACCATCAGGGTGGCAAAAACCCCCTGCACATCACCCTGGATCAGCCCGAAACCGCTTCCGACTTAGGTCGTAAATCGGTCCAGGAATTCATCGATCGCGGCGGGAGAGGCCGTGGCCATGCTCAGAGGCTCTCGTCGGTGAAACGGCGCTTTGGCCGGGTGACCTTAGAGTTGCGCTCTCGAGCTTCCTGCGCACGTTCCACCAGGGCCTGCGCCTCGGCGTCACTTATGCGGGTTTCATGAGCCCGCCCGGCATCTGAGGCTGACGGCCCGCAACTGCCGAGCAAGCCGCACAGCGAAACGAAGACCAACCGCAAAATCACTAGAGGGTCTCCTTCGTGAACCGACGGGGCGGGCGGGTCACGACTGAGTTGCGTTGACGATCAGCCTCGGCCTTAGCCACCAGCGCTCTCCTCTCGGCTTCTGCCGTCTCGCCCTGGCGGGCCTGGGTGATGAGCAGGGTCTGGAGCTGCATGAACTGGGTGGAGAGCACGGCCAGGAGCTGGTTGGTGGCCTGGACCGCGGCGGTCTGACCCGCAGCATTCTGGCTGGCCGTGACCGCCGCGCTAACGGCGCCCGCGGTCGCGGGCTGGGCCTGGGCGATCTGGCTCTGCACCTGCATCGCCTCTTGCAGGGTCTGGCGGCTCGCCTGGCTCCAGGCGGCGAGCCGCGCGGCGATGTTGCTCGCCGACATCTTCGATAAGTCATCGGGATACATGGCGGCGAAGGCCTTGGTGAGATCAGCCGCCTGGTAGCCGAGCCCCTGAGCCTGTTGCAGTAGGCCGGTCGCCTCCGAAACGATCTGGCCCAAGGGGCCGGTCACATCGACGCCAAGCCTGGCGATCATCTGGGCCTGTTGGGTCAACTGATCCTTCAGGGCCTGGATCTGCTGCAATCCCTGCGACACCTGCCGTAGAGCCTGGGCCACCGCGGCGGCGTCATAGACCGCCACTTGAGCCTCGACCGGCAAGCCGGACGAGGCGGCGACGAGGGCCATCGCACCGGCGAGCAGGAACTTGCGTCGATCAAAGGCCATTGGATTGATCCTCCACGCCGGCGACCGGGGAGCCTTGAGCCTCCATGGCGGGAAGGCGCGGCTCGAAGAGGCGACGCCCGATCAACGGCCCGATCGAAAGAAGCAGCCCCAGGCCAAGCCATGCGGGGTCCTGCGAAACCTGCGGCGCCAATGCGACGATCAAGACGCCCGGCGACATCGCGCCGACCAAGGTCAGACGCCGCCTCTTGCGGGGCGATACCAACAGGCGCTTGGCCCAGGCGCGCGCTTGACGGGCGGGGCTCACGCCCGAGCCTCGGCGATGTAGTCGGCGACTTCCGGCAATTGCTTGGCGCGGAAAAAACCAGCCGCGAACCCGCTCGGTCCCTCGCTGCGCAACAGCTGGTCCATCAGCGCCTGATCGCCGGGCGAGGCCGAGGCGACAACGGCGAGCGCGACGGGTCCCAGGGCGAGCTCAAAGAGCCGGTCGCCGCCCGCGCTCCGATAGTAGTAGTCGTGCTTGGGCGCCGCGCCGGCGAGGATTTCAATCTGGCGATCGCTGAGCCCGAAGCGACGGTAGAAGTCCGCGATCCGCGGGCTCTGGGCGTCGGGATTGGGCAGGAAGATGGAGGTTGGACATCCCTCTATCAGGGCCGCGGAAATCGAAGACTCGTCGATGTCGGCCAGGCTCTGGGTGGCGAAGACCACGCTGACATTGAGCTTGCGAAGGGTCTTGAGCCACTCGCGGATCTTGCGGGCGAAGGTGGTCGATTCCAGGAACAGCCAGGCTTCATCCAGGATCAGGAGGGTCGGGCGGCCGTCGAACCGACGTTCCAGGTTTCGGAAGAGATAGGTCAGGACCGGCGCGACTGCTCTGGGGCTCGCCATCAGTCGCCCCATCTCAAAGGCCTGCCAGTCTGCGTCGGTCAGGGTGTCCGCGGCGGCGTCGAGCAGGCTTCCATACGGGCCGCCGAGTCCATATGGGGCCAGGGCGGCCTTGACCGCCTGATCCTGGACGGTGGCCGAGAGCATGGTGAGGGTGCGCTGGGCGACAGGGCCGGCGGCGAGGTTGCACAACGCCGACCACAGTTCCTCCTTCACACTGGCGGTGACCGTCAGGTGCTCGGCGTTCAGAAGATCGATGACCCAATCCTGGGCCCAGGCGCGCTGATCGGGACTGTCGATGTCGGCGAGCGGTTGAAAAGCGAGCTCGCTGTGCTCGGCGCCGAGGTCATAGTGACGCCCGCCGACCAGCAAGGTCGGCGCCCGAGCGCTGCGACCCTTGTCGGACATCACCACCTGGGCGTCTGGATATCGCAGCCACTGAAGCGCCAGGGTGTTGATCAGGACCGACTTGCCCGATCCCGTCGGGCCGACAATCATCGTGTGGCCGACATCCCCCTGATGGAGATCGAGCCGGAAAGGCGTCGACCCGCCCGTGCTCGCATGCATCAGCGCCGGCTGAGTCCCGCGATGGCCGCGCTTGGCGCATTCGGTCGAGAGGTGGGCGTTTTCGAGAGGCCCCGGCCAGACCGCCGATAACGGCAGCATGTCGCAAAGGTTCAGGGTGCTGACCAAGGGCCGGCGCAGATCTGCGTAGGCCTGGCCGGGCAATCCTCCGAGCCAGGCTTCGACCGCGTTCACATCCTCGGTCTTGGCCACGAAGCCGGCCCGATTGATCACGGCTTCGGCTTCACGGGCCTTGATCGCCAGCCGATCGGGGTCGGTGTCCATAAGGGTGAGGGTGGGGGTGAAGTAGCCGAGGCTGGCGGCGTCGCCGCCAAGCACCATCAAGGCCGCGTCAGCGTCCTCGGTCTTCACCAGGGCGTCTGGATCCTCCAGCGCCGACAGCTCATGGGTCACCGCTTCCTTCAAGAGCGCCATGACGCCCTTGCGCTTGGCGAACCAGCGCTTGCGCAGCGCTGTCACCGCCCGGCGCGCGTCCTCCTTGTCGAGCGGCAGGAACCGGCAGCTCCAACGATAGGAGGTCCCCAGCAGGTTCAGCTCATCAAGCAGCCCCGGCCAGGAATTTGCGGGATAGGTCCTGATGGAGAGGGTGCGCAGATAGTGGTCGCCCAGCCGGGGATAGAGTCCGCCGTGGAAGTCGTCGTCGGTCAGAAGCGCGTCCAGATAGGCCGGCGTCGACGGCGCTTCGACGCGATGGGGCTTTGTCGAGACACAGGCGTGGAGAAAGCTCAGGGTCTCGGCGTCGTCTAGAAAGTGAACCTCCGCCATCAGGCCGGCCATGATGTCGGCCACGCCCGCCACCGCCGCGGCAAAGTCCTCAAGCGCGGCGCGGTAGAGCGCCTCGGCCCCCCGCCCCGTCGGAAGGTTTTCCACCAGCAGGCTTTCGGCCCGGCCGATCGCGTGCTCGGGCGGAAGATAGGTGAAGGTCAGGTAGTAGCGGCTCTCATGATGGGCGGCGACTCGCTCGAAGACCGATCGGCGTTCCTCATCGACGAGGTGGCTGACGGGATCTGGATAGGCGGCGAGCGGATAGGAGCGGGACGGCGCGCGCGCCGCCTCGAAATGGAGGCACCAGCGCGAGCCCAGGCGGCGCAGAGCGTTGTTGAGCTGTCCTCGCGCGGCGACCAGGCTCGTCTCCGAGGCGCTCGCCAGGTCCGGGCCCCTGTACTCCAGCGTCTGTTGGAAAGAGCCGTCCTTATTCAGGACCACACCGGGGGCGACCATGATCGCCCAGGGCAGATGGTCGAACAACCTCGCCGACCGAGCTCGATACTCCCGCAGGAACAACATGGCGACCGCTCACCCGTTCAAGTACGCAGGCTGGCGCAAATGCCGCGCCAGCACCTGCAGAGCGTAGGGATCGCGCTTGGTCGCCCACAGCGCCGCGCCGTAGAGAGCCGCACCCAGGGGCGCGCCGATCAGAGGGGCCTGCAGTCCAAGGGACAGCACAGCCGTCAGGGTGCCGATGAGTATGACCGCGGTCCGGGGCGCCCCGGCGATGGTTATGGGCTCCGCCAAGGCTCCGTGGAGGGGGATCTCAAATCCGGGAACCGGCATCTAGAAGCCCGCCCCGCCCGTGAACCCGAAAAAGCTCGCCGCGAATGAGGACGCGGTGAACGCGATCGCCAGGCCAAACACTATGCCCAGGCCGCGTCGCACCCACGATCCTCCCTCGGCGAAGGCCACGCCGAGCCCGGTGACAGCGATCGCGATGACCCCGACCGCCTTGGCCACCGGCCCGGTGATGGAATCGGCGATCGTCTGTAGGGGACCATCCCAGGGCATTGCGGTCCCGCCGCCAGCGGCATGAGCCCCGCTGGCCACCGCCGCGAACGCGACGACGAGAATTCCAATCCTCGCCACTGAAGCCGAACGGCCAACCGGCCGCTGATGATGTCCCATCGCCATTGTGATCCCCGATCCCTTGCAGCTGCCTGATGCTGCCCTGGGCGAGAGAGGCCCGACAATTCGGAGGAAACGTCGAGCGAAGAAGTACGGAGCTAGCCCTCTCGGGCGCGGCTCAAATCTCGCCGCGCATCACCGCCTCGGCCACGGCCTGGGCGCGGTTGCGCGCGCCCAGGCGCTTGCACGCATCGCCGATATATTGATCGACGGTGCGCGGTGAAATTCCAAGCGCGCAGCCGATCTGCTGGGAGGTCTTGCCGCTGCGGGCGAGAGAAAGGCTTTCGCGCTGGCGCGGGGTGAGGAGGTTAGCGTTCATCAGCGGCTCCAGGGCCAAATTCAGCGGCCCGCGATCGACGGCCTTTGGCCTTCCGCATCGCCGACCGCCTGCTCAATCGGGCCCCCCGGAGACCGCTAATCTGAGGAGAAAGGAGTCTGACCTCTCCCAAGAATTGCAGCGAACTTCGTGACTTCCTTTTCCGTCATGCCAAGATTGCATGACGGCCTGCTTTGGAATGAGAACCCGTACGACAGGCGCGAGTTTTGAGCTTCTGCTCGCCCCAGCACGCCCACCACCCATGCGAGTGGAACACAACCATCCGTGCTACCTGGCCGTTGAGCAAGACCGCAAAAACCCTACGGGATTAATACAGTACTGCCCCTATCGCCCGGGCGTGCTCGGGCCGCAGTCTCTCTCGACCCTCTGTCTGGACCTACCCGGGCGGCCGGGTCATTCGAACGCATGGACTGCGCGCAGGAGGCGACACGCAAAGCACAGCAAATGTCTGCCTACGAACGTCTATACCGCTGTTGCTCGGTGAATGTTCGGCCGCCGGTCAAGCCGGGTTCCAGATAGACCAGCAGGCCGCGGCCGATGGATTCCGAGCCTGCTCCCCTAGGTCACTCGCTAGCCTCGCGAAGCGCAGCGATCAGTCATGGCGTCTGTTCGTCTATTGGCGCGCCACGCGCCATCTCGTCTGCTCTGGTCTGAAAAGACCGCTAGGCTCGCTCGGCGTTCACGCCGAACGAGCCCGCAGCTGGCGACCGACGGGGACATGCGGTCGCCAGCTGATGGTGTCGATTGTGGCCATAGCCGCCGGGCGATGACGGATTGGCGTGCGTCAGTGGGCGGGCGTAGCGCCGGACTGCAGGGTTTTGACGTGGTCCAGGTGGGCCTGAATCTTCGGCACGGCCTTGGCCGCCCCGGCCTTCAATCCGGCGTCGTCGCCGTTGTCGGCATAGCCCTTCATCAGCGTCAGCGCCTCGCCATGCGCAGCTTCCTGTTGGCCGAGATACACCTTGTCGAAGTCCGCGGCGGGGGTCGCGTTAAGATTGTCGATAAGGCCTTTGCGGCGCTCGTCCAGACCCGTCGGCGCGGTCTTACCGGCGGCCACGATCAACGGCTTCATCTCCGACGACATCGCGGTGTGGTCGAGGACCATCATCTTGCCGAAGTCCTTCACCGCCTTGGTGGGACTCTTGGCCTGCGCGATCTTGCCGGCTTCAATTTCGTACATGTCGCTGATCGCGGCGTTGGTGATGAAGGCGTCGGTCGAAACCTGGCCGACCGTCGCGGCCGAAGTGGCGCCGACGGCGGCGGAGGTCGCGTCTTGGACCGCGTTCACGGCGCTGTTCGAGGTGCCAGGATCGGCGGCCGACGCCGTTTCGTCCTTCTTTTGGCAGGCGGCCAAGGCCAGCACGGCGACGGTCGCGATAAGGGCTGTGCGGATCATTTGGATTTAGCTCCCCAGGTTGAGACCCCTGCGAAACGAGGCGGAGCTTCTGCAGTTCCCCTCTGTCGTCGCAGCCCCTAGGCGATCTGATCCATCTGGCACTGGCGCGGCGCCTTGTCCGGACGAAAGCGAACGAGCTTGGCGCCGTGACGCAGCCGTCCCGCGGACACGTGATCGAAGGACACTTCGACCACCATGTCCGGCTTCAACGGCGTCCATGTGTTGGAGCGCTCGGTGGACCAGCGACTTGGCCCCCCGGGCGCATCCCCGGTGAAACCCGGCCCGCCCGCCAGGTCCTCAAGCCGGCGAGTAAGCTCGCTCTTGTCGACGCCGGCCAAGCCCGATGTGAACCCCACATGGTTCAGTCGCCCCGCGTCGTCGTAGAGCCCCAGCAGCAGCGAGCCGACCAGCTTGTTATCCTTGCCGTAGCGAAAGCCGCCCACGACGCAGTCAGCCGTGCGGCGGCGCTTGACCTTGATCATCGCCCGCTCACCCTCGGCGTAGGGTTCATCGCGCCGCTTTGCGACGATCCCCTCAAGCTTGCCCTCGTCCAGCCATCCTTGAGCGGTCGCCAGATCCTCGGTTCCGGGCGTAAGGCACAGGCCCGGACGGGCGCGACGCTTGACGAACGCCTCAAGCGCCTGGTGACGGCGTCGATGGGGGAGGGCGCGCAGGTCCGCGCCGTCGGGCGCCTGCAGCATGTCGAACACCGCCAGCTGCGCCGGCGTCTCCGCGGACAGTCGCTGGATGCGGCTCTGCGCGGGGTGCAACCGCATTTGCAGGGCCTCGAACGAAAACCTGCCGGCGATCGCTATCAACAGTTCGCCGTCGAGAACAAATTGCGGCTCGCCGATCGCTTCCAGCAAGGCGACCACTTCAGGAAAATACCGTGTGAGCGATTTGCCGGACTTGGCGCGTAAACTCACCTCGCCGCCCTGGCCAAACGCCAGGCAACGAAACCCATCCCACTTGGGTTCAAACCACCAACCCGGGTCGGTAGGCAGTTGGTCGGCGGCGCGGGCTTCCATGGCCTGCGCTGAGATCAAGGGGGTCGGAGGCGTGGCCATGCCTTCGCTGGGGGCGCGGCGCCTAGTCGGCCACGCCGCCTCTGAGCGGGTCCGCGCCGTCGAGCATCCGCAGGTGTTCGCGCTGGCGACGCACGCCCTCGACGATTTCGCTGAACTTTCGCTGGCGTGGGCGCGATGGGCTCTCGGCCCTCTCGTCGTTTCGAGGCGAGGGAGATGAAGCGGTCATTGGGGTCATGGTGTCTCCTTTCGCGGGCAGCTCTGCAGCTGATTTCAGAGCAAAGCGCGGAAACGGCCGGCCGGTTCCGCGCCCTGAGTGGCGCTCGGCGATACGGTGAGCGGTCCGGCTGGCGCGCGGTCTGTAGGCATGGGCCGCGGCCCGTTTCTGGCGTCCATCCGACCAGGTTTCGGTCGGAACTCCGACATTGAAACCCGCTGTTGGGCGGCACGTTGGGCGTGGGCAATGGAGGCCAAGTGATGACCCAAGCTAGCGACCAGGCGACCCAGATCTATACGGCGCCCGCCATCTGCGATCCCGTTGGACTTCACCAGGACCTGGCGCAGTGGAACCATCGCCGCCTGGCGCCTTCAGCTCCGAGCCCCAATTGGGAGGCGGACTTGAGGGAAGACGCCCGCATGCGCTGGCTCGAGGGCGTCTGGGTGGAAAATCTTCGTGAACAGGTCGCCGCCGAGGTGGCCGCCGCGCCTTCCGACGTCGAGGGGTTCATCGCTTGGTTCGAGGCTCTCAAGCAGGCCGGGCCAGGCCAGGGCGATCCGCTGTTCGACTGGTTGGCCACTCAGGCCCAGCTTGAGGACATGAAGTGGTTCCTGACTCAGGAAGCCGCCGGCGAGGCCGGTTTCGACGATCTCGTGGCCCTGGCGCAGGTCAAGGCGCCGACCACCGCTAAGCTGGAACTGGCCCGCAACTACTGGGACGAGATGGGCCGGGGAAACGAAGGCGGGATGCACGGTCCGATGCTTGATCGCGCCGTGCAGGCGCTTGAGCTCACCCCGACGATCGAAGGCACCGTCTGGCAGTCGCTGGCGCTGGCGAACACCCTGACCGCCTTCTCCACGACGCGCCGCTACGCCTGGCACGCTATTGGCGCGCTTGGGGTTGTCGAACTGACCGCCCCGACGCGGGTGTCGCGCGTGGCGCAAGGACTGAAGCGCCTGCAGACGCCTGTGGCCGTTCGCAAGTACTTCGAGCTGCACGCGGCCCTCGACGTCAAACACGCCGAGGACTGGATCGCCAATGTCCTGCGCCCGCTGGTCGCCGAAGACCCTTCGCGCGCGCGCTTCCTGGCCGAGGGCGCCTTGATCCGACTGAACTGCGGACTTCAGTGCTTCGAAGCCTATCGCTCGCACCTGTGGGCCGCCGCGCCGTTCAGAATGGCGGCGGAATAGGTTCGGGCAAGCGCCGCAGATCTGTCGAATTCCACCCACCAGCAGAGAAATTTTCATGGCGAAAGCTGCACAGGCCAAGACCAAGACCCGCGCGCCCAAGGCGAGCGGCCAGGACGCAATCGCCCTCCTGGAGGCCGACCACCGCGAGGTGGAACGCCTTTTCGAAGCTTATGAGGGCCTCTCGAACGACGCTGACAAGAAAGCGCTCGCCGCTCAGATCTGCCTGGCCCTGAAGGTGCACGCTCAGATCGAGGAAGAGATCTTCTATCCGCAGGCGCGCGCCAAGACCGGCGACACCGATCTGCTCGATGAGGCGCTCGTCGAGCATATGGGCGCCAAGACCCTGATTGTGCAGATCGAGGCGATGGCTCCAGGCCAGCCTCTCTACGACGCGCGGGTGACGGTGCTGGGCGAGCAAGTCCGCCACCACGTGGAGGAGGAGGAGGGGGTGCTCTTCCCCAAGGTGCGCGACGCCAAGATCAACCTCGATGAGATCGGCGCGAAGCTGGCCGCACGGAAGGCCGAGCTTCTCAAGCAGCTCTCGCCTGGCGACGCCTAGCCAGGCCCAAGACCTTTTCCAATTTCCTCACGCCCCCGGAGCCGAAATGGCCAAGTCCCCGACCGCCGCCGTTCCAGAGACATCTCAACCCGCCGACCCGAAAGCCGCCCGGCTGAAGACCGAGGGCCAAACACCCGCGACGCAGGCCGCCATCCCGGCGGGCGACGGCGGGGAATTGCATCAACAGGCCCAGTCAGCAAACGAACAGCTCACCACAAATCAGGGCGTGCCGATCAGCGACAATCAGAACTCGCTGAAGGCCGGCGCCCGCGGGCCGGTTTTGCTGCAGGACTTCATCCTGCGTGAAAAGATCATGCACTTCGACCATGAGCGCATTCCCGAGCGCGTGGTCCATGCGCGAGGCTCGGCCGCTCACGGGTTCTTCGAATGCCTGGAGTCCTGCGCCGACATCACCAGCGCGGCCTTCCTGCAGCGGGTCGGCGAGCGAACGCCGGTGTTCACCCGGTTTTCGACGGTCGCGGGCAATAAGGGATCATTCGATGTGGCCCGCGACGTGCGGGGCTTTGCGGTGAAATTCTACACTCAGGAAGGCAATTTCGATCTCGTCGGCAACAACATCCCGGTGTTCTTCATCCAGGACGCCATCAAGTTTCCAGACCTGATCCACGCCGCCAAGCAGGATCCCGACCGGGAGTTCCCCCAGGCGCAGACCGCCCACGACACGTTCTGGGACTACATCTCTCTCACGCCGGAAAGCCTGCACATGATCATGTGGATCATGTCCGATCGAGCGATCCCGCGGAGCTATCGGATGATGGAGGGCTTCGGCGTCCACACCTTCCGCCTGGTGAACGCCGACGGCGCCTCCACCTTCGTGAAGTTCCACTGGCGACCTAAGCTCGGCATGCAGTCGGTTGTTTGGGACGAGGCGGTCAAGATCAACGGCGCCGATCCCGACTTTCACCGTCGCGACCTTTGGGAAGCCATCGAAGGCGGGGATTTCCCGGAGTGGGAGTTCTGCCTGCAGACCTTCACCCAGGAGCAGGCCGACAGCTTCGACTTCGACGTGCTCGACCCGACCAAGGTCATTCCCGAAGAGATCATCCCTCTGCGGGTCGTCGGCCGGATGGTGCTCGATCGCAACCCCGACAATTTCTTCGCTGAGACTGAGCAGGTTGCGTTCTGCGCCGCCAACGTGGTCCCAGGCATCGACTTCACCAATGATCCCCTGCTTCAGGGACGGCTCTTCTCCTATCTGGACACCCAGCTAAAGCGCCTGGGCGGGCCTAACTTCCATCAGATCCCGATCAACCAGCCCAAGTGCCCGTTCCACAATCTCCAACGCGACGGCCACATGCAGATGGGCGTCCCGAAGGGGCAGGTGAACTACGAGCCTTCCAGCCTTGGCGCCGACATCGCCCGCGAGTCCGCCGAAAACGGCTATCGAACCTTCCCCGCCAGCGAGGCCGGAGAGCAGCTGCGGGTGAGGCCCGAGAGCTTCGCCGACCACTACACCCAAGCGCGCATGTTCCTCGCCAGCCAGACCGCGCCCGAGCAGAACCACATTGTCTCGGCCCTGGTCTTCGAGCTTTCCAAGTGCATCAATCCTCCGGTGCGCGAGGCGATGTTGGCCAGGCTCGTGCATGTCGACGAAAACCTCGCGCTCCGCGTCGCCGCCGGCCTGGGGATGCGCAAGGCGATCGTGCCGGCCGTGGCGCCGGTCGAGGCCCGGCAGATGGAGCCTTCGCCGATGCTCAGCATCCTGGCGAAGGCCGTGGCGACCTTGCAGGGCCGCAAGATCGGCTGCCTTGTCAGCGACGGTTGCGACGGAGAGCTGATTGGGAAGCTACAGGCCGCGGTGACCGCCGCGGGCGCTAAATTCCAGATCATCGCGCCGACGGTCGGCGGCGTCGTCACCTCCGCGGGCGAGCTGCTCGCCGCCGATCATAAGATCGAGGGCGGTCCTTCGGTCCTGTTCGACGCGGTTGTGCTGGCCCCGTCTCTCGAAGGGGCGGCGGCGCTCACGCTCTCGGCCGAAGCGGTCAATTTCCTTCGGGATGCGTACGGACACCTGAAGGTGATCGGCTACCTGCCGACCATCGGTCCGATGCTGGTCAAGGCCGGGATAGACGCCAACCCCGACAATGACCGCGGCCTGATCTCGTTCGAGACAGCTTCGATCGACGCCTTCATCGCTCAAGCCGCGGACGGGCGGATCTGGGAACGCGAGGCTTGGGTGCGCCTGACGCCGTAGGTGGCGCCAGGCCCAGGCCAACCCAGGAGGCAGTCCCCCAGGAGCAATCATGTCCATACTCGACAGGGCCATCGCGGCCATCAGCCCGCCGGTCACCGATGAGAAGCGCGCTGAAGCTCATGCCAGAGCGCGTGAGGCGGCCGAGCCGGGCGACTGGCTCTCCCTGGTTCTCGACCACCACGAAGGCATCGACGCCGCGTTCGCCGCGGTGAAAGCCGCCTCCACGGTCGAGGACCGCCGGAAGGCGGAGAAGACGCTCGGCACGCTGCTCACCGGCCACTCCATGGCCGAGGAGGCGGTGATCTATCCGGCCCTGGCCCAGACAGGAGAACAAGGCCACGCCAACACCGCCTACAGCGAACAAGCCGCGGCCAAAATGCAGATGGCGGCGCTCGAGCTGATGGACGCGATGAGCCAGGACTATATCGACAAGCTGGGTCACCTGGAGGGCGCGGTGAAGACCCACGTGTTCCAGGAAGAGAGCGACTGGTTTCTCGCCATGAAAAAGGACGCCCCGGCCGATGCTCAATCGCGTGCGACCGCGCGCTACCGCGAGGAGTACGCCCGTTACATCGACGGAAATGCGCAGCAGCCTTCCGCGGGCGCGCGCCAGTCCGCTGTCTGAGACGCCCGGCGCTGTTGAGGCGCGGAGCGGCTTGGCGAGGCTTCCCGTCTCCTTGGCTTAGGCGACGGAGAGGCCGGCCCAGTACGAGTTGTGAGAAATCTCGGGGTGAGAGAACCCCAAAAAAAGAGGGCCGGGGAATCCGGCCCTCTTTGCGCGATAGGTGCGCCAGCTACGGTTGTTGGCGGCCCGGATCTGCCTGTCCACGCCCACCGTTGTCCGTCGGACTGGTGTCGTTCGGATCGGGCGTACGACCATCGCCATCAGTATCAATCCGCTCGCCCTCGCCGCCGTTGTTGGCGTCTCTCGGCTCGCCTTGCTGATTTTGCTGATTTTGGGCGTTCTGCTGCGGATTATTTTGCTGTTGATCCTGCGCACGATCACTTTCGCCGCCAGTATTGGTGTTCTCGGTCATCATGTTCTCCACTCAGGTTTGGTTACCCTGAAAAACGCCAACTCGACCGCGCCGTTCCTGCGGTAAAGGTTTATTTATTCAAATGGCTAAGCCGGATCCTTCTCACAGAATCCGCGTTGGAATCCGTCGATCCTTCGGCGGCGGCGAGCCGATCGCGAATGCGGTTCGGCGAATGTGATTACTTGCGCCATACTTTGGCACTCACGGAATACTGATCGTCATGCGCCGCGCCTATCGGACGGCCAACCGGCCCTGCTGCCCACAGCCAACGCCTGGGTATAGACAGTCGAAGGATCGAGGTGCCTCGCCCGCGCGAACAAGCTCGCTGCAATCAAGGTCGGCGACGCGACTTGGAAGCCGGATCCTCGGAAATCTCCTCTTAGCAACGCGGCGAGCTCCGTCGGAAGGCACAACCTATCCACAGGTTGAATCCCGCACCTTCAGATGGCATTGTGCGCGGCGATCGCGGCTCTCGGGGGAGGGCGGATCGGCCGCCGCCTTACAAGCCAAAATAGTATCGAAGCATTGTGAGCTTGCTTATGGATTCCCCCGGCGCACCCAACAAATTCGACGCCGAGATTGGAGCGCGTGTTCGTGCGCTCCGCGAGATGCAACAGATCTCGCAGGATGACCTCGGCTCGGCGCTTGGCGTGAGCAGCGAGAACATTCAGCGATATGAGAGCGGCGCGACCTGCATCTCCGGCTCCTGCTTGATCGCCCTGGCCAAGACGCTCGGCGTGAGGCTTTCGCTCATTCTTGGAGGCGCGAAAGACCCCCTCGAAGTGGAGCTTATCGATGCAATTGGAGGTCCGTCACGGCAAGCGACCGGCGTCGCCATGGCCTTTGATCGCATCGCAGATCCGGCCATTCGCGACGATATCGCGCGATTGATTGAGACGCTTGGCGCGCCCGGTCGCGCCGCGCGAAGGTTCACCGCCTCAATGTCGCCGGAGCCGATGAACGGCTGACGATCGCCAGGACGTGGCGGAGAGCCGGCGCGATGCCCTGCGCCTCGGCGACGATCCGGATCAGACCGGCGAACTGGCGATGGTTGTACAGGAAATCACGCGGCATCCTGGGCTCCGACCTCGGCCCCAACCTCAGCAAGCGCGCGGGCGAAGAACTTCTTGGCCCGCTCTGAGCCGTAGGACTGGGCGGCCTTTTTTACGCGCGCCCGGTCACCGGCGGCCAGTCGCGCCTTGAGGCGCTCGAGCACGTCTTTGGCGCTTTCGCCCAGCTGATCGAGGTTGTTGACCAGGTCGACCATTAGAAACTCAGCCGTGAGCTTCTTGGGGAAGGCGGGCTTCATGCGAAAATCGTAGGTGCGGCCGCCGAGTGTGAATTTGCCGTGGCGCTTGTGGTTATAGACCACGGTCTTGTTGTGCAGCTGGGTCGTGCCAACCCCAAGGGCATTGTAGGCGTTGGGCGACGCCAGCAGGAACGGGCCGCCCTTGAGGAAGGTCGACACAAGGGTGTCGTCCTCAGGCGGGGCCTTCCCAAACGCCGTCTGTTTGGGCGCATAGTAGAGGCCGCCGGCCAGCTTGGTCAGCACGC
>NZ_JAUXXE010000015.1 GCF_030681155.1 Phenylobacterium sp. | reverse complement strand
CGTCCGACATGGCGGGCACATAGGCCCCGCCGGCGGTGCAGGAGCCCATGACGCAGGCGATCTGGGCGATGCCCTCGGCGCTCATCCGGGCCTGATTGTAGAAGATGCGGCCGAAGTGGTCGCGGTCGGGAAACACCTCGGCCTGGTGCGGCAGGTTCGCCCCGCCGCTATCGACCAGATAGACGCAAGGCAGACGGTTCTGCATCGCCACTTCCTGGGCGCGGAGGTGCTTCTTCACCGTCGTCGGGAAATAGGCGCCGCCCTTTACCGTGGCGTCGTTGGCGAGGATCATCACCTCGCGGCCTGCGATCCGGCCGATGCCGGTGATCAGGCCCGCGCCGGGGGCTTCGTCCCTGTACAAACCATGCGCAGCGAGGGCGGCGACTTCCAGGAACGGCGAGCCGGGATCCAGCAATCGCTCCACGCGCTCGCGCGGCAGCAGCTTGCCGCGCGAGGCGTGGCGTTGGCGCGACTGTTCAGGGCCGCCCAGGGCCGCACGGGCCGCGCGCTCGGCAAGCTGCGCCACCAGCGCCCGATTGTGGATGTCGTTGGACTGGAAGGCGGGGCTTGCCTTGTCGATGGCGGTGGCGAGTTTGGTCATGCGCCCAGCAGTTCCCGGCCAATGAGGAAGCGACGGATCTCGTTGGTTCCGGCGCCGATGTCGTAGAGCTTGGCGTCGCGGACCAGGCGTTCCACCGGGAACTCCTTGGTGTAGCCGGCGCCGCCCAGGGCCTGGACGGCCTCCAGGCTGACCTTCACCGCGTTTTCCGATGCGAGCAGGATCGCGCCGGCGGCGTCGAAGCGGGTGGTGAGGCCCGCGTCGCAAGCCTTGGCGACGGCGTAGACGTATGTGCGGGCTGAGTTCAGGGCGACGTACATGTCGGCGATCTTGCCCTGCATCAGCTGGAACGAGCCGATCGGCTTGCCGAACTGCTTGCGCTCGCGGACGTAAGGCAGAACCACGTCGAGGCAGGCCTGCATGATGCCCAGCGGCCCGCCGGCCAGCACCGCGCGTTCATAGTCGAGGCCGCTCATCAGCACCCCGGCGCCGCCGTTCAGCGGGCCGAGCACGTTCTCTTCCGGAACCTCGCAATCCTCGAACACCAGTTCGGCGGTGTCGGAGCCGCGCATGCCCATTTTGTCGAGCTTGGGCGAGACGGAAAAGCCCTTCATGCCCTTCTCGATCAGGAAGGCGGTGACGCCGCGGCTGCCTTCTTCCGGCGAGGTCTTGGCGTAGACCACCAGGGTGTCGGCGTGCGGGGCGTTGGTGATCCAGAACTTGGTCCCGTTCAGCACATAGCGGTCGCCGCGATGCTGGGCGTGGGCGCGCATGGAGATGACGTCAGAGCCGGAGCCCACCTCGCTCATGGCCAGCGAGCCGACGTGCTCGCCGCTGATCAGCTTGGGCAGGTACTGACGCTTTTGCTCGGGGCTGCCCCAGCGGCGGATCTGGTTCACGCAAAGATTGGAGTGAGCCCCATAGGAGAGGCCCACCGAGGCCGAAGCGCGGGACACCTCTTCCATCGCCACCACGTGTTCCAGGTAGCCGAGTCCGAGGCCGCCGAACTCCTCCTCGACCGTGATCCCGTGCAGGCCAAGCTCGCCCATCTGGGGCCACAGCTCGCGGGGGAAGGTGTTGGTGGCGTCGACCTGAGCGGCGATGGGGGCGATGCGGTCAGCGGCGAAACGCGCGGTGGTTTCGCGGATCGCCTCGGCGGTCTCGCCGAGGCCGAACTGGAAGCTGGGGCCGGACATGTTCGATCTGCCTTCTGGAGGGCGTCTTGGGACAACCTCGCAAAACTAGCGGCTCGTGAACAATCCACAAAATTGAACGATCATGATCAACATGATAGATATCGCCTATCATGGATCGCTATCTGCTCCGCTACTTCCTGGCCATCGTGGAGACCGGGAATTTCAGCCGGGCGGCGGCGCGCGAGAACGTGGCTCAGCCCACCTTGTCGGCTGGGATCGCCAAGCTGGAAGGTCAGCTTCAGGCCCGGCTGTTCGACCGCACCAATCGCCGGGTTCACCTGACGCAGGCCGGCAGCCGGTTTCTGGTCCACGCCCGCCGCATCGAGCATGAATTCAATCTCGCCCAGGCCTCGGTGTCGGGCGCGGCGCAGAGCGAACTGCTGCGGGTTGCGGTGCTGTCGACGATCCCGACCGGTCTGTTGGAACAGGCGTTGACGCAGCGCGTCGCCGGCGATGAGAGCCTTGAACTGCTGGAGGGCTCGGAGCGTGAGGTGATCAGTCTGTTGGACCGAGGTCGGGCCGACGTGGCGCTCACCATCCTGCGCCCCGCAACCGACAAGTTCGCCAGCGAGCGGCTGTTCGAGGAGGGCTATGGCCTAGCGCTACCGTCCACTCACCGCCTAGCCGAGGCCGCGTCGTTGCGCGGCGAGGAGCTGGCCGACGAGGTGATGATGGTGCGCAGGCATTGCGAGGTGCTGGCCGAAACCAGCCGTTACTTCACCGACCGCAATGTCCGCCCCGCCTTCAGCTATCGCGGCGTGAACGACGATCGGGTGATGGCCATGGTGCGCGCGGGGCTGGGGATCACCGTCATGCCTGACAGCTATCGCGAGGCCGGGGTGGCGCGGGTGAAGCTGGAGGGCTTCACGCCGCGCCGGATCGTCGGGCTTTGCTATGCCGGCCCGGCCGCCCGCTACCGCACTAGCGGATTTGTGCAGGCGGCTCGGGAGCTGGCGCCCGCCTAGTCCTTGCGGAACTTCAGCTGGCCTTCCGTGGTGGTGATCACCAGGGCGCCGTCCGGGGTGAAGCTGTAGGTGGTCGCGGTTTCAAGAGAGCGAAGAAACTTGCCTTCCTGGTTCATCAGGGCCGGATCGCAAGCCATCATGGTCGAACCCATCTTCCCGAGGCTTAGGGCCGAGCCCTTGACCGACCAGCTTCCGAAGAAGCGGTTGCAGCCGCCTGAGCCCGAGGCTTGGCCATCGGGGCCGAGCTTCAGGGTGACGTTGGAGCGATCAATGATCCCGCCCCCGAGCAGATCTTCCAGTTTCCATTCGGGGCCGGCGATCATGCCGCCGCCCACGGGTGGCGTCGTAGCGCAGGCGGTCGCCATCAGTGCGACGACGCCAAGAGCTGCGAGCGTTCGCATCAGTTCCACCGCGAGCAAAGGACGTCGGCCAGATATATCCGCCCACCAACGGTTTCGGCGGCGCTGTTTCGGGCGCTGACATAGCCCCTCGAGCGGCAGAAGTTCTCAGCCTCACGGGTGATGCAGGCCGCCGAACCGCCTTGAGTGTTGCAGGCGTCGATGCGTCGACCGCGCGATTCCGGCGCGGGGAAGAACTCGGCCGCCATGCCGCGCAGCGACTGACCGCCGCCGCCGGGGCCAGGGAGCGGGCCGAGACCGGGACCGGGGTTCGGCGGGATCGAGCGAGCCGGGCGAATGGAGCCGATGCGGGTGATGCCGAGCTGGCTGGTGAGGTTGGTGCTGCTGCCGGTCAGGACGGTGCAGCGACCCATGAAGTGGCGCTGCTCGCAGACTTCCCACGAGCTTCCGCCACCCATCCGAATGCTGCGCGGCTGCCAGCTTGCCTGAAGGATGGGGGTCTCGCGGGTGATGGTGAGACTGCGGCCCATGAAGTTGGTTGCCGAGAAGAGCTGGGCGTTCGGAGCCATCCGATCCTGGGCCACCGCCGGCGCCGATGCGCCGAGCAAAATGACCGACGCAAGTATTAGCCGAGACAGCATTGGAATCTCCCAGAGGATGCAGACTTGACGCCTAGAATGTTCAAGCGTCGCCGTAGTTCCTGCAAGGGTTGAATAAAGCCAGGTCTCGGCTGCTGGGCCTCAGACCTTGAGGTCTGAGATGACCACAGTCATGTAGCGCGCATCTGGGCCATAGCCGGCGACCTTGGCCTTCAGCTCTTCCGACAGATTCTCGGCTGGCGCGTAGCCCAGCTTTTCCCAAAAGCTCCAGGCGCCTTGGACGGCGATCAGGTCGCCGCGCACTAGCCCAAGTTTCAGAGCGGCGTCTGCCGCCGAGCGCACCAGGGCGTGACCGAGGCGCAGTCCCCGGGCCTGCGGCGTGATCGCCAGGTCATGGATGAACCAGTTGTCTCCGGGCGGCGGCGGGGGCAGCGCTCGGCCGATGGGCGGAGGGCTGGCCGCGGGCCAGGGGTGGCTGAGAATGTAGGCCACCAGTTCGCCGTCGGTGAAGGCGCCCCAGCAGCAGGTCGGAGCGACCGTCAGGCGGCTGCCCAGTACGTCTTGGGTCTCTCGAAAGAGCGGTTCGAAGACGCTGCTTTGGATCGCAGTCAGCGCCGGCAGGTCGCCCTCGGTCAGCGGCCGCAGTTCAGGAACGTTCATGTCAGCCTCGTTTCGCGGCCATAGCGATGACCATGGCCGACACAGAGGGGCCTATAGAGCATTCGGCTTCTGAACGGGACCTAGACGGCGCGGTCGCCTGACGATGATCTGGCTGGTTGATTGCCCTTTGCGGTTCCCGAGCGGTATGCAGCCTGCAGGTGAAACGGCGCGCAAGCGCGAGAGGTGCAAGGCCATGAGCGTTGAAATTCTCCAGCAGCATCGGGTTCATGGCGGAACCTTGAGCTATTGCCGGCACGCCAGCGCCGCCACCGGGACACCGATGCGGTTCAGCGTTTTCGTGCCACAAGTCGATGGGCCGGTCCCCTACCTGATCTGGCTGTCGGGCCTCACCTGCACTGAGGACAATTTCACCACCAAGGCCGGCGCCTATGCCGCCGCCGCCAAGGCTGGCGTCGCTATCGTCGCGCCCGACACCAGCCCGCGTGGTGAAGGCGTGGCCGACGATCCGGCCTATGACCTTGGGCAGGGCGCGGGCTTTTATGTCGATGCCGTACAGGCGCCATGGGCGCCGCACTTCAAGATGGAGAGCTATATCGTCGCCGACATGATCGCGGCGGTGGAGGGCGCGTTCCCGCTGGATCCCTCGCGACGTGGGGTGTTCGGCCATTCGATGGGTGGACACGGGGCGCTGACCCTGACACTTCGGCATCCAGAGTTGTTCAAGGCCGTCTCGGCCTTCGCCCCGATCTGCTCGCCGACGCAGTGCGCCTGGGGACAGAAGGCTTTCGCCGCCTATCTCGGTCCTGACGAGACCGCCTGGCGCGAGCATGACGCGGCGCTGTTGATCGCAGCCGGCCGGGCGCGGGTCTCGGAGATCCTAGTCGATCAGGGAACCGCGGACAATTTCCTGGCCGAACAGCTCAAGCCGGAACTATTGGCGGCTGCTTGCGAGACGGCGGGCGTGGCCCTGACCCTGCGGATGCAGGAGGGCTACGACCACTCGTACTTCTTCATCTCAAGCTTCGTGGCCGATCACGTGGCCTGGCACGCCGAACGGCTCTGAGGATCTAGCCGTGCCGGGCGAACACCTTGGTGCGGCCCTTGGCGTCGAGCAGCAGCAGGGTTTCGTAGGCTTCGGTCTTGCCGCCCGGAACTTCCATGCCGGGCGAGCCGATCGGCATGCCGGGGACCGTGATGCCCAGCGCCTTGGGGCGTTCGGCGAGCAGACGGACGACATCCTTCGGGGGCACGTGACCCTCGACAACATAGCCGCCGATCAGGCCGGTGTGGCACGAGGACAGGCGGAACGGCACGCCATGCCGGGCGCGGATCGGCGCGAGATCCTCCACCTCGATGACTTTCGGGCTAAATCCCGCGCGGATCATGTGGGTGATCCAGCCCTTGCAGCAGCCGCAGTAGGGCGTCTTGTAGACCGTGATGCTGCGGGTCGCGGCCTGGGCTGATCCACCGGCGGCGATGGCGGCGGTCAGGCCCAGGATCAGGCCCCGGCGGGGCAGGGCGGCGGCGATGGCGGTCATGCTTGGCGTCCGATTGCGTCAGTCATGAAAGATACGCGTCCGGCGCCGTCATCCCTCAGTTGAGGGTTTCGCCGTTGCGTGGCGTATATCAGGTGGGACGTTCTCGGAGTTTTCGATGAGTCAGCCATTGGACGACCTGATCGCCGGCCTTCGGGCCCAGGCGCCGGATCGCGATCTTAGCCAGTTCGAGCCCACCGTGTGGCGCGCGATCGCCAGTTCGCGTCCGCAGCGCGGCGCGTTCGGCGCCTTCATCCCTCTGCGGACCGCGGCGGTCGCCATGTCGCTGATCGTGGGCGTCGCGGTTGGCGGGGCGTCGGCGGCCGTCGCGGCGGCGCGGCCGGTGGAGACGTCGGTCTTCGCCGTGAACGTACAGTTGGCGCCCTCGACCCTGCTCGGCGGTGGCCGTTGAAGAGCCTGCGCGGACTTCTGCTGACCCTCGTCCTGGTCGCGTTGGCGGCGGGATTGGGCGCGTGGGGCGGGGCGAGATACGTGCTGCGGGCCGAGCAGGAGCCATCGCTGCACACGTTCCTGCACGACAAGCTCAATCTCAGTTCCGACCAGAAGGCCAAGCTCGATGTCCTGGAACGCGACTTCGCGGTCCGGCGCAGCGCTCGCGAGGCTGAGATGCGCTTGGCGAACGCCGAGTTGGCGGCCGCCATTGAGGCCAAGCACCAGAATTCTCCCGAAGTGCAGAGCGCAATCGAGCATTTCCACGATGTGATGGGCGAGCTCCAGAAGGAGACCATCGTTCACATCCTGGACATGCGGGCGATCCTGACCCCTAACCAGGCCGCGATCTTCGACAAGCGCGTGTCAGAGGCTCTGACCGAAGAGACGAAGTGAGCGACCCGGACGACGCGACGGACGCCGAACTCACGTCACGGGCGCTGGCGGGAGAGGACCGCGCTTTCACTCTGCTGATGCGGCGTCACAAGGATGGCCTCTATCGCTTCGTGCGCCGCTATGTCGGTGAGGCCGACACCGCCTATGAAGTGGTGCAGGAGAGCTTCGTCGCCGTCTGGAACAATCTGGCCCGCTATGATGGCGCGCGGCCGTTCGGCAGCTGGCTGCGAACCATCGCCCTGAATAAGTGTCGCGACCGCGGGAGGCGTGAAAGCGTGCGCCGACTGGTGTTCGGAACCCGGACGCTGGAGAGCGAGGCGGTCCTGGCCAAGGCGGACCAAGGCCCCGGCGCCGAGGCGATCTTGATCGGCCGCCAGCGCCAGGTCGCCCTTGATCGGGCGATTGCGTCACTGCCGGCCAAGCTGAAAGAGCCGTTGATCCTCACCTGCTTCGAGGACCTCTCTCATCAGGCGGCGGGCGAACTGCTGGGCGTGTCGGCCAAGACGATCGAAACCCGGGTCTATCGGGCGCGCCGGAAACTGAGCGAAGCGCTCGGCTTGAACGAAATCGACCCGGCGGTCTGAGGGGCGCGCGCGGCGCGTGCGTATCTATCATATGCCGCGACTTGACCCTCCCACGGTGGGAAACCTCATTTTTCCCTGATCATGACCAACAGTACCCGTACCGGCCGCCACACGCGGCCCTCTTACTTGCTTGTGAGGACCGCCTGACATGAGGGACTTCGATCGCCGCCAGCTCTTGCGTGGCGCGTCCATGATCGGTGGAGGGATGGCCGTCAGCGCCATGCTGCCAAGCTGGGCGCAGAGCGCTACGCCTGGCCTGGTTTCGACCCTGCCGACGGTGTCGGGCGAGAACATCGCCATGACCATTGGCCATACGCCCTTCAAGGTCGATGGCCGCATGGGCCACGCCGTCACGATCAATGGCACAGTGCCGGGACCGCTGGTCCGGCTGCAGGAAGGCCAGAATGTTCGGTTGGCGGTGACCAACCGCTTGGACGAGGACACCTCGATCCATTGGCATGGCTTGCTGCTGCCGTTCCAGATGGACGGCGTGCCCGGCGTCAGCTTTGCCGGAATCAAGCCCGGCGAGACCTTCAACTACGAGTTCAAGGTCCGCCAGAACGGCACCTATTGGTATCACAGCCACTCCGGCCTGCAGGAGCAGATGGGCCATTATGGCCCCATCGTCATCGACCCGGCCGGCGCCGACCCGGTCGCCTATGACCGCGAGCACGTGGTCGTGCTGTCGGACTACAGTTTCATGCATCCGCACACGATGATGCGGAAGCTGAAGGCCCATGCCGGCTACTTCAACATGCAGAAGCAGACGGTCGGCGGCCTGTTACAGGGCAAGGATCAGCCGCTGAACGACCGCGTGGAGTGGTCGAAGATGCGGATGGATCCGACCGACGTCCTCGACGTCACCGGCTCGACCTACACCTTCTTGATCAACGGCCATGGGCCAAAGGACAACTGGACCGGTCTGTTCAAGCCCGGCGAGCGCGTGCGCCTGCGGTTCGTCAACGCCGGCGCCATGACCATCTTCAACGTCCGTATCCCGGGCCTGAAGCTTAGCGTGGTCCAGGCCGACGGCCAGAACGTGCGGCCGGTCACCGTCGACGAGTTCCAGATCTCGCCGGCGGAGACCTACGACATCATCGTCCAGCCGACCGAAGACCAAGCCTACACCCTGGTGGCCGAGGCCGCCGACCGCTCGGGCATGGGCCGCGCCACCCTTGCGCCGCGCCCGGGCATGGTCGCCGCCGTCCCGCCGCTGCGCGAGCGTCCGCTGCTCAACATGCGTGACATGGGCATGGATATGTCCGGCATGGCGGGCATGGATCATGGCGATATGGATCACAGCGCGATGATGCTGGATCCGCGCAACGCGCCGCAGGTCAAGACCGGCCCTGGGGTGCAGATGATCTCGCCGATGCCGGCCGATCGCACCGGCGATCCCGGTCAGGGGTTGGAGAATGTCGGCCACAAGGTGCTGGTCTATACCGACCTCGCCTCGCTGGACCCGAACCCCGATCCGCGGCCACCGGCGCGTGAGATGGAGATCCATCTCACCGGCAACATGGAACGCTTCATGTGGTCGTTCGACGGCGAGAAATACAGCGAGCTGAAGGCCCCCATTCCATTCCGCTTCAACGAGCGGGTCCGGGTGGTGTTGGTCAACGACTCGATGATGGCGCACCCCATCCACCTGCACGGCCACTTCTTCGAGGTGGTCACCGGAAAACCGGGGCACAATCCGCGCAAGCACACGGTCAATGTGCTGCCGGGCGGCAAGGTCGCCTTCGACCTGACGGCGGACGAGCCGGGGGACTGGGCGTTCCACTGCCACCTGCTTTTCCACATGCACGCCGGCATGTTCAACGTCGTCACCGTGCGGCCGCTCGATGGAGGCACCGCATGAACCGGTTGATGTTGATCGGCTTGGCGCCGCTCGTCCTATCCACCCCCGCCTTGGCGCAAATCGACCACTCGCAGCACGCCGCGCCCGTCGCCGATCCGCACGCCGGGCATGTCATGTCCGCGCCCGCGGCTCCAGCCGACCCGCATGCGGGGCACGCGATGCCGGCCGCGCCTGCCGCGGCCGATCCCCATGCTGGTCACGACATGTCGGCCATGCCGGCGGCCGCCGATGATGTAGTGATCGGGACGCAGCCTGCGCCTCCGGTCGCGACGGACCGGGCCGCTGAGCGTTTCTACAGCCCAGAAGCTATGGCCGCCGCACGGGCGCAACTGGCGCTCGAGCACGGCGGGAGCACGGCCTGGAAGGTCATGATCTCGACCGCCGAAATACGTCCCCAGTCGGGCGATGATGGCTATGGCTGGGAAGGTGAGGCTTGGTATGGCGGCGACGAGCATCGCTTGGTGCTGAAGTCGTCGGGCGAAGGCGTCCTGGGCGGCGACCTGCACAGCGCTGAACTCCAGGCGCTCTATTCCCGCCCGATCGGTCCCTATTTCGACTGGCAGGCCGGGGTCCGCCACGACTTCGAGCCCGGCCCCCCGCGCACCTATGCGACACTCGGCTTCGAAGGGGTCGCGCCCTATTGGTTCGAGCTCGAAGGCGCGGCGTTCCTGTCCGAGAAAGGCGACCTCTCGGCGCGGCTGGAAGGCTCCTACGACCTCCGCCTGACCCAGAAGCTGATCCTTGAACCCCGAGCCGAGCTTAGCCTCGCCGCTCAGAAGGTTCGTGAGTTGGGCGTCGGTTCGGGCGTCACCGACACCGAGGTTGGCCTACGCCTGCGCTACGAGTTCCGGCGCGAGTTCGGCCCCTATATCGGCGTCATGCATGAGCGGAAGTTCGGCGAGACCGCCGATCTGGCCCGCGAGGCGGGCGAGGACCGCGACAGCACCACCTTTGTCGTCGGCGTGCGCGCCTGGTTCTAGCGCCCGCCAATACCCCAATCATTCCGCGGCTAGAGCCGCGTCTATCTCTGGAGATTGAAATGAAAACCATCGTTCTGGCGCTCGCCGCCTCGTTCGCCCTGACCACCGCCGCCGCCGCCCAGCACGCCGGGCACGGCGATCACTCGGCCCATGCCGCGGCGCCCGCCGCCGGCACGGTCGAGGGTGTCGGCGTCGTCAAGAAGATCGACGCCAAGGCCGGCACGGTCACGCTCGCCCATGATCCGATCAAGGCGCTGAACTGGCCGGCCATGGTTATGCCGTTCAAGGTCGCCGACAAGGCGCTGCTCGGTCAGATGAAGGTCGGCGCGAAGATCCGCTTCCAGCTCAATGGCCAAGTGATCGTCGGCGTCCGCCCCTTCTAGTCGCCTATCCTGGCGGCGGCGCGAGGTTCGCTCGCCGCCAGGCTCTCTTGCGAAGCGTGCCCCGCCGCGACGGCATGTCGCGACAAAATGAGGGATCGCGCTAGCCCGTGCGTATCCCTATCGAACGGCCATCTTTTGGGATGGTCGGACGGTTTCGTGGGTGGCGGAGGGCTTTCCAGAAATTTTAAGTAATAATTGGCTTTCGTCGGGTTATCGCCTGGCGATTGGTAAATGATTCTGGCCAATTTTGAGTTTAATTTCCATCCTTGGGCGATGCTCCGGGATCCGAGTCCTGCAAAAGACTCGCGGATGGATTGAAATACTCGAACCCACACCCGCATTAATCGTGATCCGGTCTGCACATTGAATGATCAATCGGGCGACTTTTCGTCTCGATGGATGTGAATATTTGAAGAAGATAAAATAACGACGATCTGGTTTCGATTGGATCAAAACATGGAAGATCGCCCCAAAACTATCGCCAATGATCGAATGATCTTATCAAATCGGGAGTTTTTTGGGAATTTTTTGCCGGCTAACGGCGGTCTAATATGTATATACATGTCTTGACGCTCAGGGGGCTGGGCACAAGACAGTTGGATGAATGAGGGGCGCGGGCTGGGTGGGTCGAGCTGTGGCTTCTAGGGATTGAGGGGGTCGGCATGCGCCGTATTTCGAAGAATCTGCTGTTCGCCAGCGCGTTGCTGACGACGGCCATGGTGGGTGGCCAGGCTTTCGCCCAAAGCGCTGAGCGCGATGTCGAGGAAGTGGTCGTAACCGGCAGCCGCATCAAGCGGGTGGACATCAGCGGCGTCGGCCCCGCGACGGTCGTGAACCAGGAGCAGATCGCCAACACCGGCATCACCAATGTCGAAACCCTGCTGCAACGCCTTCCGGCCTCCGCCGGCGCCGCCGGCGGCCAAACCAGCGCCTACTGGACCGGCAACGGCTACGGCACGGCGCAGGTCAACCTGCGCGGCCTGGGCATCAACCGCACCCTGACCCTGATCAACGGCCGCCGCGTCGTGAACGGCGGCACCGGCGCCAACAGCGCGCCCGACCTCAACATGATCCCGACGGCGATCATCGGTCGGATGGACATCCTGAAGGACGGCGCCTCGGCCATCTACGGCGCGGACGCTGTGGCCGGCGTGGTCAACATCATCACCATCAATGGCTTCGAGGGCCTGAAGGTCTCCGGCAAGTACGGCGTGACCGACGAGAACGACGGCGAGGAATACACCCTCGATCTGCTGTGGGGCATGCGCGGCGACCGTGGCGGCGTGACCGCCGCGCTCACCTATCAGAAGACCGAGGCCGTCAACCTGGCGAGCCGGGCGCCCTGCGCCCTCGGCGAGTCCGGCGGGCAGCTGGTTTGCTCCTACAGCGGCAACACGCTCGGCGGTCGCGCGCGGCTGGCCGACGGCCGGATTGTCAGCTTCAGCCAGACGGCGGGCGCTGACGGCCAGTTCTACGAGCCCTATAATGGCACGAAGCACGGCTTCAACTCGAACCCGTTCCTGAACGCGGTCTCGCCCATCGAGCGGATCAGCACCGCCTTCCTCGCCGACTACGACTTGACCGATGACGTAACCCTGTTCGGCGAATTCTTCTTCACCCATCGCAAGAGTAACCAGCTGGCCACGCCTGGCGGGCTGACCCACCGTCCGACCAACCCGGACGGCACGCCCGACCTGCTGCGTGACTTCACCATCAAGGGCTCGAACCCGAACAACCCGACCGGCCAAGACCTGGTCCTGCTGGCTCGCCGGATCGGCGAAGGCGGCCCGCGCAAGTTCTTCCAGGAAACTGACACCTATCGCCTGGTGGCCGGCGCCCGCGGCAAGGTCGTTGGCGATTGGACCTGGGAAGCGGCGGTGAACTGGGGCCGCAACACCGGCATCGATGCGATGACCAACATCGCCAACCTGGAGCGCGTGCAGAAGTCGATGGGCTGCGTGCCTGGCGCGCCGTGCGGCGACTATTTGGGCGAAGGAAGCCTGTCCAAGGAGGTGCTGGACTACATCCTCTACACCTCGCGCGACACCGGCGGTAACGAGCAGCGCAGCGTGACGCTCGACTTCGCGGGCACCATGTTCGAGCTGCCGGCCGGTCCGGTCGGCGCCGCGGCGGGCCTGCTCTATCGCGAGGAAAAGGGCTGGCGCGACCCCGACGCCCTGACGGTCCTGGGCATCGGCAACACCAACCAGCAGGAGTCCATCTCTGGCAAGATGCAGGCCAAGGAAGCCTATCTGGAAGTCTCGGCTCCATTGATCGCCGACCTTCCGATGATGAAGCTCTTGGTCGCCGACGGGGCGGTCCGCTACTCGGACTACGACCTATTCGGCGACAACCTGACCTACAAGGGCAGCCTGAACTGGACGGTGATCGACGGCCTGCGCCTGCGCGCCACCTACGGCACCGGCTTCCGCGTTCCCAGCGTGCCGGAACTGTTCGGCGGCGTGTCCGAAGGCAACCTGACGACCACCGATCCGTGCAGCGGCTACAGCGCCAGCGGCAACGCGACCCTGGTCGCCAACTGCAAGGCTTCGGGCGTTCCGGCCGGCTTCAAGCAGCTCGGCAACACCATCCTGACCACCAACGGCGGCAACAGCGACCTGCAGCCTGAAGAGGCCAAGACCCTGACCCTCGGCGTGGTCTTCACGCCGCCGCAGGTCAGCGGCCTGTCGGTGACGGTCGACTATTTCGACATCAAGATCACCGATGCGATCCGCTCGATCCCCGGCTCGACCAAGCTGGCGGTCTGCTACGCCTCGGCCGGTCTGACCCACCCGTTCTGCGGTCCGACCAACTACACCCGCAGCACACTGACCGGCGAGGTCAACTTCCTCTCCTCCATCCCGGTGAACACCGGCAAGGAAGAGATGAAGGGCGTGGACATCGGCATCCACTACGACTTCGATATTGGCTCGACGCGCGCCAGCCTCGACTGGAACACGACCTATCTCGGCGAGTACCTGATCACCGCCTATGACGGCGCCGAACCTATCCAGTTCGATGGCCATATCGGCGGCGGCAACGGCGGCTTCCCGAAGTGGCGTTCGAACGCCAGCTTCTCGGTAACGGATGAAACCTGGACCGGCACCTATTCGGTTCAGATGATCGGCAAGGCGATCGACTTCAACGCCGGGCCGAAAGACATCGGCTACCAGTCGCCGCGGGTGTTCTACCACAACGCTCAGGTCGCCTATCGCTTCGCCAAGACCGCCGACATCGCCTTCGGCGTCGACAACATCTTCGACCGCAAGGCGCCGTTCATCCAGAGCTATACGGACGGCAATACTGACACCATGACCTACGACCTGCTCGGTCGCCGGGGCTACGTGCGGCTGACCTACCAGTTCAACTAAGGCCAGCTGTCCAGGCGTCGGGCGGGGCCCCACTCCCGCCCGACGACCTACCGTTCAAACGCTTCGCGTTGAGAGAAACCAAGATGCGCTTGCCAGCTCTGGCGCGAAAAACCCACAAGTGGCTCGCCCTGATCATCGGCGTCCAAGCCGTGTTCTGGACGATCAGCGGCGTCTACATGACCGCTATCCACATCGAAACGATCCACGGCGACCATCTGGTGCGCGCGCCTGATCGTCGGCCGATCGCCATGCAGGATCTGGTCGAGCCTGGTTCGTTGATCCCGGGCGGTACGCGCTCGGTGAAGCTGGAAAGCCAGCTTGGCCGGCCGGTCTATGTCGTCGACGCCGTGCCTGGCCGCATGCTGTTCGATGCGCGTAGCGGCGAGCTGCTGTCGCCTATCGACGAGGCCGGCGCGCGAGATCGCGCCCTATCCTATTATGCAGGCGTCGGAGGCATCGAGAAGATCGAGCTGCTCGACGTCGCGCCCAGCGAAATCAAGAACCGGGCGGTCCCGATCTGGCGCGTCGAGTTCGCCGGTCTGTGGCGGCCGACCCTCTATATCTCGCCGCTGACCGGCGAGCTGGTGGCCAAGCGCCACGATCTTTGGCGCACCTTCGACTTCGTCTGGATGTTCCACATCATGGACTACGAAGAACGTACCGACATGAACAACACGCTGCTGCGTGTCGCCACCTGGATGTCCGTCGCCGCTTCGGCGAGCGGCGCCTGGCTCCTGCTCTACAGTTTCCGGCGCCGCCGCCGCGCGCGCAAAAAAGCCGCGGCCTGAGGTCCCCATGTTCCTGATCCGCACCCTGCACAAATGGTTCGGCCTGATCCTGGGCCTGCAGTTCCTCCTCTGGTCGGTCAGCGGCGCGATGATGGCCCTGCTAGACCACCACAAGGTCTCGGGTGAGCCGTCGGTCCGCGCGCCGGTTCCCGCCATCGCGCCCGCCGAGCCAGTGACGCTCGCTCGGGTCGCCGAGGCGGTCGGTGGCCCCATCCACGCGCTGAAGCTGAGGCCGCTCGGCGAGGGCTACGTCTATGAGGCGGCGACGCCGACCGGCGTGAAGCTGATCGACGCCGTCAGCGGCCAGGCCGTGGCCGTCGACGAGGTGAAGGCCGCGGCGCTTGCGGTCGCCGCCTTCAGCGGCCCTGAGAAGGTGGCCTCGATCCGCAAGGTCGAGACAGGCGACGTGGAGACCCGTTCGCTGCCGCTACCGCTTTGGCGCGTAGAGTTCGCCGACAAGGAGCAGACCACCCTGCTGCTGTCGACGACGACCGGCGAGGTGCTGGAGCGACGCAACAACACCTGGCGGCTATGGGACATCTTCTGGATGATCCACATCATGGACTACACCAAGCGTGAGAGCTTCAATCACCCGCTGATCATCACGGTCGGCAGCGGCGTGACCTGGCTGGCGCTCAGCGGCGTGATCCTGTTGTTCCGCAGCTTCCGCCGCCAGGACTTCGCCTATGTGCTCGATCCGATCGAGCGCATCCGGGACGAACGCAAGACCAAGAAGCAGGCCTGATCGCCGGGCTGCTTCTGCGGCGCCGCTTGCAAGTCGGCTCAAGCGCGAGCCTTCTTGCAGGCTAGGCGTCCCAGGAAAGCGGAGCGGCCATGTCTGCGGTGAAGTACGAGATTGTCGAACACGACGGTGGCTGGGCCTACAAGGTCGGCGACACCTATTCGGAAACCTTCGCCAGCCACGATGCGGCTTCGCACGCGGCCCACACGGCCGCGCGCGAGCAGGTGCGGCCGGGCACGACGACCAGCATCGAATATGAGGACGAGAAAGGGCGTTGGCACGCCGAGGTCTCGTCCGGCGACGACCGGCCGGAGGCCGACGTCGAGGACTAGTCGGCCTCGATCAGCAGGAAGTCGCGGGACTTCAGCTCGGTCCAGAGATAGAGGCCGAGCACGATCAGGGCGAAGACGCCGGCGCCCGCCCACATGAACTGCTCGGGGAAGCTGGCCGGGGCCACCGCGATCGGCGAGGGATTGTTGGTCGCCACGATGAAGCCGGCCAGCGCCACGTTGAACAGGCTCTCCCCGACGATGAAGCCGGAGGCCAGCAGCACGCCCATCCGCTGGGCGGCCGCGCCGTTCGGCTTCTTCGCCGCCCAGCGGTCGTAGGTCCAGCCGATCACCGCCCCGATCACCACCGGCAAGGTCACGGCGGCGGGCAGGTAGATCGCGATGCCGACGCCGAGCGGCGGCAGGCTGTACTTGCCCGTGCGCCGCAGCAATTCGTCGATCACGACCAGCGCCAGGCCGAGCACGGCGCCGACGCCGATATAGGTCCAGGGCAGGTCGCCCTGGATGACGCCCTTGGCCAGGGTCGAGATCAGCACCGCCTGCGGCGCGGCCAGCGGCTGGTCGGAAATGGTGTCGAGGTTCGCGGCACCGGCGAAGCCGAAGGCCTTGTTCAGGACGTCGAGAATAGGCGGGATCACGCAGGCCCCGGCCACGACCCCGATGATCAGCGCCACCTGCTGCTTCCAAGGCGTGGCGTCGACCAGTTGGCCGGTCTTCAGATCCTGCAGATTGTCGTTGGCGATGGTGGCGACGTTCAGCAGCACGGCGGTGACGAACAAGGCATAGGCGACCAGCGCCGCATGGCCGGTGGGGCCGACCGTCTTTGCCGCCAGCGCCACCAGCAATAGAGCCGCGCCCAGCACCGACAGGATGGCCAGGCCCGACACCGGACTGTTGGACGAGCCGATCAGCCCGGCCATGTAACCGCACACCGCCGCGACCAGGAAGCCGGCGACGACGACGTAGAGCACCCCGCCGACGATCAGCGGCGCCAGCATCGACTCCAATGGCCCGGCCGAAAGGAACGAGTGGAACAGCACGGCCAGCGGGACCAGGCTGCCAAGGATGGTGGCGCCCACGATCCAGATCGGGATGTCGCGCTCGGTGCGCGGCAGGCTTTCACCCTGGCCGCTGGAGCGGATGCTTGACGCACGCATGGCGGAGGCCAGGCCCGCCCAGACCGGCGCAGCCAACTTGGCCAGCGTCCAGATCGCCGCCGCCCCGATGGCGCCGGCGCCGATGAAGCGGACATTGGGCGCCCAGGCCGCCTGGGCGATCTCGGCGGCGCTGCCCGTGGCCACGGGATGCAGATAGGTCATGACCGGCACGGCCACGCCCCAGGCGATGATCAGGCCCGCCAGCATCGCCATGCCGACCGCGATGCCCATCAGGTGCCCCGCGCCCAGTAGGGCCAGCTGCAGACCGCCCGCCATGCCGGTCGCGGTGGTGGCGGTGGGCTTGAACCAATAGGCGATCTCGCCCGCCAGCAATCGCATCGCTACCGCCGCGGCCACGGCGGCCGAGGCGATGGATCCCACCAGCACCGCCCATAGTCCGGCCTTGGCCTCGCCACCGCCGCTGGCGTCCCGAGAGGCCGAACCGACCTTCAGCACCTCGGCCGCGGCGCGGCCTTCGGGATAGGGCAGGGTGGAATTGGTCACCAGGGCCCGGCGCAGGGGGATGGTGTACATCACCCCCAGGACCCCGCCGATCACGCAGATCCAGAACGAGGTCCAGAACGGGAAGCCGGTCCACCAGCCGACCATCACCAGGCCCGGCAGCACGAAGATGATCGATGACAGCGTCCCGGCGGCCGAGGCTACCGTCTGGACGATGTTGTTCTCCCAGATGGTCGAGGTCTTCAGCGCCCTCAGCAGGGCCATGGAGATCACGGCGGCGGGGATGGACGAGGCGAAGGTCAGCCCCACCCGCAGGCCCAGATAGACATTGGCCGCCGTGAACACGACGGTGATCAGGCAACCCAGGGCCACGCCCCGCAGGGTCAGTTCGACCCGTCTGTCCTCGGCGCGCATTGGCTGTCCCCGCAAGCGGCTTTGAGGAGCCATTTGGTGACAGATTGCTGCGTGGGCCGCCAGGGTTAGGCGGACAACTCCGGATGTGAGTTGGAAGGCCGTCGCGGTGGCGGCGGAAACGCACGGCTTTATCCGCCGGTCGGCGCCCCAGCCAGCAGGTTCCTACGGGCCGGTGCGCGGCTCAGCGAGAGGGATAACCTCTTGCCGAATGAAGGCGATGCGGCCAAGCAGCATCTCGGCGTGTTCGGGCGTCGGCGCTACCTCGATTGGGTAGCTGTCTGACAGGTCGCGGCCAGCAATGACGTTGTCGGCCCAGTCCTGCGCGATTGCGCAGTAGAGGCGTAAGGCGAGGGCCGGCGTCGGAGTATCGTCCGTTTCAAAATGCATAGAGGGCAGGTCACCGACCACCGCCCACCGTTCCGTGTCTTCAGGTTTTCGGGGATTCTCGAAACGGACCAGAAAGAGCCCAAGAATGGGCACTACGCCGAAAGCGAGCGTGAGCTTCGAAATTCGCGCGAAGCTGTCGTTCTGGACGAACGCTTTTGCCTCTGCCGCTAGAGCATCCAACTGCTCGACCTCGTCGGCGCTCTCGTAGTCGAGATCACGACCGAAGGGGAGGTCAGACGTATCAATCAGCATGTCCATGACCGATCGTAGCTTGACGGTTTCCAGGAGAAAAGAACAAAAGGAGACCGCGCTAAGTGTCCTCGCGATTGTCGTCAGAGGTGGCTGCTGCCGCCTAAACGATAAGGTCCGCAACATCGTCCTCGCTGGAGTAGCCCAAGAGGTGATTCCAAAGATGTGCGCGCCAGGAGCCGTGGCCCCCAGAGTTCCAACCTCGAAATCAGGCGAGTGGATTATCGAAAGGTGTTGGCGGTGAGAGAGGGATTCGAACCCTCGTTACGGTTTCCCGTAAACACGCTTTCCAAGCGTGCGCGATCGACCACTCCGCCACCTCACCACAGGCCCTGAGAGGCGGTGAGACCCCTCGCGGAAGGCGCGCAATATACTCATGAAGTCCTCGCGAGCAAGCGCTGTCAGGCCGCGACGCACAGGCTTTTCAATTTCCGACCGCAAAGCCCTGCCTGGCAAGGTGTTGCGGGCTGCGGCGAGGTGGGCTTGGCGGCGTGGCGCGTGCATTCGCCGGCCGGGGCTCCTATGTTCTGGTCCAAACCCCATCGATCAGGCGCGCCCCCATGCTCTTCGCCAAAAAGAACCTCGACCTTCCGACCATCGACACCGCCCTGCCGGGCCGCTCTAACCCGCTGCCCACCGCAGAGACCCATTTCATCAATGGTCGGCCATTGAAGGGTCCCTATCCGGACGGCCTGGAGATCG
This sequence comes from Phenylobacterium sp., assembly GCF_030681155.1. Classification (GTDB taxonomy): domain Bacteria; phylum Pseudomonadota; class Alphaproteobacteria; order Caulobacterales; family Caulobacteraceae; genus Phenylobacterium. The sequence continues at coordinate 29,873 of NZ_JAUXXE010000015.1, read as the reverse complement.
CCGACTTCGCGATGGGCTGCTTCTGGGGCGTGGAGCGCAAGTTCTGGGTGGTCCCCGGCGTCTGGGTGACGGCCGTGGGCTATGTCAACGGCATCACCCCGAACCCGACCTATGCAGAGGTGTGCAGCGGTCGCACCGGTCATACCGAGGCGGTGCGCGTGGTCTATGATCCGCGGGTGGTCACCTATGAGGATTTGCTGAAGGTCTTCTGGGAGAACCACGACCCGACCCAGGGCATGCGCCAGGGTAACGACATCGGCACCCAGTACCGTTCGGGCATCTATGTCCACAATGACGCCCAGGCCTCTGCGGCCGCGGCTTCGCTTCAGGCCTACCAGCAGGCGCTGTCGGACAAGGGCTATGGCGCTGTGACCACCGAGATCGCCGAGACGCCGGAGTTCTACTTCGCCGAGGACTATCACCAGCAGTACCTGGCCAAGAACCCGAACGGCTATTGCGGGATCGGCGGCACCGGCGTGACCTGCCCGATAGGCGTGGGCGTTCAGGCTTGATGTCGGAGCACTTCCGTTACGGCGCGGACAACGGCCTGGCATGACCCGCGAGGACGTGGAGGCCGTGGCGATGGCGCTGCCGGCTGCGACGAAGGTCGTCCAGTGGGGCGGGGCCGATGTCTACAAGGTCGGCGGCAAGGTGTTTGCGATCTGCGGCCTGGCCGGCGGCCTATCGTTCAAGGTGACTGAGATCGGCTTTATGGTGTTGACCGACGATGGCCCCGGCCGCCAAGCGCCGTACTTGGCCAAGGGCCATTGGGTGCTGGTCGATCTCGTTAGCTTTACGCCCGACGAGGCCGTCAGCTGGCTCACGACGTCCCACGAACTGATCGCGGCGAAACTGACCCGCAAGCTGCGGGCCGAGCTCGGCCTGGCCTAGAGCTTTTCCAGCATCCGCCGCAGATCGCCGACCGCCCGCGCGGCGGGAGACCGGCGCTGGCGCGTGAACAGCAGAGTCATGGCCGCCAAGGTGGTGAGGATGAAGGCCGCCGGACCAAACAGCCATGCGGCGGCGGCGAGGGCGAAATAGTATCCCCGAACACCCCGGTTGAACGACGATAGCGCCGGATTGAGCAGCCGGGCGGCGGTGTCGCCATAGGCGCGCTGGAAGGCCTTGTCGTCGGTTTCCGGCGCCGCGCCGATCACGGCCAGGCAGTAGTTCATCTGGCGGATGGCCCAGATGAAATCGAGCAGGCCGCGCGCCAGGGCCAGCAGGACCAACGCGATCTGGGCCTCGAACAGCAGCCGCGACGAGGTCTTGAGGACCATCAGGCTGGACACGCTGCGGAAGGCGCCTTCGCCGCCGAACAGCACCCCGGCCGCCGCCGCGATCAGGATCAGGTTGGAGGAGGCGAAGAACGAGGCTGAGTTGAGGGTGTGTCCCAGCAGTTGGCCGTCCATGAACTTGTTCTCGCGCGCCGCCATGGTCCGCATCCAGGCCGCGCGGATCGCCGTCATGTCGGTGTTGATCACGCCCTTGTTGCCGCCGACCGCGTGCAGCAGCGGTTCATAGGCCATCCAGGCGAGCGCGAAGATCGCCAGGGCCACCATGTCGGACACAGAGAGGGCTTTAAGGATGTCCATGGCCTCAGTCCTCGGTGATCAGGCTTTCGCGGTTGGTGTTGCGCAGGCGCACGGCGACGATGAACGCCACCGCCATGATCGCCGACACATAGATGTAGGAGCCGCTTTCCATACCCTGCTGCTTGAACCACAGCGCAACATATTCCGCCGTGCCGCCGAACAGGGCGTTGGCGATGGCGTAGGGCAGGGCGACGCCCAGGGCGCGCACGTGGGCGGGGAACAGCTCGGCCTTCACCAACGCGCTGACCGAGGTGTAACCCGACAGGACGACCAGCAGCAGGGTCATCAGGCCAAAGGCGACGAAGGCGTTGTCAGTCCCGGCGATGGCGCTCATGGCCGGGTAGGTGAGCAGGGCGCCGGCGCCGAACGCAAAGGCGATGGTGCGGTGTCGGCCCAGGTGATCGGACAGGTAGCCGAACAATGGCTGGCAGCACATGAAGATGAAGAGGGCCGCCGCAGTGATCGTGGTCGCGGTGTTCTTGGAGAAGCCCGAGGTGTTGACCAGGAACTTCTGCATGTAGGTCGTGTAGGCGTAGAAGGCCAGCGAGCCGCCGGCGGTCAGGCAGAAGATGATCGCGCTCTCGCGCGGGTGGTTCAGGAACAGCAGCATGGTGGTCGACCGCGGGGCGCCGCTCTCCTTGGACGCCAGGAACGAGGGGCTCTCGTCCAGGCTGCTGCGGATCCAGAACACCACGACCGCCAAAACGGCGCCGATCAGGAAGGGAATGCGCCAGCCCCAGGCCAACAGGTCGGCCTTGTCCATGACGTTCTGGAGGATGATCAGCACGGCCAAGGCCAGGAGTTGGCCCATGATCAAGGTTACGTACTGGAAGCTGGACCAGAAGCCGCGCCGCGCCCGACCGGCCATCTCCGACATATAGGTGGCGCTGGCGCCATACTCCCCGCCGACCGACAGACCCTGCAGCAGGCGCGCCAGCAGGAGGATGACGGGCGCGGCGGCGCCGACCATGGCGTAGCTGGGCGCGACGGCGATGATCAGAGAGCCGGCGCACATCATGGCGACGGCAAGCGACAGCGCCGCCTTGCGGCCGGCGCGGTCGGCATAAAGGCCCATCAGCCAGGCCCCGATCGGCCGGGCCAGGAAGCCCACCGCGAAGATGGCGGCAGCCTGCAGCAACTGCGCGGTCAGGTCGCCCTTCGGGAAGAAATGATGGGCGAAATAGAGGGTGAAGGACGAGTAGGCGAACCAGTCGTACCACTCGACCAGATTGCCGGCCGAACCTCCGAGGATCGCGCGCAGACGCTGCACGGGCGTGAGGCCCGGTGTCAGAAAATCGCTCGGCGCCTGGGCGTCGATCCCCGTTTCCGCGGCCGTCATGCAGTTTCCCCCGATATTTTGCGGGGGATGCTAGGGGCCGTTGCGGAGGAAGGCTAGATGCGTCCCATCAGCACCAGGATCAGCACGATCACCAGCACCAGGCCAAGGCCGCCGGCGGGGAAGTAGCCCCAGGAGCGCGAGTGGCCCCAGGTCGGCAAGGCGCCGATCAACAACAGGACCAGGATGATGAGCAGAATTGTCCCAACGCCCATGATGGTTCGTCTCCCTTAGGGAGCCGGCGCCACGCGGCCGGCCAGGCGAAACGAACGATCCGCCACGGCGGCGGTTCCAGGCGACCCCTAGTCGGCGATGTCGGCGGTGTGGATCGTGGCGTCGGTGTTTTTGATCTTCAGAGCGTAGAGCAGCCCGATGAACCAGCCCTTGACCACCGGCAGCAGCAGAAGCGTGACGGCCGCCAGTGGAATCAGGGTGGCCGGCAGCACGATCGCGGTCGGCGCTTCCCAGATGATGGGGAAGAACAGCAGCGGGCCGACGATCAAGTGGCCGACGATCAGGATGGTGAAATAGGCCGGGCCGTCATCAGCGGGATATTTCGCCAGGTCATGGCCGCATTCGCCGCAGCGCGGCTCGACCTTCAAGTAACGCCAGAAGAGCTTGCCCTCGCCGCAGGCGGGGCACCGGCCCTTCAGGCCGCGAAGCATCGAGCGGATAAACATCTACATGGCGCCTGAAAGCTGACGAGGGCTCGTATGCGCCCTGGCGCTCTCAGATGAAAGGGGGCTTGCCGTCGCATGCCTAGGAGACGCCAGCATGCGGGAACGTCCCGGCGACCTTAAGCCTTTCCTCTGATGGAAGGACTTTGGCCATGACCGACGAGCGTAAATCCCCTCGCGAAAAGGACCCGCACGGGCATACCGGGCCGACAACGCCCGGCGAGGACAGTTCGCGCGAGGCTCACCCGGCGGTCGTGCCGCCGAGCGACAAGGCCAAGATCGCCGAGGAGGCGTCGCGCGAGGAAGACGCCTAGCGCTTCATGTCGTCGGCTGCGCCGGCCACGGCGGCGCCGGCGGCCTGGGCGTCCCGGCCAATGCCCGCGACAGTGTTGCAGGCGGCCGTCAGCAGGGCGGCGGCGGTCACGGTGAGGATGATTATCTTGCGCATGGGTGGCTCCCCCGAATGATGTCGACGCCTCATGGCGAAGCTTCGGGGCTCTTTTTAGGCAAGGCCCGGCGGGTTGAGCAATCGCGAGCGCCTTCTCCTCTCCCAATGGGAGAGGGATTCTAGGCGCTAGTCGGCGTCCATCTTCAGTGCGGCGATGAAGGCTTCCTGCGGAATCTCGACCTTGCCGAATTGGCGCATGCGCTTCTTGCCGGCCTTCTGCTTGTCCAGCAGCTTGCGCTTGCGGCTCATGTCCCCGCCGTAGCACTTGGCCGTCACGTCCTTGCGCAGGGCGCGGATGGTTTCGCGGGCCACGATCCGGCCACCGATCGCCGCTTGCAGCGGGATCTGGAATTGGTGCGGGCTGATCAGGTCCTTCATCTTCTCGACCATTCCGCGGCCGCGCGTCTCGGCGCGGTCGCGGTGGACCAGCATCGACAGCGCATCGACGGGTTCGGAATTGACCAGGATCGACATCTTCACCAGGTCGCCGACACGGTAGCCTTCAATCGCGTAGTCGAACGACGCGTAGCCCTTCGAGACGCTCTTCAGGCGGTCGTAGAAGTCGAAGACCACTTCGTTCAGCGGCAGGTCGTAGACCACTAAAGCGCGCGATCCGACGTACGACAGCTCGCGCTGCTCGCCGCGACGGTCCTGGCAGAGCTTGATGACCGAGCCGAGATATTCGTCCGGCGTCAGGATCGTCGCCTTGATCCAGGGCTCGCTGATGCTGGTGATCTTCACCGGGTCCGGCATGTCGGCCGGATTGTGCAGCTCGATCTCCGAGCCGTCGTTCATATGGATCTTGTAGACCACGCTCGGCGCGGTCGCGATCAGGTCGAGGTCGAACTCGCGGCTGAGTCGCTCCTGGATGATTTCCAGGTGCAGCAGCCCCAGGAATCCGCACCGGAAGCCAAAGCCCAGCGCGGCGCTGGTTTCCATCTCGTAGGTGAAGGAGGCGTCGTTCAGGCGCAGGCGGCCGATGGCGGCGCGCAGGTCCTCGAAATCAGCGGCGTCCACCGGGAACAGGCCGCAGAACACCACCGATTGGGCGACGCGGAAGCCGGGCAGGGCCTTTTCGGTCTGGCGCTTTTCCTCGGTGATGGTGTCGCCGACCGCGGCGTCGGCCACCTGCTTGATCTGGGCGGTGATGTAGCCGATCTCGCCCGGGCCGAGTTCATCGACTTCGGTCTGCTTGGGAGTGAAGACGCCGATCTTGTCCACCTGGTGGGTGGCGCCGGCGTTCATCATCCGCACCTTCATGCCCGAGCGCAGGACGCCGTCGAGCACGCGCACCAGGACCACGACGCCGAGATAGGGGTCGTACCAGGCGTCGACCAGCAGCGCCTTCAGCGGCGCATCGCGGTCGCCTTTGGGCGGCGGCAGTTTGGCGATGACCGCCTCCAGCACCTCGGCGATGCCTTCGCCGGTCTTGGCCGAGCAGAGCACGGCTTCGGACGCGTCGATGCCGATCACGTCCTCGATCTGCTGGCGCACCCGGTCCGGCTCGGCCGCGGGCAGGTCGATCTTGTTGAGGACCGGGACGATCTCGTGATTGTTGTCGATCGCCTGGTAGACGTTGGCCAGGGTCTGGGCCTCGACGCCTTGCGAGGAGTCCACGACCAGGATCGAGCCTTCACAGGCGGCCAGCGAGCGGCTGACCTCATAGGCGAAGTCGACATGGCCGGGCGTGTCCATCAGGTTCAGGACATAGGTCTCGCCGTCCTTGGCCTTGTAGTCGAGGCGGACGGTCTGGGCCTTGATGGTGATGCCGCGCTCGCGCTCGATCTCCATGTTGTCCAGAACCTGCTCGGTCATCTCACGCTTGGTGAGGCCGCCAGTTTCCTGGATCAGGCGATCGGAGAGCGTCGATTTCCCATGGTCGATGTGGGCGACGATGGAGAAATTGCGGATGTGGGACAGAGGCGTCGTCATGGTCCGCTGCCTCTAGCACATTCACACGAGATCGCGAGCGCGGCGTCGCGCATGGTTAATCCAGCGTTAAGCCTGACCGCCGCATTCATGCCCTCTGGGGATGTGAGGCTCGTTCAAGCTTCGAGGATTTTGCGACACATGGATCGCCGTACGCTTATCGTTTCGGGAATGGCCACGCTTGGCGTAGCGGGCTGCGCGTCTGCTCAGCCTGGGGGGCCCGGTTCGCCGCCTTCGCCCACGCCCAGCGCGACCGCCAATCCGAGCTATTCGGCCGGGAAGGCCGAAACCTATAACCGCGACGAGATCGTCAACAACGTGTCCGATTTCCTCGGCGTTGGCGCCGAGGCAGCGGGTGGCGCGATCGAGCGGGTGTTCCAGGACAACGGCAAGCCGACCGCCTACATCGCCGGCGAAGAGGCGTCAGGCGCCTTCGTGGGCGGCGCGCGGTATGGCCGTGGCCTGCTCTATATGAAGAACCGCGAGCCCATCGAAGTCTTCTGGCAAGGTCCCTCGGTGGGTTGGGATTTCGGCGGCAACGCCAGCCGGGTCTTCACCCTCTGCTACAATCTCCAGTACCCGGAAGTGATCTTCCAGCGTTTCCCGGGCGTCGAGGGCGCGGCCTATTTCATCGCCGGCCTGGGCGTGAACTACCTGCGCTCGGACGATGTCACCATCGCGCCGATTCGCACCGGCGTCGGCCTGCGCCTAGGCGCCAATGTCGGCTATCTGGGCTTCAGCCGGAAGCAACGGGTTCTGCCGTTCTAGGACCTCATCTCCTCTCCCTTTGGGAGAGGTCGGGTGAGGGAAGCAACTGCCCCGACGCAGTGGCGTAGCGGCCCTATAGCGCCGCTACGCGCCGCCCCCTCACCTAACCTCTCCCGAGGGAGAGGGAATAGGGGCATCACACCCGCAGTTTGGCGCCTACGGCCTTTTCAGCGGCGGCCACGACCTTGGCCGACAGGGCCTCGATCTCGGCATCGGTGAGGGTCTTGTCGCGCGGTTGCAGCAGAACCTCCACCGCGACCGACTTGAAGCCATCGGGCACGCCAGGCCCCTGATAGACGTCGAACACTCGGGCCTGGGTGATCAGCACCTTGTCGGCGCCGGCCACGGCCTTGGTCAGGTCCGAGGCGGCCACCCCGCCTTCGACCACGAAGGCGAAGTCGCGCGACAGCGGCATGAGCGGCGAAAGCTCCAAGGCCGGCTTGGTCTTGGTGGCTTTCTTCTTCGGCTCGGGCAGGGCGTCGACAATCAGTTCGAAGGCCAGGATAGGCCCCTCGACGTCCAGCGCTTTCAGGATGCGTGGGTGGATCTCGCCGAACTCGACGACGGTGTTCTTGCCCAGGCGCAGCGCGGCCGAACGACCTGGATGCCACCAGTCCGATTGCCCCGATTGGGCGACTTGCAGCGACGCGGTCGGCGCGCCCAGATCATCCAGCAAGGACATCAGGTCGGCCTTCAGATCGAACAGGGCGTCGGTCTTGGCGCCGTCCCAGCGACGGGGCGGGCGCGGCGCGACGATGGCGGCGATGCTGGTCAGCTGGTCGGCAGGCTGATCGCCCCGATACAGCGGGCCGATCTCGAACAGCGCCACGTCAGGGAAGCCGCGACGGGCGTTGCGGCCGGCCGCCTCGATCAGGTTCGGCAGGATCGAGGGACGCATGCAGTCCAGGTCCGAGGCGATCGGATTGGTGATCACCAGCTCATCCTGGCCACCGCCGAACAGGCGGGCGGTCTCACGCTTCGTGAAGCTCCAGGTAATGGTCTCGGCATAGCCCTTGGCGGCCATGGCGCGGCGGCCCGCGCGGATTCGCGACTGGCGCGCGGTCAGCACGCCGCCGGCGATCGGCGGCATCTCCGGAAGCGGTAGGGCGGGCAGGGCGTCGTAGCCCTCGATGCGCGCCACTTCCTCGACCAGGTCGGCCTTGCCCTCGACGTCGCGGCGCCACGAGGGCGGTGCGACGACGTCGCCGTCGATCGTGAAGCCTAGGTCGCGCAGGATGTCGTCGATCCGCTGCGGCTGCAGGTCCAGGCCCGCCAGCTTCTTCACGTAGCCACGGTCGAATTCAATGGCCGCCGGGCGGGGCAAGGCTTCGCCCGTCACCGAAATCTCCGACGGCTCGCCGCCGCAGAGTTCCAGGATCAGCTTGGTCGCCAGCTCCAGGCCCGGAACCAGGCTCTCGGGATCGACGCCGCGCGCGAAGCGATACTGGGCGTCGGAATTGATGCCGGTGGCGCGGCCGGTTTGGGCCGTCGAGATCGGGTCGAACCAGGCGCTCTCGACGAAGACGTCGGTGGTTTCGTCTGCACTGCCGGTGCTGAGGCCGCCCATGACGCCGCCCAGGCCGATCACGCCCGAGCCGTCGGCGATGACGGTCATGTCGGGGGTGATCGCGTAGGTCTTACCGTCTAGCGCCTCGAAGCTCTCCCCCTCGCGGCCGAGGCGCGCCTCGATGAAGCCGCCCGTCAGCTTGCTGGCGTCATAGACATGCAGCGGCCGGGCGCGGTCGTAGGTGATCAGGTTCGTGACATCGACCAGGGCGTTGATGGGGCGCAGGCCGATCGAGGTCAGCTTCTTTTGCAGCCACGCGGGCGATGGGCCGTTCTTCACGCCGCGGATCAGCCGGCCGGAGAACTGGCGACAGGCGCCTGCGCCGTCCAGGCGGATCTCGACGGGATTGGGGAACTTGCCCGGGGTCTTGGCGACGCCGACGTCTTTCAGTGTCCCCAAACCGGCGGCGGCCAGGTCGCGGGCGATGCCCACGACGCCCAGCCAGTCGGGGCGGTTAGGGGTGACTTCGAAGTCGATGACGGCTTCGAGGCCGAGCGCTTCGGCGGCCGAGGTTCCGACGGCGAGGTCGTCCGGCAATTCCATGATGCCATCGGATTCCGAGGCGGTCTCAAGCTCGGAGGCCGAGCAGAGCATGCCGTTGGAAACCACGCCGCGCACCGGCTTCTCGACCAGGGTGACGCCCAGGCCCGGCACATAGGCGCCGATGGGGGCGTAGATGGTGGTCAGGCCGACGCGGGCGTTCGGGGCGCCGCAGACGATCTCCTTGCGGCCATCCCTGGTTTCGACCTGGCAGACCCGCAGCCGGTCGGCGTTGGGGTGCTGCACCGCCTCGACAATCTTGGCGACTGAAAACGCCGCCAGCTTGGCGGCCGGATCGTCGACATGCTCGACCTCAAGGCCGGCCATGGTCATGGCGTCGACCACCTGCTGAGCGGTGGCGGTGGTGTCCAGGTGATCCCGGAGCCAGGAGAGCGTGAATTTCATTGATCGGCTCCTTCGCCGATAATCTCGACCAGGCGGAAGCGCTCGCACCAGAGCAGCATGTCGGGCGCGTAGGTGCCTTCGCGTGTGAAACAGTCTTCGTGAACTGTGGCCCAGTGAGCCCGGCTGAGATCGCCTTCGCCTTCTTCGGCGGCGAAGGTGGGATCGACCTCATCGAAGCGGCGCTGGACCAGTTCGGTGGATTCGATGACGGCGCGGGGCCGCGCGGCGCCGTCGAGCACGACATAACGCGCGCCGAACTCGCTGCCCTTCAGGCCTTGCAACGCCGCCCAGCAGGTCGCGGTCTTCTTGCCCTCAATAACGAGAGCCAGGAGTGCGTCGGCGGTGGCCGGGCTGTCGCCGAAAGCAAAATGCTCCAACGAAGCGTGGGCGGCGGACACCCCCATCAGCTCAGGCCCGTCGCTGGGCTCGGCGTAGCGTAGGGGCTGAAGCCGTAGTGCTCCAACCAGCGAACGTCGCTGGCGAACATGTCGCGCAGATCGGGCATGCCGTACTTCAGGACGCCAAGGCGATCGACGCCGCAGCCGAAGGCGAAGCCCTGCCACACATCGGGATCGAGCCCGACATTGCGCAGCACGTTCGGGTGAACCATCCCGCAGCCGAGGATCTCCAGCCAGTCGGTTCCCTGGCCGATCTTAACCTCGCCGCCGGAGCGGTCGCACTGCACGTCCATCTCGGCGCTGGGCTCGGTGAACGGGAAGTGGTGCGGGCGGAAGCGGGTGACCACGTCCGGGGTTTCGAAGTAGCGGCTCAGGAAGGTTTCCAGCGTCCACTTCAGGTGGCCCATATGGATAGCCTTGTCGATCACCAGGCCTTCGATCTGGTGGAACATCGGCGTGTGGGTCTGGTCGCTGTCCTTGCGGAACGTGCGGCCGGGCACGATCACGCGGATCGGCGGCTCCTGGCCGTTGGCGATCCAGCCAGGCAGCTTCTCGTTGACCTTGTGCATGACCCGCACCTGCACCGGGCTGGTGTGGGTGCGCAGGACCTTGCGCTCGCCATTGGCGTCTTCGGGCAGGAAGAAGGTGTCGTGCATCTCCCGCGCGGGGTGCTTGGGCGGGAAGTTCAGGGCGGTGAAGTTGTTGAAGTCCGTCTCGATGTCCGGGCCTTCGGCGACGGAGAAGCCCATCTCGGCGAAGACGGCGATCATTTCGTCCATGACCTGCATGGTCGGGTGGATCGAGCCGCGACGGCGCGGCGGCGCGGGCAGCGAGAGATCGACGCGTTCGGCGGCCAGCTTGGCGTCGAGTTCGGCGGCCTCCAGAGCAGTCTTCTTCTCGGCGATCTTGGTGGCCACGCGGTCGCGCAGGCCGTTGATCTGCGGGCCGCGCTCCCGGCGCTCGTCGGGGCTCATCGAACCCAGCGACTTCAGCAGGTCCGAGACGGAGCCGGACTTGCCGAGCGCGGCGACGCGCACGGCTTCCAGCGCCTGGCCATCGGCGGCGGCGTCGATGGCGGCGGTGATTTCAGCTTCGAGTTGGGCGGTCATGACGGGCTCGTCTAAGGGAACGGACGGGACGCGTGAAGAGGGCAGCAAAAAGCCCTCCGGCGGTTCTCACCGGAGGGCTTCTCGAATGCTCAGTTAAGTCGTCGGACTCAAAGGGCCTCAAGCCAGCGCGGTGCGAACCTTGTCGGCGATGGCCTTGAACCCGACCGGATCGTTGCCCGCGATGTCCGAGAGGACTTTGCGGTCGATTTCGATCCCGGCCTTATCAAGGCCGTAGATAAACTGGGAATAGGTGAAGCCTTCGAGGCGGGCCGCAGCGTTGATGCGCTGGATCCACAGCGAGCGGAAGTTACGCTTCCGGACCTTACGGTCGCGGTAGGCGTACTGCCCGGCCTTGTCCACAGCGGCCTTGGCCGTGCGGATGGTGTTCTTGCGGCGGCCATAGAAACCCTTGGCCTGCTCGAGAACTTTTTTGTGCTTGGCGTGGGCGGTTACGCCCCGTTTGACGCGAGCCATGTGTCAGTTCTCCTTAGAGGCCGTAGGGGAGCCAAAGCTTGACGATCTTCGTATCAGCTTCGCTCATCACCTTGGTGCCGCGGTTCTGACGGATGTACTTCGCGCTGTGGTTGATCAAGCGGTGACGCTTGCCCGCCACGCCGGCTTTCAGCTTGCCGGTCGCAGTCAATTTGAAGCGCTTCTTAACGCCTGACTTGGTCTTCAGTTTGGGCATTTCTCTTACGGAGCGCTAACCCCGTCCTCTGGCGTATTGACGAGTCGCCCTGGCATGCCTTTGGCCAGACGACTCCGAAGAGCGGGGCGTTTACGTGAAAGGCCGAAGAAAGGCAAGGGCTTGAGTCCGCGCTGCGGCGACTCGGGCCCCGGCGGTATAGAGGTTTCAACAGGGCTGGAGCGAGGCTGCGATGACCACCACGCCTGCAGGGCAAGCCAAGTCGCAGCGCCGCTCCGGCATGTTGGCCCCGTTCAAGGCGCGGCCCAGGCTGCTGCTGTCGGTGCTGGCCGGCGCCTGCGTCTGGGTCCTATGCCTGCTGCTGCCGACGGGCCTCAGCATTGTCACCTCGGCGATCCTGGCGTGGGACGCGACCTGCCTGACCTTCATCGCCGCGGCGATCCACATGATGTGGCGGGCCGACGTCGGCCAGATCCGCGCGACCGCGGCCACTCAGGATCAGGGGCAGGGCGTGATCCTGGCGTTGGTGATCACCGCCGCGGCGGCCAGCATCTGGGTGATCGCCGCCGAGCTTTCCGCCGCCAAGGCCGATGAGGGGCTGATCCGGGCGTTGAGGGTCGCCCTGGTGTTCGCGACAGTAGCGGCCTCGTGGTTCACGGTGCAGCTGATCTTCGCCCTGCACTATGCGCACGAGTACTACGCGCCTGACCACGACAGTCCCAATGATGCGCAGGGCCTGTTGTTTCCGGGTGGCGAGGCCCCCGACTACTGGGATTTCGTGCACTTCTCGGTGGTCATCGGCGTCGCCAGCCAGACCGCCGATATCGCCTTCACGTCCAAGCCGCTCCGACGCATCGGCACGGTGCACGGACTGGTCGCCTTTACCTTCAACACTGTGGTGCTGGCCTTGACGATCAACCTGCTGGCGTCGCTGTTCTAGGTCCGCCTGGGGAGCAGCTTCATGACCTGATAGGCCATGACGAGGGCTGGCAGGATCAGGAAGGCGCCGAGCGCGAACGGCGCGCCAGGCGAAACCAGTGAGAAGAGCTGGCCCGCATAGATCGGGCCGCCGATCCGGGCGAGCGCATTGTTCGACATGTTCAGGCCCAGCATCTCCCCCTGCCGGTCCGGCGGTGTAGAGAGCGAGATCAGCGCGACCAGGTTGGGGAAGCAGATCGACTGGCCAAAGCCGACAATGGCCAAGCCCAGAACCGCCATCGGCCAGACCTGCGAGGAGAACTGCACCAGCATGCCGATGCACATAAGGGTGAGGCCGGCGATCAGGACGCGGGGCTCGCCGAAGCGGCGGACCAGGGCGCCGGTTCCCATCCCCTGGGCAAAGGCGCCAATGACCCCAATGACCACGAAGGCGAAGCCGATCTCGCGCGGACCCCAGCCGAACTTGGCTTCAGTCCAGAGGCCGTAGGTCGCCTCGATTCCGGCGAAACCGGAGACGATCACGAAGCCGATGATCATGATCCGCGATATGATCGGATGGGCGATCGCGTCGCGCAGGGCCGGCGGCCGGCCCTTTGGGCGGGCTTCGCCGGTGGGTGGTCGGGTCTCGCGCACGAAGAGGGCCACGCAGACCGCCGAGGTCAGGCCAAACGCGGCGGCCGCAAAGAGCGGGATGTGGAAGCCGATCGGGCCAAGCTCCGGATGGGCCAGCAGGCCGCCCAGCGCCGGACCGGTCATGAAGCCCAGGGAGAACGCCGAGCCCATCACCCCCATGCGCCCGGCGCGTTTTTCCGGAGGGGTGATGTCGGCCATGCAGCCTTGCAGGGTCGAGATGTTGCCGGCGAAGAAGCCGCCCGCGAACCGGGCGACGAAGGCCAGCCAGATGTTCGGCGCGAAGGCCAGGGCCACATAACAGAGCGCGGCGATGGCTATGGTGACGATCAGCACCGGCCTGCGACCGACCCGGTCCGACAGCCGGCCCCAGAAGGGTTCGCCCAGAAACTGACCGAACGAGAACATCGAGAACAGCAGGGCGATCTGCCAGGCGGGCGCGTTCAGCGCCTTGCCGAAGAATGGCAGCAGCGGAATGACCAGGCCAAAGCCGGCGATGTTCAGGAAGATCACCGACAGCAGGATGACCAACGCGCGCTTGTCGTCGTGCGGCGCTGGCGCTCCCGCTGGAGGGGTCATGACGTGGACGCCGTTTGCTTCTCAGCCGCGAGCTGGGCCGCGGCGCGGCGACTGGCGGCCAGCGCCAGGAAGATCGCCGGCGCGACCACCAGGGCGCCCATGATGAAGGGACCATCAAGCAGCACCGGGAAGATGAGGCCCGCGCAGAATGGTCCGACCACCCGGGCCAAGGCGCCGGTTGCGTTGTTGAGGCCGAGGATCTGGCCCTGGCGATAGGGGTCGGCGGTCTGCGAGATCATCGCGCTGACGTTCGGCCAGGCCACCGATTGTCCGATCGCCGTCAGGCACATCAGGGCGATGGTGACCCCACCGCCAGGCGAGAGGGTCTGCCCGGCCGCGGCGACGACGGTCAGGCCCATGCCGATGGCCAGCATCTTTCCTGCACCGTACTTCTCGGACAGCCGGCCGGTGAGGAAGGTCTGCGTCAGGGCCGCGGCGGCGCCGGTGAAGGCGAAACACACCCCGATCTCACGCGGCCCCCAGCCGAACTTGGCCTGGGACCAGAGGCCGAAGGTGGATTCGATGCCGGTGAAGGCGAAGCCGACCAGGAAGGTGAGCAGCATTAGCCGGCCGATCACCGGGTGGCCGACCGCGTCGCTGATCGCGGCCCAGCGGCTCGGGCGATGAGTGATCGCCTGTTCGCGAACGCGGCTTTCCTTGATGAAGACGGCGATTGCCACGACGCACAGAGCCGCCAGGCCAGAGGCCATGAACAGCGGGATGCGGAAACCGACAGGGCCGGCGTCGGGATGGGCGAACAGCCCTCCCACCATCGGGCCGAAGATCAGGCCGACGTTCCACGCGGCGCCTTGGTAAGACAGCAGGCGCGCGCGCTTTTCGGGCGGGGTGACATCGGCGATATAGCCCTGGACCACCGCGCCGTTGCCGGCGGCCAAACCGCCGACCAGGCGAATGGCGAAGGCGACCCAGATGTTGGGCGCGAAGGCCAGGGCCAGATAGCAGAGGCAGTTGCCGGTGATGGTCGAGATCAGCAGCGGCTTGCGGCCGTACTTGTCCGACAGGCGTCCCCAGAAAGGCTCGCCGAAGAAGGCCCCGACCGAATAGGCCGAGAAGATCAGCGCGATCTGCCATGCCGGGGCGTCGAACGACTTGGCATAGAAGGGCAGCAACGGAACGATGATCCCGAAGCCGAGCATATTGATAAAAATGACGGCGATCAGGGACGGCGCCGCAAGCGGGGACGGTGCGGCCCGCTTTGGCGCGGTATCGGACATGTGAACGCTGTTAAGCGGAGCTGCGACGCGCCGCAAGTCCGAGTACGGGGGTAGGTTGTTCTTCGCTGCAAAACTGCGGCTGCAACGCCTCACCTGCCATACCCGTCAAACGAAAACGGCCGCCCCGGAAGGGCGGCCGTTTCGCAATCTAGATATGACCGGAGCCTAGCGCGGCGCCAGGATCATGATCATCTGACGGCCTTCCATGCGAGGCTCGTACTCAACCTTCGCCACCGGATCGAAGTCAGCCTTCACTTGCTGAAGCAGCTTCATGCCCAGCTCGGGGTGAGCAAGTTCGCGTCCACGGAAGCGCAGGGTGACCTTCACCTTGTCGCCTTCTTCGAAGAAGCGATGCATAGCCTTGGCTTTGACGTCGTAGTCGTGGGTGTCGATGTTCGGGCGGAGTTTGATCTCCTTGATCTCGACGACCTTTTGCCGCTTGCGCGCTTCGTTCTTCTTCTTCTGCTCCTGGAACTTGAACTTGCCATAGTCCAGGATCTTGCAGACGGGGGGATCCGCGTTGGGCACGATCTCCACGAGATCGAGACCAGCTTCTGCGGCGGCCTCCATGGCTGACGAAGTCGGCATCACGCCCTGCTTCTCACCGTGTTGATCGATGAGCAGAACCTTGGGAACGCGAATGTCTTCATTGATGCGCGGTCCGTCTTTGACGGGCGGCGCCTGCATCGGGCGGCGAATAGGCTTTCGCTCCTAGAGCTGTTGTAACGGGAACGACCGGCAGCGCGGAGGCTCCGGTCGTCAAAGCATATATGACGAAGGCGGCGGCCAGTATCAAGCGGCGCTGCAAGTTCGTCTGCGGTATCGCCGTTAAGCGGCCGGAAGAAGCGCGTTCGCGGCCTGCAGAACCGCCGAGACGGGTAGCTCGGCAAGGTTGTCGGCCTTGAGCACCGTTACGTGACCGCGCGGCGCCGCGAGCTTGGGGTCTGAGGCGTTGGAGAACATCACCACGGTCGGGGCGCCGGTGGCCGCGGCCAGGTGCAGCGGCCCGGTGTCGTTGCCGACCACCAGGGCGGCCTTGGCGCCCAGCATCGCCACCTTGGCGAAGTCGGTGCGGCCGGTCAGGTCGCGGGCCTGGCCGACATAGCGTTGGATCTGGCGGGCGAGGGCGCTTTCTTGCAGGCCGCCGATGATGACGATGTCGTAGCCGCGCTCGGACAGCATCTTGCCGAGTTGGCCATAGCGTTCGGCGGGCCAGCGCTTGTCGAGCCGGTGGGCCGAGCCGCCGGGGATGAACAGGGCGTAGGGCCGCGGCCTCACGCCGCCGGGCACGGGGCGCACCTGCGAGGGCTTGGGCAGGACCCAGGAGAGGTCGGGGCCAGGCGCGCTGCCCGGCTCGGTCGGAGCGTCCGGCCAGATGCCTGCATATTTCAGCTGGTCGGCCTGGCGCTCCAGCGTGTGCATGTGGTTGCGGGCCGGGTTCTTGTGCGGCAGGGCGCAGCCGGCGGCGATTCCCGACCATTCCGGCGGGAAGGGGGCGAGCATGTGGAAGATCCGCGCCGACTGGGCGGAGGTCTGCAGGTCGTAGACGCGGTCATAGCGCGCGGCCTTGAGCCGCTTGCGCAGAGCCATCCATTCGCCCAGTCCGCTCGGCCGGCCATCGGTCTCGACGGCGTTGAAGTATGGGCAGGCCTTGGCCAGGCCCTCGAAGGGCGGCGTAGTCAGGAGGGTGATGTGCGCCCGCTTGTGCACTTGGCGGATCTTCTTCATCGCCGCCAGGGCCAGGACGAAGTCGCCCAGGGCCGAAAGCTTGATGACCAGGATCTTTTTAATCTCGCGGGCCATCAGGCGTTAGATCCCGAACGGCGCGCGGCCAGCACCTGGGCGTAAGCGGCCAGGGTGGCCTCGCACATGGCGTCGACGGAATAGAGGCGGCGCGCGCGGTTGGCGGCGGCCTGTCCCATCGCCGCCAGCCGGGGCGGACCCATGTCGATCGCCTTGGTCATGGCCTGGGCCCAGGCATCGGGGTCGTCGACTTTCACCAACCAGCCGGTTTCTCCGGACACTACGGTTTCGGTGGTGCCGCCGTGGTCGGAGGCCAGCACCGGCTTGCCCATGACCTGCGGCTCGACGGCGGTGCGGCCAAACGACTCCGGCTTGGTCGTGGGCAACATGGCGATGTCGCAGATCTGGTAGGCGGCCGGCATGTCGTCGCAGTGGCCGACGATCCGGACCTGGTCGGTCAGCCCGGCCTGGACGATTGCGTTCTCGACCTCGTGCCGATACTCGGTGCGGCCCTGATCGTCGCCGGCGAAGATGATCAGGAAGTCGTCGCGACCTTCGGCCTTCATCCGGCGGGCGGCCTCGACGATCAGCAGGTGGCCCTTGATCCGGGTCAGTCGTCCGGCCAGCAGCAGCTTGGTGCGGCGATCACGCACATCGAGCCGCCAAGTCTCCCGCAAGGCCTGGATACGTTCGGGCGTCACCCAGCTGGGATTGAAGCGTTTCAGATCGACCCCACGCGGGATCGAGACGATCTTGGCGGGATCCAGATGGTGTTCGGCCAGGACATGGTCGCGCGTGTAGTCGGAATTTGCGATCACCAGATCGCCCCGCGTCATCACGGCGTTGTACCAGCGCTTGAGCTGGCTTTTGGCGTTGTAGACGCCGTGATAGGTCGCCACGAACGGCGTTCCGGTCACCTGGGCAGCCCACAGCGCCGAGAAGGCCGGGGCGCGGCTGCGGGCATGGACGATCGAGACTTTCTCGCGCCGGATCAGGTCGACCAAGCGTGCGGCGTTTCCAAGCATCACCAGCGGATTTTTGGTCTGCACCGGCATCTGGGCGAGGCGGGCGCCATCGGCTTCCAGCCTGGCGGCCATGCGACCGCCGCGGGTGGCCACCAGGGCCTTGCCGCCGATACGCACGACCGCGTGCGCCACGTCTATTGTGGTCTGTTCAGCCCCGCCGGTTTCAAGCTCGGGCACGACCTGGAGTAGGGTGAAGTCTGGGGGAAGCGTCACGCCGTTCTGCATAGCGTAAGCCTCGGTTTGGTAAACCCCGATGGCGTACTGACGATGTCACATCCTCGCGTTATGAGGGCGATCATGGGCGAGATAGCAGGATTTCTTGAGCGGCCGGACGGGGCGAAGATCGCCTGGCGGCACGTGGCTGGCGCTGGACCCACCGTGGTTTGGCTGGGCGGGTTCCGGTCGGACATGGCCGGGGCAAAGGCGCAGGCGCTGGCCGACTGGGCGCTGGCGAGCGGCCGGGCCTATGTTCGTTTCGATTACTTCGGCCACGGGGAATCGAGCGGCGACTTCGCGGACGGGACGATCACCCGCTGGCGCGAGGACGCCTTGGCCGTATTGGACGAGCTGGTCGAGGATCAGGCCGTTCTGGTCGGGTCGTCCATGGGCGGGTGGATTTCCTGCCTGGCGGCGGCCGCGGTCCCTGAGCGCATCAAGGCGCTGGTGCTGATCGCGCCGGCCCCCGATTTCACCGAAAAGCTGATGGCGCCGGAGATGACCGAGGCCGATCGCGCCGAGTTGGCCCAGACCGGCGTGTGGCTGCGACCGTCCGACTATGGCGAGCCCTATCCGATCACCCGGGAATTGCTGGAGGACGGCGCGCGCTGGTCCATCCTGCCCGAGCCCGTGAACGTCCACGCGCCTGTGCGCATACTTCAGGGCGGCGCCGATCCGGACGTGCCTTGGCGTCATGCGCTTGAACTGGCCCAGGCGCTGCGCAGCCAGGACGTCGTCTTCACCCTGATCAAGGACGGCGACCATCGGTTGTCACGCCCGCAGGACATCGCGCGTCTGATCGAGGCCCTCGACGAGGTGATCGCTGGTCCCGCATGACGCCGGCGCCCATGCCCACCTTCTGGGAGGCCGCGCGGGTCTGGGCGCGGATCGGGGCGTTGAGTTTCGGCGGCCCGGCCGGCCAGATCGCGTTGATGCACCGGATGCTGGTCGAGGAGCGGGGCTGGATCGGGGAGCGCCGGTTCCTGCACGCGCTCAACTACTGCATGCTTTTGCCGGGTCCCGAGGCGCAGCAACTGGCCATCTATATCGGCTGGTTGATGCATCGGACGGCCGGTGGGTTGGTGGCGGGGATACTCTTCGTCCTGCCGGGCGCCATGGTCATGCTGGCCCTCAGCATCGCCTATGTTCTCTACGGGGCGACTCCGTTCGTCGCCGCTCTGTTTCTTGGCGTGAAGTCAGCGGTGCTGGCGGTGGTGGTCGAGGCGGTGTTGCGAGTGGGGCGGCGGGCGCTGAAGACCCGGGCCGCAGTGGTCATCGCAGTGACTGCGTTCTTGAGCCTCTATCTGCTGAATGTTCCATTCCCGCTGATCATCCTGGCGGCCGGCCTCTTCGGCTGGTTCGCGCCGCATCGTCTGGCGCCCCCGCTCGGGGCGGAAGACGAGGGCCATACACTTGGCCTGATCGACCACGTCATCGCCGAGGGCGGGGCGAGCCACTTGAAGCCGTCGCGGGGCAGGGCGCTCCGGGTGCTGGCGGTCTGGTTGCCCATCTGGCTGGCCCCGCTCGCCCTCCTCTATCTAGTGTTTGGCGAGGCCAGCGTCTGGACGAAGCTGGCAGGCTTCTTTTCGACCATGGGGGCGGTGACGTTCGGGGGAGCCTATGCGGTGCTGACCTATGTCGCCCAGGCCGCCGTCGACGGCTTTGGCTGGTTGAAGCCTGGCGAGATGGCTGACGGGCTGGGCTTGGCCGAAACCACGCCAGGACCATTGATCCTGGTGCTGCAATTCGTGGGCTTCCTCGCGGCCCATCGCGAGGCGTCAGGACTACATCCGCTGGTGGCTGGCGCGCTCGGGGCCTTGCTGACCACCTGGGTGACCTTCGCGCCCTGCTTCCTCTGGATCTTCCTCGGCGCGCCCTATGTCGAGGCGCTACGTGGCCATCGCGCCGCCGCCTCGGCCTTGGCCGCAATCACAGCGGCGGTGGTTGGCGTGATCGCCAACCTCGCCCTGTGGTTCGGGCTGCATGTGCTGTTCACCGACGTCGGCAGGATCACCATCATGGGCGTCGGGCCGGACGTGCCGAACCTTCTCAGCCTGGACTGGAAGCCTGCGATCCTGACCCTGGCGGCGATGATCGCCATGCTGCGGTTCAAGGCTGGTCTGGGGCCGACGCTGCTGGCGTGCGCGGCCGGCGGCTTGGCGCTGAGCTACTTGGCTTAGGTGCAATTCCCCTCTCCTGGGAAGAGGACGCTAGCTTTCCGTCGCCAGGATCGCGGCAAGCCCTTCGCGATAGGTCGGGTAGGCGGGCTTCCAGCCCAGCTCGGCTTTCGCGCGGGCGTTAGAGACCCGCTTTGTCTCGGCGTAGAAGCGCCTGGCCTGCGGCGACAGGGCGTCCAGGTTCAGCACTTCCTCAGGCGGGGCGGGCAGGCCGATCAGCCCGGCGGCGTGAGCGATCACCGTGCTGTTGGCGACCGGCTCGTCGTCGCAAAGATTGTAGATTCCGCCGGCGCGCGGCCTGGCGATGGACGCCTCCAACCCGGCAGCCAGATCATCCACGTGGATGCGGCTGAAAACCTGGCCAGGCGTGGTGATGCGGCGCGCCCGGCCTTCACGCAGGCGCTCGAACGCTGAACGGCCAGGACCGTAGATGCCGGGAAGGCGGTGGACGGTGACGGTCAGGCCCATCCCGCGACCGACCTCCAGCCAGTCGCGCTCGGCGGCGACGCGGCGCGCGCCCTCCGGCGACTGGGCCGCGAGACGACTGTCCTCGAACACCCAGCCGCCACGGCGGTCGCCGTAGACGCCGGTGGTCGACAGGTAGCCGATCCAGTCTGGAAAGGCCCCGGCGGTGGCCAAGGCCGGAACCATGACCTGGAGCGCGGGGCAACCTTCGGGTCCGGGCGGCGCGGTGATGAGAATGGCCTGGGTGTCCGCCAAGCGGGCGGCGATCGCTTCCTTGTCCAGGGCGGGCACGGGATCGACGCCATCGGCGGCCATCTGCGCGGCGCTGGCCTCGTCGCGATAGGTGGCCGAGATGCGCCACCCCTTAGCCGTCAACCGCCTCGCCAGGACGCGCCCGGCGAAGCCGTAACCGTAGACGAAGAGGCGCATGGACGTTCCTAGAGCAAATCCTTGATCGCGGCTCGGGCCGCGTCGGCGAACTCCGGGCGATCCAGGGCGAAGGCGATGTTGGCCCTCAAGAGCCCGATCTTGTCGCCGCAGTCATAGGTCACGCCGTCGTACTCAAGGGCGTGGAAGTCTTGCGACTTCATCAATTCGATCATCGAGTCGGTGAGCTGGATTTCCCCGCCGGCCCCTTTGCCCTGACGCTCCAGCAGCGGGAAGATTTCTGGCTGGAGGATGTATCGCCCGGAGATGATCAAGTTAGACGGCGCGGTTCCCTGGGCCGGCTTTTCGACCATGCCGGTCATGCGGCCGAGGCGGCCGTCACGCTCATCGAGAGCGACAATCCCATACTTGTGGGTCTCGCTGTCGGCGACAGCCTCGACCACGACGATATTGCCGCCGACCTTTTCGTAGGCCGCTACGGTCTGGGCCAGGGCCGGGGTCTTCGCGGCCATCAGCATGTCGGGCAGGATCACAGCGAACGGCTCGTCGCCGATAAGGTCCCGGGCGCACCAGACCGCATGGCCGAGGCCCAGCGGAGCCATTTGACGCACGAAGCTCATCGAGCCTGGCGGCAGCAGGTCGCGTCGCACCTCGGCCAGGACGTCGGTCTTGCCCTTGGCCTCCAGCGCGCCCTCGATCTCGGGATTGCCGTCGAAATAGTCCTCGATGGCGCCCTGGCCGCGGCTGGTGATGAAGATGAAGTGCTCAATGCCCGCGGCGCGCGCTTCTTCGACCACATAGGACAGGATGGGCCGATCAAAGACGTTCAGAAGGTTCTTTGGGGTCGCACGGGCGACGGGAAGGACACGTGTCCCCAAACCCGCCACCGGCAGCACAGCTTTACGCACACGTTTGGTCATTCAGCCCTCCCGTTTCATCCCCGACTAGACGACGAGGGCTTTCGAATCCACCATCACGCTCAGGAGATCTGACAAACGCCCTCCATTTGGCTGCTGAAGGGGTTTCCAGCCTAGATTGTGACCGGAGACCGGAACTCACGAGACCGTGAACGGTTCAAAATCTGCCACAGCTTTCTTAAGAGGGACCTTCCATGACCTTCCACACCATGTCTGTGCTGGCCGCGACGGCCGCTGCGTTTACGCTCTCAGCCTGCAGCAAGCCGGCCGAAGCACCCGCCGCCGACACAACTGCAGCCGCGGCTGAAGCCACCGCCCCCACTGGCAGCATGATGACCACCGCGCCGGCCGGTTCCATGGCCGCGACCCCGCCAGCGACCGGGTCGATGGCCGCGACACCGCCCGCCACCACGGACTCGATGGCCACGACCCCGCCGGTCAATGCGCCGGCGGACCCTATGACTTCGAACAGCGGCGCGGTCCCGCCGAAATAGGCCGCTATTCGACGGTGACCGACTTCGCCAGATTGCGGGGTTGGTCGACGTCGGCGCCCTTCTGAACGGCCACGTAATAGGCCAGGAGCTGGATGGGCGCGGCGAAGACGAGCGGCGCGATCAACGGATCGCAAGCCGGGGCGATGATCACCTTCACGCCTTCCGGCGCGCGTTTGGCGCCTTCCTCGTCGGTGATCAACAAGATCGGGCCGCCGCGCGCCATCACCTCGCTCATGTTCGACATGGTCTTCTCGAAGAGCGCGTCGGACGGGGCGATGACGATGACCGGGGTCGCTTCATCGATCAGGGCGATCGGCCCGTGCTTCAACTCGCCGGCGGCGTAGCCCTCGGCGTGGATGTAGCTGATTTCCTTGAGTTTCAAGGCGCCTTCCAGCGCGAGGGCCGACATGGCGCCGCGGCCGAAATAGAGCACGTCGCGGGCCTTGGCCAATTCCGGCGCCAGGGCGCGGATCGCCTCTTCGGCCTGGATGGATTCTGCGATCAGGCGCGGGGCCTCTAGCAACAGCTTGGAGAGCCGCGCTTCCTCGGCCGCGTCGATCTTGCCGCGCGCCGCCGCTGCGGCCACGGCCAGCGCCGCCAGGGCCGTCACCTGGGCGGTGAACGCCTTGGTCGAGGCGACGCCGATTTCGGGGCCGGCGTGGGTCGGGAAGAGGATGTCGGCCTCGCGGGCCATGGTCGATTGGTGGACATTGACCACGGCGGCGGTGGTCAGCCCTTGAGCCTTGCACCAGCGCAGGGCGGCCAGGGTGTCGGCGGTCTCGCCTGATTGCGAAACAACGATGGCCAGCGTGTTCGGCGTCACGGGCGGCTCGCGATAACGGAACTCCGAGGCGACATCGATGTCCACCGGCAGGCGGGCCAAGCTTTCGAACAGGTAGCGGCTGATCAGACCCGCATAGTAGGCGGTGCCGCAGGCGACGATCTGGATGCGGTCGATCTTGGCGAAATCTACGCCGCCTGGCGCGGTCGCCTTACCGGAGACCGGATCGATATAGGCCGACAGGGTATGCTGGCAGGCGTCGGGCTGGTCATGGATCTCTTTCTCCATGAAGTGCCGGTAGTTGCCCTTCTCGACCAGGGCGGCCGAGGCGGCGACGATCTGCATCTTGCGTTCGACCGGTTGGCCAGCGTGATCGAAGACGCGGGCGCTGGTGTGGTCGATGGCGACATAGTCGCCTTCTTCCAGGTAGGCGATGCGATTGGTGAACGGGCCGACCGCCAGCGCGTCGGAGCCGATGAACATTTCGCCGTCGCCATAACCGACAACCAGCGGGCTGCCGCGCCGGGCGCCCATCACCAGGTTCTCTTCGCCTTCGATCAACACGCCAAGCGCATAGGCGCCGGTAAGGCGGTCGAGCGTGGCCTTCAGGGCGGCGAGCGGTTCGAGGCCGGTGGCGAGTTCAGAATCAAACAGGTGGGCGATGACCTCTGTGTCGGTCTCGCTCTCGAAGACACGGCCCGCGACTTCGAGTTCGCGGCGCAGTTCGGCGAAGTTCTCGATGATGCCGTTGTGGACCAGCGTGACCTTGCCGGCCTGATGCGGGTGGGCGTTGGGAACCGACGGCGCGCCGTGAGTGGCCCAGCGGGTGTGGCCGATGCCGACCGTGGCCATCAGAGGCTGCTCGGCCAGGACGTCCTCCAGAGCCCGGATCTTGCCCTTGGCCCGGCGGCGTTCAATCTTGCCGCCGACCACTCCGGCGATGCCCGCGCTGTCGTAGCCGCGGTACTCCAGCCGCCTTAGGCTCTCGATCAACCGATCCTGGACCGGGGCCGTTCCGACGATGCCGATGATGCCGCACATGACCCGGAGTTCCTTTTGGCGCAGGAAGACGTGATAATCCTGAGCCGCCTTTAGCATTCGCAAACGCGGCGTCGACTAAATCTGAGTTTCGTATCGTTTCGAGAACCCGAATGACCAAGCGCGCCTATTTCGGAACTGACGGCATCCGTGGCCAGGCTAACAGCCATCCGATGACCGCCGAGGTGGCCCTGCGGGTCGGCCTGGCGGCGGGCAAGCTGTTCATGTCCCAGGACGAGCGCCGCCACATGGTGGTCATCGGCAAGGACACCCGGCTGTCGGGCTATATGGTTGAACCGGCCCTGGTGGCGGGGTTCGCCAGCGTGGGGATGGACGTGCGCCTGCTCGGGCCGATGCCGACGCCGGGCGTCGCGATGATGACGCGCTCTTTGCGCGCCGATCTGGGCGTGATGATCTCGGCCTCGCACAACGCCTATGTCGATAACGGCATCAAGCTGTTCGGCCCGGACGGCTACAAGCTGTCGGACGCCCGCGAGTTGGAGATCGAGGCTCTGATGGACCAGGGTCTAGCGGACGGTCTGGCCGCGCCCACCATGCTCGGCCGCGTGGCGCGGGTTGACGACTCCCAGGCCCGCTATGTGGAGATCGCCAAGGCGACGTTCCCGCGGCGGCTCAGCCTGGCCGGCCTGCGGGTGGTCATCGATTGCGCGAACGGCGCCGCCTACAAGGTCGCCCCGGTGGTGCTATATGAACTGGGCGCGGAGGTCATCAAGATCGGCGTCGATCCGGACGGCACCAACATCAACGAGGAGTGCGGCTCCACCCATCCCGAGGCCATGGCCAAGGCGGTGAAGGAGTATCGCGCCGACCTCGGGATCGCGCTGGACGGCGACGCCGACCGGCTGCTGATCTGCGACGAGAAGGGCCACGTGGTCGATGGCGACCAGATCATGGCGATCATCGCCGACGCCTGGTCGCGCAACAATCAACTGACCGGCGGCGGTGTGGTCGCGACCGTCATGTCGAACCTTGGCCTGGAGCGGTTCCTGGCCGCGCGGAACTTGAAGCTCGAGCGCACCAAGGTCGGCGACCGCTACGTCATGGCCCGCATGCGCGAAGGCGGCTTCAATCTCGGCGGGGAGCAGTCTGGGCATATGATCATGTCCGACTACTCCACCACCGGCGATGGCCTGCTGGCCGCGCTGCAGGTGTTGGCGGTTCTGAAGGATTCGGGCCAACCGATGAGCCGGCTGGCCCGCCAGTTCGATCCGGTGCCGCAACTGCTGGAAAATGTGCGGTTCGCCGGCGGCAAGCCGCTGGAGACCGAGCAGGTCAAGGATGTGATCGCCCAGGCCGAGCATCGCCTGAACGGCACTGGCCGGATCGTGGTCCGCGCCTCCGGCACCGAGCCGCTGATTCGGGTCATGGCCGAGGGCGATGACGAGAAACTCGTCAGCCAGGTGGTCAAGGACATCGTCGGGGCGGTGAAGAAAGCGGCGGCCTAGAGGTCATGAAGCAGCTTGAGGATTTCATTCGCGGGCTGCCCAAGGCCGAACTTCACCTGCACATAGAGGGCAGTCTTGAGCCGGAGCAGATGTTCGAGTTTGCCCGCCGCAACGGCGTTGAATTGCCGTTTGCGGACGTTGAGGCGGTGCGCGCGGCCTATGCGTTCTCGAACCTGCAGGACTTCCTGGACATCTACTATCAGGGCGCGCGGGTGCTGCTGACGCAGCAGGACTTCCACGACCTGACCATGGCCTATTTCCGCCGCATCGCCGCCGATGGGGCGCGACATGCGGAGATCTTCTTCGATCCTCAGACCCACACCGAGCGCGGCGTGGCCTTTGCGGTCGTCGCCGAGGGCCTGCTGGCCGGCATGGCGCAGGCCGAAGTGGAGCTGGGCGTCTCGTCCAAGCTGATCCTCTCTTTCCTGCGTCACCTCTCGGAGGACGCCGCCTTCGATACGCTTGCGCAGGCTGAGCCGTATCTGGACCGTATCGTGGGCGTGGGGCTCGATTCATCGGAGCTCGGCCATCCGCCGGAGAAGTTCGCGCGAGTCTTCGCCGCCGCCCGCGCCAAAGGCCTGAAGATCGTTGCGCATGCCGGCGAGGAGGGGCCGCCTGATTACGTCTATCAGGCGCTGGACCTGTTGGAGGTCGACCGCATCGACCACGGCAACCGGGCGCTGGAGGACGACGTCCTGACCGAGCGGCTGGCGCGCGAGGGGATGACGCTCACCGTCTGCCCGCTTTCGAACCTCAAGCTCTGCGTGGTCGACGACCTGACGTCGCACCCGCTGCGGACGATGCTGCGGCTCGGTTTGCGGGCGACAATCAATTCCGATGATCCCGCCTATTTCGGCGGCTATCTGGGCCAGAACTGGCTCGAGACGGCGCAGGCGCTTGATCTCAGCCGCGACGAGCTTGTCACCCTGGCGCGCAACAGCTTCACCGGCTCGTTCCTGGCGCCGGACGAGATCGCGACGCACCTGGCGGCGATCGACGCCTACGTGGCGCGCCCCAACTAGGCCTCCAGCGCCAGCAGGGCGAAGGTCGCTAGCCAGTGCTCGCCCATATAGTCGCCCGCCACGTGCTCAAGGCCGGCGGCCAGGTGCTCATCGGCGCTGGCGAGGGCGACGGGGCGCACCGGGTCGTTGAGCGCCAGGGTCCCGGCGATCGACCGCCAGCACCAGGCTCGGCTGAGGTTCAGGCCATCGAGGTGGGCGATCTTTCCATCGCTGCGATCGCTGACGCTGGCCGGGGTGAACAGGCTGGCTGGACGTCGCGAAGCCGCCTCCGGCAGGAACCGCGCGAACCACAGCCGGAAATCGGCGGCGGAAAGGACGCGGCGCAGACACTCGGCCTCGACCAGGGTCGGGGAAAGGAAGTCATCGCCGCTCGGTTCCCAGGCGGCGGCGCCGGCGTCGGCCAGATACCAACCCTTGGCGGTGGCCTCGATCAGCTGGGCCAGGTCGTGGTCGCCGACCTCGCCCGCATATTCGCTGGCCAGCGCCAGGGCGAAGGCGGTGCTGTAGTGCGTGCCGGTGCGGATCGGGTAGGTCGCCTTGGGCAGGAATGACTTGAAGCGGTCGGCGAAGGCTTGCGCCAGGGGACGGAGCGCTTGGGCCCAGGCCTGGCCGTCATGGCGTTCCAATTCGGCGGCCAGCATCAACAACCAGGCCCAGCCATAGGGGCGCTCGAACCCGCCGCTAGCCGGTCGAGCCAGATAGGCCAATTCGCCCGCCGCCTTGGCCGGGGTCAGGTTGGCGTCGAACAGGGCGCGGATCTGCGTGGCCTCGGGGTTCTGCGGAAAGCGGCGCAGCAGGCGGGCCAGCAGCCAGTAGCCGTGAACGCACGAGTGCCAGTCGAAGCTGCCGTGGAAGATCGGGTGAAGCACGCGCGGTGGCAGCACGTCCTCGTCCCCGGTCATCACGTGGTCGAGCTTGTAGGGATAGGGTTTGGTCACATGGCCGAGCGCGAGGCGAGCGAACTTGCCGGCGAGTTCTGGGGTCAGTTCAGAAGCGGAAGACGAGGACATACATCAGCGCCGTGTTGGCCAGGAGAAGGAGGATGGCGGTAGGGATCTGCACCCGGATCACCCCGTTGCGGTCTTTCAGTTCCAGCAGGGCGGCGGGCACGATGTTGAAGTTGGCCGCCATCGGGGTCATCAGCGTGCCGCAGAAGCCCGAGAGCATGCCGATCGCGCCCATGATGGCCGGATCGCCGCCAAAGTGCAGGACGATAAGCGGCAGGCCGATGCCGGCGGTCATCACTGGGAAGGCGGCGAAGGCGTTGCCCATGATCATCGTGAAGATCGCCATGCCGAAGGTGTAGGCGACGACGGCGGCGAGTTGGCTGCCGCTGGGCAACCAGTCGCTGGCGATCTGGCCGATGGCGGTTCCCACGCCAGCGGCGGCGAAAACCGCACCCAGGGCGGCCAGCATCTGCGGAAGTACGGCGGCCCAGCCGACCGTATCCAATAGCCGGCGGCCCTCCTGCAGCGGGGTGATCGGTTTGGCGCGCAGCATCGGCATGGCGATGGCCAGCGCCACGAAGACCCCGAGGATCAGGGACACCAGCGTCGCCTGTTTCGGATCGACCAGTCCGGCCAGTTCAGGACGCTTGAAGAGGAATGTCCCCGCCAGCGCTGTGATCGGTATGGCTAGCGCCGGCAAGAACAGGCGGTTGCCTAGGCGCAGGGCGCTTTCACGACGTTCTTCCGGGCCGGTGGTCGCTGGGAGTCCGAGGCCAAGACCACCGAAGCCCGCCGTCAGGACCATGGCGATGACGACGAGTCCGTTGGCGAAATCAGGCAGGTGAGAGCCGAACAGGAAGCTAACCGCGAACAGGCCCCAAAAGGCGGTGTTCTTCCAGCGCTTCGGATTGGTGGCGTCGCGCGCGCTCAGGACTGCTATGGCGGCGAAGAAGGCGCCGCCGATGACATAGAGGACCTCCAGCCCGATCATCGCGCGCCCAGAGTGCGGGCTAGGCGGCGGTCGAGCAGCATCAGCCGGGTTCCGTGGATCGCCAAGGCGCAGAAGGCCGTTGGAATGGCCCAGACGGAAAGCTGCAGCGGCTCGACCAATATGCCGTTCTGCTCAAGGAACCCTTTGATCAGCAGGATGGAGGCGATGGCGATGAAGATGTCTTCGCCGAAGAACAGCGCGATGTTGTCGACCGCGGCCGTGTGGGCGCGGATGGATTGGCGCGTTTCGTCGTCGAGCGGGCCATGGTGCGTTTCTGCAGCCGCCTCGGCCATCGGCGCTATCAGCGGGCGAACCATCTGGGCGTGACCGCCGAGCGAGGTCAGGCCCAAGGCGGCGGTCGCCTGGCGCACGACGAAGTAGAGCAACAGCAGTCGGCCCGTAGTCGCTGCCTGAATCTGGCCTATCAAGGTCTTTGCGCGTTCCTGCAGTCCAGCCCGTTCCAGCAGTCCGATGACCGGCAGCACCACCCAGACCACGCTGACATAGCGATTCTCCTGAAACGCCTTGCCGAAGGTCTCGATGACTTGGACGGGCCCCATTCCGCCAGCGACCCCGGTGACGAGGGCGGCGACCGTGACCACCAGAAGGGGGTTCATGCGGGCCATGAAGCCCACCACGACGACGACAATGCCGATCAGCGACAGCAAGTGGCGGACCCCCGACGCGCAAGACCTGCGCGGAGCGGCGACTCTAGCTGTATGGCCGGGCTCCGCAATTGCGGAGATGGGTTTGCGGGGACGTGAGCCGGAGGACTAGGCGCAGTCGGGTCAAGAAGAGGGATCGTTCCTCGACTTCATGCGTATTTCAAGATGAGGCGGCAGGACTATCCACGACGGTTAATTCGTGTCAGCCTCATTGCTCCACACCGCTCGACCGGGGTGGAATAACAAAGGTACTGGGAGCGAAACATGCCACGAAACGTCACCGCTGGGGGTGCGTCGCGAGGAGCCGTGCGAGGTCTGACCTCGATTGCTTGCCTTGCTTTTGTCGCCGCTCTTGCGCTGGCCTTTTGGGCCGGTGCTCTCTGGATCGGCAACACGCTCATTCATCTGCTGTCGAGCTGAACGCAGGCGCCAGCCTGATGGACCAGGCTGGCGAGTTGCTGAGCTTAAGCGCGCCCGATCGAAGCGTATTTGAAACCTCGCGCCCGAACGTCGGCGGGTTTGTAGATGTTGCGCAGGTCGACCAGCACCGGCGCGTTCATCAGCAGCTTTACGCGGTCCAGGTCGAGGGCGCGGAACTGATCCCACTCGGTGATGATCACCAGGGCGTCGGCGCCGGTGGCGACCTCGTACGGGTCAGCCTTGAAATCCACATCGCGCAGTAGCTGGCGGGCCTCATGCAGGCCCTCGGGGTCGAAGGCCTGAACCTTCGCGCCCATG
>NZ_JAUXXE010000011.1 GCF_030681155.1 Phenylobacterium sp. | reverse complement strand
CCGTTGAACTGGGTGACCACGATGCCGTCCGGATTGAGCGCCGAACGCACCGCCCGCGTGACGCGCTGCACGCCCAGGATCAGGGGCGCCAGGACCGCGGGATCCTCCTCCAGCAGATTGCGCGCCGTGGAGTGCTTGGGGATCACCAGCGTATGGCCGCGGCTCTGCGGAAACACGTCCATGAAGGCGAAGACCTCGCCGTCCTCGAACACCTTGGCGCAAGGCATCTCGCCCCGCAGAATCTTGGCGAAGATGTTGCCGTCCTCGTAGGTCCCGTCCAGGCTCATCGCGCGCTCCTCAAAACTGGTGAGACGGTGGTAGCCCATAGGCTCCGGAGACGGAACCAGGGCTGGCTCCGCACTCGACTAGTCGCCCTGCCTAAACGGCGAGTACTCGTCAGCCAGCCACTCCATTTCCCCCTCCACCGCTTCGCGCTCCCGTTGCAGGAAGTCCTCGACCGGCGCGCGCAGGCGCGGATCAGCGATGAAGTGCGTCGAGTAGACAGGGCTGGGCAGATAGCCGCGAGCGATCTTGTGCTCACCCTGGGCCCCGGCCTCCACCCGAGCCAGACCGCGCGAGATCGCGAAGTCGATGGCCTGGTAATAGCAAAGCTCGAAGTGGAGGAACGGCACCTCCTCAACGCAGCCCCAATTGCGCCCGTAAAGGCAATCATCGCCGATCAGGTTCAGGGCGCCGGCGATCCAGCGGCCGTCACGCCGCGCCATCACCAGCAGCACCCGTTCCGCCATTCGCTCGCCGAGCAGCGAGAAGAACAATCGATTCAGATAGGGCCGGCCCCATTTGCGCGAACCGGTGTCCATGTAAAAGGCGAAGAAGGCGTCCCAGTGATCCTCGGTGATCTGGCTCCCGGTCAGGGAGAAGATCTCAACCTGCCCCTGGGCCTCGCGGCGCTCCCTTCGGATGGTCTTGCGACGCCCCGAAGACAGCGCGCCAAGGAAGTCGTCAAAGGTCGCGTAGCCGCGATTTTCCCAATGATACTGGCGGCCCTGGCGCAGGGAGAGGCCCTGCTCGCCCATCCACGACCACTCTTGCTGGGTCGGAAAATTCACGTGGAAGGATGACGCCTCATAGCGCTCGCACAGCGCCAGGGCGCCGCCGAGCAGCAGCGGCCAGGCCTCCTGCGCGTCGACATCGGGCCGCACCAGCAGGCGCGGTCCGGTGGCCGGCGTGAACGGCGCGGCCGATATCAGCTTGGGATAGTAGCGACCCCCGGCCCGCTCGTAGGCGTCGGCCCAGGCATGGTCGAAGACGTATTCGCCCTGGCTGTGGGATTTCAGATAGGCCGGCATGACCGCCGCCACCTGCCCTGCCTCATCCAGAACCGATAGGTGCTGGGGACCCCAGCCGGTGCGCTCGACGGCGCAATTGGCCTCCTCGACGATGTCGAGAAAATCAAAGGAGACAAAGGGGTTGCCCTGATAGGCAGGATTCCTCGCGCAGCCATCCCACGCCTCTCGCCCGATTTCGGCGATACGGCGGCTGATTTGCACCGCCGGCTTGAGGCTCACGCGGCGAAGCCCTCAAAAATGAGATTATCGCAGTGATCCTTCACTGCGTCCCACTGGCCCGGTTCCCGCACTGTCCAACAGACCACCGGCATCCCATCGGCGCGATACTTCGCGACCCGCTCGTCCGGAAGCATGTCGATATGCATGGCCAGGAAGTGCGGCCGCGCGATCGCCACATGCTCGAGCCGAGCGAACGATTCGCGCTGCACCTCGGCCAGATGCGGCGCGCGTTTGTAGTCATAGCTGTCGAGGCCGCGCAGCACGCCGGGGAACCGGTCGGCGAACCAGGCGTGGGAATAGGGATTGAAGCCGATCACACAGGTAGGACCCACATGGTCCATCAGCACCTCGTGGACACGCTGCTCCAAAGGCCCGACTTCGCCATATGGCGTCTTCAACTCGACATGGACCATGGCGCGCCGGCCAATGACCGCCAGGGTCTCCAACAGGGTCGGTACATATTCCTCCGTACCGGCCAGCCGCATCTGCGCCAGATCATCGACGCTGTAGTCGCGTATTCGGCCCTCGGCTCCGGTCATGCGCTTCAGATGGTCGTCATGAAAGACCACCGCCTCGCCGTCAGCCGAAAGCTGGACATCGAGCTCGACGCCGTAGCCGGCCTGACAGGCCGCCTGAAAAGCGCCAAGCGAGTTCTCCGGCGCGCCGTCCGGAGACCACAGCCCGCGGTGCGCCACCGGCGGGTGAAACAACAGATCCCAGCTTTCGCCGAAGGTGTTCTTCACCGAACTTCCACCACGGCGTCGACCTCGACGGCGAAGTTGAGCGGCAGGCGGTAGACGCCCACCGCCGAGCGCGCGTGCTTTCCGGCGTCGCCGAACGCCGCGACCATCAGGTCCGAAGCGCCGTTCACGACCTGGGGAATATCGAAGAACTCAGGGCCGGACTGGACGAAGCCGCCTAGCTTCACCACGCGAACAACACGATCGAGATCGCCGTCGCAGGCCGCGCGCATCTGGGCCAGCAGGTTGATTCCGCAGATCCGCGCCGCGCCCTTGGCGGCCTCCAGATCGACATCCTCGCCAACGATGCCGCGCACACCGCCGCCGGCGTCGAGTGAAACCTGGCCGGAGATGTGAACCAAGTTTCCGGCCCGGACAAAGGGCACGTAGTTGGCGACGGGCGGGTTGGGCTGCGGCAGCGTGATTCCGAGCGCGGCGAGACGTTCTTCGACCTGGGACATACCGAAGGTCTAACGCTCGGACCGGAGCCCGAAAAGAGAAAAGGCCCGCGCCATGAATGACGCGGGCCCTTCCAGGGGAGATGCCTCAGATACGCGAGGCGACTGGAGGTTCTTAGCGAGCGGCTTGGAGGCGCTCGACGGCGGCGGTGACGCGCTCGTTAAGCGGCTTCACCGAGTCCTTCACCGAAGCCGACACGATCTCCGACATCTTCGAGAACTCGGCCATGTACGCTTCGAGGGCCGACTTGGCGAAGGTGGTTTGCAGCTCGACCACTTCCTGAATCGACTTGGCGCCGGACAGCGACTTGGCGGCGGCCACTTGGCTTTCGACGGCCTTCTTGGAATAGGCCATCGCCTGCGCGCCGAGGGCTTCAGCGCCCTTGGTCGAAGCGGTCACCGAAGCGATGACGGCTTCGAGGTTCTTCTTGGAATGGGCGTTGACCTCGTTCAGCGAGGCTAGCGACTTCTCAACGGCGTCCTTGAACGCGACGTTGCCGGCGGTGGTGAACTGTTCGACGGTGTTCTTGACGGTTTCAGCGGCCATGACGGGCTCCTGGATCGAGGTTGGGCGGCGGTCGCCGCAGCGCAAACGGGGGACGGGATAGCCTCAAATTTCGAACAGGGTTTTCTCATGTTGCAGTGCAGCAGTCAAGCGACTTTGTTGCAGTGCACAATCGCTCATCACGCGAGTGTTGATCGAAATCGCCGCGACAAAACGGCTCGTTCAAGTCCTGTTTACCATCACGCAAGGCTCAGGCTGTCATGTTAGGATTCTTCCAAGGCGGCGCTGCGTCGCCCAACCCCTTGTAACGACGGACGAACCGTATGTTCGAGCGCGCCCGCCGCCTGCTTGCGTCAATCGCCATAGCCGCCGCGACCGCTGTCGCGCCGGTGGCTTCGACCGCCCAGGCCCAGATCCCATATCTCCAGCTGCCCGAAAGCCAGCCGAAGTACGCCGCGGTTGTCGTCGACGCAAAGACCGGGGAGGTTCTGTATGCCAAACGCGCAGACAGCCCTCGGTATCCCGCGTCGATCACGAAAGTGATGACTTTGTATCTGGCGTTCGAGGCGTTGCAGTCCGGTCGGATCAAGCTGAGCGATCCGGTCGAGATATCTCCGCGCGCCGCCGCCCAGTCCCCGACCAAGCTAGGCCTTCGTCCCGGCGAGACCCTGACGGTCGAGCAGGCCATGCAGGCCCTGGCCATCAAGTCGGCCAACGACATCGCCGTCGCCCTGGCTGAAAAGCTGGGGGGTTCCGAAGCCCGCTTCGCCGCCATGATGACCCTGCGCGCCCAGGAACTGGGCATGCGCAACACCCGGTTCGTCAACGCGTCGGGTCTGCCCGACAGCCGCCAGATCTCCACGGCCCGCGACATCGCCATCCTGTCGCGCGCGGTGATGCGGGACTACCCACAGTACTACAAGCTGTTCAGCCAGCAGAGCTTTACGTTCCGCGGCGTGACCATGCGCAATCACAACGGCCTACTCGGCCGCATGCCTGGCGTCGACGGCTTGAAGACCGGCTACACCAACGCCTCGGGCTTCAACATCGCGGTTTCGGCCGTGCGCGATAACCGCCGCCTGATCACCGTCGTGCTGGGCGCGCCCTCCACCGCCATCCGCAACAACAACGCCGAAGACCTGATCCTCACTGGTTTTGACGTGATGAACCGTCGCGACCGCGGCGAAAAAATCACCGTTGCCCAGAACCTGTTCGAGCCTGAGCCCCGTGGCCCTGTCGTGCGGCCGTCGATGGAACAAGGCGACAATGACCAGGATGGGCTGAAGATCGTTCTGGCGTCGGCCAAGCCCTCCCCCGCCGCCTCGCGCACCAAGCTGGTCGAAGAATCCTCGGCGCTGCGTGGTTCGAAGAAGTCGGCCGGCAAGTGGGCCGTCCAGGTCGGCGCCTTCAAGTCGAAGTCCGACGCCAAGGAACAGCTGGCCCTGGTGACCAAGCGCTTCGGCAAGCACTTCGAGCCGGCTCGCGGCGCCATCGGAAACAAGGTGGGCGGCTCCTATCGCGTCCGCTTCACCGGCTATAGCGAAGCCAGCGCAAAGGACGCCTGCCAGGCCCTAAAGGCCAAGCGTCTGGCCTGCATGGTTGTGAAGCCCACCTAGGCTACTTCTTCAAGAGACGATCCCTGGCCGCGTTTAGCTGCGCGGCCAGGCCGCTCGTCCCGCCCTTGTCGGGATGAGCCATGCGCATGAGCCGCGAATAGGCCGCGCGAATTTCCTCATGACTGGCCTCCGCGCCCACCCCCAGGATCGACCGGGCCTCGGCGTCGCCGATCTTGTTGCTACCGGCGGGCGGGGCGATGCCTGTGCGGCGGGTCGAGACCACAAGCCCCAGGCCTATGACCACAAGAACGATCGACTTCCCCCAGCCGCCGCGGATGCCGACATAGGCCGCCGCTGCAAAGCAGGCGACGGCGAAGGCTCCGGCCAGGAACCGCCACTCACGACGCTTCAAGACCGGCTTGCCTCGGCTCGCCCACAGAAGCAGCACCAGTATGGCGCAGCCGATCGCGAGATAGGTCATGAGATCGAGCGGCTACTGCGCCGCCAGGAGTTCTTCGCCGGCTGGCCCCGACAGACCCAGCGACCCAACGAGCGCCCGCAGTTCCTGGCGCGCGGCTACATGCTGCAGCGACATGGCCACAGGACGGATGGTCGGGGACAGGTCGGCGATGGTCAGGCCGAATGGGAATAGCTCGCGATAGATCACCCGGTCGCGCAGGCCAGGGCCGACGCGGAAGCCGACCCGGCGCGACAGGGCCTGGACGCGTTCATCCAGGCGCTTTCGGTTACGCGCCTCGGTCGGCGCCAGGCGGTTGCGCAGCACGACCCAGTCAATCGACTTGCCCGAGGCGACGGCGCGGGCCTTGCGGCTGTTCCAGACGGTCTCGG
This sequence comes from Phenylobacterium sp., assembly GCF_030681155.1. GTDB lineage: Bacteria > Pseudomonadota > Alphaproteobacteria > Caulobacterales > Caulobacteraceae > Phenylobacterium. The sequence goes on along the minus strand of NZ_JAUXXE010000011.1, from coordinate 15,620 downwards.
AATAGAGGCTGGGGCGCTTCAGATCGAGCGTCACCGGATCGACCAGGCCCAGCATGTCGAAGTCGACGAAACTGTCGTTCATGGGCGTCACGATCAGGTCGGCCAAGCCATGCGCGGCCCGGCTGATGGCTGTGTCGCCGCCGGGGGTGTCGATCAAGACGAAGTCGGCGGCCTCGGAGGCCTTGCCGAACGCATCCTCGAAATGGGCCATCGCCTCGGCGTCCGGGACCTTGGCTAGGTCCGCGCTCAGCGGATATTCCAGCGGCATGGGGGCGACTGCGCCATTGGCGTCGAGCCAGGCGCGCCGGTGCGCGAAGAAGTGTCCCATCGACTGCTGGCGCAGATCGAGGTCCAGCACCGCCACCTTGGCTCCGCCATGCATCAGCGCGGCCACGACGTGAATGGCGATGGTGGACTTGCCCGCCCCGCCCTTCTCGTTCCCGACGACGATCACCTTGGCTTGCGACATCGAATTCAAACTCCACGATTAATCGGCGGCTTCGCACCGATTCTAGTCGTTAAGGAAACCTTACAGCTACGCTCCGTCAACGCGAACGCAACTGCGACCTGTGGATGGAATGGACGACAGCCCCGGCCCGCGCCATAAGCCCCTCGCCCCTAACAGCGAGCCCATCATGCCCCAGATCGCTATCGTCCGCACTGTTGCTGATCTCCGCGCCCAGGTGGCCGCCTGGAAACAGGCCGGCGAACGCGTCGCCCTCGTACCCACAATGGGCGCATTGCATGACGGGCATCTGTCGCTGATCGCCCTGGCCAAGACAAAAGCCGACCGGGTGGTCGCCAGCGTCTTCGTCAACCCGACCCAGTTCGGGCCCAATGAGGACTTCGACGCCTACCCGCGCGATGAAGCGCGCGACGCCGACCTGCTGGCCGGGGCCGGCTGCGATCTGCTGTTCGCGCCCACCGTGGCCGAGATGTACGCGCCCGGGTTCGCCACCACCGTCAGTGTGACCGGCGTGTCCGAGCCGCTTGACGGCGCCGCACGCCCCGGTCACTTCGCCGGCGTCGCCACCGTGGTGTCCAAGCTGCTGATCCAATGCGGACCCGACGTCGCCGTCTTCGGCGAGAAGGACTATCAGCAGCTTCAGGTGATCAAGCGTGTCGTCGCCGACCTGAACATTCCAGTGCAGATCATCGGCGCCCCCACCGCGCGGCTGGAGGACGGCTTGGCCCGCTCGTCGCGCAACGCCTATTTGAGCGAGGCAGAGCGCGAGGTCGCCGGCCGCATGAACGTCGCGCTGGCCGACGCGGTGCGGCGACTGAAGGCCGGCGAAAGCGTGGAGCGCGTCGAGGCCACGGGCTTGGCTGCGCTGGAACGCGCCGGCTTCCAGCGGATCGACTATTTCGAGGTGCGCAACGCCGACGATCTATCGCATCCAGGGACCGGTCCCCTGAGCGTTCCGGCCCGGGTTCTAGCGGCGGCGATCATCGGCAAGACTCGGCTGATCGACAACATGGCGGTCTAGGCTCTACCAGGCGCCTGCTTCCCGGAGTTGGCGCGCCAGCTCCGGAGGAATGTCGCCGTCCACGCCGCTAGACAGGTCCGGCGGCGCATCCTTGACCTCGAGATAGCGCCAGCCCTGGAAAGCCCGACGCGGCGTTGGCGCGACCCTCACGAAGTTCGGATCGACGGTCACCTCGCACCGCGCGTTCGGCCCCTCGCCCACAGTATCGATCGCCAGGATCGGCTGGCGACATAGGATCACCCCCTTGAACACCCGATAGAGCGAGCCCCCCGCCGTCAATTCGGCGGCGCGCTTTGGGGTCTGGCGGGTGTGCATGACCCACGGGCGAGTTCCGCCCGCGTGCCAGGCGAGCAGGTCCTCGATGGTGTCGCAGCCCACCACCAGCTTGATCATGTGCAGGGTCATGAAGCGTCAGAGCGCCCAGGAAGGCTTACGCTTTTCAAGGAAAGCGCGGACGCCCTCCTGCCCCTCGTCGCTGATCCGGATGCGGGCGATCCGCTTGGCGGTCTCGTCCATCACGTCCTCGATGGGTTGATAGGCGACATCATCGACCAGTCGCTTGGACTCGGCCACCGCGCCGGGCGCGCAAGCCGTCATGTCGGTGGCGATCCGGTCGCGCGCGGCGTCGAGTTCCGCAGCGTCGGCGACCACCTCCGTGACCAACCCGATCTTCTCGGCATAGGCGGCGTCGAAAAGCCGCCCCGTCGCGAACAGGCCACGCGCTTCACGCGGGCCGACGGCCGCCACGACATAGGGGCTGATGGTCGCCGCGATGATCCCAAGCCGGACCTCGGAGAAGCTGAACTTGGCGTCGGACGTGGCCACCGCCATGTCGCAGGCCGCGGCGAGGCCAGCGCCGCCGCCAAACGCCCCACCCTCGACTAGGGCGACGGTCAGCGCCGGGATATCCCAGAGGCTCTTCAGCATTCGGGCCATCTGATAGGCATCGTCGCGATTGTCGGCCTCGGTGCGGTCGATAGCGTCACGCATCCATTCGAGGTCCGCGCCGGCGCTGAACGTCCCGCCCGCGCCCCGCAGGAACACCACGCGCACGCCCTCGGCGCCCTGCAGGGTCTCGAACGCCTCGTGCAGCGCGGCGATCAGCTCGGCGTTGAATGCGTTGCGCCGCAGCGCGCGGTTCAAGGTCACCGTCGCGACGCCTTCGGGCGTCGCCTCGATGTGCACCAGCTTTGATGCGGCGTCGGTGTCGGGAACCTCGACCAGCGGGTCGGCGATAGGATTGGTCATGCTGCGTACTCCTGTACGAGGCTACAACGCCGGATCGGGGCGTTTGGCTCAAGCCAAGCCATAGCCCCCCGCGACGACGCAAGCTAGGTTGGCCGTGTGGTCACCCTGCCCGACATTCCCAGCGACTCAGCGCTGGCGCGGCTCTTCTATGAAGAGCGGAACCAGGGCGACGCCGCCTGGTTCGCCCTGCCCGGCGGCGCGACGCTTTTCGAGGCCGGCGAGGCGGCCGACCACCTGTACTTTCTTCGCGCCGGCCGGTTGGGCGCGTTCCGAAAGGAAGAAGGCGGCGAGCCACAATTCCTCGGCGTGATCCGTCCCGGTGAACCGGCGGGCGAGATGTCGCTGATCACCGGCCTACCCCACAGCGGAACGGTCGTGGCCCTGCGCGACTCCGAGATATTCGCCCTGCCGCGGGACGTGTTTTTCGAGGCCTGCGAAGCCGACCCGGCGGTCATGACCGAACTCGCGCGCCTGATGATCCTGCGCAGCCGGCAGGCGGCGACCAAGGCCTCGACCGGCGAGCCGTCGGTGTTCGGCTTCGTCGCGGCCGGCGAACCGACAGCGGTCCGTTCGCTCGTCGACAAGATCGCCCGCGAGGTCGGCCAGCTCGGCTACTCCGTGACCGTTGTTGGCTCCGAAGCACAGCAGGCCCCGACCGAGTGGTTCTCCGAGGTGGAACGGAACTACGACTTCGTTCTCTACGCGGCGGAGGCGCAGGATCTCGGATGGCGTCAGGTTGTCGGTCGGCAGGTTGACCGCTTGTTCCGCGTGGCGCGCGGCGACACCGCGCCGCCTCTCGAAGGCTTTGCGCACACTACCGAGCCGCTGCAGGCTCAGAACCTCATCGATCTCATCCTGGTCCAACCGAACGCGCGGGCAAGGCCGAAAGGCTCACAGGTGTGGGTGGACGCCCTGAAGCCGGCGCGGCTCTTCCATGCTCGGCGTGACAATGTCGAGGACATCCAGCGCTTGGCGCGCGTGCTCACCGGACAGTCGGTGGGCCTGGTGCTGTCGGGCGGCGGCGCGCGCGCCTATGCGCACATCGGCGCGATCCAGGCCCTGCGCGAACGGAAGGTGCCAATAGACTTCGTTTGCGGCGTCTCGATGGGCGCCATCATCGCCGCCGGCTTGGCCATGGGCTGGGATAAGGAGGAGATGGACACCCGCATCCGCGACGCGTTCGTGTCCACCAGCCCGCTAGACGACATCGCCCTGCCCCTGCTGGCCATGACCCGCGGAGAGAAGGTGCGCGAACGACTGGCGCGGCACTTTGGCGACGTCGAGATCGCCGACCTGTGGCTGCCGTTCTTCTGCATTTCCTCCAACCTGACCACCGGCGCATATCAGCTTCACAAGAGCGGCCGGCTGCGCGACGCCCTGCGGGCCAGCATCTCCCTGCCCGGCGTCCTGCCGCCAGCGACCACCGAGGACAACAATGTCCTCGTCGATGGCGCGGTGATGAAGAACTTCCCGGCCGATATCATGCGGCTGTCCCAGCCCGGGCCGATCGTCGGCGTCGACGTCAGCCGCGGCCGGTCGATCACCGCGGACGACGTGGCGCGCCCGGAGTCCGTATGGCGCTGGATCCGCTCGGGCCAATGGCGCAAGGGGCCGCCCATCGTCTCCCTGCTGATGCGGGCTGCCACCGTCTCCTCCGGGCGCGATCTGGCGGCGGCGCGCGAGGCGACAGACGTTCTGATAACTCCCGATCTGACCGGCGTCGAAATCCGCGACTGGTCAGCCTACGAGCCGGCGGTGGAGGCCGGATATCGCTCGACCATCGAGGCCCTCGACAAGCTAGGCCGGCCGGTCACCGAGCTTCGCCGCCACGCCAGCCGACATCCGGCGACCCAAAGCCCCCCGGTCACGATCGCCTGACCGCCAGCGAGAAATTGAAGAACAGGGTTTGCGACTCCAAATTCCGCCCCCATATTGGAGGTCCTGTTCAACAGCTGAAAGGAGGTGACCCAGTGTCTCATTGTCTTCATCCGCAAGTGGAAACCGCGACTCGGGTTGCCGCTTACGAGGTCTCCAAGTAAGCGCCGAGTTGCGGGCCGCTGACGCGGTCCGACAATGGAAGGGCCGGTCCCCCCGGGGGGACCGGCCCTTTGCGTATCTGGACTACGCCTACTGACGGGGCTCAGTAATCCACGGCGTCGCGCGTGATCGGACAGGTCATGCAGTGTCCGCCGCCACGTCCACGGCCGAGCTCGGCCCCGACGATTGTCACCACTTCGATGCCTTCCTTGCGCAGCAGCGTGTTGGTGTAGGTGTTCCGGTCATAGGCGAAGACCACCCCCGGCGACGCGCAGACCAGATTGGCCCCACTGTCCCATTGGGTTCGCTCGCGCATGTAGGCGTTCCCGCCGGTCTCCACGACACGCAGCTTTTTCAATCCCAACGACTCCGCCACGACGTCGACGAAGGGCTTGTCGTCCTTCCGCAATTCGATGCCGCTGGGCCCATCGCCCGGCCGGTAGGAGAAGGCGGTGATGTTGTTGACGATATCCGGGTGGATCAGCACGCAATCCCGATCGGCGAAGGTGAAGACGGTGTCCAGATGCATCGCCGCCCGCAGCTTGGGCATGGCGGCGACGATCACCCGTTCAGCCGCGCCCTTCTGGAACAGAGCCGCGGCGAGCTGGCTGATCGCCTGACGCGAGGTCCGTTCGCTCATGCCGATCAGGACGTTGCCCTTGCCGATCGGCATCACGTCGCCGCCCTCAAGCGTCGCCAGGCCATGATCCTCAAGGGGGTCGCCCCACCAGACGTTCACCTTGCCCGCAAAGTCGGGATGGAACCTGTAGATCGCCGTGGTGAGGATCGGCTCCTCGTGGCGAGCCGGCCAGTAGAGCGGGTTCAGGGTGACCCCGCCATAGATCCAGCAGGTGGTGTCACGCGTGTACAGGGTGTTGGGCAGAGGCGGCAGCAGGTACTCGGTGACGCCGGCCGCCTCGCGGACCAGCTTCAGCATCTCCCCGCCATGTGTCTCGGGAAACTCCAAGGTCGATAGGCCGCCAATCAGGGTTTCAGCCAGCTCGCGCGCCGGCAGGCCATCCAGATAGCTTCGAATTTCATCCACCAGTCCTAGGCCGATCTGATTGGGGACCACCTGATTATCGAGGATCCAGGCCTTCGCCTCCGGAATTGCGACGGTCTCGGTCAGCAGGTTGTGCATCTCGACGACATCGACGCCTCGGTCGCGCATCTTCTGCACGAAATCGAAGTGGTCGCGCTTGGCGTTGTCGACCCGCAAGACGTCGTCGAACAACAGGGTGTCGCAGTTCGAAGGCGTCAACCGCTGGTGCGCACGCCCGGGCGCGCAGACCATCACCTTGCGGAGTTGGCCGACCTCGGAATGAACGCCGAACGGCGCGGTCGAATGAGGGTTCGCGTCTGCCATGGAAACTCCGTTGGCTAGAGCGTGATGGCGCCGGTCGCCAGACCATAGAGGCCGACGATCGCGCCAATCGCCGTGAGGATGAAAACGCCCCACTCGATGGGGGTGAAGACCCGCCTGCCCTGCTCGCGCTTGGCCCAGACATAGAGCGCCGTCCCAGGAGCGTAGAGCACCGCCGACAGCAACAGCAGGTCCAGTCCGCCGGCGAAGATCATGAAGGCGGTGTAGAGGGCCGCCACGCCGGAGAAGACCAGGTCGCGGTTCCGAATTCCCGGCGTCGCCTCATAGGTCTCGCCGCGCCCCGCGATCAGGAAGCCGTAGCCCGCCACAAGCAGGTACGGGACGAGCGACATGGCGCTGGTCAGGTTCAGCATCAGGGCGAAGGCGTCGCGGGAGAAATAGGTGCTGATCACGAAGAGCTGGACGATGATGTTGGTCATCCAGAGCGCCGCCGCGGGCGTCTTGTTCTTGTTTTCGGCGCCAAAGATTTTCGGCATGTCCTGGGTCTTGGCGGCGGTGAACAGAACCTCGGCGCAGATCAGCGACCAGGCGAGGTAGGCGCCAAGCACCGAGATCAGCAGGCCGACACTGACGAAGACCGCGCCCCAGGGGCCAACCACCGCCTCCAGAACCGCCGCCATCGAAGGTTGTCGCATACCGGCGATGTCGGCGCGTTCCAGCACGGCGTAGGGCAGCAGGGTGACCAGCACCATCAGGCTGATCACGCCCAGGAAGCCGAGAATAGTCGCCACCCCGACATCCGAACGCTTCTTGGCGTAACGGGAATAGACGCTGGCCCCCTCGATCCCCAGGAAGACGAACACGGTGACCAGCATCGTGGCCCGGACCTGATTGAACAGGCTGGCGGCGGGCATCCCCTCTCCGCCCCAGAAATTGGCGCGGAACAGGTCGGCCTTGAAGGCGAAGATCAGGATGCCGATGAACACCAGGATCGGCACGATCTTGGCGATCGTCACCACCATGTTGATGGCCGCCGCCTGCTGGACGCCGCGCAGGATCATGAAGTGGAACAACCAGATGCCGACCGAGGCGACGGCGATGGCCGCCACGGTGTTTCCGTCTCCGAAGATCGGGAAAAAGGCCCCCAACGTCGACTTGATCAGCACCCAGTAGGAGACGTTGCCGATGCAACTGCCGATCCAGTAGCCGAAGGCCGAAAGGAAGCCGGGATAGTCGCCGAACCCGGCCCTGGCGTAGGCATAGACACCAGCGTCCATGTCGGGTTTGCGTTCGGCCAGGGCCTGGAACACCCGGGCCAGCATGTACATGCCGCCGCCGGCGATACACCAGGCGATGATGGCGCCGAACGGCCCGGTCGCCGCGCCGAAGGTTCGCGGCAGGGAGAATATCCCCGCGCCCACCATGGACCCGACCACCATTGCGGTCAGGGCGAATAGAGAGAGCTTCTGCGCCTGTTGGGGCATCGCCGCGTCCTCTCGGTACGACCACGTCCCCGGAGGGCGCTCTCGCCATGAGGGGATGATCACCGGACTCAACCATAAAATGAAGGTGCGGTTTGGCAACACGCCTTTACGGGCCGGCGACTACGCCTGGACCATTACCTCACAGGTCATGGCGAGAGGGCGTCCTCACCGCTAGGCTGGTAAAATGAGCGCGACAGCAACCGCGGTGGGCGACCACCTTCGTCAATGGCGTCAACGCCGCCGCCTGAGCCAACTTGATCTGGCGTTGGACGCAGAAATCTCCACCCGGCACCTCAGCTTTGTGGAAACCGGCCGCGCGCAACCGAGCCGCGACATGGTGCTACGTCTGGCCGATCAGCTGGAAATCCCATTGCGTGAGCGCAACACGATCCTGGTCGCCGCCGGCTTCGCACCAGTTTTCCCGCAAAGGTCCCTGGACGATCCGGCCTTGGCGGCGGCCCGCAAGGCGGTGGAGATCATCCTGGCTGGCCACGAGCCCCACCCGGCCCTGGTGGTGGATCGCGGCTGGAACCTGGTCAGCGCCAACCGCATGATCGCCCCGATGATGGCCGGCGCCGATCCTGAACTGCTGAAGCCGCCGCTGAACGTGCTGCGCCTGACCCTGCATCCGAAGGGGCTGGCTCCCCGCATCGTCAATCTGCACGAATGGCGCGCCCATCTTCTGGACCGCTTGCGCCGCGAGGTGGAGCTGACCGCCGATACAGGACTAGGCGAACTGCTGACCGAGCTCAGAGCCTACCCGATCCCGGGCGGCCAGCCGCCGCGCCGGGCGCTGGACGAATATGGCGGCGTGGCCATCCCATTCCAGCTCAACACGCCAGCGGGCCTGCTGTCCTTTTTCAGCACGACGACGGTGTTCGGCACGCCCGTCGACGTCACCCTGTCGGAACTGACCTTGGAAACCTTCTTCCCGGCTGATGCGCAGACCGCTCACGCCCTTCGAGATACGGCCGCAGCCCTACCCGCCTAGAAATCGACGCAGGCCGCCTGGGTGATCAGCAGCACCGATTCCTGGCGGAAGCGCTGGGTGTAGGCCTTGCGCGCCTCGTTCAGCTTGCGGGAGTCCTCGCCATTGTTCGGCAGGACAAGGACGACGACCTTGGAGGCTTCGCGGATCAGCTTGTCCTCCGAACCCTTCCACTGGCCGCCGCCGTCGAGAACGGTCAGGCCGGCTGGAAATCGCGGCGTCAGTTCCTCATCGACGAACTTGCGGAAGGCGGCCTCAGAGACGCCGGGCTTGGCGCCGATGTTCTGACCAAAGAACAGCTGAGCCGTGCGCATGGGCTCCTGGCCCACCGGGCAGGCCGGGACGTCCAGGGTGGCGCAGCCGCCGAGCGTAAGAACGCTCGTGGCCGCCGCGATGAGGACGACACGCTTCATGGAAACGTGGTTAGCATGCGTCGCCCGGCGGGTGAAACCGGACGCCGTGGCTATTCGTCGCGCTCTTCGAGCTCCTCGGCGCCAGAGCGTCCGAGCCGATCGAGGATCATGTACACGGCGACGCCGATCAGGCCGACGCCGGCGATGCCGGCCAGCCAGACGATCGTTCCCGGGGCCAACACACCGTCATCTGTCGTGCTGGGCACATTGATCGCCCAGAACAGGCATCCGCCGAACAGCGCCACGCCGGCCGCGGCCAGCCCGACCGCCGGTGCGAAACTGGGCTTGGCCTTCCGTGGGCGGCGCGTGGCGTCGAACATCGGCGGCCCATCGGCCTCATCCTCGAATGGCGGCAAGGACGCCCGTTCAGGCTCCGGTTCGTATTCGATCTCGGCCTCGGGCAGCACGTGCTGGCGCCGGCCGCCGTTCAAGGCTTCCAGGCCATCGAACAAAGTCGGCTCTGACTCGTTCGCGGCCACCAGCTCGAGCTTCGGCGGATAGGTGACCCTCGGCGCCGGATCATCCTCCGGCGGCGTCAGGTTGAAGTCCAACTCGGCCTCCTCCCCCAGGGCATGGGGGAACGGAGCCAGGGCGGCGGCGGAAGTCTCCTCGATGATCAGCCGGGGCAGAGGGGGCGCAGCTTCGGCCACCGACCGGATGTTTGCGGCGTCATCGGCGTTGAAGAGGTTCGTCAACCGGGAGGTGACGCTGGCGGCGGCCTGGGTCGCCGGGCTCGGTTCATCGCCTTCGTCAATCGACGTCGGGCGTTCCTGCCCGGCCTCGTCATGCTCGACGATAGCGACCGGCCCCGTCAGCGATGCGGTCAGGGCGGTCGGCGCCTGGCGCGGCACCACGCCCGTGGCGTCCATGTCGAGATTGGGCCGCAGCAGCGGCGAAGGCGCAGGCACCCAGCCCTTGCTGGGCGTCAGGAACAACGTCTTCTCCGCCGAGCGGCGACGGACCAGGGCGTCGACGACGATCTTCTCACCTTCGAACTCGGCCTTGCGCCAAAGCTCCATCGCGCAGGCCGCCTGGATCAGCGCGCCCTCGTTAAGGCGGCGCAAGACCGACGAGCCGCGGAAGCTATCGACGCCAATATTGAAGGCGAACGCGGTCAGGGCGTCGAACTGGTTCTGGGTCAGCGGAGTGTAGACCCATTCGTTCACTGAGTGGGCGACCGCGATCAGGTCGTAGATGAGGAGTGCTTCGGCGTCCTGTTCCGAGACTTCGGCGCCTTCCCGAGCCGTCAGGGTGTGGCCATAGCCGATCGTCCAGCGGCCGTCAGCCAGCCGCGCCGACTTGTGGCGGTAGCCTTCAAAGCGTTTGATCAGCTCGATGGCTGACCTGGACACCTGATAACGCGGTTTCATGGTCGAATTTGACCCATCCTGACACACGGGCGCACCCGCCCAGGCATTTGCCCGCAAGATAGGGGCCGCTTAAAGCAGGATCAGAGCGGCCAGGCCCAGGAAGGCGAAGAAGCCGGTGAAGTCGGTGGCGAAGGTCACGAACACCGAGGAGGAAACCGCCGGGTCGCGGCCCATCTTCTCTAGCGTCAACGGGGCCAGCACCCCGGCCAGGGACGCCACGAACAGATTGATCATCAGCGCCAGGCCGAACGTGATGCTCAGGCGCACGTCCTTGAACAGGAAGAAGACGACCAGCCCGGTGACGGCGGCCAACGCCGCGCCATTGGCCAGGCCCACGGCCATTTCCCGGAAGACCGTCCGGTAGGCGTTGACCTCCGACAGCTCCTTGCTCGCCAGCGCGCGCACCGCGACGGCCAGGGCCTGGGTGCCGGCGTTGCCGCCCAGCGAGGCGACGATGGGCATCAGCACCGCCAGGGTCACCAGCTTGGCGATCTCGCCCTCGAAGCCGTGGATCACGCTGGCCGCCAAGGCGGCGGTGACGGTGTTGATCATCAACCATGGCAACCGGGCGCGGATGATGTCGATGACCGGCGCGTTCCGACCGGCGTCAGACACACCGGCCAGGGCGAGGATGTCTTCCTCGCTCTCGTCCTGAATGACCCCGACGATATCGTCGACGGTGATCTGGCCGACCAGGCGGCCGCCCGGCTCCACGACGGGAGCCGAGATCAGGTGATACTTGTCGAAGATGTAGGCCACCTCCTCCTGGTCCATTCCGACCGGGATCTCGGTGACGGGCTCCATGATCTGCGCCAGCGGCGTGTCGCGCCTGGCGCGCAGCAGGTGACTGACCGGCGCAGCGCCCACAGGCCTGTAGCTGGGATCGACCACATAGACGTCGAAGAACAGCTCCGGCAGATCGTCGCCGTTCTTACGGAAATGGTCGATGGTCTGGCCGACGGTCCAGAACTGGGGGGCCGCGACCACCTCGCGCTGCATCAAGCGGCCGGCGGTCTCATCCTCGTAGGCGAGCGATGATTCGATCGCGTTCCGCTCGCTCTCCGGCATGGCGGCCAGAACCTGGACGCGCTTGTCGGCCTCCAGGTCATCGACCACGTCGGCGGCGTCGTCCGAATCAAGCTCCTCAAGCGCCTTGGCCAGAGTCGCCGGTGCGACGGTCTCCAGGACCTCTTCGCGAATCTCAGTGTCTAGTTCGGAAAGAATCTCAGCGAGAGCCTCCGGCGCCAGGTGCGCCAGAATTTCTTCGCGATGATCGGCTGAAAGAAAGCCCATCAGGTCGGCCACGTCGGCCGGGTGCAGCGCCCCCAACAGATCTCGGAGGCGCTCGGCGTCGCCGCGATCGGCGGCGTCAACCACCATCGCGACGAAGTCCGGGTTTAGTGCGTAGTCCTCGCCTAGGGCGAGGTCTTCAAGATCTTCTTCCAGTTCGGGAGAAGTCTTGTCGCGAATTTCAGTCGGGTCAGCCGTTTCGCGGCTCATTCGGACCTCCCTGATTGTTTCGGACTAAGACTGTTCTACCGGCTGTTGACGACCTTGTTTCACTGGTGCGGTCGAGAAGACTCGAACTTCCACGGGTTGCCCCACAGCGACCTCAACGCTGCGCGTCTACCAATTCCGCCACGACCGCTCGTGGTGAGGCGCGGCTGTTAGCAAACGCTTTTGGGTTTGTGAAGGCCTACTGACCACCAGCCATGAAATCATACACATCTGCTGCACGGGTCACGGCGATGGAGATGCGGTCGTCGTTGATCTGAATCTCGCCGCGGGCGACTGGATGGTTGTTGGCCAGGATCCAAACCTCGTCGTTCACCCCCGCGTCGAGGGGGATCACCGCGCCCCGCCCCATGCGAAGCAATTGCTGCATCGGCAGCGTCGATCGGCCAAGAACGACCGATATCTCGACATTGACCGCTTTGACCTGACCCAAGACGAAAAGCCCTCGAAACTCTAAGACATAGGGGGCGCCAGCCTTGTTCAGCTCGCCCGATACGCCACATTGAGTCTGACATGCTTGACCGGTCGTTAACCCCACCCGCAGACGCCCCGCTCTTCGGCCGCCGGGATGGCGCCCCCGTCGGTTGGGCGATTTCCAAAGACCATGTGCCTTATCCCGAAGCCGTCGCCGCCATGGAGGCGCGCGCCCAGGCGATCGCCGAAGGCCAGGCGGGAGAACTTGTCTGGCTGCTGGAGCACCCGCCGCTCTATTCGGGCGGAGTTTCGGCCAAGCCCGGCGATCTGCTGGATCCGAATCGATTCCCGGTCTTCGCCTCGGGCCGTGGCGGGCAGTTCACCTATCACGGCCCCGGCCAGCGCGTGGCCTATGTCATGCTCGACCTGACCAAGCGCCAACGCGATGTTCGCGCCTTCGTCGCCAGTCTTGAGGCCTGGGTGATCGGAGCGCTGGGCCGCTTCAACGTGGATGGTGAAATTCGTGACGGCCGCGTCGGCGTCTGGGTCGAGCGCCGCACGCCCGGCCTGCCGATTCGCGAGGACAAGATCGCCGCCATCGGCGTGAAGCTCCGGCGCTGGGTCTCGTTCCATGGAATTTCGCTGAACGTCGAGCCCGACCTGGGCCACTTCGACGGCATCGTCCCCTGCGGTCAGACCGAGCACGGCGTGACGAGCCTTGTAGACCTCGGTCTACCGGTCACCATGGACGAGGCCGACGACGCCCTGCGCGCCAGCTTCCGCGAGGTGTTCGGCGATGTGGAGGCCGCCCTGCCGCCGATCTGATCAGGTTCCGGCCAAACCTGGCCTCAGCGGATTGGGACCATAGCGATTGGCCCCCTCCTCTCCGCCCAGTAAGCCCAGCTCGACGGCGGCCCATATCAGCGAGACGCCGAACAGGAAGTCCAGGAACCCGATCGGCTGGGGCCAGACGGCGACCAAGGCCGCGAGCACCAAAGCCGCCCACCAGCCAGACTTCCCGCGGTCGTGCAGGCGCTTGGACAGCACGCAGGCGCCTGCATAGATCAGCGCCGGATAGACGAACCATCCTGTCAGCCAATGCAGGGTGACCCCGACGACGGCCTCATAGATCGACGCCACGCCTAGCAGGATCGCCGCGGCGATGAGGAAGGGCGTGCGGGCCACGCGGCCATTGGCCGATAAAAACAGCGCGCCCCAATCGGTCTGGGCGCTCACGCGAACTCCACGAGGACTTCGTCGGCGGCGACGGAGTCTCCGGGCTTGGCGCCGACGGTCTTGACCAGGCCGTCGCGCTCGGCGCGGATGATGTTCTGCATCTTCATGGCCTCGACCACGGCGACGGCCTGTCCGGCCCGCACCGCCTGGCCGGGGACGACGTCGAGGGTGACGACCAGGCCCGGCATCGGTGAGAGGATCAGCTTGGAGGTGTCGGCCGCCTGCTTGGGCGGCAGCTTGCGGTGCAGCTCGGCCGAGCGCGGGGTCAGCACCAGCACCTTGGCGCTGGCGGCCCGGTGGCGGATCACGAAGCCTTCAGGGGCTGGCTTGACCGCCACGGTGAAGGACGTCCCGTCCAGCACGCCGCGGAACAGCGGCTGGCCCGGCAGCCAGGCTATGTCGGTCAGGCTGAGCGCGCGGCCGTCGTCGAAGGTCACGCCGAAGGCCTCGCCGCCGTTCGACAGCTTCACCCGCCGCTGATCAGGGCCGATGATCACGATCCACTCGTCGCGGACCAGCTGCGGGGCCGAGCGGGCGGTGATCTTGCGGTGCATGGCGCAGGCCACCGCCGCCAGCAGGTCGGCCTGGAAGCTGGTCGGCTCGGCGCCGCCAAAGCCCTCCGGGAACTCGTCCTTGATGTAGTTGGTAGACAGCGCTCCGGAGCGGAAGCGCTCCTGGTCCATCACCGCGGCCAGGAACGGGATGTTCTGCCCCGGCCCCTCGATGTGGAAGTCCTCCAGCGCCCGGCCCATGGCGTCGATCGCCGCCAGCCGGTCCGGCGCCCAGGTCGAGAGCTTGGAGATCATCGGGTCGTAGAACATCGAGATCTCGTCGCCCTCGCGCACCCCGGCGTCGTTGCGCACGATGGCTGCGCCGACCGATCCCTCGGCCGGCGGCAGGTAGCGCGACAATCGCCCGATCGAGGGCAGGAAGCCGCGATAGGGGTCCTCGGCGTAGATCCGGCTCTCGATCGCCCAGCCGTTGATGGCCAGGTCGTCCTGTCTGAACGACAGCGGCTCGCCGGCGGCCGAGCGGATCATCTGCTCGACCAGGTCGACCCCGGTGATCAGCTCGGTGACCGGATGCTCGACCTGCAGCCGGGTGTTCATCTCCAGGAAGTAGAAGCTCTTATCCTGGCCGGCGACGAACTCCACCGTCCCGGCGCTGTCGTAGTTCACCGCCTGGGCCAGGGCCACGGCCTGCGCCCCCATCGCCGCGCGGGTCGCGGCGTCCAGCAGCGGACTCGGGGCCTCCTCGATGACCTTCTGGTTGCGCCGCTGGATCGAGCACTCACGCTCGAACAGGTGCACCACATGGCCGTGCTTGTCGCCCAGCACCTGGATTTCGATGTGCCGCGGGCTCTCGATGAACTTCTCGATGAAGATCCGGTCGTCGCCAAAGCTCGCCTTGGCCTCGGCCCGCACCGCCGGGAATCCCTCCTCGACGTCCTGGGGCTTCCAGGCCACCCGGATGCCCTTACCCCCGCCCCCGGCGCTGGCCTTGATCATCACCGGATAGCCGATCTCGCCGGCGATCTTCAGCGCATGGGCGGTGTCGTCGATCTCACCGACATGGCCCGGCACCACCGAGACATCGGCGCGGGCGGCGAACTTCTTGCTCTCGATCTTGTCGCCCATCGCCTCAATGGCTTCAGGGTTGGGGCCGATGAACACGATCCCCTCGGCCGCCAGCCGCCGCGCGAACCCGGCGTTCTCGCTCAGGAACCCGAACCCCGGGTGCACGGCCTCCGCCCCCGTCTCGCGGCAGGCCGCCACGATCTTGTCGGCCACCAGATAGCTCTCGGACGCCGGCGCGCCGCCGATGAAGACGCTCTCGTCGGCCAGCTCCACCGCCATCGAGTCAGCGTCCGCCTCCGAATAGACCACCACCGTCGCAATCCCCATCCGGCGGCAGGTCTTGATGATCCGAACGGCGATCTCGCCGCGGTTCGCTATCAGTATCTTCGAGAACATTTGGGCGCTCACAGCGGAATATTGTCGTGTTTTTTCCAGGGATTGGAGAGTTGTTTTCCGCGTAGGTTCTTGAGCGCCCTGGAGATTCTGCGCCGGGTTGAGTGGGGCATGATGACGTCGTCGATATAGCC
>NZ_JAUXXE010000004.1 GCF_030681155.1 Phenylobacterium sp. | reverse complement strand
GACCGCCGCTTCGCCTTCGACAGCTATCGCCGCTTCATCCAGATGTACTCCAACGTGGTCCTCGATCTGGATCACCACATGTTCGAAGAGATCCTCGATGAACATAAGGAGCGCCTGGACGTCACCGTCGACACCGGCCTTTCGGCCGACGACTGGGAACGCGTGGTCTCGGACTATAAGGACGCCGTTCAGCGCGAGCTGGGCAAGCCCTTCCCGCAGGATCCGCACCTCCAGCTCTGGGGCGCCATCGGCGCGGTGTTCGCCAGCTGGATGAACGACCGGGCCAAGTTCTACCGCCGCATGCACGACATCCCGGAAAGCTGGGGCACGGCCGTCAACGTGCAGTCGATGGTGTTCGGCAATATGGGCGACTCATCCGCCACGGGCGTGGCCTTCACCCGCAATCCCTCGACCGGTGAAGCGCGCCTCTATGGCGAGTTCCTGATCAACGCCCAAGGCGAAGACGTCGTCGCCGGCATCCGCACGCCCCAGGCCCTGACCAAGATCGCCCGCGAAGAGATGGGCGAGAAGGCCCCCTCGATGGAAGAGGCGCTGCCCGAGGTCTTCCTGCAGTTCAAGGCGGTGGTCGAGAAGCTCGAGCATCACTACCGCGACATGCAGGACATCGAGTTCACGGTGGAGCAGGGGCGTCTCTATATGCTCCAGACCCGCAACGGTAAGCGCACCGCCAAGGCGGCGCTGAAGATCGCCGTGGATCTCGCCAGCGAGGGCCTGATCACCAAGGAAGAGGCGGTGATGCGGGTCGAACCCGGCAGCCTCGACCAGTTGCTCCACCCGACCATCGATCCCGCCAGCCCGCGCGATGTGATCACCACCGGCCTGCCGGCCTCGCCGGGCGCGGCGACCGGCAAGATCGTCTTTAATTCCGACGAGGCCGAGCGCCTGGGGTCGTCCGGCGAGTCGGTCATCCTGGTGCGTGACGAGACCTCGCCCGAAGACATCCACGGCATGCACGCCGCTCGCGGCATCGTCACCGCCCGCGGCGGCATGACCAGCCACGCCGCCGTGGTGGCGCGCGGCATGGGCCGTCCTTGCGTCTCCGGCGCCGGCGAACTGCAGATCGACGGCAAGATCGGCGAGCTGCGCGTGCGCGGCCGCACCTACAAGGCCGGCGAAATCATCACCGTCGACGGTTCCAAGGGCGAAATCCTCGCCGGCGCCGTGAAGATGATCGAGCCCGAGCTGACCGGCGACTTCGCCACCCTGATGGAATGGGCCGACAAGACCCGCCGCCTGAAGGTTCGCGCCAACGCCGAAACCCCGCTCGACGCCCGTATGGCCCGCCAGTTCGGCGCCGAGGGCATCGGTCTTTGCCGCACCGAGCACATGTTCTTCGACGAAGACCGCATCGCCGCCGTCCGCGAGATGATCCTCGCCGACGACGAGGCTGGCCGCCGCACGGCCCTGGCCAAGATCCTGCCGATGCAGCGCAACGACTTCGTCGAGATCTTCAACATCATGGAAGGCCTGCCGGTCACCATCCGGCTGCTCGACCCGCCGTTGCACGAGTTCCTGCCCCACACCGAGGCCGACCTCGAAGGCCTGGCAAAGTCGACTGGCCTCGACGCCGCCAAGCTGATGCGCCGGGCCAAGGAACTGCACGAGACCAATCCGATGCTGGGCCACCGCGGTTGCCGCCTCGGCGTGTCCTATCCTGAGATCTACGAGATGCAGGTCCGGGCGATCTTCGAGGCTGCCTGCGAGATCGCCGAAAGCGGCAAGACCGCCCCGATCCCGGAGATCATGCACCCGCTCGTCGCCAAGGGCGAAGAGATGAAGTACCTGCGGGTGCTCACCGACCGCGTCGCCCAGGCGGTGCTCAAGGAGCGCGGCCAGAAGATCGAGTATCAGGTCGGCACCATGGTCGAGCTGCCGCGCGCGGCCATCCGCGCCGGCGACCTGGCCGAAAACGCCGAGTTCTTCTCCTTCGGCACCAACGACCTGACCCAGACCACCTTCGGCATCAGCCGCGACGACTCTGGCCGGTTCCTGAACGCCTATCTGGAGAAGGGCATCTTCGAAAAGGACCCCTTCGTCAGCCTCGACCAGGAAGGCGTCGGCGACCTGATCCGGATCGCCACCGAGCGCGGCCGCGCAGTGCGCCCGGACGTCAAGCTTGGCATCTGCGGCGAGCATGGTGGCGATCCGGCCTCGATCGAGTTCTGCGAGCGGATCGGCCTGGACTATGTCAGCTGCTCGCCGTTCCGGGTTCCGATCGCCCGTCTGGCCGCCGCTCAGGCCGCTGTCGGCGGCATGGAAAAGGACCGCTAGGGCGCGCTGGCCTGGCCACCGCCTGGCCGGGATGACACCCGAGGTCGCTTCACGATAGGGAAGGGGGATGAGCAGTGTTCATCCCCTCGACCGCCCGGTCTGGTCTGTGCTTACCGGTCGGCAATCCGAGCTAAGCTTGGGGTTAGGCTCTGCCCTGCGGTTCGCTCCCGACTACGGCCTTTTCGCCGCGACGCCTGACACCTCTGATCAGTCCATGGCCGATCTCTCGGCCCTGGTCGCCGCCCATGGCGACTTGGCGCTGGTCGAGGCCGAGCCGCCACCGCCTATTCCAGGCGTCGCCGTCCGCACCAGTGCCGTCTGCTGGCAGATGGTGGCCGACGAACCGAACCAGGTCGGCACGGCGGCCTTCGCCTTCGAAGACCTGACCGAGGCCGATGCGCCTCAGATGCTGGCGCTCGCTACGCTCACCGCGCCCGGGCCATTCTTCGCACGCACGCACCAGCTCGGCCGCTTTGTCGGCGCCAAGGTCGACGGCCAGCTCGTGGCCATGGCCGGAGAGCGCATGCGGCCTCCGGGCCATACCGAGGTCAGCGGCGTCTGCACCCATCCCGATCACCGGGGGCGGGGCTACGCCGCCGGACTTATGCTGGAGGTCGCCGCGCGCATTCGCAGCCGCGGCGAGATCCCGTTCCTGCACTCCTACGCCCACAACACCGGGGCTATCGCGCTCTATCAGGCGCTCGGCTTCGATTTTCGCCGTGAACTGGTCATGACCACCCTGACGCGCCGCTAGCCCCGAGGCAGCGGTCGGGGTTAGGCTCGGCGCGACCGACAAGGAGACAAGCATGGCGTTGCAACTGAGCACTCGACGCGATCCGGCGACCCTCGTGGGAACGGCCTCGCGCCGGCCACGTCCACAGTCCGTGTTCGTCGCGCCGCGCGCCACGCCGGCCGGCGCGGTAGGAGTGGGGACGATGGGCGCGATGGCCCTGGGCGCCGTCGCCTTCGGCGCCTTTGCGGTCGGGGCGCTGGCGATTGGACGCCTGGCCATCGGCAAGATCGGCGTGGGCCGGGCGCGGATCAAGCGACTGGAAATCGACGAACTCGTCGTGCGCCGCCTTACCATCCTCGACGACGGCGAACCGCGCCGATAGGGTCCGCGCGTCCCGCCAGATGGTACGGGGAATCTGGAGCCTTTTCCTATGCGTAGGATCCTCGTCCCACTGCTCGCGGCCATTTGCCTGCCGTCCGCCGCCCTGGCCGCCTCGCCGGTTTCGGCTGATGGCCTGGCGCGCATCGAGATGCAGGTCGAGTCGGGGTTCCTGACGCCCGAGGAGCGGCAGGTGGTGAACCTGCTGATCAAGGCCGCCGACCAGATGACCGTGATCTACGCCAAGCAGGCGAAGGGCGATGGTCCCGGCCACGGTTTCTATCCGGAGGGCCTGACCAAGGCGCAGCTTGACGCCTACCTCACCGCCCATCCGGACCAGAAGGCCGCCATCACTGATGGCTACACCGTGGTCCGCCGCCAGGGTGACCGGCTGGTCACCATCCCTTACAATGTCGAGTACAAGGCCGAGCTGGAAACCGCCGCCAAGCTGCTTGAGCAGGCCGCGGCCATCACCACCAACCCCAGCCTCAAGAAGTTCCTGACCCTGCGGGCCAAGTCGTTCAGGTCCAACGACTATTTCGAATCCGAGATGGCCTGGATGGACCTTGAAGGCACGCCGATCGAGGTCGCCATCGGTCCCTACGAGACCTACACCGACGAGATCTACGGCGCGAAGACCGCCTTCGAGGCCTTCGTCACCCTGAAGGATCCGGCCGAGAGCAAGGCGCTCGATAAGTACAAGGGCTACCTCCGCGCGATGGAGGAGAACCTGCCGGTCGCCGTCAGCTACAAGAACTTCCAGCGGGGCGGGGCCTCGCCTATCGCCGTGGCCGAACAGGTGCGCGGCGGCGGGGACAACACCATCGGACCTCAGACCATCGCTTTCAACCTGCCCAACGACGAGCGGGTGCGTGAGGCCAAGGGCGCCAAGAAGGTGATCCTATCCAACGTCCTGGGCGCCAAGTACGACCGCATCCTCAAGCCGATGGGCGACCGGGTGCTGGTCGCCGAACAGGCCCCGCTGGTCAGCAAAAAGTACATGACCTTGGAGACGCTCTTCCATGAGTTGTCCCACAGCCTCGGCCCGGGCTCGATCAAGGTGAACGGCCGCGACACCACCGTTTCGGCCGAACTCAAGGACATCGGCGGCACGGCTGAAGAAGCCAAGGCCGACGTCATGGGCGCCTACAACATCCTCTTCATGATGGAGAAGGGCGAGCTTCCCAAGGCCGAGCGCTCGCAGCTCTTCGCCAGCTATCTGGCCGGGATCTTCCGCGCTGCTCGCTTCGGCGCCGACGAGGCTCACGGCCGCGGGGCGGCGCTGCAGTACGGCTACCTGCGCGAGAAGGGCGCCATCACCTGGGACGAAGGCCAGAAGCGGTTCCGGGTGAACGACGACGCCATGCAGGCCGGCGTCACCAGCCTGCTCGCCGAACTGGTGAACCTGCAGGGCGATGGCGACTATGCCGGCATGAACGCCTTCTTCGACCGCTACGCCAAGCTCGACCCGCAGGCCGAGCAGGTGATCGCGACACTGAAGGACATCCCGGTCGACATCACCCCGATCTATCCGGACAAGCTGTAGTCTCCGATGGGCGATCAACTCGTCACCGACCTGTTCCGGTTCAGCAGGTTTGAACTGGTCCAGCTTGGGAAGTCCTCGATCACGGTCGGCGGGCTCGCGGCGGCGATTGTCATCATCGCCCTGGCGGTCCTAGCCTCGCGCATTGTCGCCTCGGCCCTGCGCCGGGTCCGTGGGCGGGCCAGCCAGGCCGCGCCGTCGATCTACATTTTCGAAAAACTGGCCACCTACGGCCTGGTGGTGTTCGGGATCATCGCTGCGTTCTCGACGCTCGGCCTGGACCTGTCGTCCCTGACCCTGTTCGCCGGGGCGCTTGGCGTGGGCCTCGGCTTTGGCATGCAGGGCATCGTCAAGGAGTTTATCTCCGGTCTGGTCCTGCTGTTCGACAAGCTGATCCGCATCGGCGACTACATCGAGCTTCAGACCGGCGAACGCGGGATCGTGGCCGAGATCGGCCCCCGGGCTACCCGCGTCCGCAACAATGACGACCTCGACGTCCTGATCCCCAACTCCCGCCTGATCGAGGCGCCGGTCACCAACTGGACCCACCAGAACGGCGCCCGGCGCATGCATATCCCCTTCATCGTCGCCTACGGCGTCGACAAGGAGAAGGTGCGCGAGGCGGTGCTGCGGGCCGCCCACGACATACCTTTCACCCTCAAGGACACCAGCGCGCGCAAAACCCAGGTCTGGTTGGTGGGGTTTGCGACGCACGGGCTGAATTTTGAGCTGGTCGTCTGGCCGGCGTTGGAGGCTGTGAAGCGGCCTAACGCCACCCATGCGGCCTATACCTGGGCCATCGAGGACGCGTTGCGGGCCGGAGGCTTCGAGATCCCGCTGCCCCAGCAGGAACTGCGGGTCCGCAGCTTCTTCGGCGAGCAAGGAGAGGCGGCGCGCCGAACCCTGGGCCTGCATGCCGATCCGGAGGAGACCCAGGTTCAGACGCCTTCGCGCTCGGTCAACGACGCGGCCGAGGATCTGGTGCGAGGCGCCGAGCAGGACGCAGATGATCCGCTGCAGGCCAAGCCTCGCCCTGGCGGCTAGGGTTGGCCCAGGCGTTTCGTCCGGATCATTGCGCACCTCCCTCGTTTTACCATTTATGGCTTATGGAAAAGCAGCCCCTCGCCACCATCGGCTACGAGCGCCAGACCCAGGACGTCGTGATCGCCAAGCTGAAGGCGGCCGGCGTCGAGACCCTGGTCGATGTGCGGGCCGTGGCCTCGTCCCGCCTGGCGGGGTTCTCCAAGACCCTGCTGGCCGCCAGCCTCGCCGAGGCCGGCATCGACTATGTGCACCTGCGCCAACTCGGCACCCCCAAGCCCGGCCGCGATGCGGCGCGCAAGGGCCACATCGCCGAGATGACCGCCATCTTCGAGGATCACATGTCCGAGGCCGCCGCCCAGTTCGAACTGGCCCGCGCCAAGGAACTGGCCTCGGGCAAGAAGGTGGCGCTGCTGTGCTTCGAGGCCGACCACCACGGCTGTCACCGCAAGATCCTGGCCGAGCTGATCTGCGAGGACCTCGGCTGTCCGGTGGAGCACCTCTAGGGGGCTGACAAGCTAGGCCTTCTCTGGCCTCTTGCGGCGGCAACAGGGGAGGGCGCATGGCTCAGCAATTCGATCCGGCTGCGGCGACCGCCGCCTATCTGGCGCAACTGCCGCCCGGGGCGCACGCCAAGGCGGTCGCCTACACCCAGGGCGGCCACTGGCTGTTGCTGTGGGGCGCGCTGGTCACGATCCTGGTCGGCTTGCTGGTCCTGCGTTCCGGCTTGCTCGTCAGGCTTCGCGCCCGGATCGAGGGCCGCAAGGCGCGACCCTGGCTGGCCGCCGCCGCGGTCTTGGCGCTCTACGCCCTTCTCGAGACCCTGCTGACCCTGCCTTGGACGATCTATTCCGAGTGGTGGCGGGAAACGGCCTACGGCCTCACCAGCCAGCCGCTCGGCGGCTTCCTGGCCGAGCTGACGCTGAACACCTTTATCGTCTTGATCGTCTCGGTGCTGCTGTTCTCGCTGCTCTATTGGCTGATCCGTCGGACGGCCGAGCGCTGGTGGCTATGGGGCGGCGGACTGGTGACCGGCTTCATCATCGTGATGATGGTGCTGGCCCCGGTGTTCGTGCAGCCGCTGTTCAACACCTATCGCGAGGCGCCCGCCGGACCTGTCCGGGACGCCATTGTCGAGATGGCGGTCGCCGGTGGCGTGCCGCACGATAAGATCTACATCTATGACGGCTCCAAGCAGTCGAACCGCTACACCGCCAACGTCTCGGGGCTGTTCGGTACGGCCCAGATCGCCATGAGCGACGTGATGTTCGCCAAGGGCGCTGACCTGGCCGAGGTCAAGGCCGTGGTCGGCCACGAGATGGGCCACTATGTGCACATGCATTCGATCTGGATGGCCCTGACCTTCGGCGGCTTGGCGCTGGTCAGCTTCTTCCTGATCGCCCGCCTGTTCACGCCGGTTTTCAAGCTCACCGGCGCCAAGGGCGTGACCGGCCTTTCCGACCCGGCCGGCTTCCCGGCCATCAGCATCATACTGGCCGTGCTGGGCTTGCTGGGCGCGCCGATCATCTTCTCGGTCACGCGCGCGGTCGAGACCGACGCCGACCGCTACTCGCTACAACATGTCAACGAGCCGGACGGCCTGGCCCGAGCGTTGGTCAAGACCATCGAGTACCGCGCCGCGACGCCCTCCAAGCTGGAGGAGACCTTGTTCTACGACCATCCCGCGGTCGGAAGCCGCGTCCGCATGGCCATGGACTGGAAAGCCGCCCAGGCCCAGGTGGACGAGGTGAGCTAGGCGATGACGAGATCGGATCTGCTTCCGGGATTGCTCCCCGGCATGGTCTTCTTGACCGACCCGGCGCCCGGCTGGGCGAGGCTCTATGATCAGGAGGCCGCGCGGATCGCCAGGGCCCTCGGCCCGGTCGTCGTCGCCATCGAACATTACGGCAGCACCTCGATCCCGGGGATCAAGGCCAAGCCGGTCATCGACCTGCTGATCGGCCTGCCTCGCCTGGACGACGCTCTGGCGCAGATCGGGGCTATGGAACGCCTGGGCTATGACTACGCCGCCCACGCCGGCGTTCCCGGCCATCATGTCTTCGGAAAGGGCGCGGCCCGCACCCATCTGGCCCATTTTGTGGAGCATCAGCGCGAAAGCTGGATCGAATGCCTGCGTTTCCGCGACCGGCTGCGTGCGGACAACGAACTCGCCCTGGCCTATGAGCGGCTGAAGGTTGAGCTGGCGGCCCGGCATCCGCAGGACCGCGCGGCCTATACGGCTGGCAAGTCCGCTTTTGTGGCCAGCGTCTTGGCCGCGTGATCGACCTCGTCATTTTCGACGCCGATGGCGTCCTGGTGGACAGCGAGGAGATCGCCCTGGCCGTGTTGGCGCAGGCCGCGCGCCAAGCAGGGGCGCAGATCGAGCTGCCCGAAGCGCTGGCCCTGTTTCGGGGCCTCAAGATCGCCGATTGCGTGACGCAGATCGAAAATCGGTCTGGGCGCCCCGTCGGCGACGGATTCATCGACGATGTTCGCCACGCCACCGCCCTGGCCTTCGAGGCCGATCTGCGAGCGGTCGAGGGCGTCCATGAGGCTCTGGCGGCGATTTCGATTCCGGTCTGCGTCGCCTCGAACGGCCCGATGTCGAAGCTCAGCCAGACCCTCAGCCTGACCGGGTTGCAGGGTCGCTTCGAGGGGCGAGTGTTCAGCGCCTACGAGGTCGGTTCGTGGAAGCCGGATCCGGGCCTCTTCCTGCACGCCGCCCGAACGCTTGGCGCCGATCCCTCACGCTGCGTGGTGATCGAGGACTCCGTCACCGGTGTGAGTGCCGCCAAGGCCGCCGAGATGCGCGTCCTCGGCTTTACCGGCGGCCGTGCAGACGCCGGGCTCGAACTGAGCCAAGCTGGCGCCCAGCCGTTCGATCGCATGGCCGAGCTGCCGGCCTTGCTGGCAAGCCTTAGTCCTTCGGCTTGAGATCCGGTCGCGAGGCCAGGAACGCCGCGCGTTCGGCCGGCGTCAGCACCTTGGCCGCCTTCTGGCGCGAAACCTTGGGCGTAGGCGGCGCATAGCTGCGGGTCGAGGTCGCTTGGCGCCTGGGATCTGACGGCTTGGAGGGTGGTGTCATCGGCGCTTCCGCTGGGGGACTCGCCAAGATCGGCGGCCGGCCCGTCAGTCCCAGTCTACCGCGACCCAGGCGGTATGTCCGAAGTTACCCGAGCAAACCTGGGTTTGTGGTGGACTTGACGGGCGATAACTCTAGGTTGAGCCAAAGCCTGTTTTCGTGGGGCGTCGAAAATGTCTCCCAATACGCGGTTCGGTTTGGTCTGCCTTGCTGCATTTGCCGGGCTGGCGGGCTTGGCGACGGCGACAGGGCTTTCGTCGGCGGCGTTCCACTCTGATCGCGCGCCGCCGCCTAAGGCTTTCGATCTGAATGGCGAGCGTTTCCATTGGGCGGTCGCGCACGGCGTCGTCGGCAGTGTCGGCCTCAGCCGGCGAACGGCCGTCTTCGATGGCGGAGAAGCCTGGGCCCCTGAACTGCTGATCACCTGCTCAAGTCTTCAGTCTGGGGGACTGCAGGAGCGGACCTTCGCGCCCCAGGTCGGCAAGGCGCTACTCGCCGTTAAGGCTGGCGATGCGACTTTCCAAGTCGGAAACGGCGTTCGGGAAGCTGGTCGGTATCGCTTCGTGGAAGGTCAGGGAGTTCTTCCTGCGGGCTGGTTCGACGCCCTGTCCGAGGCTCCGACGATCACGGTCAGCTATGCTGGCGAGAGCCGCAGCTTCCCCGCTCCTGGCCCCGACTTGACCAAGCACTTCGAGCGCTATTGCCGCGATCTTGCACGGCGCTCTTCACGAGATGAAACCTAGCGTGCCTGGCGCCGGCTCCGACTTGCTCGGGACGCAAGTACTCTTCTAGGGTCGTTGTCATCGTCGCTGAAGCGGCGAGGGGGGAATCACATGGACCGTCGCGTTTTCCTGACCAGCGCCGCTGCGCTGGCCGCCACCTGGGCCGGCGCGCCGCCCATCGCGATGGCCGCGACCCCGGAGGATGCCCGGCTGCGGGCGATCCTGGACAGCTTCTGGGAGGCCGACCTCGACGAGGCGCCGCAACTGGCGACAAGCTTTGGCGTGGATACCGGAAAGCGCGCGGTCCAGCGGGGCCGCCTCGACGACGTCTCGTCCGCCGCCCGCGCGCGCTGGGTCGCCGCCCGCAAGGCGCGACTCGCGCAGCTCTCGGCAATCGACCAGGCCGAGCTCTCCTCGATGGGCAAGACCGACCTCGACGTCGTCCAGTACGCCTATCGCAAGATCGTCGAGGGCGGCGAGCGGTTCACGTTCGGCGAGGGCGGCTATTACGCCCCGTACTCCCCCTTCGTGATCAGCCAGCTTTCCGGGGTCTACCAGTCCACGCCCGACTTCCTGGACTCGGTGCATCCGGTGAAGACCGCCAGCGACGCCGAGGCGTATCTGACCCGCCTGGCCGCATTCGCCGGGACGCTCGACGCCAACACCGCCGACTTCCGTCAGGACGCTGCGCGCGGCGTGCTCGCGCCTGACTTCGCCCTCGACGCGACCTTGGGCCAGCTTCGCCGGCTCCGGGCGCCGGCTCCGCAGGAGCACGGCTTGACCACCTCGCTAGCCCGCCGCGCGGCCGAAGCCAAGATTGCCGGCGATTGGGCCGCCCGCGCTGCGGCCATTGTGTCGGCCCAGGTCTATCCGGCGGTCGATCGTCAGATCGCGGCGGTTCAGGCGGCGCGGCCTCAGGCCACCCCAGAGCCCGGCATCTGGAGAATTCCGGATGGCGAGGCCTTCTATGCTGGCGCGCTCGCCTTCCAGACGACCACCAACCTCACGCCTGACGAAGCGCACCAGATCGGTCTCAAGCAGGTGGCCGATCTTGATGCGCGGATGGACGTCCTGCTGCGCGCCGAGGGCCTGACGCAAGGTACGGTGGGCGAGCGTGTGGCCCAGATCTCGAAGCGTCCGGATCAGCTCTATGCCAACACCGACGCGGGCCGCGCCGAACTGCTGCAGGCGCTGAATGTGCAGACCGACGCCATGCGGTCCAAGATGCCGCGCGCCTTCCAGACCTTGCCGAAGACGCCGGTCGAGATCGTGCGCGTGCCGCCCGAGATCGAGGATGGCGCGCCGAACGGCTACGCCACCGCCCCGACCCTGGACGGCTCACGTCCCGGCCGCTTCTACATCAATCTCAAGGACACCGCGGAGTGGCCGAAGTTCACCCTGCCGACCCTGACCTATCACGAGGCGATTCCCGGCCACCAATGGGAGGGCGCGATCGCGCTCTCCTCGACCGAGATCCCGCGCCTGCGCCAGGTGGCGATCGGCTTCGCGGCCCACGGGGAGGGCTGGGCCCTCTATGCCGAACAACTCGCCGAAGAACTCGGAGCCTATGAGGGCGATCGGCTGGGACAGCTCGGCTATCTCCAATCCCTGCAATTCCGCGCCGCCCGTGTGGTGATCGACACCGGCATGCACGCCAAGCGCTGGAGCCGCGAGCGGGCCACCGACTACATGGTGGAGAAGACCGGCTTCGTGCGCAGCCGGGCTCAGCGCGAGATCGACCGCTACGCGATCTGGCCTGGTCAGGCCTGCAGCTACAAGATCGGCCACACCGAATGGGTGCGGCTGCGCGAAGAGGCCAAGGCGCGCGCCGGCGCCAAGTTCGACCTGAAGACCTTCCACGACGTCCTGCTCCGTGGATCGATGCCGCTGGTGGTGCTGGAACGCACGGTCAAGGAGATATTCCCGGCCTAGCGCGGCGGCGTCGGCCGCGCGCCGGGAAGGTGGCTACGAGCCGGTTGACCGGCTGGTTCAGCGAACCGTTTCCTTTTCCCGCGGAGCCGAAACTTGGCGCGTCCTGGTCTGGGCCTTGGGCTTCGGCAGCAGCCGAAAGCGCGACTGACACCACGCGTAGTCGATGCCAATGTCGAGCAAAGCATCGGATCGCCCGCACGGGCAGGCAAATTCCATAACTCCGGTGACGCGGTAGGTCTCTCCGGCCTGGAGGGGCACTGGCCGCCCGGTCACGTGATTGGGCGCCGCATTGACGCACAGAACCAGATCGCCAGGGCCAACCGCGTCGCTCATCGCATCCATCCGCTCGCCCCCGGCGACATTAGACCCTGCCCGGCGAGGGGCAAGGACCTGTTTGAATGGCTCTAAGGCTGGCGTTGGCCGTCTACCCGAGCTAGCAGACCGCCCATGATCCGCCTCGACAATATCTCCAAGCAGAACGGCCACCAGATCCTGTTCATCGAAGCCTCGATGGGGATCCAGAAGGGCGAAAAGGTCGGGCTTGTCGGCCCCAACGGCGCTGGCAAGACGACGCTGTTCCGCATGGTCACCGGTCAGGAACAGCCCGACGACGGACTGGTCGCGATCGATCCTGGAATGACCATCGGCTATTTCAGCCAGGACGTCGGCGAAATGTCCGGCCAAAGCGCGGTCGCCGCGGTGATGGACGGCGTCGGCCCCGTCAGCGCCCTGGCCGCTGAAATGGCCAAGCTCGAGGCGGCGATGGTCGATCCGGATCAGGCCGATCAGCTGGAAGCCGTCATGGAGCGCTATGGCGAGGTGCTGGAGCGCTTCCAGGAACTGGACGGCTATGCGCTGGAAGCCCGCGCGCGCGAGGTGCTCGCCGGCCTGAGCTTCAGCCAGGAACGCATGGACGGCGATGTCGGCCTGCTGTCCGGCGGCTGGAAGATGCGCGTCGCGCTGGCCCGCATCCTGCTGATGCGGCCCGACGGCATGCTGCTGGACGAGCCCAGCAACCACCTCGACCTGGAAAGCCTGATCTGGCTGGAGGCCTTCCTCAAGAATTACGGCGGGGCCCTCTTGATGACCTCGCACGACCGCGCCTTCATGAACCGCATCATCGGCAAGGTGGTGGAGATCGACGGCGGCGACCTCGTCACCTACTCGGGCGATCTCGACTTCTACGACCAGCAGCGCGCGCTCGGCGATCAGCAACGCCAGGCGCAGTACGAGCGCCAGCAGGCCATGCTGGCCAAGGAAATCAAGTTCATCGAGAAGTTCAAGGCCCGCGCCTCGCACGCCGCCCAGGTCCAGAGCCGGGTCAAGAAGCTCGACAAGATCGAACGCGTCGAGGCCCCGCGCCGTCGCCAGTCGGTCCAGTTCGAGTTCCAGAGCCCGCCACGGTCGGGCGACGACGTGATCAGCCTGCGCAACGTCCATAAGGGCTACGGCGACCAGCCGATCTACGCCGATCTCGATTTCCTGGTGCGCCGCAAGGAACGCTGGTGCGTGCTTGGCGCCAACGGGGCCGGTAAATCGACGCTGTTGAAACTGGTGGCCGGCGCCACCGCGCCCGACCAGGGCACGGTCAACATCGGCGCCAGCGTCAGGATGGGCTATTTCGCCCAGCACTCCATGGACCTGCTCGACGGCGAAGAGACGATCTTCGAGTCCCTGGACAGCTCCTTCCCGCAGGCAGGGCAGGGCGCGCTGCGCACCCTGGCGGGGTGCTTCGGCTTCTCCGGCGACGATGTCGAAAAGCCCTGCCGCGTTTTGTCCGGCGGCGAGAAAGCGCGGCTGGTCATGGCCAAGATGCTGTTCGATCCGCCGAACCTGCTGGTGCTCGACGAGCCGACCAACCACCTCGACATGGCGACCAAGGAGATGCTGGTCGCGGCCCTGGCGGACTTTGAGGGCACCATGCTCTTCGTCTCCCACGACCGCCATTTCCTGGGGGCCCTGTCGAACCGCGTGCTGGAGCTGACGCCCGAGGGAGTCCATCAGTACGGCGGCGGCTATGCGGAATATGTCGCCCGCACAGGCCAGGAAGCGCCAGGGCTGCACCCAGGAGGCTAAACGGCGCTGGCCCTCAGGCCAGCGCCGCGGTGAGGCTGCCTCAGCGGTCCAGCCAGGCCACAAGGCCGTCCATTGTCTGCAGCCCGTATCCCACCGCACCGAAGCCGACGACCACCTGGCGCCGCTCGCGGGTGGGGTGGAGTTGGCGCATGGTCAGCACCGTCTTGCCGTCATCCTGCTCGTCGAAGGTCACGGTCGTGCGGAAGCGGTCAGGGTCGTTTGGGTCCGGCGTGCCGTAGTCCATCACGATCCGCTCGTTCGGCACGATTTCCAGAAACCGCATGAGGTTCGGGAACCGCTGCTCGCGGCCTTCGAACACGCCGACCATATCGAACCGCCATAGGCCGCCCTCCCGGATGTCGGCCTCGTAGCTTTCGATGCGCAGGCCGGTCGGGCCATACCATTCGGCCAGCGCCTTAGGATCCATCCACGCCGCAAACACCTTTTCGCGCGGGTGGTTCAGCAGCTTCACCAGCACGATTTCGCGGTCGAGCGACCAAGTGTCCAATAGATCAGCCATCGTGTTCTCCACCTTATTCCGCCTTGTCCAAGTAGATTTCCAGCCGATCCAAACGCTCGGTCCACTGCCGGCGCTCGGCCTCCATCCAGTCCGCCGCCTCGTCAAAGCGCGAGCGCACCAGGCGGCACCAGCGGCTGCGCCCGCGCTTCTCACTGGCGACCAGACCGCATCCTTCCAGCACCTTGAGATGCTGGGCGAAGGAGGGCAGCGACATATCGAAAGGCTCGGCCAAGACGCTGACCGGCGCCTCGCCCTCGGCCAGCCGCGACACCACCGCGCGACGGGTCGGATCGCTGAGAGCGTGAAAGGCGAGGTCGAGCGGAGCTAAATGGTAAGGCATCTGCCTTAGTAATTCCGACCCAATATCCCCGTCAAGGATAGTTAGGCACCTTCCTTAGTGTCTTGCCGCAATCTCGCGAAGGCCTTGGCTAGGTCCGACCTTCTGAGTCATCCTCGGAGCATGACCAAGTACCTCATCTCCTTCCCCAGCGAGGCCATGGTGCTGACGCAGGAAGAATTCCCCATCGTCGTCGCCACCTCGCATGCGGTGATCGAGGAGGCCAAAGCCGCCGGCGTCTATGTGTTCGGTGGTGGGATTAATGAGCAGGTCGATCCTGTGCTGGTCTCCTCCGATGGATCGGTGTCGGCTGAGATCTATCCCGGCACGCGGTTCAACGGCGGGTTCACGGTGCTCGAGCTGCCGACCCGCGAAGACGCTGTCCTGTGGGCGCAGAAGATCGCGATCGCCTGCCGGTGTTCGCAGGAACTGCGCGAGTTCATGTACGATCCCGCCAGCTAGGGTGCGACAGGGAAGGGCGGAAGAGCGGCCAGCGACGTTGCAATTGTTGATCGTATATTTTTCACCGCCCAGGTGAGTTCAATTGGCGCCAACAATTGGCACGCCTATTGCTTCATGAGTGATGATGGCGACGACGCCGTCCCATAATTACGATGGATCGGCCGAAGGTCGGGAAGAGGTTGGGCTATGAAGAAGTTTGTTGGTGCGGCCTGCGCCGCGGCGGCGTTGTTCGTGTCGGCGTCTGTGGCGAACGCGGCGACCGTCTATCAAACGACCTTCCAGGGTGCGACCTTCACGGTCACCCAAAACAGCAGCACGAACATCACGTTCGATATCGCTGGGGCCAATGCGCTCACGGGTAATTGGGCCGGCGCTCAGTATCTCGGCGCGTTCTCGTTCAAAGGCCTCGGCGTCACGGCCTTGACCGCTACCTTGGCTGGCGGCGGCACGACGAATGCGATCAACGGCGGGCTTGCTGCGGGCGGTTGCAATGGGAATGGCGCAGGGTTCGCCTGCTTCAATTTCGACCCGAACATCGCCGCGAACGTCAGCAATCTGACCTTCGACATCAACGCCACCAGCGGGGTGTTCGACCTTGCTCAGGGCGGTCCGCACTTGAAAATCCTGTGGTCGAACAACGCCACCAAGGATCAGAAGGTCGGCGACCTGTTCTCGCAAGACATCCCGTTCTCGCATGATACGCCCGTTTCGGCGGTGCCGGAGCCGGCGACCTGGGCCATGTTGATCGCGGGCTTCGGCCTGGCTGGCGCCGCCATTCGTCGGCGTCGTCAGACCTACGCTCACGCCTAATCCAGACGACTGAGACAAGCAGAAGCCGCGCGGATCTCGGGTCCGCGCGGCTTCTTCACGACAGGCGCCAGGCAAGGGCGGCTTGTCGAGTTCTAGGTTCGAAGAGCTAAGGCGCCGCGTCGGCGCTGACTGCGCACCATTGTGCCAACCGCGCCGAACCCTACCAGCATCATCGCCCACGTTGCGGGTTCGGGGATGCCAGCGCCAGTAACTCCTTCCACGCGGAATTGCTTCGCGCCGGCGATCGCTGGATCGAAGCTGAAGGCGAGGCTGGTGATCCCCGGTCCGGAGACGATGAACTTGTTCTCCCCGTTATTGACGAGGCAGAAGCTGCAAGCGGCGTCACCGAGGTTCGGCGTGGCCGAGAACAGGGCCAATCCGTTCACCAAGAGATTGAAGGTGGAGTCGTAGCCACCCTTTCCCGTTACGGATTCCAGATTGAACGTGACCTCGTTCCAGGCCTTGGCGAAGTTGACCGTGAGATTTTCAATCAACGGATCACCGACGACCGTCGCTTCGCCAGAGCCATTGACCGAGAGTTGGCCGGTGGTCGTGCTGTAGGTGACAGCCGAGCCGTCCTGGTTGACGTAGGCGTTGACGCTAGATCCCGTCTGGCTTGAGTTCGAGTGTACGCCGGTCTGGGCCCCGAACGAGCCATTCTCCAATTTGTAGCCGTCCACGAGGACGGAAGCGGCGTTGGCGCTTCCAACTGAGAGTGCGGCAAGTGCGACGCCGGCAAGAACGCCGTTAAGCAACCTATGCATCTGTACCTCCCCATGGGCCGGGGGCGGCCCGCCGAGTTAACGATAAAATAACCCTGTTACCCAATCTCGGCGCAATGCAATTGGCTACAACCCTAGGCAATCAAGGCAGTGAAAGCGGCCGAGCAGTAGTTGCAAATGTATAGGTGAGGACAAAGAGGTCGTTCGCTATTAGCAATTATTCTCCAACTCCCGCTAAGCGTGGGAATTGAAACTTTTCTATCTAGCGATGATTTGAGTTCCATAAGAGCCGGCCGCGATGGTGCGGGCAGCCTAAGACAATCGTATGGGGTTGGGAGATTGCTGGCTCTGCCATCCCCAATACCCAGCGGGGCCACAATCTTGGTGGGACCTTTCCGAGATCCGCGGCGACGCCCCTGAGAGCGTCACCGCCTGGGCTCGGTCTTCTAGGCTTCGGCGAACTGGCGCAGCCGAACTTGGATCAACTCGTCGGCTTCGCGCATGATGCGGTCGATCAGTTCCTGGACCGTCGGTACGTCGTGGATCAGGCCGGCGACCATGCCGCACGACCAGCCGCCCGCGTCCATCTCGCCGTCGACCAGGATGCGGGGATAGACGCCCGCCACTTCCTCGGCGATGTCGGCGAAGGTCACCTTGTCGCCCAGGGCCCGTTCCTTCTCCAGCAGGCGCTCGACGCCGGCGTTGACCAGCACGCGCTCAGTGTTGCGCAGCGGCCGCATGATCAGCCGGGTGTCCAGTTCAGAGGCGTCGACCAGGGCCTGCTTCACATTGGGGTGCACCGGGGCCTCCTGGGTCGCGATGAAGCGGGTGCCCAGATTGACGCCATCCGCGCCCAGCGCCAGGGCGGCGACCAGCGAGCGGCCGTCAGCCATGCCGCCCGAAGCCAGGAACGGGATCTTCAGCTCCTCGGCCGCGCGCGGCAGCAGGATGAAGTTCGGCACGTCGTCTTCGCCCGGGTGGCCGCCGCACTCGAAGCCGTCGACGCTGACCGCGTCGCAGCCGATCGCCTCGGCCTTCAGCGCGTGACGAACCGAGGTGCATTTGTGGATCACCACGATGCCGGCGTCCTTCAGCATCGGCAGCCACTTTTGCGGATTGTTGCCGGCCGTCTCCACGACCTTGACGCCGCTCTCGATGATCACGTCCACCAAGCCCGGATAGTCGGGCGGAGTGACCGAGGGCAGGAAGGTCAGGTTCACGCCGAACGGCTTGTCGGTCATCTCGCGGCAACGGGCGATCTCGGCCCGCAGGCGATCGGGGGTGCCCTGGGTCAGGCCGGTGATGATGCCCAGCCCGCCGGCGTTGGACACCGCCGCGGCCATCTCGGCGAAGCCGACATAGTGCATGCCGCCCTGGACGATGGGATGGCGGACGCCAAGCATTTCGGTGATGCGGGTCTTCATGAGATCGGTCCTATGGCTCGGCGACGGGGCGCGGAAGAATCTTTACGGAGTAAACAAAAGCGGAAGGAGGCGCTCAAGTCGAGAGCTGCGACACATCAGAAAGCAGGGCGGCGTAGCGCGCCGCGCCATCGCAGACCTCGCCTGTCGGCTGCAGGCCGAGCCGCGTCGCCAGCCGGACGGAGGCCAGGTTCGCCGGCTCGATGAAAGCTTCGACCTGCGTGCAACCGGGCCAACCGCGCAACCAGTCCAACGCCAGGAGCGAGGCCTCGCTCATCAGCCCCTGACCCCAAAACCCCGGATGCAAGTGGTAGGCGTACTCCGAGCACGGCCCCAGCTGGTTGAAGCCCGCTATGCCGACAAATGCCTGGTCGGCCTGCGTCTGCAGCGCCCAGCGAAAGCGCGTTCCGTCGGCGGCGCTGCGGACGAAGAAGTCGATGATCTTGTCGCTGTCGGCCGGCGTCCGAGCCGGGAGTTCGATCGGCTGGAACTCATAGTCGCACGCCGGTCCCGAATAACGGCAGACCTCCTCGCGCGACCACAGATCGAACATGGCGACTGAGTGCGCCGGGGAAAGCGGCGTCATGACCAGCCGCGCCGACCTCAGGGTCGGAATAGTCAGCGCGGCGCTCATGGCTGGCTAGCGCTTGCGCACGAACACGGTGCCGGCGGAATAGCCCGCGCCGAACGAGCAGATGAGCCCGGTGTCACCGATGGCGAAGTCGTCATTGGCCTTGTGGAAGGCGATGATCGATCCGGCCGACGAGGTGTTGGCGTACTCGTCCAGAATGATCACGTTCTCGCCCGGCGCCGGTTCGCGACCCAGGACGCGTTTGCCAATCAACTCGTTCATGTTGATGTTCGCCTGGTGCAGCCACAGCCGCTTCAGGGCGGTGGGGTCGAGGCCAAGATCGCCGGCGTGCTGGACGATCATCTCGGCCACCATCGGCACCACCTCGCGGAACACCTTGCGGCCTTCCTGGACGAACAGCTTGTCGCTCGCCCCGATCCCCTCGGGCGCGGCGCGGTTCAGGAAGCCGAAATTGTTGCGGATATTGTTGGAGAACTGGGTCTTCAGCCGCGTGCCAAGAATCTCCCAGCCATCAGTGGCGTCTTCCTCGCGCTCGACGATCACCGCGGTCGCCACGTCGCCGAAGATGAAGTGGCTGTCGCGGTCGCGGAAGTTCAGGTGGCCCGAGCAGATCTCCGGATTGACCATCAGCACCGCGCGCGCTGAGCCGGACGCCACGAAGTCGGCGGCGGTCTTGATACCGAAGGTGGCCGAGGAACAGGCGACGTTCATGTCAAAGGCGAAGCCTTCGATCCCCAGCGCCTGCTGCACCTCGATGGCCATGGCAGGATAGGCCCGCTGCATGTTCGAGGCCGCACAGATCACCGCCCCGATCTGGCTGACATCCTTGCCCCAACGCGCAATGGCTTCCTTGGCCGCCTCGACGGCCATTTCGGCCAGAATCGAGATTTCCTCGTTGGACCGCTCGGGCAGGTCGGGACGCATGACGTCGGGATCGACCAGGCCGCTCTTGTTCATCACGAACCGCGACTTGATCCCCGAAGCCTTCTCGATGAACTCGACGGAGGAGGGGGTGAGGGCGGCGATTTCGCCTGCCGCGATCGCCTCGGCGTTGGCGGCGTTGAACCGCTCGACATAGGCGTTGAAGGTCTGCACGAGTTCGGTGTTCGAAAGGCTGTGCGGCGGGGTGTAAAGGCCCGTGGCCGCGATCACGGCTTGATGCAAAACGCTGTCTCCGACAACTGCTCCTCTGGTCCTGGAATCCGTCCGGGTGGGAGCTTCGCGAACACTGATAGCACGGCCGCCGCCCGCGTCAGCGGCTGATGTGGCCCTAATGACACAACGTGGAATGGTCTCGGCTTTGCCGGCGAACCGACCTTTTGCCGCCGCGTTTGGGGACGACCTACCAATACGGCTGGGGTGGCCGAGCTTAAGTACGGAGTACCAATAACAATGAAGACTCTCATCATCGCCGCGGCCAGCGCCGCCACTGTCGCCGCTTTCGCCCCCGCCGTCGCCAGCGCTCAGGTTTCCAATGTCACCGGCTACGGCTCTGTGGGCTATAGCCACCACGACCTTGAAGGCGCCGATGTGGGTGCAATCCAGGGTCGTCTCGGCGCGCGCTTCGGCCAGTATGTCGGTGTCGAGGGCGAGATCGGCCTGGGCGTCCTGAAGGACAACCTCAGCGTCGGCGGCGTCGATGGCGAGGCCAAGATGAACTATTCGGCCGCCGCATACGCCGTCGGCTTCCTGCCGGTCGGCGAAAAGGCCGACCTCTATGTCCGCGGCGGCTACGGCACCACCAAGGGCAGCGTCACCGTGCCCGGCGAGTTCAACCGGGTCAGCGGCGAGAGCTGGAACTACGGCGCCGGCGGCCAGTATCTGTTCGACGGCAAGAACGGCGTCCGGGCCGACTACACCCGTCACGACTTCACCGACGGCGGCGGCAAGGCCGACGTCTACTCGGTGGGCTACGTCCACAAGTTCTAGGTTTTCGGGCCTAGCCTAAAAAATCAGGGCCGCCTCTTTCGAGAGGCGGCCCTTTTTTTGGGTCTGAATGCTGGGGTGGTTGGGGCTCGCTTACGCGAACGCGGCCTTTACGCCGCGGCGTGGTGCATGAAGCGGCCGGCGAGGGCCCCGTCGCGCAGGAAGATGTTCACCTCGGTCGGGCGGCCAGCCTGCGCATAGCGCGCGGCGAGCGAGCGCGCGGCCGCTTCGGCGCGGCCGCCGGCTTCAAACATCAACTCGTTGTCGAAGGCCTCGGAACGAACGACCCAGCCGTTGGCGGCGGGGGCGACGGAAATCTGCAGAGCCATACAAAGCTCCTTTACTAGCTAGTTCGGGAAGATCAGCGCCGTCCCATCAAAGGACGACACCATCAGGCAGGGCGGCGGCCCCGAAATGGCGGCCGCGAGGCGAAGTCAGGCCGGCATTCGGCTCGGATTATGATGACATCGAAGCATGGTGCTTCTCGCTAGCTCTACCTTGATGACAGCATAGATAGGGGATCGCGCGCCGATCGCCACCCCAGAACTCCTGCGAACTTGCGATAGAAAATCAAAAGGTGCTTTCGGCATGCTCGGCGGAAACGCGACGGGTCGTGAAAGGCTCCACGCCCGATCGATCACCTTCATTTGCTCCAGCCGTGGCGCATAAGGGCTTTGCGCGGGGCGAAGCTGTCCCAAACTTGGCCATTCGGAGCCCCGACTGATGCGCGCCGGACACGCCCCGCGCATTTGTCAAAAGATGTTCCGACTGCCCCTCGCCGGAACGCCTGAGCGCGCCCATATGCTTCCGGCGCAAGGAACCCCATGGACGCCCTATTTCATCACGTCGCCGAGTTTATCGCCCGTCATCACGCTTGGGCAGGCGTGATCTTGGGATTGGTGACGCTGCTTGAATCGCTGGTCCTGATCGGCGCCTTCATTCCGGCGACGGCTCTGATGGTGATGGCGGGCGGCCTGATCGCCGCCGGCGTCCTGGATCCTCTGCAAGTCATCTTCTGGTGTGTGGCGGGCGCCGTCGTCGGTGACGCCATCTCCTACGAACTGGGCCGGGGCCTCGGTCCCAAGACCCTGCGTCACGCCGCCTTCCGCGAGCATCGCCGCAAGATCGCCCGCACTCGTTTGTTCACCCGCCGCTATGGCGCGGCCTCGATCTTCATCGGCCGTTTCTTTGGCCCGCTGCGGGCGTTCGTGCCGCTGGTGACCGGTCTGCTGGGCATGCGCCGCCGGACCTTCCAACTGGCCAACACCGTGTCGGCCGTCGTCTGGGTGCTGGTCATCCTCGCCCCCGGCTATTTCGCCGCCAAGGGCCTGGCCGAGCTGGAAGCCCTCAGCGAGGCCGACCTGATCACCGTCCTGATCGCGACCGCCGTGGCCGTCAGCCTCGCCGGCTTCGCCGCCTGGCGCATCCTCAAGGCGCGCATGGCCCGCCAGGAAGCGGCCCTGGCCATGCTGTCGGCGCGCGTCGAGCAGTAGCGGGCGCTCACCCGCGCGGCTCGCCTGCCGCCGCGTCCGGCTTGACGCTACGCTTGCGGAAGCCGAACCTCCCGCGAGGGAGACAAAAACATTGCCTGAAGGTTTCGCAGTACAGTTCGCCGCTTCGTTCGCGGCCGTGGCCCTGTTGGTAGGCCTGGCCGCCTGGGCCAAGATCGCCAAACCCATGACGCCGCTGGACGACGCCCGCGCGCTCAAGCTGCTGGCCGATGAGTTTCCGGGCCGCACGGTCGAGCAGATCTGGGTTGCGGTCGACGGCCGGGGCGCCTTGGCCAAGTCCGGCGCCGCGGCGCTGGTCCTGTGCGAGGTGGGCGACGGCTACGTCGCCCGCCACATTCCCTGGGCCCAGGCGATATCGTCCAGCTTCCGCGACGGCGTGGTGAAGCTCGACCTGTCGGACGTGGCTGCGCCCAACGCCCGCATCGCCCTGCAGAGCTGGCCGCCGTCTTCCACCCCGCCCCAGGACAAGAGAGCGGCGTGAAACCGGCCTTCGATCCCGTCACCCTGGCGATCCCGTTCTTCATCCTGGCGATCATTCTCGAGATCGTCCTGACCCGGCTGAAGGTGACGCGGGCGCACTACGAGACGAAAGACACCATGGCCTCGCTGGCCATGGGCCTGGGCAGCAATGTCGCCGGCCTGCTGACCGCCGGCGTGGTCGTGGCCGCCACGATCTGGACCTACCAGCACCGGCTGTTCGACGTCCCGATGACGGCGATCTGGGCCTGGATCGCGCTCTTTCTGCTGGAGGACCTGACCTACTACTGGTTCCACCGGCTCAGCCACGAACGACGCTTCTGGTGGGCGGCGCACGTGAACCACCACTCGTCCCAGCACTACAACCTCTCGACCGCCCTGCGTCAGACCTGGACCGGCGGGCTCGCCGGGACCTGGATCCTCTGGCTGCCGCTCGCCTTGCTCGGCTTCCCGCCGGCCATGATCGCCATCCAGAAGGGGATCAGCCTCGTCTACCAGTTCTGGATCCACACCGAGGCCGTCGGCCGCACGCCCCGCTGGTTCGAGGCGGTGTTCAACACCCCGTCCCATCACCGGGTCCACCACGCCCGCAATCCCCGCTACCTCGACCGCAACTACGCCGGCATCCTGATCGTCTGGGACAAGCTGTTCGGCACCTTCCAACCGGAACTGGACGAAGAGGCCTGCCGCTACGGGATCGTCAAGAATCTCAGCGGCTTCAACGTCCTGCGCGTGGCCTTCCACGAATGGATCGCGATGGGCCAGGACGTCGCCCGCCACCCCCGTCACGCGCTGGGCTACATGTTCGGCCCGCCAGGCTGGAGCCACGACGCCAGCCGCGACACCTCCGCGACCCTACGCACGCAGTGGGAGGCGGGGCAGGGCGGCGAGCCCGAGCCTCAGCCCGAGCCGCACCAAGCCCCTCAAAAGGCGGCGTCCGCCTGACGCCCCTATCGGCGGCGACGCGAAAGCCGCGCCAGCGCCGCTATCACGGACATGACGCAGAAGAACAGCATCGCCGTGACGACGCTCTCGACCGACACGTTGCGGGCCAGTGACAGCGCCAACGGCTCCTGGGCGACGGCGCCGGCTTGGAGGATCGAGGGCGCGTGGCGATCAATCAGGGTCAGGATCGCGACATAGACCGGCGCCGACAGCATCGCGACGAACAGCCACGACAACACCCAAGACCTCGCAACGCCGAGGTGATCGCGTCGCGGAACAGGCGGTGGAGGCGGTTGAGCAGGCGCGGGGCTGGCTGGGTCTTCGCTGATCATCAAGCCAAGCTACCGAATCCCAGCCAACTAGGCCGTTCACAATTCGTCTCCTGCCGATCCAGCCAACACCGCCCCATTCCTCTCCCTCGGGAGAGGTGGGGACGTCGCGCAGCGACGCTCTGCTGAAGGTTGTGGCAAGTGGGGGCGACCGCTTCTGGCTCTTTGCGGTCCTTCGCAAGATCCGCTTACGGCCATTGATGAGCCTCGCGAGAGGCCCTGACCGACATCGACCGCGCCCGCGCTTCCTAGGCGCCAGCTATTTCGCGCAGGTCGCGCTCAGCCGCGATGTAGCCGAATGCGAAGCGACTGCGACCATGGAGGATCTGTTCAAAGACCGCCTGAGCCGCGCCTGTCTCGTGGTTGTAGAGATACCAATTGCCTACGCCGTAACCCTGGGTCGCGTAGAGAGTTTCCCGATCATGGATTTCTTGAGAGCCCTTTTCGGGGTTCAGCAGGTCCTCGGGCTGAAGCTCGCCGCGATACATGCGCAGGCGGCGGTAATAGGAGGGGCCCTCCACGAACGCCTCGTCCGGCAGGTTTTCGGGGATGCCGGTGAGCACATCGGCTGCCGCCGCCACATCGCCCTTGCGGCGGAGGGTCATGTAGAGCCAGTCGTTGCAGGCGGTCAGCCCGTCATAGTCTTGGGGGCGCACCCATCCAAGGCACCGCCTATACGTGGCTTCGGCGGCATCCCACTCTCTGAGGAGGTAGTGCGCCAGGGCCAGATGATAAAAGGTGTTGAACTGGATGCTGGTGGCGGGAACTGGCAGCTCGTTGCCCTCGCCGTCAGGCTCGATCCACTCGGGCAGTCCCTCGATGAGTTCCGCAGCGCGCGCTAAGTCAGCCCGCCCCTCGACGAACCGCCGAGCTGACAGGAAGCGATGTCCGCGCTGGCGAAGAAGCTCGAAGGAGTCGGGATATCGCTGAAGTCCCTCGCTGAACACAGCGATGGCGTCGTCTATCCCATAGCGGAAAGCCAGCACCCGTCCGTACCAAACTGTGTTGGGCAACGACCGGGACGTCTCGTAGTTTGAACGAGCACGATCAAGCGTTCGCTTGGAGCGTTCACGGATACTGTCAACTGTCATCGGGGCAGTGGAGCGGTTGCGACCGCGACTGGCAAGTCCGATCGATTCCAATTGTCAGTGCCTTGGGGGCGCAGGGCTGACCTGAGTTGATCTTGATTTGGGTTGCGGTGGAATTGCGCGCAAAGCGAGGGCTGTAGAGGTTGGAAAGAAGCGGCGCTGCCGATGCGCTCGAAGTTAGGAAGTTGGCGTGCAGCCGATGTCAGGACTTGCCGCCCAGCCGACACTTCGCGGCTCATTGGGCAGGTCGCCCCGAAGCGGACGCGCCTAACGGCTGTGCAGGGTGGTTTGCGGACGTCAGGGTATTCGATCGCCCTTACTATCCCTCATGAGGGGGCCGAAGGTGAGGTCGTCGTCGGGGTAATGGATGGTCTCAGCTCCTCGATGCCGGGTGCCGATTGCTAAGAACCTCGCCGCGGACGATGAACGATTACAAAGGTGGTGGGCGTTTGCTTCGCCAGCCGGGAAGGCCGCGTACATCCCAGCCGAGAGGGGATGCTCGCCGTTTTCGTCGATGAGAACCAAGTCGCCCTCTAGCACGAAGACGAACTCATCTTCCTGCTCATGCCAGTGACGCAGCGCGGAATATGCCCCAGGCTCAAGGGTGAGGTAATTGACGCCAAACTGGGTTACCCCAAGGAGCCGGGCGAGCCTCTGCTCATGTTTGCCTTCGAACCACTCTGGCCGGAGGGCAGACGTAAAGGTGTTCGGCGAGGGCGGTCCAATCTCGCCAATGCGGCTATCCGGCATGAGCTCTCTCAAATGATCTCGTGATCGTCGTCGGCCTCGATGAAGGGCGCAATTAGCCGCCTCAAAACCGCACCTCCATTTAACGACCATTCCGGCGCGAACTGCAGCACACGTAGGCCCCCCCCCCCTTGCAGCCTCTACGTTCGCCGCTCGATCATCGATGAACAGGGTGCGCGAGACCTCGCATCCGGAGCGCGCGATGACTTCATGAAAGTACGCTGGGTCAGGCTTCATCGCGCCTAGGTGGCAGGAATAGAACTCGGCATCGAAAACCCGCTCATAACCCAGGTCAACCGACATCGAGGCGGCGCGGCGCGACTGTTGATTGGATGCCAGTGCGCAGTAGATTCCGGTCGCTCTTAAGTCAGCTACGAGATCCAGGGCGCTATAGTCGACCTCGATTTGGTGCCATATGCCGCTGAACATTTCTAGGCTGGGATTGCCCGACCAACGCGCCAGGACTGGTTCAACGCACGCATGGATATCATGGTGACCGGTGAGCGCTTTTCCCTCGGCCTTGAACAGATCCAAGATGAACTCGTCCGCACTTATCGGATCAACCGCGAACGCCGTTGCAAGCTGAGCGGCTAGGTCCGGGGGCGGCCGTTGGATGACACCGTCCGCATCAAACAGGATCGCGTCGATGCCCTTCAAAATCGGCCTCCGTGCAGTATAGGCGCCAAGCTTAGCCGCGGAAGCGCGAGATGTCCGCTAAGGGGCGGTTCCGGTCAGACCTTGAGGCGGCAGCAAGCAGACCTTGATAGGAGTCCGCTTCTCGCCTCTTCCTCGATGTCCGGAAATGGCGCTACCCGGTCGTCTCTGGCCGCGTGGTCGGGATGCGGACCTTCCATCGCGGCTTCCGGCTAGACAACGTCCTCTAGCCAACTAGCCTCCGGGGCATGACCGACATCCGCCCCGCGACGCCGGACGACCTGCCGGGCGTTATGGCGCTCTATCGTCAGCTCAATCCCGATGATCCGGTTCTCAACCTCACCGCCGCCGAGCCGGTCTGGTCGGCCCTGCTGTCCTCCGGTTTCACGACGCCCTTCGTGGCGGAGGTGGGCGGGCGGCTGGTGTCGTCCTGCACGCTCGCCATTGTTCCCAACCTGTCTCGCGGCGCCCGCGCCTACGGGGTGATCGAAAATGTCGTGACCGACATCGACCATCGCCGGATCGGTCTTGGCCGCGCGGTCCTTCAGGCCGCGCTCGATAAAGCCTGGAAGGCCGACTGCTACAAGGTTCTGCTGGCGACCGGGTCGCGGCGGGAGTCCACCCTGCGCTTCTACGAAGGCGCGGGCTTCCAGAGGGACGCCAAGACCTATTTCGAGGTCCGCCGGCCCTAAGTCCATCGGGCGGCGAAGCTGTTCCTCAGCCTGTCGCTTTTGAGGCCCACACGTCCCTGCCGCCTCACCCCTGAACCGACAGCGCCTCCATGCCCCGGAAGAAGGGCAGGGCGCGCCAGGTCGGTTCGTCTCCGGCCAAGTGGAGGTCTGGGAAGCGTTCGAACAGCTTCACCAGCGCGCGGCGGGCCTCGATCCGGGCCAGGGGCGCGCCGATGCAGATATGGCTGCCCCCGCCGAAGGCGACGTGGGGGACGTGCTTGCGGGTGATGTCGAACCGGTCGGGGTCTTCGAACACCTCGGGGTCGCGGTTGGCCGCGTGCAGCGAGGTGATCACCGACTGATGGGGCGCCATCGGGCAGCCGCCGACGTCTCGGGGCTCGGAGATCACCCGGTTGGTGATCGCCACCGGGGATTCAAAGCGCAGGATTTCTTCGATCGCGGCGCCCGCCAGACTGGGATCGGCCTTCAGCTTGGCCAGTTCCTGCGGGTGGTTCAGCAGCAGCCAGACGCCGTTGCCGATCAGGTCTGTGGTGGTCAGGTTGCCGCCGATCAGCAGGGCCGAGAGATTGACCCGGATCTCGCCGTCAGACAGCGGCGCGCCGCCGGCCTGCAGCGCGACCATATCGCTGATCAGGTCGTCTTGCGGCGCCAGGCGCCGGGCCTCCATCAGGTCGGTGAAATAGGCTGTCAGCATGCCCGAGCCCCACTCCATGCGCTGGGTCTCTTCAGGCGTGCGCAGCGGGTTGAGGCCGAGGATCGAGGCTTCCGACCATTCGCGGAATTCGCGCATCCGCTCAGGCTCGACCCCCAGGATCTTGGCGATGGCCAGGATTGGGATCGGAATGGCGAGGTCGGCAATCAGGTCGAATGGCGCGTCGGCGGGGGCCTCGTCGATCACTTTGTCGATGATCGCCTCAATCTGCGGCTTCATCGCCGTGATCCGCGCATAGAAGGCCTTGGCCAGCGGCAGGCGGACGCGGGAGTGGTCGGGCTCGTCCAGCGACAGGATGCTGTCGATGCGGTCGCTCTCGTCGTCGCGGTCCATGCGCCGAAGCAGCGAGCCTTCCTCGGCATTGGTCCAGTGGCGCCAAAGCGTGCGGTCGTTCACCGTCTCGCGGACGTTGTCATAGCGGGTCAGGAACCAGGTCTTGACCGGCTCATCGCGGAAGACCGGGCACTGCTCGCGCATCTCCTTCAGCCGCTCGTGGGGGCT
Source organism: Phenylobacterium sp. (assembly GCF_030681155.1). GTDB lineage: Bacteria > Pseudomonadota > Alphaproteobacteria > Caulobacterales > Caulobacteraceae > Phenylobacterium. Next base: position 4,929 of record NZ_JAUXXE010000004.1, on the reverse strand, counting down.
GACCCGGGCCACCGGATCGAAGGCCGAAGTCCCGACAATGCTGGGCGGCTGGGTCATGACGCGTCTCCCTGGTACTTTTGCCGGGATAGTGCGCTCGTTTGCCGAAATGGAAAGCCGAAAGGGGTGGTTTCCCTTGCGGCATAAGGGATTTTAATCGCGGAGCAGGGGCAGGGAGAGGCCCGAAACCGGCCGCGCATTGAGGATTTCCCGGCGGAAACGGAACAGCTCGGCAGGCCGCCCGCCGGTTTCGGAATCCACGCGGCCCAGGCCTTCGACCAGTTCCGCCCGCTCCAGGGCGCGGCGGAAATTCTGCTTGTGCAGCGGCACCCCGGCGATCGCCTCGGCGGCCCGTTGCAGCGCCGACAGGGTGAAGGCCTCGGGCATCAGTTCGAACACCACTGGCCGGTACTTCAGCTTGCCGCGCAGGCGCGAGAGCGCGGTGGCCAGGATCCGGCGGTGGTCGGAAATCATCGGCTCGCCCAGCGCCGCGGCCAGGGCGGGCGAGGCGCGGGCCGGGGCTTCGGCCCGGTCGCGGGAGGCTTCTGAGGCCAGGCCTGCCTCGTAGAGCAGTTCGTAGCGCTCCAGCACGCGCTCCTCGTTCCACGGCGCGCCATCCAGGGCGAACAGCAGGCGTGCGCGCGACAGCTTGTCGACGCTGCCGTCGGCCCAGCAGCGCAGGGCCGGCTCGATCGCGTCCACCGCTTCAGGGCGGCCCTCGCGCCAATCCTCATAGGGGAAGAACCGCAACCAGCTCGCCCAGGCGGTGTCGGGGGCGGCGGTGTCCACGGCGCTGGGCGTCAGCGCCAGATAGCCCACCGACAGGACGCGGGCCGCGCCCAGCTCCTTGCCCATGTCGGCCAACGGGGCGTCCCGGCCCTTGTCGCCAAAGGTGTAGAGCTGCTCCACATAGCCGAGGTCGAAGCGGGTCTGGGCGGTCACGAAGGCCCGCAGCGCCAGCTCGAAGGTGCGGTGGCCGTCGGGATCGAAGGGGCCGAAGGGCAGGCCGGCCGGCTCGCCTTCGGGGCGAACGATCAACACCACGGCGTCGCCATCGCGGATCGCCACCACCACGGCGGACAGTCCGATCACGACGGCGGCAGGATCCATCAGTAGCGGACCGCGAAGTCGAAGGGCACGCCGACGCCCGAATACTCGTAGTCGCCCATCGCCTCGACGGCGTCGACCATCCGGCCGCGCCGGCCCAGCACGTCGTCGGCGAGGGCCACGATGCGGCGGTTGGGATAGGCGTGCTTCGCGGCCTGGCGCATGGTCAGTGCGATGGCGCGTTCGTCGACCTCAGGGTTGCGGTCGCAGGCCAGCACGAAGGCGCTGGCGCTGGAGCGGCTGATCCCCGCCCAGCAGTGGACGATCATCGGGGCGCTCTCATCCCAGGTGGCGCCAAAGGCCAGCAGGTCGCGGACGAGCCTTTCGCTGGGCAGGATCAGGCCGTCCATCGGCTCGGCGATGTCGTTGACCGAGAGTTTCAGGTGGCGCTCGGGCGCCATGCCCTTTGGCGTGGCGATCATGCTGGCGGAGTCCAGCAAGGTGATGACGTGCGAGGGCCCCCGCGCGGCGATCAGCCCGGGCACCTCGGCCAATCCGCAGACAATCAGGGTCATTCAGCTACTCGGTGTCGAAGGCTGCGTCCGAGGGGGAGGCGAATCCCGCCGCCTCGGAGAGGACATGATAGCGCTGAATGTAACGGCTTTGCGCCTGCGCCGCGGAAAGCGGTTCGATGATCAGCTCATACCCTGCCGGCGGAGCGTCGAAGAACTCCAGCGCCTCACGGTGGTTGAACCCCGCCAACTGGGTCGCCTCGAAGAAGGCGCAGGCGCGATCGGCCTGCTTGATCAGCTTCTTCACCGCCAGCGGCGTCTTGGCCGGGATGCCGAAGCGGATGTGGATCGCCGTCTCCAGCCGTTCCTCGAATTTCTTATAATCCAGCCCCAGCGCCGCCTTGAACGGGCTGATCATATCGCCAATCACATATTCCGAAGCATCGTGCAGCAAGGCCGCCAGTCGCCACTTCGGTTCAAGATCCGGCTGGATGTGGGCGCAGATCTCCTCGACCACCACCGAGTGCTGGGCAACCGAGAAGGCATGCTCGCCGATCGTCTGCCCGTTCCATCGCGCGACGCGGGCCAGGCCGTGGGCGATATCCTCGATCTCGATGTCCATGGGCGAGGGGTCGAGCAGGTCCAGCCGCCGACCCGACAACATCCGCTGCCAGGCGCGAGGTTCCTGAGCCGATAGACGCAGCCCTTTCCTCACCGATGCGTTCCTTTCATGGTCAAGGTCGTGAACTGACCCAGGACTTGCCAAAGATCAATGCGTGGCATGCGCTTGGGGTCCATCTTGGCCGCGTACCGTACAGCAAGGGAACGAACATGAGCTGGGCTAGGATCATGGCGCCGCTATCGGGCGGTGAAGGTGACAAGGCGGCGATCGCTGCGGCCGTCAAGCTTGCGGAACCCTTCGGCGCAGAGCTTGCCTGCGTCTATACGCCGGCTGACGTCGCAGACGTCATGCCCTGGATGGGCGAGGGCTTTCTCGGCGGCATTCAGACCACGGCCCTGGAATCACTGAAGGAAGCTGCTGAAGCCGGCGAGAAGAATGCGCGCGCCGCCGTCGCCGCGCTTCCATACGCCAAGAGCCAATTCATTTCGCTCCAGACGCCGGTATGGGCGGGCCTCTCCGCCGAGAGCAGGCTGTCGGACGTCGTGGTCTTCAACAACGATCCTGCCCGCGGCCGCGGACCGCTGGGCGAAGCCTTCCAGCAGATGGTGGCCGATGAGCAGCGCCCGGTGCTGATCGCACGCGAGGGCTTCAGCGTCGGCGGGCCGGTGGCGGTCGCCTGGGATGGCGGCAAGGAGGCCTCGCGGGCCGCCCGCCTTGCGCTGCCGTTGCTGGAGAAAGCCTCGCGCGTGGTGATCCTCGCCGCCCCGAAGGCGACGTCACGCAGCTTTGATCCGCATAGGCTGCAGGCGTATTACGCCGCCCGCGGGGTGAAGGCCGAGGTGGACATCTTGCCCGACAGTGGCGACGCCGCCCCGCTGCTGCTTTACGCCGCCAACAAGGTGGAGGCCGACGTGCTGGTCGCGGGCGCCTTCGGGCATCCCCGATTGCAGGAGTTCATCTTCGGCGGCACGACGCGGACTCTGCTGTCGGCCGACCACCCGTCGCTCTTCCTTTCCCACTAATCCTGAGGTTCAGGTCATGACCCTGTCGCGTATAGTCATGCGGCTTGCCCGCAATCCTGGCACTGAGTTCTCGGGCGGCGACGATCATCGTGGCTACGCCCTGACCGCGCCCCTCACCACTGACGGGATGCTGGACGAGGCGGCCTATTCGAAGAGCAAGGCCTCCTGCCTTGTGCGCCGGTTTGCGCCGGACGAGGAGGCGGTCGATGGGCGCTTGGCTCGTCGCGGCAGCCGTTGGTTCTTCGACTATGACGAGGACGACGCCGCCGACGATGAGCCGGTGCACAGGCTCGGGGAGCATCGGTTTGCGGTCGGGGAGTACGTCACCGTCACCGACGAGGACGGCCGGCCCTTAACCTACAAAGTGGTCGAGGTTCAGCCCGCCGCTTAGCGCACTCAGACGCCGCCGTTGCGGCGAACGAGCTCGCGGACATCCTGATTGATGTTGTCCCCGGATTCCGTTCCGGCTTTCGAGCGAACCTTGGCGATGGTCAGCGGTCCAGTCTTTGGACCGCCGGCCTCGTAGCCGATGTAGCCGTAGCCGGCAGGCAGATCCTGGCCGGTATAGATGAAGGTCGCGCGCAGGCCGCGTTTCTCCCGCGACAGAGCTTCGCCGCGCATACGGACCTCGCGGTAAATGTTGACCGTTGTGTCGTCGCCATTGGCGTCGACCGACAACGGGCCGATGCGGACCTTGGCCGTCTCACTGTCGCTGGACACGTGGATGCCGGGAAGGTCGACGCTGGCGTTGTCAGCTTTCTGATCGCTGTCGTGGCGCCGGCCGGCGTCGAGGCCTACGTCGGCAGCGGCCTCGGCCTGGACGCGCGCCACCTCGGCGCTGATCGCGCTGACATTCGCGGTGGTGGAGGCCACATCGGCGATTTTGGCGCTGGTGTCGGCTTGCCTTGCGGCGGCGTCGGGAGAAGGCGCGCCCGGCGTGCTTCGTAGGGCCGCCTCTATCTTGGCCAGGGTGCTCTGGGCGTCGCCGACGACAGGGACGAGCTCAAGGCTGACTTCGGCGCCATCGGCAGACTGATAGGCGCAGGTCTTTCCATCATTGCTGATGCTGACGCGAGTCAGGTCGCCTTCGGTCGTCGGGCAATCCAGCTTCGCCACGGAAGGCGAGGCGCCCTGGCAGCCTGCGAGCGTCAGGGCCGAGGCCGCGATCAGCAGGGTCGTTCTCATGAAAAAGGCTCCGGTCGGTTCACGTTGAACCTGACCGGAACCCTTTGTAGCGTCGAGTGAATTCGGCGTAAGCCTATTGCTGACCGGGACGCGAGCCAGCGCCTTCGCGGCGGGCCAGGAAGGCCAGACGCTCGAACAGGTGAACGTCCTGCTCGTTCTTCAACAGGGCGCCGTGCAGCGGCGGGATCAGTTTGGTCGGATCGCGTTCGGCGAGAGCCGCGGCGTCGATGTCCTCGACCATCAGCAGCTTGAGCCAGTCGAGCAGCTCAGAGGTCGAAGGCTTCTTCTTCAGGCCTGGAACCTTGCGCATGTCGTAGAAGATGCGCAGCGCCTCGGCGACCAGCTTCTGCTTGATGCCCGGATAGTGGACCTCGACGATCTCGTTCATCGTCTCGGCTTCGGGGTAGCGGATGTAGTTGTAGAAGCAGCGGAGCAGGATGGCGTCCGGCTGGTCCTTCTCGTTGTTCGAGGTGTTGATGACGATCGGGCGGTTCTCGGCCTTGATGGTCTCATTGGTCTCGTAGACGTAGAATTCCATCCGATC
>NZ_JAUXXE010000002.1 GCF_030681155.1 Phenylobacterium sp. | reverse complement strand
TGGCGTTATTGGCTTCGAAGCTGCCGTGCATGCCCAGCATGCCCAGCCACGCCGGATTGGAGGCGGGGAAGGCGCCCAGGCCCATCAGGGTCGAGGTGACCGGCGCGCCGGTCAGCTTGGCGAATTCGCGCAGCAGCTCAGAGGCGCGGGGGCCGGCGTTGATGACGCCGCCACCGGTGTAGAGGATCGGCCGACGCGCGCCGGCGATCATCGCCACGGCCTCGGCGATCTTGGCCGAGTCGCCCTTGGTCCGCGGATTGTAGTTGTGGGCGTGAACGACTTCCTTGGGGCCCTGATAGGCGCCCTTGGAGAACTGCACGTCCTTCGGGATGTCGATGACCACCGGGCCAGGGCGGCCCGAGGTGGCGATGTGGAAGGCCTCGTGGATGATCCGGGGCAGATCGGCCACGTCCTTCACCAGGTAGTTGTGCTTGGTGATCGGCCGGGTGATGCCGATGGTGTCGCATTCCTGGAAGGCGTCGGTGCCGATCAGGTGCGTGGCGACTTGGCCGGTGAAGACGATCATCGGGATCGAGTCCATCAGCGCGTCGACAATGCCGGTGATGGCGTTGGTCGCGCCCGGGCCCGAGGTGACTAGGACGACGCCCGGCTTGCCGGTCGAGCGGGCGTAGCCCTCGGCGGCATGGGTCGCGCCCTGCTCGTGGCGGACCAGCACGTGCTGCAGCCGCGCCTCTTCGAACAAGGCGTCATAGATCGGCAGGACCGCGCCGCCCGGATAGCCGAAGAGCACTTCGACGCCCTGGTCGATGAGGGCGCGGACCACGATCTCGGCGCCGGTCAGGGTTTCGGTCGTGGCGGGGGCTTCGATAGTCTGGTGGGCGGTCATTTCGGGCGGCCTTGGTTTTCGGCAATAAAAAAGGCCCTCAATGGGGCCTGTGGCAAGCGACCTTTAACGGGCTGACGACGATGTCAGTCCGCGAGAGGTCGCCCAGAGAGTACAAGAAGCTCACGCACGAGCGTTCTCCAAATGAAGTCAGCAACGCTCATGACATGCCCCGATCAGCCCGTCAAGGCGGGGCTGAGAGCAAGAAACTGCCTCCACTGGCTTTCGTGGTCGACGGCGTCGATCCGGGGCCAGTCGGCCATCTGTCCTCGCAGCCAGGTCGACTGGCGCTTGGCGTAGCGGCGGGTCTCGCGTTGAGCGGCGTCCAATCCCTCGGCGAGGCTGGTCTCGCCCCGCAGATAGGCGGCCAGTTCGCGGTAGCCGACGGCCTTCATGGCGGGCAGGGCCGGATCCAGTTCCCGCGCGGCGAGGGCGGCGACCTCGTCCAAGGCCCCCTGATCAATCATGTTCTCGAGCCGGACATCGCAGCGGTCGTAGAGGGCCTGACGAGGCGGCTCCAGCGCGACGGCGTTCCAGGAAGCGGGCTCCAGGGCCGGATCGGTGCGAGCCTGCCAGTCGCTGAGCGAGGTCCCGGTGGCGGCGTAGACTTCCCAGGCGCGCGATAGTCGTTGACGGTCGGCCGGGGAAATCCGGGCCTCGGCGGCAGGATCGACCTGCGCCAACCGGTCGCGGAAGGCGGCTTCGCCCAAGGCGTCGAAATCTGCGGCGGATGCGCGGCGAACCTCGGCAGGCGTCTGCGGCACGTCGGCCAGCCCATGGGTGAGAGCGCGGAAATAAAGGCCGGTGCCGCCTACGACCACCGCCGGGCGTCCCCGTTCGGCGATATCGCCCAGCACTGAGGTGGCGGCCCGCTGCCAACGGCCGACCGACCAGCCGTCAGCGGCGTCGACGGTTCCAAACAGGTGATGGAGGGCTTGAGCCTCTTCCTCGACTGATGGACGCGCGGTCAGCAGGCGCAGGTCGGCATAGAGCTGCAGCGCGTCGCCATTGACGATCTCGGCGCCGATTTCCTGGGCCAGCCGCAGGGCCAGCGCCGACTTGCCGCTTGCCGTCGGCCCGGCGATCAGCCAGATGCGGGGCTCCATGCAGATCGCCCTTACCCTTGTCGGTCCCGATTCAGACGCGGCTCTACAGGCCGTCGCCCTTGTAACGCCAGCGCTCGCAGGAGCCCATGCCCGCGTCAAGGAGCCCCGCATCCTTGGCGACGGCGCCGTGGATTTACTGGTTGAAGCTGAGGCCGTCGGATTGGTCCGCGCCGCGGCGGAAGCCAGTCTTGCGCACTTGCCGGTCGATATCTGCGCCCAACCCTGGAACGGGCGTCGCAAGCGACTGCTGATCGCCGACATGGACTCCACCATCATCGGCTGCGAGTGCATCGATGAACTGGCCGACTTCGCGGGCGTGAAAGAACAGGTCTCGGCGATCACCGAGCGCGCCATGCAGGGCGAGCTCGACTTCGAGGCGGCTCTGCGCGAGCGCGTGGCCATGCTCAAGGGCTTGCCGCTCAGCGCGCTGCAACAGGCCTATGACGAGCGTGTTCGGCTTAATCCGGGCGCCCGGACGCTAGTCCGAACCATGGCGACGCATGGCGCTCGCTGCGCCTTGGTCTCCGGCGGCTTCACCTTCTTCACCAGCCGCGTGGCTCAGGCCGCAGGCTTCCATCTCGACCGCGCCAACATTCTGCACGACGACGGCCACGGCCTGACCGGGACGGTCGGAGAGCCGATCCTTGGCCGCGAAGCCAAGCTCGCTTCGTTGAAGGACCTGTCTCAAGCCCAGGGGATCGAGCTGGCGGAAACCCTGGCGGTCGGCGACGGCGCCAATGACCTGGGCATGATCGAAGCTGCGGGCCTGGGCGTGGCCTACCGCGCCAAGCCGATCGTGGCGGCCCAAGCCGACGCCAAGGTGGACCATGCCTCGCTCACGGCGCTGCTCTATTTCCAAGGCTATCGCGCCGACGAGTTCGTAACCGACTGAAGCGGGGTTTGATTTCCGCCATAGGGCCAAGCTCGCTAGAGACAGCGCCATGAGCTTGCCTCGCGCGCCCCTCGCCGTCGTCTTCGACATGGACGGCCTGCTCTGCGACACCGAAGTCGTCTATCGCGACGCGATGATCGCAGTGGCGGCCGAGGACGGCCACGACATGCCGTTGTCGCTGTTCAAAAGCATGATCGGCCTGCCGGGCCCGTCGGGCGACCGCAAGGTGCTTGACCACTTCGGAGACGATTTCCCGATCGAGTCCTTCAACACCCGTATCCGCGACTACGTGGATGCAGCCTGCGTCGCCGGGGTGGCGCTCAAGGCCGGGGTCGTCGAGTTGCTGGACCACTTGGACGAACTTGGCCTGCCTCGCGCGATCGCGACCTCGTCGAGCCATCGGTCAGTTCAATCCCACCTCGGCCACAGCGGCATCATCCCGCGGTTCAACACGGTGGTGGCGCGGGGCGACTATGTGCTCGGCAAGCCCAATCCCGATCCCTTCCTGACCGCGGCCGCGCGGTTGGGGATCGCGCCTGAGTTCTGCTTGGCGCTTGAGGACAGCCATAACGGCGTGCGCGCCGCATCCACGGCGGGAATGATGACCATCATGGTTCCAGACCTGCTCGACCCCACGCAGGAGATGCATGACCTTTGCGTCCGCATCGCCCGTGACCTGCATGAGGTCGAGGCCTTGATCAGGGCCTCGCGCTAGCCGCCGCGCGATTGTTGTTGGGCGGGTTCTTGAACCGCTCGATCACGTCCTTGACGACATTGGACGGGATGGCGAAGGCCAGGCCCGCGCCCGGCTCGCCCCGCGACTCCCGTGCGCTGGCCATGCCGATCACCTGGCCGGACGAATTCAGCAGCGGCCCACCCGATCCGCCAGCCGTCAAAGGCGCATCGGTCTGGATGTAGGCGGTCACCGGCCCGCTCAAGGCGCCATTGGCGAAGCGGTTCTCGCCCGCCGGACCGATCTGCCGGTTGATCGCCGAGACGATGCCCGAGGTGGCGGTCCCGACCAGGCCATACGGCGCGCCCATCAGGACGACCGGCTGCCCGGCTTTCACCTGATTGCTGTCGGCCAGTGTAAGCGGGACCAATTGCTTGCCCGGGGTGGTGCTGAACACCGCCACATCGGCGACCTCGTCCGACCCGATCAATTCGGCCCGCGCCACGCTGCCATCGGCGAAGACCACGCTGACCACCGGCATGCCGCCGGTGACATGAGCGGCGGTGACGATCAGGCCTTCCGACGAGACCACGAAACCCGATCCCATCGGCATGGCCTCGCCGCGCGGTCCGCCTGAGACGGTGATCATCACGGTCGCGCGTTGGCCTCGATCCACGGCCCCGATGAAGCCCTCGCCGCCGCGCGGGGCGTGTGGCGTGTCGTCCGAACCGCGCGTCAGGCCCCAGCCGAGCAGCAGCAGGATGACCAGCGCGACGACGCCGGCCGCGGCGTGCAGAAGTTGTTGGGTGCGCAAGACGGACTCCGGGCGAAAAACCTTCACGCCCAAAAGCGGCCAAGGTCGAGCTTGGTTCCACCGGGAGGGGTGCGGCTTTAGAGCGCGATCCAGTAGTGCAAGGCGGTCTCGCCTGGTCGCCAGATATGCGGGACCGAGGCGGTGTGCACCCCGCCGTTCTTCTCGATCACCTTGATCGAGGCGGGGTTCAGCGCATTGACGGTCAGCAGCACGCGGCGCAGCGGCAGGTTCGCGCGAATATAATCCAGACCCTCGGCCAGCATGGCGCTAGCGTGGCCGTTACCGCGTGCGCTGGGGCGAACCGCGTAGCCGACGTGCCCGCCGACCTTTTCAAGGTTTTCGTTGAGATGGTGGCGGACGTGGAAGGAGCCGAGGAACGTCTCGCCCTCCACGTACCAGAGGACGCTCGAGGGCACCGCCGCGCCTTGCCCGCCGTCTGGCAAGGTCACGGTCGTCGGTGGATTGCGCTGGCTCTCGATGAAGGCCTCCGGATCGGCCGCGATCTCGGCGATCGATTCCGGAGTCTCAGCCCGCAGGGTATCGCGGGAGTATCCCTCGCGCAGGGCCTCCAGGAAGGAAGGCATCTGCGCGAGGTCTGATCGTATGAGCCTTGGCATTAGGCTTAGCGGGCGTTCGGGCCGCCGTCGAAGTACTTGAAGAACTCGCTGTCGGGCGACAGCACCATGGTGGTGTCGCCGCGGCCGAGCGAAGCCTCATAGGCCTGCATGGACCGGTAGAATGAGGCGAAGGCCGGGTCACGTCCGAAGCTCTGAGCGAACAGACGGGTGCGTTGGGCGTCGCCCTCGCCTCGGGTGGTCTCGGCTTCCTGGTGAGCCGTGGCGAGCGTGATCGCGACTTCGCGGTCGGCGCCGGCGATGATCTCACGCTTGCGCTGTTCGCCCTCGGCCCGAGTTTCGGCCGCCTGTTGCTGACGGGAGGTCTGCATCCGGCGATAGACCGCCGCCTGGTTGGCGGCCGGCAGATCGGCGCGCTTGATGCGCAGGTCGATGATCTCGATGCCCAGCTTGGACGAGTTGGCGCGGGCGGCGACATCGGCGCGGGTCTTGGCCATCAGCTCACCGCGACGACCGGAGATGATGTCGTTGGAGGTCGCCGAACCCAGCACCTGACGGAGCGAGGAGTTCACCAGCCGTTCGATCCGGTCGGACGCGGTCCGCTCGTCACGAAGGGTGCGGTAGTACTGCAGCGGATTGGAGATCCGGTAGCGGACGAAGGCGTCCACGACCAGGCGCTGCTGGTCGGCGGCGATGACTTCTTCCTGTTCGGCTTCCAGTGCGAGGTTGCGCTTGTCGAACATCACGACGTTTTCGATGAAGGGCGCCTTCATCTTCAAGCCAGGGTCCGGATCGCCGGGCGCGTTCACGACGCGGACCGGCTCGCCGAGCCGCACGATCACGGCCTGGGTACGTTGGTCGACGATGAAGAAGGTCTGCGACAGTACGATCAGCAGACCGACGACGATGACGGCGATGACGGTGAGATTGCGGTTCATCGGGCGGCTCCCGTGCTGGGAGTCGGCGCAGCGCCGGTCTCGGGTTGCGGCTCGACACGCACGGCGGACAGCGCGGCGGTACGTGGGCGGAAGACGTCCGGCGGCAGAATGATCGGCGCGCTAGCGCCCTTGCCGTCGATGACCACCTTGTTCGAGTTCTGGAGCACGCGTTGCATGGTCTCGATGTAGAGCCGCTCCTTGGTCACACCAGGGGCCTTGCGGTACTCATTGTAGATCTGGTCGAAGCGCGACACGTCGCCGGTGGCCTCGCGCACGGACTGCTCGCGATAACCGCGGGCGGATTCGATCAGCTTGGCCGCGTCACCCTTGGCTTCGTTGATCACCCGGTTGCGATAGGTGTTGGCCTCGTTGGCGGCGCTCTCGGCGTCCTGCTGGGCGTTGGTCACGTCGCGGAACGCGGCGACGACCTCGGTCGGCGGGTTGGCGGTGCGGATCTGCACTTCGACGACGGTCACGCCGGCGTTCCAGGAATCCAGGGTCCGTTGCATGGTCTCGGCCGCCTGGGCCTGAACCTGACCGCGGCCGCGCGTCAGCACGTCCTGAAGCGGGGTGCGGCCGACGACTTCGCGCATGGCGCTTTCGGCGACGGCTTTGACGGCCGAGTCCTGGTCGCGAACGTTGAAGACGAAGTTGCGGGCGTTCGCCACGCGCCAGGTCACGCTGAAGTCCAGGTCGACGATGTTCTCATCGCCGGTGAGCATCAGGCTTTCGGCGGGCACGTCATTGGTGGCGGTGCCGCCGATGTCGATGCGGTTGAGGCTGGTGACCGGCACCTTCTCGACGCGCTCAAGCGGGATCGGCAGGTGATAGCGGATGCCGGGACCCTCGGAGCGCGAGTAGGCGCCGAAGGTGGTGACGACCGCCTGTTCGTTGGGTTGGACGATGTAGATGCCCGACAGCGCCCAGAGGCCGAAGCCGACACCAGCCACCGCAGCGATCGCGCCAGGACGGATACCGTCGCCGCCGGGGCCGCCGAAGAAGTCGCGAACCTGCTGCTGCAGACGCTCGAACGCTGCGTTCAGTTCAGGCCCTTCAGGGCGGCGCGGTCCACGCGGACCATTGCCGCCGCCACCGCCGGTGGGCCGGCGGGGTGGAGGCTTTTTATCGCCATTCCCATCGTTCGGGGGCGGAGCGCCCCAAGGACCGGGGTTCGCGTTGTCATTCCAAGGCATGGTCGCGTCGTCTTGCTTTCGTCTCGGCGCGGCCGCGTCGTGAGGCCCGTGGCTGGGCTTGTAAACCGGCGCTGTGAGCCGGATATGTTACTCAACGTCGGTTAAAGCAAGGCAAAGGGCCCAATGGATTCGACAATCCCCGATCGAAACGCCGTTCTCGCGGCCCTTGACGGGGTCTTAGATCCGAAATCGGGCAAGGGTCTGGTGGCCGCTGGCCTGGTCCGTGGACTGACGATTGGCCCCGGTCGAGCTGGCTTCATGCTGGAGGTCCCGGCCTCTGAAACCGGGCTCTATGGCCCAGTTCATGGCGAGGCCCAGGCGGCGCTCTCGGCCGTGCCCGGGGTCGCCAAGGCCCAGGTGGTGTTGACCGCTGAGCATGACGCGCCGCCGCCCGCTGAGGGCGTCACCCGGGTCCGCAAGGGCGCCCGCGTGAGCGAGGATCCCAAGGCCGCGCCGGCTCCATCGCCCGAGGCGGCCCGTCCGGCTCATGTGCGCCGCGTGATCGCAGTGGCCAGCGGCAAGGGCGGGGTGGGCAAGTCCACCGTGTCGGTGAACCTGGCGACGGCGTTCGCCGAGCTGGGTTTGAAAGTCGGGGTGCTCGACGCCGACGTTTACGGCCCCTCGGCGCCGCGCATGCTGGGGATCGACGGCGAGCCCGCCTTTGAGAACGGCAAACTTCAACCCCTGCACGCCTGGGGTCTGAAGGTCATGTCGATCGGCTTCCTGGTCGATGAGGGCGCGCCGATGATCTGGCGTGGCCCCATGGCGTCTTCGGCTGTTCGCCAGATGATGAACGACGTGGCCTGGGGTTCGGAAGCCGAGCCGCTGGACGTGCTGGTCGTCGACCTGCCGCCTGGCACCGGCGACATTCAGCTCACCCTGATCCAGAAAATGAAGATCGACGGGGTGGTGATCGTTTCCACGCCGCAGGAGATCGCCCTGATCGATGCGCGCCGCGCGGTGTCGATGTTCCAGAAGACCGGCACTCCGATCCTCGGCGTGATCGAGAACATGGCCTTCTTCACCGATCCGTCGACCGGCGCGCCGATCCCGATCTTCGGTACGGGCGGGGCCAAGGCCGAGGCTGAACGTCTGGGCGTACCGCTGCTGGCCGAGGTGCCTTTGGAGATGGCCTTGCGCGAAGCCTGCGACAACGGCCGCCCGGTGGTGGCCACGACGCCGGACAGCGCTGCGGCCCAGGCTTTCATCGCCGCGGCCAAGGCGTTGATGGTTTGACGACCTGCTCCTCCCCCACACCGCGGGGGAGGAGGCTATCTCCCTAGCGGGGGGTATCGGTCGCCAGGCCGACGCCGCTGACCGAGTCCAGCAGCGCCGCCTGGGCGGCCAACGCGTCGCGTTCATCGAGCTGGCGGCGCACGTCGGCGTGGCGGGTGGCGTCCAGCTTCCAGCCAATGAAGGCCGCGCCGCCGAAGAACACGAAGATGATCGGGGCGAAGACGTAGCAGAGCTCCAGGCCCCGGATGGCCTCGGGGGTGTTCACCGCGCCTTCGGCGGCGTTGTAGCCGACGATGTCGAGCACCCAGAAGCTGATGCCGACCGTGATCGCCGTCCCGATCTTTTGGGTGGTCGTGACCAGGGCGTAGAGCAGACCGACGCGTTCCTTGCCGGTTTCAAGCCTGACCTCGTCGGCGACGTCGGCGACCATGGCCCGGACGATCAGGATGAAGGCCGAGGAGACGAAGCCGACCGACATCATGCCGGGGATAGCCAGCGACATGGTGGCCGGCGGAATGATCATCAGCGCTGACTGGGTGAAGGCGTAGGCAACCGCCGCGGTGATGATCGCACGGTGCTTGCCGACCTTCTGCGCCAGCCAGCCCCAGAACATCGAGCCGAGCAGGCCCGCGGCGATGAAGAAGACCAGCAGCACGCCGGTCTGCTGGGTCGAGTAGCCCCGGGCGTCGTGGAAGAAGAACAGATAGAGGGCGGCCGTGGTGCCCGGACCAAGCGCCATGAACAGGTCGGCGAAGATCAGCCGCGCCATTTCCGGGCGGCGGACCAGATCCCAGTAGTCGGCCAGGGTGGCGCGTTCCTTGTCGGCCTCGGGGTTGATGCGCTCGGGGGTCACGAACGAGCACAGGGCAACGGTGATAGGCAGCAGGATGATGCAGAACCAGCCCATGGCGTGGACGCCGTTGGCGCCGGTGCCCTTGGGGCCGAGGGCCAGCGGGAGCAGCAGGATCAGCACCGCCCCAACCACGCCGACCGCCTGGATCACGCCATAGACGCGCGAGCGGTCATGATAGTCGGTCGCCAGCGAGGCGGCCCAGGCCGCCTGAGCCAGGGTCAGGATCGAGATGCCGACATAGAGCACCAGGAGCCAGCCGATCAGGTAGCCCTCGGTGATCCCGGGCTTGGCCATGAACAGCATGTAGGAGGCCGCCATGACGATTGGCGCGCCGAGCACCAGCCAAGGCCGGTAGCGGCCGAACCGCGACTGCGTGCGGTCCATGGCCATCCCCAGGGCCGGGTCGAGGGCCATGTCGAGCAGTCGCACGATAGTGAAGGCGCTGCCGACCGCGACGAGCGACAGGCCAAGCTGCGCGGCGAAGAAGCGGGGAAGATAAACCGCCATCACCAGCCCAATGGCGGCGATGGGAAGCGCGGTCGATGCAAACGACATGACCACGGGCAGTGACAGCCGTTGGCTGCTGGTGGCGGTATTCGCCATGAATGCCTCAAATGTCTGGTCCCGGGAAAAATGGTCCGGGCGGCTTAGAAAATGACGGCCCGGGACGAGGTCCCAGGCCGGTATCAATCTCAGGTACTATCTGCTTGCTTGGGGTGGGACCGCAATGGCCGCCTCACCGGAAATCGTCTCGATGACTGGCGCCTCGTCATAGAGGGCGTCGCGTTCGTCGAGCTGGCGGCGGATCTCGGCGTGCCGCTCGGGGCCCAGCTTGTAGCCGAACATGCAGGCCCCACCGAGCATGACGAACGCCACCGGACCGATCAGGTAGGCGAGCTCAAGGTTGTGGATCGCTTCGGGCGTGTTGGCTGCGCCTTCCGTGGCGATATAGCCGACCTTCGAGAGCACGAAGAAGGTCAGACCGATCGAGAAGGCGCCGGCGATCTTGGAGGTCATCACTGTCATGGCGTAGAGCAGGCCCGCACGCTCTCTGCCCTGTTCAAGGCGCACCTCGTCGGCGATGTCTGCGGTCATCGCCCGCGTCAGGACGTTGAAACCGGCGGCCAGGAAGCCGGCCATGAACATCGGGACCGCGCCGATGAGCATGTTGCCCTGGGGGATCGCCATCAGCGAGATTAGCACCAGCGAGTAGCCGGTCGTGGCGACCATCACCGCGCGGTGCTTGGAGATCTTGGTCGCCAGGCGCCCCATCAGCGGCGCCCCGACGAAGCCCGCCAGGATGTATATCGCCAGCAGGATGCTGGCTTGGCCGGTGGTGTAGCCGCGGCTGTCGGTGAAGAAGAACAGGTAGAGCGCGCTCATCCAGCCCGGGCCAAGCGCGAGGCACAGGTCAGCCAGGAGGATCCGGGCGAAGGAGGGGCGGGCTATCAGCGCCCAATAGTCCCGCATGCGGAACTGTTGGCCGGCCACCTCCGGCGCGATCTTTTCGGGAGTGCGCCAGACGACCAGGGCCACGGCGATCGGAGTCATGGCGAAAATGAACCAGCCCATGGTGGCGACGTTGCCCGCGTCCGAGGCGCCTCGAGCTTCGTTGATGATGGGGATCGCCAGCGCAGCCGCCGCGCCGATCACGCCAATGGCGGTCATGATCCCAAATAGCCGGGAGCGGTCGTCGTAGTGGGGTGCGAGCGTCGCGGCCCAGGCGACGTGGGAGAGGGTGAGGATCGAGTTGCCCAGGTACATGACCAGCAACCAGATGATCAGATAGGCCCGACCTACGCCTTCCGGCGGCATGAAGAGGAAGTAGATCCCCGCCATCAGGACAGGCGCCCCCAGGATCGTCCAGATCCGGTAGCGGCCCCATCTGCTGCGGGTCTTGTCCATCGACCAGCCCAGCAGGCCGTCGATCGGAATGTCGATCATGCGGACGAAGAAGAAGGCCGCGCCGATCAAGGCCAGGTCGATCCCCAGATGGCTGGCGTAGTGGCGAGGCAGGTAGACCGAAACCGCGATCGCGACCGCTGAGATCGGCAGGCTGGTGGCGGCGAAGGCAAAGGCGGTGGATAGGGGCAGGGCTCGGGCGCGCGCAGCCGGCGGGGCCTGGGTCAAGTTTCGATTCTCCCATGATCGATCCAGGCCTCTGATCGGGCCCGGTCTCGGATCCAGGTTACGCGCGATAACCTAGGCGGCGGCAAGTGAATTCGTCGAAACAAAAACGGGCGGCCGCCTCCTTGAGAAACGACCGCCCGCTAACTTGCACCTTTTTGGTGTGGGTCTTAGCCGCCTTGCAGCTTGCGGAAGAACTTGCCGCTCTGCTCGCCGCCGTTGACATAGGCCTGCTGGCCTTCCGGATCGGAGATCTTGGACCAGTTGTCGCGGACTTCCTCGACCGACAGGCCGCCCTCGCCGAGGTACACGCCCTCGGTTTCGTAAATGCGCGACATGGCGAAAGCGCCGGCGCCGGCGGTCAGGATCGCGCCGGTCGGGGCTTCTTCCGAGGCCAGGTAGACGACGCCCGGGGTCACGTATTCCGGCTTCAGCTTTTCCAGCACCGCCGGAGGCATCAGGTTCTCGGTCATCCGGGTGGCGGCCACCGGGCTGATGGCGTTGATGTGGATGTTGTTCTTCTGGCCTTCGAGCTTGATGGTGTTCATGAAGCCGATGATGCCGAGCTTGGCCGCGCCGTAGTTCGACTGGCCGAAGTTGCCGTACATGCCCGACGACGAGGTCGTCACGACGATGCGGCCGTAGTTCTGCTCGCGCATGATTTTCCAGACGGCCTTCACGGGCTTCACGGTGCCCATGAGGTGGACGTTCACGACCAGCTCGAAGTCGGCCAGTTCCATCTTGGAGAAGGACTTGTCGCGCAGGATGCCGGCGTTGGCGATCAGGATGTCGATGCGGCCCCAGGTATCCATGGCCTGCTTGATCATCAGGGCGACGCCGGCGTCGTCGGTGACCGACGAGCCGTTGGAGATGGCCTCGCCGCCAGCGGCCTTGATCTCGGCCACGACCGCGTCCGCGGCGGCGGAGGACCCGCCCGAACCGTCAACCGAACCGCCGAGGTCGTTGACCACGACCTTGGCGCCGCGACGGGCCAACTCAAGGGCGTGCTGACGGCCAAGGCCGCCGCCAGCGCCGGTGACGATCGCGACTTTGCCGTCGAAGCGGATGTCCGCCATGGAAGTCTCCCAGGGATTAAAATTCGCCGCGGTTTGTGCGGCGCGGGAAGCGGGAGGTCAAGCGCCGCTTAGCGCGCCGCCAGGGTCTGCACCCCGCCCCGCATGAACTTCACCAGCACGCGCTGGCCGATCAGGAAGGGCGCGGTGTCGGCGCTGACCACCACCTCGACGACGCGGTCGTCGGCGCGTTCGGTGGGATCGTCGGACTGGAGCTTGCGGGCGCCGAACACCGCCGCGCGGCGAATGACCTTGCCGTTGTAGACCTTGGTCGGGTCGGATTCAGGGGCGATCTGCACGGTCTGACCGATCGCCACGTGCGGCAGGGAGCTCTCGGCGATCTCGGCGCGGACGATGCGCGGAGCCACCGGCTCCAGGTCGAACATGTTGGAGACGTTGAGGGTCGAGGCGCCCGCGCCAGGGTTGGCGTAGCGCCGCGCGATGCGGCCGTCGGACGGCGCGCGGATCATGGTCAGCTCGAGATTGTAGCGGGCTTCCTCCAGCGCGGCCTGGGCGGTGGCCACCGCCGCGCGCTGGGCCTGCAGGTTGGCCTGGGCCTCCCTGATCTTGTCGGCGGCCTGGTCGAGCTTCTGGGCTGCGACGAAGTTGGTGGAGACCAGCGATTGCAGGCGTTGGTGCTCCCGCTGGGCGGTGGAGAGCTGAACCTGCAGCAGGGCGATCTGAGCTTTGGCCTGGTCGACGGCGGCGCTTGCGCGGGCGGCGGACAGCTTGGGTTCGTCGTCTTCCTGGCGAGCCAGGATCTGGCCTTTCACGACCTTGTCGCCTTCCTGGACATAGACATCCCGGACGATGCCGGCCCGGCGGGCGGCGACCTGAATCATGCCGCCCTCGACGTCGGCCTTGCCGTTGGCGACGGCGACAAACGGGCTCTTGGGCGCTGCGGCTGCGGCGGCCCGGGCTTCAGCGGCCTTCTTCGCCTTGGCTTGGCCAGCCATGGCGAAGGCGCCTCCGCCGATCACGGACAGGGCGGCGATGACGGTGATCTTGATGCGATGCGACTGAATGAACTTGAACATGTCTAGGCCTTGATGAGCTCGTGGCGCCGGTCGCCGGTCGGAGCGTCCACGGCGCGCGTGCGCCGGTCGTCCAGGATGCGGCCGTCTTCGATATGGATGACGCGGTCGGCATAGGCCTCGAGCCGCGGGTCGTGGGTGACGCAGATCACCGCCGCCCCATGCTCCTTGGCCGCCCGCTGGAGTAGCTGAATGACGATCTGGCCATTCTCGCCGTCGAGTGCGCTGGTCGGTTCGTCGGCGAACAGCAGGCGCGGCTCCTTGGCCAGGGCGCGGGCGATCGCGACGCGTTGCTTCTCGCCTCCGGAGAGCTCGGCAGGGCGCTGGTTAAGGCGCGCGCCCAGCCCGACCTCGGTCAGGGCGACGGCGGCGCGGTCCTTGGCCTCGGCTGGGCTGAAGCCCTTGTATTTCAGGATCGTCGTCACCTGCTGCAGGGCGGTCAGAGCCCCGAACAGGTTGAAGCCCTGGAAGATGAAGCCGCAGTTATCGAGGCGGAACTTGTCGATCTTCCCGGGGCGCTGACTCCAAAGATCCTCGCCCAGGGCGGTGACCTGGCCTTCGTCGGGCTTCAGCAGGCCCGACAGCGAGGCGATGAGGGTCGATTTGCCCGACCCCGACGGGCCCATGACCATGGTCATTTCGCCATGGCGGCAGTCGAAGTCGACCGACTTCAGCACCTCGATATGGGTCCGGCCGGTCTTGAAGCGCTTGACCAGCCCGGTTCCCTGGAGGGCGATGGGATTGATGGCTTGGCCGTTCATCGCAGCAGGTCCGCCGGTTGGCTTTTCTTGAGGATGCCCAGGGCCATCAGGCCCGAGGCGAGCGAGATCGCCATCAGCAGCACGCCCACGGCCGCCATCCAGGTCACCGGAAAGCCCATCGGCAGGCCGCTGCTGCGAGCCAGCAGCGAGACGAGGAAGGTGAAGAGGGCGGTGGCCCCAAGACCGACGACTCCGACCCAGAACGACAGCTCCAGGACGATCAGGCGCAGCGATCCCATCGACACTCCGAGCGCCCGCAGCGAGGCGAATTCCTTGATGTTCGCGAGGATCGCGCCGCGCAGGGTCTGGGAGGTGATACCGACCCCGATCAGGAAGCCCAGGAACACGGAGAAGCCGAGGAAGACGCCGATGATCTGTTCCTTCATCAGCGCGCTCTCATTGGCCTTGGCCAGTTCGGGCCGCGTCCAGGCGCGATAGGCGCCCTTGGCGTCGGCGTTGAGTTGGTCGCGTACGGCCTCGGCCTGGCCTGGATCGCGCAGCCGCACCATCAGCGGACCGGTCTTCTCGCCCTTCTCGGCCATGCCCAACCGGCGCAGCGTATCGCGGGACACCACGATCGAGGCCTGGTTGATATCGGGATAGCCGTCCAGCAACGCCCGGATGCGGACCGTCTTTCCGTTGACCGTGGCTGTGTCACCGAGCTTTACGCCAAGGCGGTTCTGGGCCGAACGGTCGATGACGATGGCGTTTGGCTCCATCAGGGCCAGACGCACGTTCTCCGGATAGTCGACCGGCAGGGTCAGGGCGCCTTCCTGGGTGTCGACCATATTGACTTGCACCCAGGTCGTGACCTGCTTCTGGCCGCCCTCGGGCTGATTGGTCCAGCGGCCGCCGCCGCCGTCGAAGCTGGCGACCTCCACGACGTTCGGATTGAGGTAAAGCTGGGGGCCGATCCGCCGTGGAAGGCTGGAGGGGCCTGAATTGATGAGGCTTTCGGACTTGGCCGGCATGATCATCAGATCGGCGCGGGAACGGTCGATCGTGGCGGTCGCGGCCTGGATCATACCTGTGAACATGCCCACCTGGGCCAGGATCAGCAGCCCCGAAAAGGCGAGCGCGATCACCGCCGCCAGATAGCGGCGCCATTCATAGATCAGGGTCGCTAGGGCCAATGACATGGGCGTCTCCTCAACCGAAGCATGTGATGCACGTGGGCGCTGTAGCCTAGTTAAATCGAGGTAAGACGACGGGGTCGGTGCTGGTCACGCTGGCGGGCAAACGTTACGGAGTTACATCCAGCGAGCCCCTACGAGCGCTCGCGCACATCAGGTTGCTGACGAATGATCCCATTGAAGTTCGGCGCGGGCCTCGGCCTCGCCGCCGCTTTCGCGATTTCCGCAGGGCCCGCCTTCGCCGATGAAGGCATGTGGACCTACGACAATTTTCCCACCGCCAAAGTCAACGCGGCCTACGGGTTGAAGCTCGACCAGCCGTGGCTGGACCGGGTGCAGGCCGCCTCGGTGCGACTGACCACCGGCTGCTCGGCCTCGCTGGTGTCGAAGTCGGGCCTGGTCCTGACCAACCATCACTGCGTGGTCGAGTGCGTCCAGGATCTCTCGTCGGAGAAGACCGACTTCGTAAAGGAGGGCTTCGCGGCCGCCACGCGCGAGGAAGAGAAGAAGTGTCCGGGGATGCAGGCCGAGATCCTCACCTCGATCACCGACCTGACCAAGGACATCCAAGCCGCGACGGCTGGAAAGACCGGCCAGGACTTCATCCGGGCGCGTGATGCGGCGATGGCCGCGGCTGAACAAGCCACCTGCGCTGGCGATCCGCAACTGCGTTGCCAGGTGGTCAGCCTGTATCGCGGCGGTCAGTTCAAGCTCTACAAGTACCGCAAGTACGCTGACGTCCGGCTGGTCTTCGCCCCCGAGTTCGCCACGGCGTTCTTCGGCGGCGACCCGGACAATTTCAACTTCCCACGCTTCAATCTCGATGTTGGCTTCCTGCGCCTCTATGAGGGCGGCAAGCCGGTCTCTACGCCCCAGCACCTGACCTGGGTCTCGCGCGCGCCGAAGGAAGGGGAGGCGACGTTCGTCTCCGGCAACCCCGGCTCGACGAACCGCCTGATGACCATGTCCCAGCTTGAGACCCTGCGCGACCTGACCATTCCGGTCGGTCAGCTGCAGCGCTCGGAAATGCGCGGCCGTTTGACCCGCTTCTCCGAGGAGTCGGCTGAGCATAAGCGCGTCGCCACCGATCCGCTGTTCGGGATCGAGAACTCCTTCAAGGTCTTCTACGGCCAGCAGTCGGCCCTCAACGACAAGACCTTCATGGACGCCAAGCGCGCGCAGGAAGCCGAGCTGAAGGCCAAGATCGCCGCCGACCCGAAGCTGGCGGCTGAGATCGGCGACCCGTGGGCCGAGATCGCGAACGCCCAGACCGCCTACGCCAACAACTATCTGCGCTACCGCCAGATCGAGGGCGGGGCGACCTATTCCAACCTCTATCACTACGCCGAGATGCTCGTGCGCGCTGCGCAGGAGCAGGCCAAGCCGAGCGCCGAGCGTCTGCCTGAATACGCCGAGGCCCGTCTGCCGCTGCTCGAGAAGCAACTGCTGGACGTCAAGCCGATCGACGCCGAGCTTGAGGAGGTCTCGCTAGGCTTCTGGCTGTCGAAGACCCGCGAATATCTGACAACCGACGATGCGGCGGTGAAGGCCGTGCTCGGTAAGGAAAGCCCCGAGGGCTTGGCCAAGCGCACGGTCGCCGGCTCCAAGCTGGCTGACCCCGCCGCTCGCAAGGCGCTGTGGGACGGCGGCCTGGCCGCCATCCAGGCGTCTGACGACCCGATGATCCAGCTCTTCCTGCGCAACGACCCTGCCGCTCGCGCGGTGCGCAAGACCTGGGAGGCCGAGGTCGCCGGTCCCACCGACCGCGCCGCCGAACGCGTGGCCCGGGCCAAGTTCGCCGCCTATGGCGATGCGGTCTATCCGGACGCGACGTTCACTCCGCGTCTCTCCTATGGGAAGGTTGCAGGCTGGACCTATCGCGGGACCACCGTGCCGGCGACGACCAATTTCGCTGGTCTCTACGAGCGGGCGACCGGAGCCGAGCCCTATCAGCTTGCGCCCCGCTGGGTCGCGGCCAAGGGCAAGGTGAACCCGGATACGGTCTATAACTTCGTGACCACCAACGACATCATCGGCGGCAACTCCGGCTCGCCGGTGGTCAACGCCAAGGGCGAAGTCCTGGGCGCGGCCTTCGACGGCAATATCCACTCGCTGGGCGGCGCCTTCGGCTATGACGGCTCGATCAACCGGACCGTGGTCGTGGCCACCTCGGCGGCGACCGAGGCGCTGTCCAAGGTCTACGGCCAGACCGCGTTGGTGAAGGAGCTGACGGGGAAGTAGCTCCCACGCCGTTCGTCATCCCTGGCTGAAGCGAAGCTGGGGATGGCGAACCGGCCGCGCTTGCGCCGCGAGCGGGCCGCGCCATATTCGAGGCCATGTCCAGCCTCCGCATGCCCCAGGGTTCACGGTCGCCGTTCCAGACCGGCGCCAACATCCTCGATATTGAGATCCAGCAGGAGCGCAGCGCCGCGCTCGGCGCGGCCGGTCAGCGCATTGAGAAGGCCCTGGCCGCGCTACGTGAGTTCGACGCTTCGGGCGGGGATCCCGCCCTTCGCCCCCCGATCCTGAAAGAAGCGGCGACGGCGGTTTGGTACTATTTCATCCAGCGTGAAGCCTGCGGCATCCGCGATCAGCGGCCGGCCATCGAGCACTATGCGATCCCGCGCGAAGTGCTGATGCGGCTAGGCGCTCGGTAGGGCGCTCAGCTCGCCGCCTTCATCTTGCGCGCCAGATCCTGAAGCGTCGTTCGAAGTTCTACGATCTCGTCGAGCGGCAATTGAAGCTGGCAAGCTAGCGCCGTTGGAACCTCACCCGCCTTTTCGCGCAGCGCTTCGCCGGTTTGCGTGAGGGCGATCTGCACGCGCCGCTCGTCTTCCGCGTCGCGGGTGCGGGTGACGAAGCCCGCCGCTTCGAGGCGTTTCAGCAACGGGGTCAGGGTGCCCGAGTCGAGTTCCAGCGCCTGACCTAAAGCCTTCACTGTACGCGGCGCCTGTTCCCACAAGGCCAACATGACCAGGTACTGCGGATAGGTCAGGCCCAACGGCTCCAGTAGCGGGCGATAGGCGCGGGTCACCAGCCCGCTTGCCGCATAGAGGGCGAAGCAGAGCTGGTTATCGAGGCGCAGGTGATCGCCGGCCGCCCTTGCGGCCGGCGTCTGGGTCTTGGTTTTGGTCTTCGTGGTCATCCTGCCTGTACGGATATCGCAACATCGACGTTGCCGCGAATGGCGTTCGAGTAGGGGCAGACCTCGTGCGCGGCCGCGACCAGGGCCTCGGCGGCGGCTTGATCGAGGCCTTGCGTCTCGACATCCAGCGCCACGCCCAGCTTGAAGCCGCCTTCGGCGCGGGGATGCAGCTCGACGGTCGCGGTGACGGCCGCCCCGGTCAGAGGGATCTTCTGCTGGCCGGCGATGTAACGCGCGGCGTTTTCGAAACAGGCGGCGTAGCCGGCGGCGAACAACTGCTCAGGATTGGTGCCGCCGCCCTTGCCGCCCATCTCGCGGGGCAGGGCCAAGTCCAGACTCAGCAGACCGTCCTGAGATTCAACGTGGCCGGCGCGGCCGCCGACGGCGCGGGCTTGAGTGGCGTAAAGAGCGGTCATCCGATTTTCTCCAATTCAATTGTGTACAATCTAAATATGCCGATGTCGCTCTGCGTCAAGTGGCGATGTAACAAGCGCGGCGCTGCGTCTGCTTGCGTGGCATATGGCCTCCGTAGTCAATAGCGGCAAAGCTGCCCGAATCCCGGGGGGCGGGGGCTTTCGATGTTTCGACCAGAAAACGCTCAGAGCCTTGTCGGCCTGGCCTTCGTGCTCGCCGTCTGCTGGGTGCTGTCTGAGAACAGACGGGCGTTTCCGTGGAAACTGGCCCTGGGCTCGATCGCCGTGCAGGTGGGGTTGATCCTGCTGCTGTTCGGGCTGCCTGGCGCGCAGGGCGTGATCGAGGCGCTGAACGCCGGCGTCGACGGCCTGGCGGCCGCGACCGCCACCGGCACTCAGTTCGTGTTCGGTTACATGGGCGGCGGCGCCCAGCCCTATGCGGTGACCGACGCCGGGGCGCTATTTGTGTTCGCCTTCCAGGTGCTGCCGCTGATCCTGGTGATCTCGGCGCTGTCGGCCCTGCTCTGGCATTGGAATATCCTCAAGTGGATCACGCGCGGCTTTGGCCTGCTGTTCCAGAAGACCATGGGCCTGGGCGGCGCCTCGGCTTTGGCTGTCGCAGTGAACATCTTCCTGGGCATGATCGAGAGCCCGATCGTCATCCGCGCCTATCTCGACAAGCTGACCCGTTCAGAGCTGTTCCTGATGATCGTGGTGGGGCTGGCCACCGTCGCCGGCTCGACCATGGTCGCCTACGCCACCATCCTGAAGACAGTGCTGCCCAATGCGGCGGCCCACGTGCTGGTGGCTTCGATCATCTCTGCGCCGGCCGGTATCCTGCTCGCGCGGATCATGGTGCCGGAGAAGGAAGGGCAGGGCGGTTTCTACGCCGACTACGGCTCGCTGCTGAAATACGACTCGTCAATCGACGCCATCAGCAAGGGCACGATGGACGGCTTGACCGTGGTGCTGAACATCTCGGCCATCCTGATCGTGTTCGTGGCCTTCGTGGCCATCGGCAACGGCCTGTTGTCAGTGTTTCCGCCGGTCTACGGCGAAGCCCTGACCATCGAACGCATCCTGGGCGTGATCTTCGCGCCGCTGGCCTGGGCCATGGGGATCCATTGGGACGAAGCGCTTAAGGCTGGCTATCTGCTGGGCGTGAAGCTGATGCTGACCGAGTTCATCGCATTCATCCAACTTGGCGCGGTGCCGGCCGGCGAGATGACCGAGCGCACTCGGATGATCCTCACCTACGCCCTATGCGGCTTCGCTAACGTCGGGTCAGTCGGGATAACGGTGTCGGGCATGGGCGTGCTGATGCCCGAGCGGCGCAACGAGATCATTGGTATGGTGTGGAAGGCGCTGATCGCCGGCTTCCTGGCCACCTGCATGACCGGAGCGTTGGTGGGCGCCATGCCGCACGAACTGTTCGGACTGTAAGAAGAGGCGGCCGCAAGAGCCGCTGGGAGGAAGGCATGAAGCTCTACGACACGCCCTTGGCGCCCAATCCGCGCCGCGTGCGCTGGTTCATGGCCGAGAAGGGGATCGAGGACATCGAGATCGTGTCCCTGAATCTGATCGAGGGAACCCACAAGCAACCGGAATACCTCGCCAAGGCCGGCCTGCCCAACGTTCCGGCGTTGGAGATGAACGACGGAAGCACCGTCACCGAATCCATCGCCATCTGCCGCTATCTGGAGGCGCTCTACCCGGAGCCCAATCTCTTCGGCCGGACGCCGGAAGAAACCGCGGTGATCGAGATGTGGATGCGGCGGGCCGAAATGATGGTCGCCACCCCGTTCATGATGGGCGTGCGCCACAGCCATCCGGCGCTGGCGGCGCTGGAAACCCAGAACCCGGAAATCGCCGAGTACAATAAGGCCCAAGGGCTACGGGCGCTGAAGGTGCTCGACCGCCGGCTGGCCGAGGCCGAGTGGCTGGCCGCCAATCGCTTGACCATCGCCGACATCGTCGGCTTCATCGGCATCGACTTCACCCGCATGATCAAGCTGGTGATCCCTGAAGAGTTGCAGAACGTCCATCGCTGGGCCGAGGCGATGCGCGCGCGGCCCGCCGCGAAGGCGGCCATGCGCAGTTGATGCGATCGGGGCGCCGGCCGGCGTCCCGCCTTCGAACCGATCTCGACGAATTAAGGTGTTCCTCCGATGATTTCGTCCCTCGTCTCCGCGCTGGCTGGTCTCGCGCTTCTTGCTCCGGCGAGCGGCGGGGCGGCCGACAGCGTCTATCTGCATGGCTTGGTGATAACGGTCGACGAGGCCCAGCCCAGGGCCCAGGCCGTGGCGGTGAAGGACGGCAAGATCCTGGCCGTTGGTTCCGACGCCCAGGTGTCAGCCCTGAAGGGGCCGACGACGCGCGTGGTCGATCTGGCCGGCAAGACCATGGTTCCGGGATTCATCGACGGGCACAGCCATATCGCCGACATGGTGCTGGGCTGGAATCTGACCGACCTGTCGCCGCCGCCGGTCGGAACGGTGCGCGACATCGCCGGCTTGCAGGCGGCGATGCGCGGCGCCTTGGCGCGAGCCGCGCCGGGTGACGAGATGCTGCTGGGGTCGGGCTACGACGACTCGTTGTTGGCCGAGCGCCGCCATCCGACCGGCGCCGAACTGGATGCGGTGTCGGCCACCCGTCCAATCTGCGTCGGCCACGTCTCGGGTCACCTCGCGGTGTGCAACAGCGCCGCGCTGAAGCGGCTGGGCTTCGTCAAGGGCGCACCAAATCCGCCCGGCGGCGTGATCGCGCGCGACGCGTCCGGCGAGCCTACCGGGTTGCTCGAAGAGCAGGCGATCTTCGCAGTGTTCGCGGCCCTGCCGCCGATGACGCCGGAGGCGGCGGCCAAGAGCTTCGACGAGATCCAGACCTATTACGCCAGTCTTGGCTACACCACCGCCCAGGACGGCCAGACCGCCAGCCCGGCCACCCTGGCGATGCTGTTGAAGGCCCGGGCCGAGAAGCGTTTTAAGATAGACGTCGCCGCCTATCCGAAATGGACCTTGGCCGAGAAGATGGTCGCCAACAACGGCCTCAAGATCGGTGGGCCCTATGAGAACGGTCTGAAGTTCGCCGGGGTCAAGATCACCCAGGACGGCTCGCCACAGGGCAAGACCGCCTATCTCGAAAAGCCGTATTTCCATCCGCCGCATGGCGCGGCCGCGGACTATCGCGGCTATCCGATCATGCCGCAGGCCGAGCTGGACGCCTGGTACGAGAAGTTCGCCGGCCTGGGCTGGCAGGTGCAGACCCACTGCAATGGCGACGCCTGCATCGACATGCTGATCAAGGCCGTCGAGAAGGCCGAAGCGGCCCATCCCGGCTATGTGGCGACGCGGCCGGTGGTGATCCATTCGCAGGTGACACGGCCCGAGCAGTTGAGCGCCTACAAGCGCCTGGGCGTCTTCCCGTCCTTCTTCGCCGAGCACACCTTCTATTGGGGGGACTGGCACCGTGACGAGACGTTGGGCCCGGCGCGCGCCGCCTTCATCAGCCCGACTGCGGCGGCCTTGAGGGAAGGCCTGCACTTCAGCCTGCACACCGACGCTCCCGTCGTGCCGCCCGCGCCGATGCACGCCTTGTGGAGCGCCGTGAACCGCACGACCCGCAGTGGTGAGGTCCTGGGGCCGGACCAGCGAATCGCGCCGATGGACGCGTTGCGCGCCCTGACCATCTGGCCAGCCTGGCAGCATTTCGACGAGGCGAGCCGCGGCTCGATCACCGTCGGCAAGAAGGCCGATCTTGTGGTGCTGGGGGCGGACCCGTTGAGCGTTGATCCCGCGACCATCAAGGACATCCCCGTCCTCGCCACGATCAAGGACGGCCAGCCGGTCTACGAGGCCGGCAAGACCGTCGTGGCGCGTAAGGCGTTCGCCCAGCCCTAGGCGCTCTTGATCAGCTCCAGCGAGCGTATCCGGCTTTCCAGGCTCGGGCCGACCGCCATCACGAAGAGTTCGTCCGCGCCGGTGGCGCGGGCCTTTTCATCAAGGCGGGCCTTCACGTTGGCCGCGTCGCCGACGATGGCGCGCGCCATGACGCCGGCCATCCTGGGATCGCCCGCGCGCTCGGCCAAGTATTCCTGGGCCTCGGGGATGGACCGGAACCGGCGGCGTTCCCCATCAAGGGTGGCCAGGTTGCCGGCTCGCATAGGCGCGGCCAACCGCTCGGCTTCCTCGGCCGTGTCTGCGGCCAGCGCGATGGTTGCTACGCCCGCCCAGGGCTTGTCGCGAAACACCGAGGGCTCGAACGCCTGGCGATAGGCCGCGACCGAAGGGCCGCCCTCGGTGCGGGCGATGAACTCGGCGAACACCATGCCGACCCCTGCCGCGCCCGCGAACTGGGCGCTCTCAGGCGATGAGCACAGCATGAAGAGGTCGGGGTGCGATGGGCCGGACGGATTGGCATGGATGTCGTGGGCCGGATGAGCGGCGGTGATCGGCTCGGTTCCCGAGGCGTCGAGCAGCCAGGCGTTCAGGAGAGAAAAGTAGTGCGGGAAGGCGTCCGACATCGCCGAGCGCAGGGCCGCGCCGGTACGGCCGTCCGTACCAAGCGCGCGCCCGACTCCAAGGTCGATGCGTCCCGGCGCCAAGGCCTCCAATTCCATGAACACCTCGGCCACTTTGAGCGGCGAGTAGTTCACCAGCATCACCCCGCCCGAGCCGAGGCGAATGGTCTTGGTGACCTGGGTCAGGGCCGCGATCAGGATCTCCGGGGCCGGAGACGAAAGCGTGCCGATGTTGTGGTGCTCGGCCACCCAGAAGCGGTGATAGCCCAGGCGTTCGGCGGCCTTGGCGACCTCGATGGTGTCGCGCACGCCTTGGGCCTGGGTGCCATCCCCGCTGACCGGCGAGAGGTCGAGGGCCGAGAGGGTGTAACTCATGCTGAGGTTCTTCTCGAAAGGGCCGCCCACTCCGGGCGGGTCAAGATCATGCCTTCGCCCAACAGATCATCGCCGCCGCCCTGGATGAATCCTTCCCGTCCATAGACGTGTCTGGCCCGGCGATTGCCCGGCCGAACGTGAAGGTCGAGGGCCTGGGCGTCGCTGGTCTCGAAGAGCCAATCAACAACGTCGCGCAGCAACGCTGTTCCAGCGCCGGCGCCAGGTGAATCCACCGCGATGCGACGTAGCCGAACGGTGGGCTCGCGGAACTTCTGCAGGATCGTAAAGCCGGCAAGGGCGGCGCCGGCGCGATAGCCGAAGTAGCGAGCGTCGGCGGAGGTCAACTCGGCGGCGTGAATTTCGGCGGTCCAGCTATGGATGAAGGCGTCATAGCCAGGCAGGCGCTCGATGCGCATGACCTCGGCGAGATCCTCCTCCGACAGTGAGACGAGGTCCGCCATGGCCGCTGCTACTTCTTCCGCAGTTCCCGCAGGATCTTCCGCGCGCCGAAGGCCGTCACCAGGCCCGCGAACAGGCAGAGCACGATCTCCATCGAGAGGTCGAAGATCTGGGTCGACGCCGTCATGCCTCGCGTCCGGCTCATGATCAGGAACAAGGTGATGTCCATCGCCATGAATAGGAAGACCGGGCCGGCCAACAGCACCATGGCCGCGCCGGGGGCGATCTGCTTCCAGCTCTCGGGGCTCAGTTTGCGGCTCATGCGGCGTCCCTTGGGCGGGTTTTCTTGATGACCGCAGAGAAATTCATGACCGGCTCGTCGCCGGTGGTGATCAGGCCGCGGACGAAGACCATGCTGCGGCCGGCCTTGACGACCTCGCCGCGGCACTCGACCAGCGAGCCCTGCGGCACCGCGCCGACGAACTCGCCGTTGAAGGTGGCGGTGACGCTGCGGCTGTCCTGCAGGACGTCGCGAGCGATCACGAACAGGCAGTAGTCGGCGAAGGTCATGATCGCCCCGCCGTGCATGAAGCCGCCGCCGTTCATGTGATGCTTCTCGGCGCGCATCGCGCAGACCGGGCGGCCGTTCTCTTCGACCTTAAAGTAGAAGGGGCCGGCGTGGTCCTCGAACGGGTCGCTGCCATAGAGCGTCCAGCCCGCCCATTCGCCGTCCTCGACGACTTGGTGCTTCCAACCGCTGACCGTCTGTTCCTCGCCGCCGTCCATTCCGTCTCCCCCAGACCCTGGTAAGGGTTTGCTCGCCGCGCGCTCAAACACTAGTTTGCCGGCCTATTCACCAAGCGACCTAGGCGGCAGGGAAACACTATGCAAGGCCGGACTGTTTATCTGTGCGGAGGACTCCGCAGCCCTATCGGCCGCTATGCCGGTGCGCTTTCCAAGGTCAGGGCCGACGATCTGGCCGCCCATCCGCTGAAAGCCCTGATGGCCGTCTATCCCAAGCTGGACTGGGAGCGGGTGGATGAAGTCATCTATGGTTGCGTGAACCAGGCCGGCGAGGACAACCGCAACGTAGCGCGCATGGCGCTGCTGCTGGCGGGCATGCCGTCGAGCGTCCCGGGCATCACCGTGAACCGCCTCTGCGCCTCGGGCCTGGACGCCGTGATCGCCGGCGCCCGCGCCATCGCCTCGGGCGAAGCCGACCTGATCGTGGCCGGCGGCGTGGAAAGCATGAGCAGATCGCCCTTCGTCATGGCCAAGCCGGACACCGCCTTCTCGCGCAGCCCAGAGATCTACGACACCACCATCGGCTGGCGGTTCGTTAACCCGGCGCTGAAGAAAGCCTATGGCGTCGACGCCATGCCCGAGACCGCCGAGAACGTCGCCACCGACTATCAGATCAACCGCGAAGACCAGGACGCCTTCGCCCAGCGCAGCCAGGCCCGCGTCGGCGCCGCGCGCGCCAAGGGCTTCTTCGAGGGCGAGATCGCGCCCCTGACCATCAAGGACCGCAAGGGCGATATCGTCGTTTCCCAGGACGAGCACCCGCGCCCTGACACCACGCTGGAGGCCTTGCAGGGCCTGAAGCCTATCGTCCGCGAAGGTGGCACTGTCACAGCCGGCAACGCCTCGGGCGTCAATGACGGCGCGGCGGCCTTGCTGCTGGCCTCGGCGGAAATGGTCCAGAAGCTGGGCCTGGAACCGCTCGCCCGCATCGACGGCGGCGCCGCCGGCGGTGTTGCGCCCCGGGTCATGGGCGTCGGCCCGGTCCCGGCGGTCGAGAAACTGACCGCGCGTCTGGGCATCACCCCGCGCGACTTCGACGTCATTGAACTGAACGAGGCGTTCGCCGCCCAGGCCCTGGCCTGCACCCGCGCTTGGGGCCTAGACGACGACGCGCCGCATGTGAACGCCCACGGCGGCGCCATCGCCATCGGCCACCCGCTGGGCGCCTCGGGCGCGCGGCTTGCGCTCACCGCTGCGCGTACGCTGTTCCAAACGGGCGGCGAGCGGGCGCTGGCCACCATGTGCGTCGGCGTCGGCCAAGGCTCGGCGCTCGCGCTCGCCAAGGCCTGACGTGCGGCTGATCGCTTTCGCGGCGGCGATTGGCGCCCTGGCCTCGGCGGTTCACGCCGAGACGCCGGAAACGACGGCCCCCAAGCCGCCGGCCAACCTGATCGCGGCGCTGGAGGCGGCGGGCCTGGATCCTCGCACCAAGGTCGAGGGCGGCTCGGTCCAGGTTGTGCTGGGCCAGCGGGCGGTCTTCCACCTGGACGCCGACGGCAAGCCTGTCCTCAACGACGTCGAGGCCGGCCGCGTCGATCTGGCCACCGCCAATGGCGCCGGCGAGACCTATAAGGGACCTGGCGTCGGCAAGCTCGCCTTCGCCCTGGATTCTTCGCCCGAGAAGCGACAGTCGATCATGAAGGTCTGGAACGGTCTGGCCCGCCCCGTCGCCTACGAGGTAGAGATCACCGCCCTGCGTCGCGGCCAGCTCATGAAGCGCATGGCCACCATCTGCACGGTGCCGGCGGGCGGCGCGACCCATGAGGTCTGGCCCGATCCGATCGTCAGCGTCACCCTGTCCAAATTCGCCGAAACCCCGGCCGATAAATTCATCTGCCAATAGCCGAGACACCGAACATGGCCCTCGACCTCGAAACCCGCGAGCAACTGATCGACACCGTCCGCCGGTTCGTCACCGAACGCCTGCGTCCGCTGGAGGCGCAGGTTTCGGAGGATGACGCGATCCCAGGTGAGGTGATCGAGGAAATGAAGGGCCTTGGGCTCTTTGGTCTGTCGATCCCCGAAGAGTACGGCGGGCTCGATCTTTCTATGGAAGACGAGTGCCTAGTCGGGGTTGAGCTCGGCCGCACCAGCCCGGCCTTCCGCTCGGCCTTCGGCACCAATGTCGGCATCGGCAGCCAAGGGCTGGTGATGTTCGGCACCGAGGCCCAGAAGGCCAAGTATCTGCCGGGCATCGCCTCGGGCGAAATCATCACCTCGTTCGCCCTGACCGAGCCGGAAGCCGGGTCCGACAGCGCCAACGTCCAGACCCGCGCCATCCGCGACGGCGATTTTTATGTCCTGAACGGCACCAAGCGTTTCATCACCAACGCCAACAAGGCCGACCTGTTCACGGTCATGGCGCGCTCCGATCCCAGCAAGCCGGGCGGCGGCGGGGTCAGCGCCTTCCTGGTCGAGCGGAACCTGCCGGGCCTGTCGGTCGGCAAGCCCGAGAAGAAGATGGGCCAACAGGGCGCGCACATCTGCGACGTCATCTTCGACAATGTCCGCGTGCCGGCCGAGAACCGCCTGGGCGCTGAGGGCGAGGGCTTCAAGGTCGCCATGCAGGTGCTGGATCGCGGCCGCCTTCATATCTCGGCGGTCTGCATCGGGGTGGCCGAGCGGCTGCTGGCTGACTGCGTGGCCTATGCCTCCGAGCGCAAGCAGTTCGGCCAGGCGATCTCCGGCTTCCAGCTCATCCAGGGCATGATCGCCGACAGCAAGACCGAGGCGCTGGTGGCCAAGGCGATGACCATGGAAACCGCCCGGGCTCGCGACGCCGGCAAGAGCGTGACCATGGAGGCGGCCGCCGCCAAGTACTTCGCCTCGGAAATGGTGGGCCGCGTCGCCGACCGCGCGGTGCAGATCTTCGGCGGCGCAGGCTATGTCGCCGACCACGGTATCGAGCGGTTCTACCGAGACGTACGCATCTTCCGGATCTATGAGGGCACCAGTCAGATTCAGCAGGTGGTCATCGCCCGCGAAACCATGAAACGAGGCGGCTGATGAGCGTCGATATGGAAGCCGTGATCCTCGAGGTCCTGGGAAAACTGCCGGCCGGGAAATCGGCTTCGTCCGAAGAGGTGGCTCGCGCCGCCGATAATGATAACTGGCGCCGGCTGACCGGTCACGTGCGCTCGACCGCGCGGGGCCTGGCCCGCCAGGGCAAGATCGTCATCACCCGTCACGGCAAGCCGGCCGACCCGGAGAAGTTCAAGGGCGTCTATCGCCTACGGATGCCGATGGAAGGCGAGAGCGTCTCGCCGTCGCAGGACATGGCGGAGTAGGGCGCAATCCCTATATCGGCGATATGAGCCTCGAGGCTGTTCTCGCCGATATCGCCGCCTGCCGGGCCTGCGCGCCTGAGTTGCCGCATGAACCCCGGCCTGTGGTGCGCGTCTCGCCGCAGACGCGGCTGCTGATCTGTGGTCAGGCTCCCGGGCGGCGCGTGCATGAAAGCGGCCTCCCGTTCACCGATCCCTCCGGCGATCGCCTACGCGGCTGGATGGGCCTCGACTACGAGACATTCTATGGCCGCCCCGAGATCGGGGTTGCGGCGATGGCTTTCTGTTTTCCAGGGACCAATCCCAAGGGCGGCGACTTCCCGCCGCCACCACGCTGCGCCCAGCTTTGGCGACCGCAATTGCTGCAGCAGTTGCCGCAGGTCGAACTGACCCTGCTGGTCGGCGGATACGCCCAGGAGTGGGCGCTGGGCGGGCGTATGCAGGCGAACATGACGCAGACCGTTCGAGCTTGGCGTGACTATGCTCCAGCGATATTGCCCATGCCGCATCCTTCGTGGCGCAATACAGGTTGGTTGAAGCGCAACCCGTGGTTCGAGGACGAGGTGACGCCCTATCTTCGCCAACGGGTCCTGGAGATACTGCGACCGTGAGACGCCTCGCCGCCATTTCCGCCGCCATGATGCTCAGCGCCTGTACGCCGTTGATGGTGCAGCAGGCCGGGGCGCCGCCGATGGGCTTCCAGGGACCGCGTCTGGAAAACGACGTCTTCGTTTCCTTCGACGGCGCGCGGCTGGGGCTGACGCGTTGGGAGGCTGAGGGAGAGTCGCAGGCGGTGGTCGTCGCTCTGCACGGCATGAACGACTACGCCAACGCCTTCCACTTGGCCGCGCCCTATTGGGCCAAGAACGGCGTCACCACCTACGCCTTCGACCAGCGGGGTTTCGGACGCTCGCCCAATCGCGGCATCTGGGGCGGCGATGACCTGATGGTCGAGGACCTGCGCACCATCACCGCCGTGGTCCGCAACCAGCATCCCGTCGTGCCGGTGATCGTCGCTGGCGAGAGCATGGGCGGGGCGGTGGCGATCGAGGCCTTCGCTTCTGATCGTCCGCCGGCCGCGGACCGACTGATCCTGATGTCGCCCGCCGTCTGGGGATGGTCGAACCAACCGCTGCCCTACAAGACCATGCTGTGGCTGGCCGCTCGGTTTACTGCTGGCAAGGTCTATGAACCGCCGCGCTGGCTCACCAGTCGCGTCCAGCCGACCGACAATCATGACGAACTGCGCGCCATGGGGCGCGACCCGCTGATGGTCTGGGGCGCGAGGTCCGACACACTCTACGGGCTAGTGGCGATGATGGAGCGGGCCTGGCAGGCGACCGGGGCGGTGAAGGTTCCGGTCCTCTACATCTACGGCGCCCACGACGAGATCATCCCCAAGGAACCGGCCTTCGAGGCCGCCGCCAAGCTCAAGCCGACCGATCGCTCAGCCTACTATTCCAAGGGCTGGCATCTGATGACCCGCGACCATCAGGGGCCGGTGGTCTGGGAGGACCTGTTGTCGTTCATTCGCGACCCCCAGGCGCCGCTGCCGTCCGGAGCTCCCACCATTCCCGGTTCGCCGACCCAACCGAACGCGCCGATCGACGCAGAAGCGGCGCGGAAGATCCAGGCAGGCTTGTGATGCGCCCAGGGCGGGCGTAGGGAATTCGGCAATCTCTTCCACTGTCTCGCGGCGAGTGCGGCATGACCTTGTTCGATTCCCCCGCTTTCGAAGGACATGAAGGCGTCCATTCGTTCTACGACGAGAAAACCGGCCTCAAGACTATCATCGCGGTTCACTCCACCGCCCGCGGCCCGGCCGCCGGAGGATGCCGCATGTGGCCCTATGCAAGCGCCGATGCGGCGTTGGAGGACGCCCTGCGCCTGTCCCGCGCCATGTCCTACAAGAACGCCATGGCCGACCTGGAGTTGGGCGGCGGGAAGGCCGTGATCATCGGCGACAGCCGGACCATGAAGACGCCGGCCCTGTTCGAGGCCTTCGGCCGCGCCGTCGACAAACTGGGCGGCAGCTACTGGACCGCCGAGGATGTCGGGGTCTCGCCCGCAGACCTGATGAGCGCCCGCAAGCAGACCCGTTTCGTCGCCGGGCTTGAAGGGCATGCCGCCGCATCCGGCGATCCAAGCCCGGTGACCGCCGAAGGCGTTTTTCGCGGTGTGCGGCTGGCGGTCCGGCGCGCCCTGAACCGCGACCTCGACGGAGTCACCGTCGCCATCCAGGGCGTGGGCCACGTCGGCGCCTATCTGGCTGAAAAGCTGCATGCGGCCGGCGCCAAGCTGATCATCACCGACGTCAACGAGACCGCGCTGGCCGAGATCGCGGCGCGTACGGGCGCGCAAGTCGTGGCGCCGGGCGCGATCTTCGATGTCGAGGCCGATGTCTTCGCGCCTTGCGCGATGGGCGGGGCGATCAACGCCGCCACCTTGCCGAGGCTGAAAGCCAAGGTGATCGCCGGCGGCGCCAACAACCAGCTCGCTGATCTCGAGATTGGCCGCCAAGTCTTCGAGCGCGGCATGCTCTACGCGCCGGACTACGTGATCAATGGCGGCGGCATCATCAATGTCGCCGGTGAGATCCGCGCGTTGGAGCAGGGCGGCGCCTTCGACCCTGCCTGGGTCGCGGCCAAGCTCGACCGGTTGACCGCGACCTTAGAAGAGGTGCTCGACCGCGCCGTGACCGAAGCGCGCCCGACCCACGAAGTCGCAAACGAAATGGCCAAGGCGCGGATCGCGCAGGCCGAGGCGCAGCGGTTGGCGGCCTAGGTCTGCTCGGGGATAGATGCTCCCCCGCTGGGGGAGCTGTCAGCAAAGCTGACTGAGGGGGACTTTGACCCGTGCGGTCGCAGGCCCCCTCCGTCTCGTCGCTTCGCGCCGATCCACCTCCCCCAGCGGGGGAGGATCTAAATCAAGGCTACGCCCCTACGCCGCCTTCTCGACCGACCACTTTCGCGGGTGCTGGGACCGGAAGCCGACGGCCAGGCGGTTCCAGACGTTGATGGCGCCGATCAGCATCGTCAGCTTTACGGCTTCGGCCTCGTCGAACTCTTCGCGCATGACCGCATAGTCGGCGTCCGGCGCGCGGGTCTGGGCGATGAGGGTCAGCGACTCCGTCCAGGTCAGGGCCGCCTTCTCACGCGGCGTGAACAGCGAGGATTCCCACCAGGCGGCCAGCAGGTGCAGACGCTCCTCGCTCTCGCCGGCGGCGCGGGCGTCGCGGGTGTGCATATGCAGGCAGAAGGCGCAGCCGTTGATCTGCGAGGCGCGGGTCTTCACCAGTTCGATCAGGCTGTGTTCCAGGCCCGAGGACGCCACAGCGGTCTCGAACGCGGTCATGGCGGCGATCATTTCGGGCGCGGCGGCGAAGGGGTTCAGGCGGGCTGACATGGGGAGGTCCTTGTTGCGGTGTCGCCGTGGTGGGCGTTCGACAATAGGACGGAGCAGCCGGCCCGCTTGTGACACGCGGCGCTAGAGGAACCTTGGAAGCACGTAGATCGCCATCAGGACCAGGGCGATGACCACAACGATCAGGCCGGCATGTTTGCGCCCGCCCAGCATGGAGCCGCCGGTCTTGGCTTGGCGCGCAGCCTTCGCCTGGGCGGCTTTCGCGGCCGCTTCCTTGGCCTGCAGGGCCTTGCGACGCTCATTCAGGTCGACGACCTGCGGCTTTTCTTCGCGCTTCATGCCCATCGATCTAACACGCCCTCGCCAGCAGGCCACCCATAGGGTGCGTTGACAGGTCCTAGCCTGCGAGCCAACACCAGATCCAATGATAAGAACGGGAGGATGTCCAATGGGCGCCTATATGCAGGCCGCGCTTGAAGCGGTGAATTTCATTGGCGCCCAGCGGTTGGAGGGACGTACCAAATGGCGCCGCGCCGACGATGCGGGCGGCTCCGACTACGGCCTCTATCACGGCTCGTCCGGCATCATCTTGCTGCTGCTGGAACTGCACGCGGCCACCGGATCGGCGCAGGCCCTGGAGCAGGCCATCGCGGCCGGCGAGGAAGTCGCCGCCCATCTGGCCCGGATCGACAGTCTTTCGGTCAGCGCCTCGAACGGTTGGCCAGGCTACGCCTTTGCGATGAGCGAACTGGCGCGGGTCAGCGGGCGCGAGGACTTCCGCGCCCTCGCCGGAAACTGCCTGCAGCGCCTGCGCGACCAGGCCAAGCCCCTGGGTGCGGGCATTGGCTGGATCGAGCCGGCGCCGTTCTCGGAAATCACCGGCTTCACGGGCGAGCGGGAAATCTACGACCAGTCTGTCGGCGCGGCGGGCGCGGGCCTCGTCATGCTCTACGGCGATCGCAACGACCTGCACCCCGACGCGCTGGACTGGGCGGTGGCGGTCGGCGAGCGGTTGCTGGAGGTGGCCGAGAGCGATCCTGACGGCCTGCGCTGGCGGCTGATGTCGGACATGCCGTTCGCCTTCACCGCTCCCAATTTCGCCCATGGTGGCGCGGGCGTGGCCTACTTCCTGGCCGAGCTTTACAAGTCAACCGGCGACGAACGTTTCCTGGCCGCGGCCAAGGAGGGCGCGCGCTATGTGCTTAGCCGCTCCAGTTCGGTCGGCGACGGCCGCCTCGTCTGTCACACCGAGGAGGCGCGCAATCCCATCTTCTACCTGGGCGCCTGCCATGGACCGGCAGGCACGGGCCGGCTGTTCCTCGAGCTCTACAAGATCACCGGCGAGGCCCAGTGGCTGGAGGAGGCGAAGGCCCTGACGAAGGGGCTGCTGAGCTTGGGCGCGCCGGAGACCCGTTCGAAGGGCTTCTGGAACAATCACGGTCAATGCTGCGGTGACGCTGGCGTGGGGGAATACGCCCTGCTGATGGCGCGGCGCACGGGCGACGAGGCTTATCTCGACCTGGCCCGGCGTTGCGCGGCGGTGATTTTGGAGAACAGCACCATGGACGGTGATCGCCGCCGCTGGATCCAGGCCGAGCATCGCGACCGGCCGGAGTTCCTGCAGGCCCAGACCGGCTACATGCAGGGCGCGGCCGGCATCGCCAGCTTCCTGATCCATCTGGACACGGCCTTGGCGGGCCAGCCGGTGAAGATCGCACTTCCCGACTGGCCGCAAGAGGTTGGCTAAGAACCGGGGCTAGGAGTGCCGGGCGGTTCTCGGCTCCTTGACCAGCGTGATCAGCACGATCAGCGCGGCGATCAGGAAGGCGATCGAGATCGAGAACATCGGGCCGTAGCCGAGGGTCGAGGAGATCACGCCCCCCAGCAGCGGTCCGATGGAGCCCATGATGCCCTCGGCGGTGGCCGAGAAGGCGATGCGCATCGGCATTTCGTCGCGGTCGCCGAACTCCAGGATCATGGTGCCGGCGCTCATCATGTAGCCCGACTGCGCCGCGCCTAGACCCGAGAAGGCCAGGAAGATCGGCAGGAAGTCGTGCGCGCCCATCAGCAGGACGGTCGAGCCGACCCACAGCAGCAGGGAGATCAGCATGATCAGCCGGAAGCCGGTCTTGTCGCCAAGATAGCCCCAGACCAAGTTCGAGATGGTGTCGGCGCCCAGGAACGCCAGCGAGAGCAGGCCGAGGTTCTTACCGTTCAGCTCGATGGTGGACGAGGCGAACAGCACGTAGAAAGGCACCGCCATCCGCGCCGTGATCGCCAGCATCTGCACGATCATGAAGTAGAGGAAGCCTTTCTCGGCCAGTAGAGCCGGGAAGTCCTTGAACCGGTCGATCAGGCGCGAGCGGGCTCGCACGGTCGGCGGTTCCGGCTCGATCATCAGCAACCGCAACGCCGTCAGGCCCAGGCTGGTCAAGGCGAAGGCGAAGATGAAGGTCGTTGAGTAGCCGTTGCCGAACAGGTTCGCGTCGATGAAGTAGCGCCCGGCCAGATAGGCTAGGCCTGCGGCGATCAGGCCCCCGGTGGCGTTGCGCCAGGCCTGTAATCGACCGCGTCGGCTGATAGGGATCACCTTGGCCAGCAGCATGGAGAACACCACCCGCTGGGTGCCCATGAACAGGCCGAACAGGAACATGAAGCCGATGATGGCGACGACCCGGCTCTGGCCCGACAGGAACCAGCCGGCGAGCGCCATGCCGATGATCTGCAGGCGGGCAAGGCCGCCCATCCATAGCGCGGCGGGCATCACCTTGGTGCGGTGCTCGACTTGGTTGGCGCCGACGATGGGGCTGAGCACCCCGCCGAGTTGCTGGAGCGCCAAGCCCAAGCCGACGATCGTGTTCGAGCCCGACAGCATGTGCAGATAGGCGGGCAGGAAGGTCGGAGCGTTGATCAGCCGGAAGCCGGTCATGCCCAGCATGCCGTGCAGATAGTGGCCGATATAGTTGCGCTTCAGATTGGCCCAGACGAACTTTTCGTAGGCGGCCTCTTTTTCCGCCAGGGTCGGCTCTGTCGCGCCGATAGCTTCGGGCGCAGCCTCAGCCACGCCCTCCTCCTCAAATTTTGTTTCCAACAGCGTTCCGTCCGCGCGCGGATCGCAAAAGGGTCGCGCGGGCGACTCCCTAATTATGACGGCTTAATTTAATGCCGACCGTCGTAGCAGAGTCTTGTGACGCGGGGGAAGTGGCCCGGCGCCTCGCGCCGATCTTTCTCAGGCGCGTGTCTTCAGCGCCGTCAGGACAGCGTCCGGACGGATCGGCAAATGCCGAACCCGCGCGCCGCTGGCGCGGAAGATGGCGTTGCCGATGGCGGGGCCGACCACGGTGGTCGCAGGCTCGCCCAATCCGACCGGCGCCTCGGTGCTTTCGATGAACTCCACCTCGATTTCCGGCACGTCCGCCATGCGTAGGGGCGTGTAGGAATCGAGATTGGTGTCCTGCACCTGGCCGTCGGCGAACTGGGTTCCCTCGAACAGCGCCAGGCTCATGCCCCACAGCGCCGCCCCTTCCATCTGGGCCAGGGCGCCGTCCGGCGAGACGATGGTTCCGGCGTCGACCACCAGGGTCAGCTTCTCGACCTTCACCGCGCCGGTGACGGGGTCCACATTGACCCTGGCGGCGCAGGCGACCCAGGTCGGCATGTCGCGTTCCTGGCCAAAGGTGGTGGCCAGGCCAAGGCCGGTGTTCTTGGGAAGGGCTTGACCCCAGCCGACCTTCTTGGCCAGCCGCGCCAGCACCGCCGCCTGCCGCTTGGCGCCGCCGACTGCGTTGGGCGCCGAGCCGGCGTTGCGGCCGGCCCCGTCCAGCATGGCCAGCCGGAAGGCCAGCGGATCCTTGCCGGCCGCCAAAGCCGCCTCGTCCATGAAGCTCTCGACCGCCCAGTTGGTCCAACCGGGTCCGACCGAGCGCAGCCAGCCCGGACGGAAGGCGATGTTGGCGAGGTCGTTCGGGACCGCGCGAACCCGCTGGGCGCCGACGCTGTACCAATGGTTCGCGCCGCTGATTGCGAAGGGGTCATAGGCGACGTCGTTCGCGCCCTTGGGCATGAAGAACGGGGCCATTACCTGGGTCGGCCAGCCGGCGGCGGCGGCGTGATCCATGGCGGTGACCTTGCCGCCCTCGCCAAAGGCCATCTTCACGACCTGGACCGAGGGCGAGCGGAACGAGTCGAACAGGGTGTCGTCGGACCGGGTGCAGACCATCTTCACCGGCTTGCCGATGGCCTTGGCCGCCAGGGCCGCGGGCACCGCATAGTCGCCGTTCAGACGCCGGCCGAACCCGCCGCCTAGCATGTAGGACTTCAGGACGATCTTGTCCTCGGGCCGGCCCAGCGCCTTGGACAGCCAGGGCAGCGCCAGCGATTGCCACTGGTTGCCGGTGTGGATCTCCATCACCCCGTCCTTCTCGAAGGCCAGGGCGTTGACCGGCTCCATCTGGAAGTGAAGGGCGCTGGCGGTGGTGTAGGTCCGCTCCAACTTCGACTTGGCGGCGGCGAAGGCGGCGTCGACGCCGGGATCCTCGACCACCAGAGACCCCGCCTTCGGATCGGCGATCAGCTCGGCCGAACGCTTCTGAAGATCGGCCTCGGAGGTCTTGGCGGTCTCGCCCGAGGTCCAGTTCACCTTGACCAGATCGCAGGCGTTGTTGGCGGCGACAAAGCTGTCGGCGAACACCATCACCCAGCCCGGCACAGTGTTCGACGGGTCGTCCAGCGCCAGGCTGCTGATGTAGCCGGGCACCGCCTTGGCGGCGGAGTCGTCGATTGAGACGACCTTGGACTGGTTGCGGGTCGGGGGGATCTTGGGGCGCGCGAAGACCATGCCCGGGACCTTGGCGTCGAGGCCGTAGAGCGCCGTGCCGTCGACCTTGGCCGGGATGTCGAGCTGCGTCGACGCCTTGCCGATCAGGCGGCGTTCGGAGGCTGGCTTGATCGGCAGCTTGCCGAGCTCGTCGGCGGTGAAGGTCCGGCCCATGTTCCCGCGGGCGACGATGTCGCCATAGGATATCGACTTGCCGCCCCCGCTGACTGCGCCGTTCCGCGCCGTGCAGGCCTTCGGATCGAGGCCGAGCAACTTGGCGCCTTCCTCAATCAGGGTGATGCGCCCGGCCGCCCCGGCCTGGCTCATCAGCGGATAGCTTTGCCAGACCGACCAACTGCCGCCTGTGACCATCAGGCCCCACTTGGCGGCGGAATCGACGTGATCGATCTTCACTTTCGACCAGTCCGCCTCGAGCTCGTCGGCGACGATGCGAGCGATGGCCGTACCGACATGCTGGCCCATCTCGGCGCGGATGACATTGACGGTCACCGTGCCGTCGCGACCGATGCGATACCAGATGGTCGGCTCGAATCCCTCGGCGGCCTCGGCCCCAATCGGGGCGGCCAGGCCCATCATCGCGCCGGCGGCGGCCACGGTGATCATGAAGCCGCGGCGGGTGGTCGCCGTGGGCGACGGGATCGGCATGGCGTTCATGCCCTGCTCCCTTGCGATCCGGCGGCGAGCTTGATCGCCTGTTTGATCCGGACATAGGCCATGCAGCGGCAGAGATTGCCGTTCATGGCGTCATTGATCTGTGCGTCGGTGGGATTGGGCGTGGTCTTCAGCAGGGCGGCGGCCTGCATTATCTGACCCGACTGGCAGTAGCCGCACTGCGGGGCCTGGGCCTTGATCCAGGCCACCTGCAATGGGTGGGCGCCTTTTGGATCCAGGCCCTCGATGGTGGTCACCTTGGCGCCCGCGGCCGCGTTGACCGGGGTCACGCAGGAGCGCACCGCTTCGCCGTTCAGGTGCACGGTGCAGGCGCCGCAAGCGCCGATGCCGCAACCGAACTTGGAGCCCGTCAGCCCGACCTCGTCACGGATCGCCCAGAGTAGCGGAGAGTCGTCGGGGGCCTTGATCGTGACCTTGCGGCCGTTGATCTCGAACGTCGTCGTCATACGGCTCAAGCCTCCAGACGGTGCAACTCTCCAGTGAGAGCGGACGCCAACCTTGGCCGCCGCGCAACTCATTTTTCGCGAGGCGCACGCCAGGAGGAAAAACCTGCTGCGGGCTGTAGGATCGCATTCACCAGCATCGTCCTTGCTTCGAACCCCTGTGATTGGAGATCGCGATGACGACGACGCAAACGCCGCCCGCCCATGACCGTGAACTGGTGCTCACCCGCATCATCGACGTACCGCGCGAGAAGCTCTATCGCGCCTGGACCGACGCCGAAGTGCTGAAGCAGTGGTTCGCGCCCAAACCGTTCACCACCCCGATCGCCGAACTCGACGTGCGCACCGGCGGCGCCAATCGGATCGTGATGCGAGACGCCGAGGGGAACGACTACCCGAACGCCGGGGTCTATCTGGAGGTCGTGCCTAAC
This sequence comes from Phenylobacterium sp., assembly GCF_030681155.1. GTDB lineage: Bacteria > Pseudomonadota > Alphaproteobacteria > Caulobacterales > Caulobacteraceae > Phenylobacterium. Next base: position 58,687 of record NZ_JAUXXE010000002.1, on the reverse strand, counting down.
GAGAAGATCGTTTTCACCGACGCCTTCACCGAGGCGTGGGCTCCGTCGGACAAGCCCTTCATGACCGCGATCATAACCTTCGAGGATCTTGGGGACGGGCGCACCAAGTACATCGCCCGCGCTCGCCACTGGAGCGTGGCGGACCGCGAAACCCATGAGCAGATGGGTTTCATGGAGGGCTGGGGCATCTGCGCCGACCAATTGGCCGAGGTGGCGGCTAAGCTTTGAAGCTAGGCTAGGTCCACAGCCCCGGCTCGGCGGTCATCGTCGCCACCAGCTCCATCACCTGCGCCAGCGGGATGCAGCGGCCCAGGCGCTCCGCCTCGTGGGTGGCGACATAGATGCCGATCCATTGCAGCAGCGTTCTGTCGCCGCGTTCGGCGCGCAGGGCGACAGGGCCGCCGGAGCAGCCAGCCCCGCCGATGCCGTCGACATGAAAGGCGAACGGATTGAGCCGGTAGTCTGTGGCCAGGGTGAAACCTCGGGCGATCGGCGCGCTGCGCAGGATCGCCGCCCCGCCGGGGAAGCCGTAGATCAGCCCCGCCGACCCGGCGGTGAGCGGCAAGCCTTGGGTCACCACGTCGTAGTCGCCGAAGGCGCCTGCCATATTGATCGCCTGCGGGCGGGAAGGCAGGCGCACCGGAACGCCGGCCACGTCGATCGAGGCGTTGTGCGGGTCCTGATGCCAACGGAACCGGGGCGCTGTTCCGTCATAGAGAGGCGCGCTGAAGCCTAGCGTCTCGCAGTCCAGATCGTGGCCGTAGGTCTCGGGCCAAGTCGCCTCGGTCCCGCGGTTCTTGAAGTAGAAAGTATTGGGCCGCAGCAGGCAGTGCAGGGCGGTCAGCACGATGTAGCGGTCTTCGCCCACATGGTAGAGGAAGCCGGAAAACACCTGGTGGGGCTCGCCGTTCTTGAGGCGGGTGACGAGGCGTGGCGTGGCGAGCGCGAACGGGTCGAGAAGGTCCATCGATGGTCACGCTACGACCCCGCGGCGCCCGGCGTCGAGCGTTGATCTGCGGCGCATCGCAGGGGACGTCGCGCGGCCGCGCCTATAGAACCGGCTCGCGAGTCGCTTGGACCCGCTGGAGCAGTCATGACCCTTTCCATGTATCAGGCCTCGGTCCCCGTCTTCATCCAGGGCCTCACCGGTCTTGGCGGGGTGATCGACAAGGCCGCGGCCCACGCCGCTGAACGCAAGATCGACCCGGCCGCCCTGCTGCAGGCGCGGCTCTATCCGGACATGTTCCCCTTCGCCCGTCAGGTTCAGATCGCCACCGACTTCGCCAAGGGCGGCGCCGCGCGTCTGGCTGGCGTCGAGTTCCCTGCTTATGAGGACAGCGAAACCAGCTTTGAGGAATTGAAGGCCCGGGTCGACAAGACCATCGCCTTCCTCCGCACCCTCGACGCGGCTCAGATCGACGGCTCCGAAGAGCGCGACATCAGCCTGGTGCGCCGCGGTGAGACCAGCATCGTGAAGGGGCAGGCCTACCTGCTTGAGCAGGCGATGCCGAACTTCTACTTCCACATCACCACCGCCTACGCGATCCAGCGCCACAACGGCGTCGAGGTCGGCAAGCGCGTCTTCCTGGGTGCGGCCTAGCGGTCTGAGGGACCGAGGGGCTGGGCTCCTCGGTCCCATCCCCGGATGGGGACTGGACGGAACAGAATGAGAACATTAGCTTGAGGCATGGCAAGCCTGGACCTCAAGCAGAAGCTCGCGATCCTATCGGACGCCGCGAAATACGACGCCTCCTGCGCGTCCTCAGGCACGACCAAGCGCGACTCGGTGGGCGGTAAGGGCGTCGGCTCGACCGAGGGGATGGGTATCTGCCACGCCTATGCTCCCGATGGCCGTTGCATCAGCCTTCTGAAGATTCTGCTGACCAACTTCTGTGTCTATGACTGCGTCTATTGCGTGAACCGGGTGACTTCGAACACGCGCCGCGCCCGCTTCACCGTTAAGGAGGTCGTCGACCTCACCCTCGGCTTCTACAAGCGGAACTACATCGAGGGGTTGTTCCTGTCCTCGGGGATCATCCGCAACGCCGACTACACGATGGAAGAGATGGTGCGCGTGGCCAAGTCGCTGCGGCTCGACCACGACTTTCGCGGCTATATCCACCTCAAGGTCATCCCAGAAGCTTCGCCCGCCCTGGTCAACCAGGCCGCGCTTTATGCCGATCGGGTGTCGATCAATATCGAGCTACCTCGGGACGACAGCCTGGCCGACCTCGCGCCGGAAAAGGACGCCAAGGGCATTCGCAAAGCCATGGGCTCTGTGCGCTTGGGGATCGAGGAAACCACCGACAAGGCGATCAAGGCCAAGCCGCCGAAGTTCGCGCCCGCGGGCCAGTCGACCCAGATGATCGTCGGCGCCGACGCCGCTAGCGACGGCGAAATCCTGTCACGCAGCGCCGGCCTCTACGGGGCCTACGGCATGCGACGGGTCTACTATTCCGCCTACAGTCCGATCCCGGACACCACGTCGCGCCTGCCTCCCGTCCGGCCGCCGTTGATGCGCGAGCATAGGCTCTATCAGGCCGATTGGCTGATGCGGTTCTACGGTTTCGAGGCGCTTGAAATCGCCAGCGGCGATGAAAACCTGGACCTGGCCATTGACCCCAAGCTGGCCTGGGCCCTGAAAAACCGGGCGCGGTTCCCGGTAGATCTGAACAAGGCCGATCGCGAGCCGATGCTGCGGGTGCCGGGGCTGGGCGTCAAAAGCGTCGATCGGATGATCGAGATCCGCCGCTACAAGCGCTTGACCCTTGAGGATGTGAAGCGCCTGACGCGCGGCCTCGACAAGGTGCGGCCCTTCATCATCACCGACGACTGGCGTCCAGGTTCGCTGACCGACCGCGCCGACTTGCGGACCCATATCGCGCCCCAGCAGTTGAGCCTGTTCTGATGCAGGTCGTACGCCTCGCCTCGGAAACTGACTTCGATGGTTGGCGGCGAGCCGCGCGACTTCTTCGCGGGGCTGATGTGTCGCCGGAGGACGCGCTTTGGACCGTGGACGGCGGCGGGGATCTGTTTGGTCAGACCACGGAGCCGGCAACCGCTGCAGCAAGCTTCACCGTTCCGCGAGAGTTCGTCGAGGTCGCCGAACAGGTGGTTCTGCATAGCTCGGGCGAGCGGTTCGCTCTGTTGTATCGCTTGCTGTGGCGGCTCGCGAACGAGCCTAACCTGATGCATATCGCTTCGGATCCCGACGTCGCCCGCGCCCGGGACATGGCCGGCGCGGTGTCGAAGGCGATCCACAAGATGAAGGCCTTTGTCCGTTTTCGGCAGGTCAAGGGCGCGGACGAGGATACCTATGTGGCCTGGTTCGAGCCGGCCCACCGAGTGGCCGAGGCCGCCGCGCCCTTCTTTGCCCGCCGCTACGCCAACATGAACTGGTCCATTCTGACGCCTGATCGCTGCGCCCACTGGGACAAGGTGCTGCTGACGTTTACGCCGGGCGCCGACCCAGCGGATGCTCCAAGCGAGGACGCCCTGGAGGATTATTGGCGCACCTATTACGCCTCCACCTTCAACCCTGCTCGTCTGAAGGTGGGCGCTATGCAGCGCGAGATGCCCAAGCGCTATTGGCGGAACCTGCCCGAGGCCGGGCTCATTCCCGAACTGGTCAAAGCCGCAGAGGACCGTACCTCGGCCATGGTCAGGCAAATGCCATCCGAACCCAATCGCCGTGTGGTGCGTCAGGCCCAGCGCCTGTCGCGGGATGCGTCATTTGAGGAAGGCGCGCCGACGTCCCTGGAAGAGGTTGTGGCGGGCGTCGATTTCTGCCGCCGCTGCGACCTGTGGCGCGATGCGACTCAGGGCGTGGCCGGGGAGGGGCCTGCCAAGGCCAGGCTGATGATCGTGGGCGAGCAGCCCGGCGACCAGGAAGATCTGGCCGGTCAACCTTTTGTCGGCCCGGCCGGCAAGGTTCTGGACCAGGCTCTGGCTGAGGCGGGCGTTCCGCGGGCCGAGCTCTATGTGACGAACGCCGTGAAACACTTCCGGCACGAGTTGCGGGGTAAGCGCCGTATTCACCAGACGCCCAAGACATCGGAGGTCACGGCGTGCCGCTGGTGGCTGGACGCCGAGCGCCGGATCGTACGGCCGCGGGTGATTGTCGCGCTGGGGGCCACGGCGGCGTTGGCGGTGTGCGGGAAGCCCACTCCGATCGGCAAGGCGCGCGGCCATGCGTTTCAACTCGCCGACCAGGCCCAGGGCGTGGTCACCTATCATCCGTCGTTTCTACTGCGGGTCCCTGACGCGCAGGAAAAAGCCAGGGCCTATGCGGCCTTCGTCGAGGATCTGAAGTTTGCTTGGAATCTCGCCGCCTAGCCGCGAGGCGAAGAGTCAGGCCTGGAAGCCAGCCTCGGCGAAGTCGAGCATTCGTTTGAGCAGGGCGTCTACATCGCCCTCCCGGGTCGCGCCGTCCGACAGCACATGCAGGCGGTCGAACTCGGCGAAGCGGTTGTTGTGGACCATGCCAAGGCAGAAGTGCAGCCGCCAGTAGACGGTCTCGCGCGGCAGGTCGGGGCAGGCCGCGATGAGGGCGTCGGAGAACCGCGCCAGATGGCTGACGTCGTTGGTCAGAGCCTCGCGCATTTCGGCGGTGCCTTCGCTGCGCGAGCGAATGATGAACTGCACCGAGATCCGCCGGTCGTTGTCGGGGGAGGCCCATTTCAACGGCGGGGCGAACAGGGCCTCAAGGATTTCGCGCACCGGCGGCTTGCCGGCGTTGCGGTCATTTGCCTCGTGCAGCATCCGGGCACGTTCGCGGTTCAGCTCCGCCGTGCGCCGGCGGAAGATCTCGAACAACAGCGCGTCTTTTGACCCGAAGTGGTAGTTCACCGAGGCGAGATTCACGCCCGCGTCGGCGGTGATGTCGCGGACCGAGACGTTCTGGAAGCCGTGCAGCGCGAACAGCCGTTCAGCCGCGCAGAAGACCGCCGCCTTGGTGGCGGCCTCGTGGGCCTCTCCGGTATCGTCGACCTTGACGGTGTCCACTGGCGAATCTCTCAAATGTCACATCAGCTTAGCAGGTGTGACACAAACCGCGATGCGGCGCGCTAGCGCGACAGTTCCCGCATGGCCTTGTCCAACCCTTCAATGGTCAGGGGGAACATGCGGTCGCCGACCAGTTGCTTCATGACCTCGATGGAGGGGGTGTAGTCCCAATGCCGTTCGGCGGTGGGGTTCAGCCAGATCATGTTTTCGTAGATGCCCGCGACCCGATCCATCCAAATCGCGCCGGCCTCTTCATTCCAGTGCTCCACCGAACCACCCGGATAGGTGATTTCGTAGGGGCTCATGGTCGCGTCGCCAACGAATATGACTTTGTAATCGCTGGAATATTTGTGGAGGATGTCCCAGGTGTTCAGCTTCTCGGCGTGACGGCGCCGATTGTCCTTCCACACATTCTCATAGAGGCAGTTGTGGAAGTAGTAGAACTCCATGTTCTTGAACTCGCTTCGCGCGGCCGAGAACAGCTCCTCACAAATTTTGATGTGGCTATCCATCGAGCCGCCAATGTCGAAGAAGATCAGCACGCTGATCTTATTGCGGCGTTCCGGGCGCAGATGGATATCCAGATAGCCCTTTTCCGCGGTGCCGCGGATGGTGCCGTTCATATCCAGTTCCTCGGCGGCGCCTTCGCGGACCCATTTGCGCAGTCGGCGCAGGGCGACCTTGATGTTGCGGGTGCCGAGCTCGACGCTGTCGTCGAGGTTCTTGTATTCGCGCTTGTCCCAGACCTTCACGGCCTTGCCGTGACGGCCCTTGTCCTGGCCGATGCGGATACCTTCAGGGTGATAGCCATTGGCGCCGAACGGTGAGCTGCCGTCGCCCTTCTGGCCGTTCTGGCCCTTGCCTTCACCGTCGCCATCGCCCTCTTCGCGCTGCTTGCGCATTTGTTCGGCGAGGGCCTCCATCAGTTTGTCGAAGCCGCCCATGGCCTCGATCTGGGCCTTTTCCTCGTCAGTGAGGAACTGATCGGAAATTCGCTTCAGCCATTCGGCGGGAATATCGGCCGTCCCGACGCCCTGGGTCTTGTCCAGGCCCTTGAAGACCTGGCCGAACACCTGGTCGAACTTGTCGAGGTTCTTCTCATCCTTCACCAGCGCCGAGCGGGCGAGGTAGTAGAAGTCTTCCACGTTGCGATCGATGACGACCTTATCGAGCGCCTCCATCAGCATGAGGTACTCTTTCAGCGACACCGGGACCTTGGCTTCGCGCAGCTCGGTGAAAAAGCGCATAAACATGGGCAGGCTTCCCAAATAGGGGGACGAACAGGTGTTTGACTTCCGAAGATGAAGCCGCCGACCGCCGTTGTCCAGCACGCCTTGCGGACCGCTGGCTTTCGCCGCATGTCGCCCAGTGATTAGTGCGCGTGCCGCCGCTTCCAGTTGAAGACGTGGGCGAGGGCCAGCAGCAGGCTGCCGGACACGGTCAGCGCGGTCTCATGGGCATGGAACGGCCAGATCCCGAGGCCCATCAGAGACAGGCCGCCGAGCGCCAGCGCGATCACCGCCGGCCGTTGGCCGCGTCGCCAGAGGGCCATGGCCGAAAGCGGCGCCGCCATGACAATCACCGCGACATGGACCCACTCGGCCTCCGCCCAGGCCGCCAGGAGGGGGGAGAAGGCGGCGACCAGGGGGAGGGCCAGGCAGTGAGCCAGGCAGAGGCCCGACAGGCTGATGGCTGAAGCATCGAGGAGAGACGTGGAAGCGGTCTTCAAAAGTCCCTCACTCGGCTAGCCGTCATCGTCGCGGCCAGTCTTATGTAATATTATAACGTATCGCGTCAACCAGCCGTCATGACTTTTCGCTGTCCAGGGTCGCCATCTGGGGAGCTGGGTAGCGCTCGCCGGCCGCCGCGCCCTTCGGAGCCGCCGCCTCAATAGCCGCCAGGTCGGTGGGGGTAAGTTCGAAGGTCCGCGCCCCAAGGGCTTCGGTCAGGCGATCGCGGCGGCGGGCCCCGACCAGCGGGATGATGTCGTCGCCCTGCGCCAGCACCCAGGCGATGGCGATCTGCGCGACGGTGACGCCCTTGTCTGCGGCGACGCTACGCAGAGCCTCGACCAGGCTCAGGTTGTGATCGAGATTTTCGCCCTGGAACCGCGGGCTCATGCTGCGGAAATCTCCCGCCGCAGGTTGGTCCTTTGTCCAGTGACCGCTGATCAGGCCGCGGGCTAGGACCCCATAGGCGGTGATCCCGACGCCCAGCTCGCGGCAGGTCGCGAGGATCCCGTCCTCGATCCCGCGTGAGATCAACGAGTATTCGATCTGCAGGTCGACGATCGGGTGGACGGCTGCGGCGCGGCGAATGGTGTCGGCGCCGACCTCAGAGAGACCGATATGGCGGACGTAGCCAGCCTTCACCAGGTCTGCGATGGCTCCCACCGTGTCCTCAATGGGAACCGCCGGGTCCAGGCGCGCGGGGCGGTAGACGTCGATATAGTCGACCCCCAGCCGTTTCAGGCTGTAGGCGGCCGCGGCCTTCAGCGCCTTGGGGCTGGCGTCGTAGCCGAGCCACATTCCGTCCGGCCCGCGTTGAGCGCCGAACTTGACGCTGATGATGAGGTCCTCCCGCCGGTGGCCCTTGAGGCCTTCGGCGATCAGCATCTCATTGTGGCCCATTCCATAGAAGTCGCCGGTGTCGAGCAGGGTGATCCCGGCGTCCATGGCCGCCGCCATCGTGGCGAGGCTCTCTTGGCGATCAGAGGGGCCGTAGAGGTCGGACATGCCCATGCAGCCGAGGCCGAGGGCGGAGGTGGCGGGGCCGGCGGCGCCCAGTTTGCGAATGTTCATCGGGTGATCCTTCACGAAGCTGAGGAGAAGGTGGCGCCCCGTTGGCTGTGCGATAATCTGCATAGTTCAGAACAAACTGTTCGGGATTTCGCACAATGAATTTGGCCGATCTCGACGCCTTCGCCGCTGTCGCCCGTCATCGCAGCTTTCGCCGGGCGGCGGCCAAGCGTGGCGTCGCGCCCTCCAGCATGTCGAAGAGCGTGCGAGATCTCGAGGCGCGGCTCGGCGTGAGGCTGCTGAACAGGACCACACGCAGCGTCGCGCCCACCGCGGCGGGCCAGCGCCTGCTGGACCGGTTGTCGCCGGCCCTTTTGGAGATCGCCGCGGCGGTCGATCAGGTCGCCGATGAACCCGGAGAGCCGGCGGGAACCGTCCGGATCAACGCGCCGGAGCCGGCGGTCGAACTGATCCTTGCGCCGCTGGTCGCCGAATTCCTGGCGACGTACCCGAAGGTCCGGCTGGAGATCGTCGCCGAAGCGGCCTTTGTCGACATCGTCAAGGCGGGCTTCGACGCCGGGGTGCGATGGGACGAAAGCCTGGCGCAGGATATGATCGCCATCTCGCTCGGCGCGCCGCAACGTTACGCCTTGGTCGCGGCCCCGGAGGTGATCGCCCAGTACGGCGCGCCGTCCGCGCCCCGCGACCTGCTGACCAAGCCGTGTGTGAGAATACGTTTCCCGAGCGGGGTCATGCCAGCGTGGGATTTCGAGCGAGACGGGGTGACCACCAAGATCGAACCGGAGGCGCGGCTGGTGACCACTAGCCTGTCGCTACTCCTGCGGGCGGCGTTGGACGGCGTAGGGTTCTGCTCGGCCTTTGAAGGTCAGGTGCGCGAACATATTGCGGCGGGTCGACTGGTGAGCGTCATGGAGGATTGGCTGCCGCCATTCCCCGCGCCGTTCCTCTATTATCCCAGCCGCGACGTGCCGAGCGCGTTGCGCGCGTTCATCGATTTCATGAAGCAGCGGGCGTCTTAGGCCGGCATCGCCTTCAACTTGCGCCAAACCGTCATGCGCGACACGCCAAGGCGCCGTGCGATCTCCACCGGGCCGACGCCGGCGGCCTGCAAGGCCCGGATATCGTCCGTCGGAGCCTCTTTGCGGCGACGAGCGCCGCCCGGAGGCTCGACTGAAGCTACCGCCTCCAGCGCCGCGCGCAGCGCGCGGCCGCCTTCGCCTTGGCTGCAGATTTCGGATTCAACGACGAAAAGGGTCGCGCAACGCGCCTCAAGCCTATCGATGACGTCGAGAAGATCACGGCTGGAGGCCGCAAGGTGATTCAGGCGGGTGACGACGAGCTGATCGCCTTCGCCGATGAAGTCCAGAATCGAAGTCAGCACTGCCGCCCCGTCCGCCACCGGCCCGGCGGGCTCTTCAGCCCGGACCACATGACACCCGATCGTTTTCAGTACTGCCGTGTCTTGCGCCGAGCGCTCGTCGCGCAGGCGCACATAACCAATTTTCAGCATCCCACCCGTCGCCACAAGCTACTGCGATGATTGGCGGGAACCTGACAAAATGTAACGTCAACGTCAAAGTCTAGGTTGTTAAATCGCAGCAATATTTCTCTAATTGCCTTCAATTATTCAACAAATCCTGCAACCGGAAGTGCGAAGCTCACGCAATGGTGGAATTTGTTTGCGCAACACGCCTCAGAATGAACTCGTGATCGACGGTCGAGCCCACCTTGAAGCCGTACTCCCCAACCTTGGCGAAGCCATGCCGAGCATAGAATCTCTGGGCCCCGAGGTTCTCAGACCAGACGCCGATCCACAGGTCGCGCGGCCCGTCTCGCTCCAGCCACGCCATGACTTCGGCAAATAAGCGACCGCCGACACCGCCATTCTGCGAGGACTTCAACAAGTAGAACCGCTTGAGTTCGCCGCATGCGGGAGTGACCTCGGCGTGGGGGAGGGCGCAAGGGCCGGCCAGCGCATAACCGACGACGTGTCCGCCGGTTTCGACCAGCCAAATCGCCTTTTTGGGATCGGCCAGATCGGCTTTCGTCTGCTCGAGGCCATAGGCTTCGGCCAGGAACCCGGCGAGGTCTTCGGGCGGATAAAGATGAGCGAACGTCTCGCTGAAGGTTCGCGCGCCGATTTGGGCGACAGCTCGAGCATCGGTGACGTCGGCGCGGCGGATCACAGGTTCCTGCATTCGGCTTAGCGGCCTCGGTAGGTTAGGGTGAGATTCCATGGACACCGCCCTCTACACCCATCCCGACATGCTGGACCATCGTCCAGGGCAGGGCCATCACGAGCGGCCGGCGCGGCTGACGGCGGTTCTGGACGCCCTGGCTGACAGCGACCTGCGGCTGGCCCCGCATGACGCGCCGTTGGTGACCCGCGCGGATCTGGAGCTGGCCCACAGGGGTAGCTACGTCGACGGGATATTTGACGCCGCGCCCCGCGCCGGGACCCTCCGGCTTGACGACGACACCTATATGTCGCCCGGCAGTCTCATCGCGGCCCGCCGCGCCGCGGGCGCGGTCGTCCAAGCGGTGCGGGATGTCGCCTCGGGCCAGGTGCAGCGCGCCTTTTGCGCCGTGCGGCCGCCCGGGCACCATGCCGAGCCGGCCCTGCCGATGGGTTTTTGCATTTTCTCCAATGTCGCCATCGCCGCGCGGGCCGCGCAGGAGGCGGGACTGCAACGGGTCGCCGTCGTCGATTTCGATGTCCATCACGGCAATGGCACCCAGGCGGTGTTCGGCGGGCGCGAGGATCTGTTCTTCGCCTCGGTCCAGCAGTGGCCGATGTGGCCGGGTACGGGCCATCCGTCCGAGCCGGTTCCCGGCAACATCAGGAACGCCGTGGTGGCGCCCGGCGCGCCGCGCGAAGCATGGCGCAAGGAATTCGAGGGCTTGATGTCGCATGTCGACGCCTTCGCCCCTGACCTGATCATCGTTTCGGCCGGCTTCGACGCCCATGTGCGCGACCCGATCGGCGATTCCAGTCAAAGCCTGGAGGCGGAGGATTTCGCCTGGGCGACGCGGGCGATCATGAGTGTTGCGCAGGCTCATAGCAGCGGCCGGGTTGTTTCCTCGCTCGAGGGCGGTTACGACCTGGAAGCTCTAGGCCGTTCTGCACTCGCGCACGTTCAGGCTCTCTCGCAGGGGTGAAGGGCGAGTCCGGGTTGCTCGAATCTGGGCCTTCGAATGATATGGCCGACGCTTTGACCGCCGACCTTCCAAAAACCGTAGCCACCCGTCCGGGCTCGATTATCCTGGCGCGCCATGGCGAGCCCGACATCGCGCGCGACGTGATGCTGAACGCGCGTGGCTATGAGGACTATTGGGGACGCTACGAGGAACTGGGAATCCGGCCGGGCCAGACGCCGCCGCGCGAGTTGCTGGAGCAGGCCGCCAAGGCCGACGTCATCATCTCTTCGGTGCGCAGGCGCTCGATCGAAAGCACCCAGGCCCTGGTGGGGGGCCGCGAGTTCGCCCGTAATCCGATCTTCGTCGAGGCGCCGCTGCCCGCGCCGGGCTTCCCTGGCTTCCTGAAGATGTCGCCCAAGGTGTGGGGGTTCACGGCCCGCTTCTGGTGGTGGTTCTTCAATCACCACGCCGGCCAGGAGACCCGCGCCGAGGCCGAAGCCCGCGCCGACCAGGCCGCCGACCTGATCGTCGAATTGGCGGAACAGGGGCAGGACGTCGTGGTGCTGGCGCATGGCTTCTTCAATTTCATGGTCGGTCGATCGCTGCGTAAGCGGGGTTGGCGACTGACGGCCAACCAGGGCTGGAAGTACTGGTCCACCCGCCGTTTCGAGCGCAGCTGACGCCTTTCGGGCGTTGCGGCTGCCGATCCCCGTCTCTAACGTGCTTGCTTCTTAAGGATTTTTCCAAATGGCCGACGTCGCCGACATCGATGCCCTGTCCTTCGAACAGGCTCTCGCGGAGTTGGAACGCATTGTCGGTCAACTGGAATCCGGCCAGGCCCCGCTGGAGCAGTCCATCGAACTCTATGAACGCGGCGCCCTGCTGAAGGCGCATTGCGAGAAGCGCCTGGAGGCCGCGCGCCTGCGGGTCGAGAAGATCGTGGTGGGAGCCGGTGGCCAGGTGGGCGTCGAGCCGGCCGAGTTCAACTGAGATGGCCCTTGCACAGCGTGTAGCCGAGGCCGCCGATCTGGTGACGGTGGCGCTCGACGAGTTGCTGCATCGCGCCGAGGGACCGGAGGCCCGCCTGACCGAAGCCATGCGCTATGCGGCGCTGGGGCCCGGCAAGCGCCTGCGCCCGTTCTTCGCCATCGAAACCGGCAGGATGTTCGACCTGGACGAGCGCGCAGTGCTGCGCGCCGCCTGCGCGCTGGAGTGCATCCAAGCCTACAGCCTGGTCCATGACGACCTGCCCTGTATGGACGACGACGACATGCGCCGTGGCCGGCCGACCGTCCACAAGGCCTATGACGAGGCGACCGCCGTGCTCGTCGGCGACGCTCTGCAGACTGTGGCTTTCGAGATCCTCGCTCATCCCGACACCCACAAGGACGGCAATGTCCGGGCTGAGATGGTGCTGCGCCTGGCCCTGGCCTCCGGCGCTCGGGGCATGTGCGGGGGGCAGATGATCGACATGCTGGGCGTGCGCGATGACCTCGGCGCGGTCGCGCGCATGCAGCGATTGAAGACCGGCGCCTTGATCGCAGTGTCTTTCGAACTGCCGCTGATCATGGCCCATGCGGGCGAGGCCGAACGCCACGCCCTGATGGCCTTCGCCCAGGACATCGGCCTGGCCTATCAGATCGTGGACGACCTGCTGGACGCCGAGGGTGACAGCGCCGCGCTTGGCAAGAAAGCCGGCAAGGACGCTGACAAGGGCAAGGCCAACTATGTCACCCTGCTGGGGGCGGAAGCCGCGCGCGAGCGCCTAAGTCTTCTGGCCGAGCAGACCAAAGCACACCTGGACCCTTTCGGCTCAAGGGCCGAATTCCTGCGGGCCAGCGTGGATTTCGTGCTAGATCGCCGAAACTAAATTCAAAGCAGCAACATTCGTTTAGACATGCCGCCAGTCACGCCTCTGCTCGACAAGGTCTCGTATCCCCGGGACATGCGCGGGTTCAATTCCGCTGAACTTCGGCAGCTCGCTGACGAAGTGCGCGCCGAAATGATCGACGCCGTCTCGCAGACCGGTGGCCACTTCGGCGCGGGCCTGGGCGTGGTCGAACTGACCGTGGCGCTGCACCATGTATATGAAACGCCTGACGACATCCTGATCTGGGATGTCGGCCACCAGGCCTATCCGCACAAGATTCTGACCGGTCGGCGCGACCGTATCCGCACCCTGCGCCAGGGCGGCGGTCTCTCCGGCTTCACCAAGCGCAGCGAGAGCGAATACGACCCGTTCGGTGCGGCCCACGCGGCGACTTCGATTTCCGCGGCGCTCGGCTTCGCCGCGGCGCGCGACGCGCATGGCAAGCACAACAGCGTGGTTGCGGTGATCGGCGACGGCTCGATGAGCGCCGGCATGGCCTATGAGGCCATGAACAACGCCTGCGAGACCACAGGCCAACTCACCGTCATCCTCAACGACAACGACATGTCGATCGCCCCGCCGGTCGGCGGGATGAGCGCCTATATGGCCCGGCTGGTGTCCGGCGGCGGTTATCAGTCGCTGCGCAAGGTCGGCAAGTCGGTCGCCAAGGTGTTGCCCAAGCCGCTGCAGGAAGCTGCCCGCAAGGCCGAGGAATACGCTCGGGGCATGGTCACCGGCGGCACACTGTTTGAGGAGTTGGGCTTCTACTATGTCGGCCCGATCGATGGTCATGACCTCGAAGCCCTGGTGCCGATCCTGAAAAATGTCCGTGAGATCAAGGACAAACCGGTCCTGGTCCATGTGGTGACGCAGAAGGGCAAGGGCTACGCGCCAGCCGAGAGCGCCGCCGACAAGCTGCACGCGGTGGCCAAGTTCGACGTCGTCACCGGCCAGCAAGCCAAGAGCCAGCCGGCCGCCCCGCAGTACACCAAGGTCTTCGCCCAGGAACTGATCAAGCAGGCCGAGCGCGACGAACGGATCATCGCCGTGACCGCCGCCATGCCGTCCGGCACCGGCCTGGACCTGTTCGCCCAACGCTTCCCGCAGCGCACGTTCGACGTCGGCATCGCCGAGCAGCACGCCGTGACCTTTGCGGCCGGCCTCGCCGCCGACGGCATGAAGCCGTTCTGCGCGATCTATTCGACCTTCCTCCAGCGCGGCTACGACCAGGTCGTCCACGATGTGGCGATCCAGGGCCTGCCTGTGCGCTTCGCGATGGACCGCGCGGGTCTGGTGGGCGCCGATGGCGCGACCCACGCCGGCTCCTTCGACATCGGCTTCATGGGGGCTCTGCCCGGCATGGTTCTGATGGCCGCCGCCGACGAGGCGGATCTGGCGCGCATGGTCGCGACCGCTGTGGCCATCGACGACCGCCCCTCGGCCTTCCGCTATCCGCGTGGCGAGGGCGTCGGCGTGGCCATCCCCGAGATCGCCGAGCCTCTGGAGATCGGAAAGGGCCGCATCGTCCGCGAAGGCACGGCCGTGGCCATCCTGTCGTTCGGCACCCGCCTGGCCGAGTGCCTGAAGGCCGCTGACCTGCTGGCCGCGCGTGGCCTGTCAGCCACTGTCGCCGATGCTCGCTTCGCCAAGCCGCTTGATATCGACATGCTGCTGCGCCTGGCCCGCGACCATGAGGCGCTGATCACGGTGGAAGAGGGCGCCATGGGCGGCTTCGGCGCCTTCGTACTTCAGGCCCTGGCCCAGCACGGCGCGCTTGATCGTGGGTTGAAGGTGCGCACGCTGAACCTGCCGGACATCTTCCAGGACCACGACAAGCCCGAGATCATGTACGCCGATGCTGGCCTCGACGCCGAAGGCATCGTGCATGGCGCCTTGTCGGCGCTGGGCGTTGACAACCACTCGATGGCTGGCCGACGCGCCTAAGGCGCGTTTCGGCTGAGTCTATTTGCAAGCCCCGAGGAACTTTCGGACCATCGACTTTGGCGCGGGCGGGGGTTGGACCGTCTCGCCGGCCGCCGTCAGTGTGACAAGCCCTGTCTTGCGGAACGCCGTCGCCAGCGGCGCTGCGGTGGAGAATTCGGCGATCGCCAAGGACCCGCCGGTCGCCTCATCGACATGGATCTGGCCGCGCAGGGTCGCGTTGGCGCCTTCCGAGTTCAGCGCGACGCTCATCGGCCAGGGACCACGCACCCCAGCCTTGTCGACCCAGGCGCCGCCTGCGTCCATTTTCACGCCGATCTCCCGCGCCAACTGGGCGAACACCTTAACTTGGCCCGAGCCGCGAACGCAGGCGAAGGCGATGGGTTGAGCGTCGGTGTCGGGGATCGCGTAGCGCAAGGCCGCATCAGCGTCCTTGGGCGTCTCGACCGCCCAGACCATGGCCTCTTGGGCGGCGGCCGGGGTGACGAAAGAAGCGAGGGCGGCGGCGACGGCGAACTTCATGCCGTCAAGCTAGCATCACCTTTCCGGCGGCTCTAGGCGGCTCGGCACTCGGCGAAGAAGTCAGCGACCGTTGCGCGTTCGGCCTGGCGCACCGGCATGCGCGCGGCGCGGCCGTTCTCCATCACGGCGATGTCGCCGGTGCGGGCGAAGCTCTGCAGGGCCGGATCGGTGGCCGGCGTGATGGCTTCGACCCATGACGAGCCCTCAGTCATGGCGGGGGCAGATGCGCCCGGAAGACGGCTGGAATGGCCCTTCGACGCGATCTCAATCGCCTCAACGCCCACGGAGTCGGGGGCGGTCAGGGAGACCAGCACCTGACCGGACCTGGGCTGGCAGGTCATCATCAGCAAGACGTTGTCGCTGTCGGGCTGTCCATAGGCGAGCTTTGCGCCTTCACCCTCGGCGTGGTGCAGCGACCAGCCTAGATCCACCGCGCCATAGCCCCCGTGGGTGCAGGCGGTGAGTAGGCAAGAAAGTCCCAGTCCGATGATCGCGCGACGACGCATGACGACGCTCCTTTCGAATGGAGAACCCCCGCGCGCGCCAAATGATCCAACTCCGCCGTTAGAACGGCTGGAAGCGCTCCACCAGCGACTGGCCGGCGGGGGTCTTTTGGACGCGGCTGATATCGCCCCGGCCGCCATAGCTGATGCGGGCTTCGGCGATCTGTGTGTGCCTGATGGTATTGGCCGAGGAGATGTCTTCCGGGCGCACGATGCCGGCCACGGTGAGCTGGCGCAGTTCGGCGTTGGTGCGGACTTCCTGGGTGCCTTGGATCACCATGTTGCCGTTCGGCAGGACGTTGGTGACGACCGCGGCGATGGTCAGTGAGATCCGTTCCGAGCGCGTGACGGCGCCCGAGCCTTGGTTGCTCGACTGCGAGTTGGTGTTGATCGCGTTCGAAGGATCGAAGGCGCCGGGGAAGAAGCGACCCAGGCTCGTCTCCAGGCCCAGGAAGTTGTCGACGCCCGAACTCATGCCCGCGGTGCGGCTGCTGTTGGAGGCGTTGGAGGTCTGGGCGCTGTCGTTGATGTCGATCTGGACGGTCAGGATGTCGCCGACGCGATTGGCGCGCTGGTCGATGAAGAAGGCGCGGGCACCCGTGCGCCACAGCGAGTTGGCCGACGCCGCCTGGGGCATCGGTTCGCGTGCCGATACGAAGGTCGGCTGGTCGCGGGCGACCAAGGTGGCGGGATAGCCGACCGGCGCGAGCGTGGGGCCCACCACCGCCTCGGTGACGGTGGAGCAGGCGGCCAGCGGGGCCAGGGCGAGAAGAGCGAGGATCGAAAGGCGCATGGGACTGGCTCTCTAACGAAGCGCGAGTTGGGTGCGGCGCGCGGCGCGGAATTGTTCGGCGGCGGGGCCGACCACGGCCTCGCCCGGGCCGCTGGCGACGGCCTGAATGATCTTCTTGGAGGTGGTGTTTTGGACGCTGACCGTCTCGCCCAGGCCCGCGGCGGCCATCGCCTTGCCCTGGAGCGACAGCGAGATCCCGCCATCCTGGTAGTTCACGACGATCAGTTCGCCGGCCTTGATGACCTGCGGAGCCGAGACATCGCGAGCTGAGACCGCGGCGCCGGCGCGCAGCGGGCGGCGGGCGGCCAAGCCGATGACGACATCGGCGTCGCCGGGTGCGTCGCTGGGCGCGACGGCGGCCTTGCCCCAGACCAGGTCCTGCGGCTGGACGATCTCGCCAGCCGAGAGGCTGCGGGCATAGGTGAGGACCTCGACATTGCCGCGCGAGGCGACAGCTCCACCACCGCCGGCGCCATCGGCGCCCGAGCGCACGACGATGCGACGCAGGCCCTCGGCGTTGGGCCAATCCAGGCCGGCGCGGCGGGCCAGGGTCTGGACGGCGGCGGCGTCGAGCACGGTGGAGACGCCTGGCTTGGCGGCGACGACGACCTTGCCGGCGGCGCCTGCGCCATCGAACAGATCCGACAGGGTGACGATCCCGTCGGCGTCGAGCGTCTGGGCCTTCAGCGTCACGGCCTGCCCGGCCAGGGCGGGGCTGGCGATGAGGAAGGCGGCGGCGGCGATCAGGAGGCGCTTCATGACTAGGACCTGATGTTGCTGGCGGTGCGCAGCATTTCGTCGGCCGAGGTGATCACCTTCGAGTTCATCTCGTAGGCGCGCTGCGCGACGATCAGGGCGGTGATCTCGGTCACGGCGTCAACGTTCGAGGCTTCCGTATAGCCTTGATTGATGCCGCCAATTCCTTCGGTGCCCGGCGTGCCGACGGTCGGCGCGCCCGAGGCGGCGCTTTCCAGCAGCAGGTTGTCGCCGATGGCGTCCAGGCCGCCCTCGTTGATGAAGGTGGCCAGTTCGATGTTGCCGATCACCTCCGGCGTGGTCTGGCCGGAACGAACCGCCTGGACCTGCCCGCTCTTCGAGATCGAGATGTCCGTGGCGTCTTCGGGAATGGTGATGGCCGGCTGGACCAGGTAACCGTCTTCGGTCACCAGCTGGCCCTGGTCGTTGGGCGAGAAGTTGCCGGCCCGGGTGTAGGCGGTCTCGCCGGTCGGCATCAGCACCTGGAAGTAGCCCCGGCCCGAGATCGCCATATCGAGCTTGTTGCCCGTGGAGTTCATCGTTCCTTGCTGGGTGATGCGGTAGACCGAACCGGCCTTCACCCCGCCGCCGACCTGAACGCCGGTGGGGACCACGGTCCCTTGATCGGACGACTGCGCGCCGGCCCGTTCGATGGTCTGGTAGAGCAGGTCCTGGAATTCGGCGCGCTGCTTCTTGAAGCCAACAGTGTTCATGTTGGCGATGTTGTTCGAGATGACCTCGACGTTCAGCTGTTGGGCGGCCATGCCGGTCGCCGCGGTGCGAAGCGCTTGCATCGACTAGACTTTCCTTAGTTCAGCTTTCCCATCCGCTCGATCGAGCGGCGGGACAGTTCGGCGTTGGCGTCCATCATCTTGGCCATGGACTCATAGGCGCGGGTGACCTGGATCATCCGGGTGATCTCGGAGATCGGCTTGACGTTGGAGCCTTCCAGCATGCCCTGGTGCATCACCACCTCGGGGGCGGCGACGGGCTGCTCGTTTGAGGTGTTGCGGTAGCGGTTGTCGCCGACCTTCTCGAGGACGGTCAGGTTGTCGAAGCGCGCAACGCCAACCTTGCCCAGAATTTCCTCGCCCTGGCTGACGGTGCCGTCCTGGGCGATGCTCACTGCCCCATCCTTCGGGTCGATGACGATCGGACCGCCGCCTTCGTCCAGCAGCGGCAGGCCATCCTGGGTGGTGATGCGTCCGGCGTCGTCCAGCCGGAAGCGACCGTCGCGGGTGTACTGCTCGCCGTCCGGCGCGCCGACCTTGAAGAAGCCGTTGCCGTCGAGGCCCAGGTCGAAGGTCGCGCCGGTCGAGCGCAGACCGCCCTGGCCGAAGTCACGGCCGACGCTGCGGTCGATCACGAACTTTACCGGACGCGGCGCGCCGGCGGTGTGGGCCGGGGCCATAGGCTCGGTCTCGACCATCAGGCTCTCGACCTTGAACCCGGTGGTGTCGGCGTTGGCGATGTTGTTGGCCACGATGTCGAGTTCGCGGCGCAGCGTCATCTGACGCGAGAGTCCGACGTAGAGGGCGTTGTCCATGGCTAGGCTTAACCTGCGGCGAATTTGTCGCTGTCAGGGAAGCAAGGTTTGGGCCAACCTAAAACACGAATAAAAACAACAAGAAATAAAGTTAACGCCGACCGGTCGGCCAAAATTGCCCGGCACGGAAATCGCCCGCGTTAACACCTGTTAAAAACTGATCCTTAACCATGCGCAGGCGATGAGACGGGTATAGATTCTAAGGAGCGCGCGCGCGTGGCCAAGGACAAGGTCAAGGAAGCCCCTGCGGGCGAACCCGCCGAAGGCGAGGAAGGCGAAGGCGCGCCCGCCAAAAAGAAGTTCACGCCGAAGATGATGATCATCGCCGGCGTCGCGGCTGTGCTGGTTCTGGGCGGCGGCGGGACCGCCGGCTTCCTGATGCTGAAGCCGAAGCCCGACGAGGCCCACGCCGGCAAGAAGCCGGACAAGAAAAAAGAGAAAGAAAAGAAGGGCGACAAGGAAGGCGCCAAGACGCTGGGCGAGGTCCGCGAAGGACCCGACGGCATCTTGTTCTACACCATGCCGAATGTGGTCGTGAACATGCAGACGGCCGACGGCCGCGCCACCTTCCTGAAGTTGAAGTTGACCCTGGAAGTGCCCGATCAAGCGACGGTGGATCTTCTTGAGCCGAACATGCCTAGGCTGCAGGACATGTTCCAGACCTTCCTGCGCGAACTGCGCCCCGAAGACCTGCAAGGCAGCCAGGGCTCCTACCAGCTTCGGATGGAGATCCAGCGCCGGGTCAATCTGGTGATCGCGCCTTCGAAGGTGAACGCCGTGCTCATCGAGGAGATGCTGATCAACTAGGTCCCTCAAGGACCTGGCCAGCGTGCACCGCATGGAAGACGAACCTCAAATCATCGGCGGGATGCAGGGCGCGATGAACCCTGACGACCCATCGACCTGGGACAACGCCGGGGCCAGCGATGGCCTGGGCGGCGGCGCCGAGCGGATCCTCAATCAGGACGAGATCGACAGCCTGCTGGGCTTCGACCTGTCGGATGAAGAGGCGGCCGAGCGTTCGGGCATCCGGGCGATCATCAACTCCGCGCTGGTTTGCTACGAACGCCTTCCGATGCTGGAGATCGTCTTCGACCGCCTGGTGCGGTTGATGACCACCAGCTTGCGGAACTTCACCTCGGACAACGTCGAGGTCAGCCTCGACAACATCTCGTCGATCCGTTTCGGCGACTATCTGAACTCGATTCCGCTGCCGGCCATCCTCTCTGTCTTCAAGGCCGAAGAGCTCGAGAACTACGGCCTGCTGACGGTCGATTCCAACCTGATCTATTCGATCGTCGACGTGTTGCTGGGCGGCCGTCGCGGCACCGCGGCCATGCGGATCGAGGGGCGGCCCTACACCACCATCGAACGGGTGCTGGTCCAGCGGATGGTCGAGGTGGTGCTGGCCGACGCCCGCGCCGCCTTTGAGCCGCTGACGCCGGTGACCTTCACGCTCGACCGCCTGGAAACCAATCCGCGTTTCGCCGCCATCGCCCGCCCGGCCAACGCCGCGATCCTGGTGAAGCTGCGGATCGATATGGAAGACCGCGGCGGGCGCATCGAGCTGCTGCTGCCCTATGCGACCCTCGAGCCCATCCGGAAGATGCTGCTGCAGCAGTTCATGGGCGAGAAGTTCGGCCGCGACAATATCTGGGAGGGCCACTTGGCGACCGAGCTCTGGACTACCCAGATGGAGGTTCGCGCCGTTCTGGACGAGCAGCAGATGAGCCTGCGCGAAGTGCTCGACTTCAAGGTCGGCGACACCATCATGCTGAACGCCACGCCCGACAGCCAGGTCGAGCTGCGCGCCGGATCGATCCCGCTCACCCGCGGCCGTATGGGCCGCCGCAATCACCACATCGCCGTGCGCGTCGACGGTCCGCTGTCGCCGCACGCGAAGAAGGCGATCTCGAGGGTCAAATGAGCATCGTCGCCATCGGCATGAACCTGATGTTGGCCGGTCTGCTGGTCGTGGCCCTGCTGATGGGCTACCGGCTCAATGCTCGGCTTAAGGCGCTGCGCGAGAGCCACGAGGGCTTCGCCAAGGCGGTCGCAGATCTGGACGCCGCCGCGGCCCGCGCCGAACAAGGTCTCGCCGACCTGCGCGCCGCGACCGACGAGGCGCACGACGCCCTGGCCGACCGCATCGAGAAGGCCCGCGCCCTGACCGCCAAGCTCGACCGTCAAATTCAATCTTCGCCGCAAGCTTCCGCGCAAGCCCCAAGGGCTCGCCGCGAGGAGCCGGCCCAGGACGATGACGTCGAGCGTGTCACCCATCGACTTGGCGCGCTGTTGTCGGGCGCCCGCGATCCTCGCCCCGAGCGCGCGCCGCCGCGCGTCCCGCGTGAAGCGCCGCCGGCCCGGCCGGCTGTCAATTTCGACGACGACCTTTTCGAACAACCCGCTGAGCGCCAGACGCCGCGCGCCGGAACCCGCCGATGAAGAACATGCCCCGCATCCTGCCCCTGGTCGGCGTCGCCATCGTCGGCGTCATGGGGATCAATGCGCTGTCGGGCGCCCAGTCGCTGCCGGACATGGTGTCGGGCGCGCGCGCCTTCGCCGAGGAAGCCGCCAATAGCGTCAAGCCGGGCGCAAAGCCCGATGCGAAGGCCGCCACTGGCGCCGCCAAGGACGCGGTGGCCACCGCCGTCCTGCCGCCGGCCGCAAAGCCTGCCGCGGTCTGCGCGCCGACGGCCGCCGAACTTGCCAAGGAAGCCGGGCTCTCGCCTGCCGAACTCCAGGTCCTGCAAAGCCTGGGCGCGCGTCGGGGCCAACTCGACAAGCGCGAGCAGGACATGGATGTCCAACTTGCCTTGATGGCCGCCGCTGAAGCCAAGCTGGACGCCAAGATCAAGGCGCTGACCGGCATGAAGGGCGATATCGCCAAGCTGATGGTGGACGCCGACGCCAAGGAACAGGCCGAGATCGATCGCCTGGTGAAGGTGTTCGAAGGCATGAAGCCGAAGGACGCCGCGCCGCGCATGGTCCTGCTGGATGACTCGGTGCGCCTGCCGATCGCCGCCAAGATGAAGGAGCGGGCGCTGTCGCCGATCATCGCGGCCATGCCGCCGATGGAGGCCAAGAAGCTGACCGAAGCGCTGGCCGGCCGGTTTGCGGACGTCAAGCGCGTCGCGGCCGCCGCCAACGCCGCCGTCGCCACGCCGCCCGCGCCTGGTCAGGCCGCCGCCAAGCCCCCCGCGCCCAAGGCCTGATAGCCCGTGAGCCTGCGCCAAACTCTCCGGTCCAGCGTGGCGGCGATCACCATCGCCAGCCTCGCCGCGCCTGCAGGGATGGCGGCTCCCGCGGCGACCGCCGCGGCTGGGGGCGGGTTGGAGGTGCGCGTCGCCCAGGCCCGCGACTTTTCCCGCATCGAGTTCAAGGGCGCGCGTGCCGTTGCTCGGCGCGATGGCCAGACCCTGGTCCTGAAGTTCAGCCGGGACGCCAATCCGGACATCTCGCGCCTACGGGTCTCGCCGCCCAAGTGGCTGAAGACCACTGAAGCGCGGCGCGCGGCCGGCGGCCTGGAACTGGTGCTGACCCTTACCGACACGGCCGACGCCAAGGTCGGGGTCGCCGACGGGGTCACCTACGTCAATTTGTTCGAGCGCCCTCCGGTCGCAAAGCCAGTGGCTCCGCCGGCGGCTCTGGCCGAGGCGCCCGAGACCGCTCCCGCGCCGCCGCGACCCAATCCGGTCCCGGCCGGCGGCGTCGTGCGGATGGAGACCAAGATCGGGGCCGGTCAGGTGCAACTGACCTTCCCCTGGGCCAACCCAAACGGCGCGGCGGTGTTCCGGCGGGGCGGGGCAGTCTGGGTGGTGTTCGACGCCCCCGCCGCCATCGACGTTTCCAAGGCCCCGCGCGGCCTGCGCCAGATGAGCGGGCTCAGTGCGGTTCGCGGCGACGACTACACCGCCGTCCGTATCGAATCTCCGCCCGGCACACCGTTCTTCGCCTCAAGCGAGGGCGCGGTCTGGACCGTGACGCTTGGTCCAGGAGCTCAGGTCGCCCAGCCCGGCCAGATCAAGGTGATCCGCGATCAGGCCGGCGGTCCGGCCGCCCTGCGGGCTGCCGTCGCCGGCACGACGCGGGTCGTGAAGGTCGCCGATCCGGCGGTCGGCGATACGCTGTCAGTGGTCACCGCGCTTGGTCCAGCCAAGGGGCTGCCCTCGCGACGGGAATTCGTGCAGATGGCCCTGTTGCCGTCGGCCCAGGGCCTGGCGGTCGAGTCCTATATCGAGGACCTCGGCGTTCGGCATGCCGGCGACCTGGTGCAGTTCGGCCGTCCCGCCGGTCTTATGCTGTCGCCGGCCTCTGCCGCCGCCGAGCGGATCGAGGCCAATCTCGGCGCGCCCCAGGCGGCTACGATGCCGGGCCTGATCGACTATGAAGATTGGCCGAAGACCGGGTCGGGCGGCTTCCTGTCGCGCTACAACGCCCTGCTGGCGGCCTCCAATGAGGAAGCCGCGCTCGGCCGCGACGCACCGGTCGGCGCCCGGATGGCGCTGGCCCGGTTCCTGGTCGGGTCGGAACTGTCCTTTGAGGCGATCGGCGTCCTGAACGAGGCGGCCCGGCGCAATCCGGCCATCATGGAGGATCCGGAGTTCCGGGCCTTGCGGGGCATGGCTCGGGTGATGGCGCGTCGCTACAAGGAGGCGCAGGCCGACTTCTCGGTCGCCATCCTATCCGACAATCCGGCCGCGGCCCTGTGGCGCTCCTACATCGCCGCGCAACTGGCGCAGTGGCCCGAGGCGCGCAACCAGTTCGGAGCCGGCGCTGAGGCGTTCAACCAGTTCTCGCCAGTCTGGAAAGCGCGCTTCGCCCGCTCCGACGCCCAGGCCGCCCTGGCGCTGGGCGACGTCAACGGCGCCGACGCCCGCATCAAGCTCGCCTTGCTGGACAAGACCGACCCGCTGGAAGAACTCGCCACCCGCCTGGTCCAGGCCCAGGTGGTGGAAGCTCAGGGCTTCAAGGACCGCGCCTTGCGGATCTACGCCGCCGTCGCCGGCGCGCCGACCGAGGGGCTCTCAGCTCCGGCCACCCTGCACGCGACCAAGATCAGGCTCGAGACCGGCAAGATCACGCCGGTTCAGGCGGCCAACACTTTTGCGGGGTTGCGCTATCGCTGGCGTGGCGACTCCACCGAGCTCGAGACCATCCGGGCGCTGGGGCACCTCTATCTCAGCCAGGGGCGATATCGCGAGGCGTTGGAGGCCTTGCGGTCGGCCGGGCGCAGCCTGCCCGACCTGCCTGAAGCCGTGCAACTCCAGGCCGACCTCGGCGCCGCATTCCGGGCGCTGTTCCTGGACGGGGCCGCCGACGGGCTGGAGCCGGTTCAGGCCCTGGCCATGTTCTACGATTTCCAGGAGCTGACGCCGCTGGGCGCCGATGGCGACCTGATGGTCCGCAAGCTGGTGCGCCGGTTGGTCGATGTCGACCTGCTCGACCAGGCCGCGGGGTTGCTGAAGTACCAGGCCGAAAACCGCCTCGACGGCGTGCCGCGCGCCCAGGTCGCCACCGACCTGGCGGTGATCTACCTGATGGATCGCAAGCCTGAGCAGGCTTTGCAGGCCATCAACGGTTCGCGGACAACGGTCCTGCCGACCGCCCTGAACGCCGAGCGCCGCCTGGTCGAAGGCCGGGCGCTGATGGGGCTGGGCCGTTACGATCATGCGCTGGAAGTCATCGAGCGCGACACCAGCCGCGAGGGGCAGGACCTTCGCGCCGAGGTGTTCTGGAAGCAGAAGAATTGGGACGCCTCGGCGGGCCTGTTCGAAAAGAGCCTCGGGGATCGCTGGAAGGCCGGCGGACCGCTGTCGGCGGAGGACGAGGGCAAACTTCTTCGCACCGGCGTCGCCTACAGCCTGTCGGGCAACGAGGCGGCGCTTACCCGTCTCCAGCAGCGCTATGGCGGCTTCTATGATCAGGCCCGCAATCCCGAGGCCCTGCGCGTGGCTCTGTCGGGCGTGCAGTCGGGCCAACTCAGCGTGGCCGACTTCGGCCGCGTCACGGCCGACAACGAGGCCTTCGCCGGCTGGGTCGACAAGATGAAGGCGCGGTTCCGCGAAAAGCCGGCTCCAGTAGGAACGGCCAAGGCTCCAGCGGCGGCTCCGGCCAAACAGGCGGCGGCGGCGACGACGGCGGCCAAGGGCTAGGGCTGGTCACCGCGCCCTGGAGAGTTTTCATGCGTCATCTTCTGTCCTGCGCATCGTTCGGCCCGGTCTTGGCGGGCCTTGCGCTGGCCACGTCCGCCCAAGCCCAAACGCCTGCCGAGCGCCGCGACTTCTGTCCCGACCGACCGGGCAAGGGTTCGCCGTCCTGCATCGTCGATGTCGGTGTCGTTCAGGCCGAACTGGGCGTTTTCGACGCCAGTTTCCAGCGCTCCGGCCCCGGCTCGACCGACACCTACGCCGTCAGCGACATCCAGGTTCGGTTTGGCCTGACGCCGATGATGGAGGGGCAGGTCCTGTGGACGCCCTATACCCAGATACGCGAGCGCGCGGACGGTCAGACTGAGCGAACCGAAGGGGTTGGCGACGTCACGTTCGCCCTGCGCCGGTCGTTGAAAAACCCCGACGGATCCGGGTTCTCCGTCGCGCTCCAGCCGTTCGTTTCGGCCCCGACCGGCAAGTCCGGAATTGGCGCGGGCGGATGGCAGGGCGGGCTGGTCGCGCCGATATCGATCCCGCTTGGCGGCGACCTGTCGCTAGGCCTGGCGCCGCAGCTCGACTTGCTGGCGGACGGCGACGGCCACGGGACCCATTGGGGGTGGGCCGGGGCGGCGGGGCTGAGCAAGCCCTTCGGCGCCGTGACGTGGGGTCTGGAACTATGGGCTGCGGTCGGTGACGATCCCGCCGGCCGCGTCACCCAGGCTTCGCTAGATCTGACCCTGGCCTGGACTCCCGCCGGTCACGAAGACCTGCAGTTCGACGCCGGCCTCTATGGCGGCCTGACCAAGGAAACTCCCGACCTGGCCGTCGGGATCGGCCTGTCGCGCCGGTTCTAGCCGCCGCCTGCGCCGCGCTGGAAGCTCTCGACCAGCGACCCCGCCACGAGCCGCCAGCCGTCCACCAGGACGAAGAAGATCAGCTTGAAGGGCAGGGACACCACCACCGGCGGCAGCATCATCATACCCATGCTCATCAGCACGCTGGCTACGACCAGGTCGATGACCAGGAACGGGATGAACAGCAGGAAGCCGATCTCGAAGGCGCGCTTCAGCTCCGAGATCATGAAGGCCGGCGTGACCACGTGCAGGGGCGTGTCCTGGATGGTGGCGGGCTTTTCGATCTTCGAAAGGCGGATGAACAGGGCCAAGTCTTCTTGATCGACCTGGCTCAGCATGAAGGTTTTAACCGGCGCCCCGGCCGCGTCGAACGCCTGGGGAAGCTCGATCTGCTGGTCCATCAGCGGCCGGATGCCGTCTTCGTAGGACTTCTGCAGTGTCGGACCCATGACGATGGCGGTGAGGAACAGGGCCAGGCTGATCAGCACCGCATTGGGCGGACTTTGCTGCAGGCCCAGGGCCGTTCGCAGCAGGCCCAGCACCACCACGATCCGCACGAACGACGTGGTCATGATCACGATGGACGGCGCCAGCGACAGCACGGTCAGCAGGCCGACCATCTGGACGACGCGCTCGGAGAGGCCCGCGCCGGTGCCAAGGTCGATGTTCAGCGCCTGGGCGGCGGCCACCGCCGGGAAGACCAGGCTGATCAGGGTCGCCAACGCCGAAAGCCCGGCCGCGCGGCGCCAGTCGGCGGCGTCGAGATGGGTGAGGGCGGAAAAGAACTTGCGCATCAGGCGGCCGTCTTGGGTTTGCGGGCGGGCTTGGCGGCGGTGGGAAGCAATTGTCCCTCGCCCAGCAGCAGCAGGCGTTCCTCGCCGTCGAGGGAGACCACGACGAGGCGTCGGGACGGATCGAGCACCAGCGTCTCGACAATCGCCAGCCGGCGTTCCTTGCGAGTCGGGGTGAAGCGGGCCAGCGCGTCGGGCCCGAACCGCCGCAAGGCGACGGCCGCAAGTCCGACAAGCCCCAGGGTGAGCGCCAGGGCGAAGAAGGCGCGAAGGAAATCGGCGAATGCCATGGGGTGTTCGAACAGGGTCAGGGGGCGTGAAATCGCCGTTGGTCCTGGGTTTGCCCTGCACTGTCTTAAGGCGCGGTTAACCCTATTTATTCACCATATTCCCTTATGAACCTCGCCGAGATTCCGCTGTTTTCGATGTTGAAGGGCCGGTTCGGGCACCTCGGCGAGCGCCAGCGGCTGATCTCGCAGAACGTCGCGAACTCCGACACGCCCGGCTATACACCCACCGACGTCCAGGCCTTCAGCTTCCAGGCCCAGATGAAGACGCAGATGACCCCCGTGGCCACCCAGGCGGTGACCCAGCCCGGCCACATGGCGCCGGCCGCGCGTCACAACACCGCGTTCCGGACGGTCCAGGCCAAAGACTCCGAAACCACCCTTGATGGGAACTCGGTCGTGCTCGAGGAAGAGATGATGAAGATGGCCGAGGCGCGGATGAACTACGACGCCGCCATCAGCTTCTACCAGAAGTCGCTGGGCATGCTGCGCATGGCCAGCCGCGCGCCCGGTCGCGGTTAGGATCTCTTAGATGGCCGACATCAAACCCATGAGCGGGGCCACCCAGGCCATCGCCGCCACCGCCCTTCGCGCCCAGCAGGCGCGGATGCGAGTGATCGCCGAGAATATGGCCAACGCCAATTCGGTGTCCCGCGAAGCCGGTGGCGATCCCTACCGCCGGCAGGTGCCGGTCTTCACCCCGATCCGCACCGACGGCGGGCAGGGCGTGCGGGTCGCCAGGGTCGAGCCGGACCGCAAGGACTTCCGCAACGTCTACGACCCCGGCCATCCGTCGGCCGACGCGGCGGGCTATGTGAAGCTGCCGAACGTCGACACCCTGGTCGAGGCGCTCGACATGAAGGAGGCCCAACGGGCCTACGAAGCGAACCTGAACGTGATCGAGACGGCGCGCGCGATGGAAATGCGCACCCTCGACATCCTCAAGAAGTAGGGGCTGAGCCATGATGACCGCGCTCGCCGCCGCCAAGGCCTACGCCGCCACCCAGAACACCGCGGTCCTCAAGCCGTCCGCCGGCCAGGATGTGGCCGGCCTCGACTTCGGCTCGATGGTGAAGTCGGCGCTGAACGACGTGATGCACAACACCAAGGCCGCCGAGAGCAAGATCACGGCGCAGGTCCAGGGCAAGGCCGAACTGATCGACGTCGTCACGGCCATCTCGGCGGCGGAGGCCAGCCTGGAGACGGTGATGGCCGTCCGCGACCAGGTCATCAACGCCTATCAAGAAATCATGCGGATGCCGATCTGACGGCTCTGCGCCTTCGTCATTGTCGAGCTTGTCCCGGCCGTTCTGCTGCTCTTCAGCCGAGGATGACGATCAGAGGTGGAGCCAGTTTGGCCCGACCGTGTTACGCCTGAGCTATGATCCAACCGGCGATTGAACTCATCGGTATTGAAAAGCGCTACGCCGGGCACGAGGCGTTGGCGCGCGTGTCGCTTGAGATACCTGCCGGCCAGTTCGTGGCTCTGGTCGGGGCGTCCGGCTCGGGCAAGACCACGCTTCTGAAGACGATCAATCGCCTCATCGTCCCCGATGCTGGGGAGGTCCGCGTCGCCGGAGCGGATACCGGCGGCGTTCCGGCGCACCAGCTCCGTCGCCGCATCGGATATGTGTTCCAGGAAATCGGCCTCTTCCCGCACTTGAGCATCGCCGAGAACATCGCCATCACGCCGAAGCTGCTCGGCTGGGAGCGCACGCGCATGACCGGCCGGGTGGATGACCTGCTCGATCTGGTGGCGCTGCCGCGGGAGGTTGCGACCCGCGCGCCGTCGGAGCTGTCCGGCGGCCAGCGCCAGCGCGTCGGTGTGGCCCGCGCGCTCGCCGCCGAGCCGAAGATCATGCTGATGGACGAGCCGTTCGGCGCGTTGGACCCCCTGACCCGCGACGCGCTGGGAACAGACTACCGCGCCCTGCACGAAAAGCTTGGTCTGACGACGGTGATGGTCACGCATGACATGACCGAGGCGGTGTTGCTCGCCGACCGGATCGTCGTCCTGGAGTCCGGCTCTATCGTCGCCGACGGCCAGCCCGGCGAACTCCTGGCCTCGACCGACAATCCCGAGGTCCGCGCTTTGCTAGAGGCCCCGCGTCGCCAGGCCGAGCGACTACGCCAGCGCCTGGAGGCCGCGCAGTGAGCGGTCGCGTCGCTCAGGCCTGGGGCCTGCTACCCGAATATCTCGCCTGGCACGTTCTCCTGAGCGCCAGCGCCCTGGTGCTCGGCCTGCTGATCAGCCTGCCGCTGGCGGTGGCGGCAAGTCGTAGCGCGCGGCTCCGCTGGCCGGTCCTGGCCTTCGCGGGCTTGATCCAGACCATTCCCAGCCTGGCCCTGCTGGCCCTGTTCTATCCCTTGCTGCTGGCGCTGTCGGCCTTGAGCCAGACCGTCTTCGGCCAAGGATTCTCAGCCTTGGGCTTTCTGCCGTCGCTGTTGGCCCTGACGCTCTATTCGATGCTGCCGATCCTGCGGACTGGGACCGCCGGCATTCTCGGCGTCGATCCGGCCGTGCGCGAGGCGGCCGATGGGGTGGGCATGACCCCGCGCCAGCGGCTGTTCCAGGTCGAATTGCCGCTGGCCATGCCGGTCATCATGGCCGGCGTCCGCACGGCCGCGGTCTGGACCATCGGGGCGGCGACGCTCTCGACGCCGGTCGGGCAGACCAGTCTTGGCAACTACATTTTCGCGGGTCTGCAGACCGAGAACTGGGTCTTCGTGCTGTTTGGTTGCGCGGCCTCGGCGGCGCTTGCCATGACCGTCGACCAGTTGCTGGGCCTGATCGAAACCGGCGCGGCTCGCCGCAAGCGCGGCCTGATGATCGCCGGCGCCGCGTTGCTGGTCGTCGGCGTGCTGGCCACCCTGACGCCGCTCGCCGCACTGGGCAAGCCGTCGAGCTATGTGGTCGGGGCCAAGAACTTCTCCGAACAGTACATCCTGGCCGAGGTGATGGCCGAACGCCTGGAGCGCTCGGGCGCCCATGTCTCGCGCAAGGAAGACCTGGGCTCCGCCGTCGCCTACCGCGCCCTGGCCGCCGGCGAACTCGATGTCTATGTCGACTATTCGGGCACCCTTTGGACCAACGTTCTGAAGCGCGAGGACAATCCGGGCCGGGCCCAAGTCCTGGCCGAACTCACAACCGAACTGAAGAAGCGCGACGGGGTCGTGGTGCTCGGCTCGCTTGGCTTCGAGAACGCCTACGCCTTCGCCATGCGCGCCGACCGCGCCAAGGCGTTGGGCATTGTCAGCCTGACCGATCTGGCACGCCAGGCGCCGCGCCTGACCCTGGGGTCTGACCTGGAGTTCCTGTCGCGGCCGGAGTGGAAGGCGGTCGACGCGGCCTATGACTTCAACTTCAAGAAGGAGCGCTCCTTCCAGCCGACCTTCATGTACCGCGCGCTGTCGGGCGGCGAAGCCGATGTGATTTCGGCCTTCTCCTCCGATGGCCGGATATCGGCTGACAAGCTGGTGGTGCTGACCGACCCGAAGGGCGCGCTGCCGCCCTATGACGCGGTGATCCTGATCTCGCCGAAACGCGCGGGCGACGAGCGATTGCTGGCGGCGCTGCGGCCGCTGATCGGCTCGATCTCGGTGGAGGCGATGCGTTCGGCCAACTACGCCGTCGACCGGGACCAGGGCAAGGTGAGCCCCGCCGAGGCCGCGAGGGCGCTGCATCCGTAAACGTCAGGTAGTCGTTCGTTAACCATAACTAGGCAAATTCCGCCTAGCTTGATTTCCCGGCTCCACGCGTACCCAAGAGGCCAAAGATGAACGGCGCCGAGGTTCTCGACATCGGTCGCGACGCCATCTGGCTCACCATCCAGCTTTCGGCGCCGGTGCTGATCGTCGGTTTGGTGGTCGGGGTGGGGATCGGCCTGTTGCAGGCCCTGACCCAGATCCAGGAAGCCACCCTGGTCTATGCGCCGAAGATCGTGGCCATTTTCCTTTCGCTGCTGCTGTTCCTGCCGATGATGGGCGCTCTGATGAGCGGCTTCATGCGCGAGATCGCCGCCCGCATCGCAGCGATGTAGCGGCCGTTCGGCCGGTTCATGGAAAGCTTTGCAGCCGCATCCCAGGTCTATGCAGGAGGCCTGATCTTCGCCCGCGTCGCGGCGATCGTCATGCTGTTGCCCGGCATTGGCGATACCAGCGTGCCGCCGCGGGTCCGGCTCGCCTTCGCCTTCCTGATGGCCCTGATGCTGATGCCGGTGGTCGCGCGTGGCATGGCGGTTCCGCCCGACGTGTCCGGCGTCGCCGGCGCGGTGATCAAGGAACTGATGATCGGCCTGATGATCGGCGGGATCCTGAAGATCTTCCTGTCGTCGCTGAGCACGACGGGCGAGATCATCTCCATCCAGACCACGCTGGCCTTCGCCCAGACCGCCGCACCGGGCCAGGCCTCGCCCTCGACCACCATTGGCACCTTCCTGGGCCTCATCGGCATCACGCTGATCATGGCGACCGACCTGCACCACATGTTCCTGACCGCCATCGTGCGGTCCTACGCCATCTTCCCGTTCGGGCGCGAAATCCCGATCGCCGACAGCGCCCAACTCGCGGTGCAGACGGTCGCCGGGTCGTTCAAGCTGGGCTTGCAGCTGGCCGCCCCGGTTGTGGTCTTCTCGCTGGTCTTCAACATCGCCGCCGGTCTGGTCGGGCGGGTGATGCCGCAGTTCCAGGTGTTCTTCGTCGCCACGCCGCTGATCGTGCTGCTCGGACTTTCGATCTTCGCCCTCAGCCTTGGGACCATCGGCATGGTCTGGCTCAACCGCTATCGCGAGCTCACCTCGCTGTTCCTAGGCTAGAGCGATGGCCGACGAACAGGACGCAGCCTCTAAAACAGAAGAGGCGACACCCACCAAGCTCCAGAAGGCGCGGGAGAAGGGCGATGTCGCCAAGACCCCGGACCTCGCCACCCTGGCCTCGTTCTCCGGCGCCGCGGCGGTCATCGCCATCGCCGGCGGCTGGATGTCGCAGAACCTGGCCAGCGCGCTGCTGCCCTTCATAGCCCATCCCGAAAGCATGAGCCTGGAGGGGCACGGGGCCATCGAGGTCGCCCGCGTCGCGGCCCGCGCGGCCGCGCCGCTGCTGATCACCGTCCTGGTCGTCGCCGCTGTGATGGGGGTTGGCGGAAACCTGATCCAGACCGGGTTCATGTACAGCCCGGACAAGGTGAAGCCGGACTGGAAGAAGGTCTCGCCGATGGCTGGGCTGAAGCGTCTGGTCGGGCTCGACAGCCTGATGCAGTTCGTCAAGTCGGTGGCCAAGATCGTTATGGTCGGCTGGGTCGGATGGGTGGTGATGAAGCCCTACCTCCACCCGCTGCGCGAGCTGGCGGCGATGGACCCGGCGGCGATGCTGCCGCTGCTGTCGGAGATCCTTCGCAAGCTGGTCTTCGCCACCGCCGCCCTGATGTTGGCCATCGCCGGGCTCGACTGGTTCTGGCAGCGCCAGCGCTTCCTGAAGCGCATGCGGATGACCAAGGAAGAGCAGAAGGAAGAATACAAGAACTCGGAAGGCGACCCGCACTTCAAGGCCAAGCGTCGCCAGATCGCCATCCAGCGCTCGCGAAGCCGGATGATGGCGGCGGTTCCGAACGCGACCATGGTGGTGATGAACCCCACTCACTTCGCGGTCGCGCTCAAGTACGAAGCTGGCGAAACGGCGGCTCCGCAGTGCGTCGCAAAGGGCATGGACGCCATCGCCCTGAAGATCCGCGCGCTCGCCGAAGAGCATGGCGTGCCGGTCATCGAGGACCCGCCGCTCGCCCGGGCCCTCTACGCCGCCGTCGAACTCGACGAGTTCATTCCGCCCGCCCACTACGAAGCCGTAGCCAAGCTGATCGGCTTCATCATGAGCAACAGCGCCCGCGTAGTCGCAAATGCCCGTGGTCGCTGAGAAATCGTGAGAAGATTGCGTGACTGATTCGCCGGAGGCCATCGCCTCTCCGTCTGGCATCAACCGAGGCCTCCCTATGGCCAAGTCGTCGAACTCTGAGGGCGCTCGCCGCCGTTTCGACCTGCTGACGGTGTTCGCGGCCCTGTGCTTCGTCGCCGCCGTGGGCTTCGCGGCCGTGCCCGCTATCCACGCAGGTCCTTCGACACGCGCCGGCTTGATGCTGCTGATCGGCCTGGCCGGCGTGGCGTGCCTGGGGCTGTTCGCCGTGCGCAATTCGGCCGCGCCGGCGCCCGCGGCCGAGCCCGGCGCCGACAAGCTTATCGACGCGCTGTCGGAGCCGGCGGCGATCGCCGCCGCAGATGGCCGCATCCATGCCGCCAACGCTTCGTGGCGGCTGGTCCTGGGCGCCGCCTCGCGCCTGCCAAAGGGCGGTCCCTCGGCGGCCAGCCTGTTCTCGGCCCTGACCGCTGCGCGCCGTGGCGAAACCGCCCAGGCCTCGATCCGCAACAATGGATCGGAGCATTCGGCCACTGTCGCCCCGCTGGGCGAGCGTCGCTTCCTGGTTCGCCTGGCCGAGCCCGCGCCCCTGGCCCTGCCGCGCGCCGCGGCCGAGGTCCTGGACGCCTTCAACACCGCCAAGCCGCCGCCGCCCAAGGTGCTGGACGCATTCGCCGCCGCCTCGCCGTTTGGCGCGGCGTTGCTGGATGGCGAAGACCCCTTCGCCGCGACCATCGTCGAGGCCAATCCGACGCTGTCGGCCGTGGCCGGCGGCGGCGCGGCGGGCACGGTGTTCGGCGACCTGATCGATGCGGCGTCACGCGCCGATGCGACCCAGAAGCTGGCCGATGGTCACGTCGGCGCCCTGGAAGTCCGCCTCGCCTGCGATCAGGCCAAGGTCGCTCACCTTTACCTATCCAAGACTGACGGGCGCTGGGTGGCCTATCTGGTCGACGTTTCCGAGCAGAAGCAGATCGAACTGCAGCTATCGCAGAGCCAGAAGATGCAGGCCATCGGCCAGCTCGCCGGCGGCGTCGCGCACGACTTCAACAACCTGCTGACCGCGATCTTCATGCAGCTCGACGTGCTGGCTCAGCGCCATCCCGTCGGGGATCCTTCCTACGAGGGGCTGAACGAGATCCGTTCGACCTCGGCCCGCGCGGCCGATCTGGTTCGCAAGCTGCTGGCCTTCTCGCGCAAGCAGACCGTCCAGCGCGAGACCCTCGACCTGGGCGAACTGATCAGCGAGTCCGAGGTGCTGCTGCGCCGCGTGCTTTACGAGGACGTGAAGCTCGAGACCGAATACGGCCGTAACCTGCCGCACGTCCGAGCCGATCGTAGCCAGATCGAGACGGCGGTGATGAACCTGGCCGTCAACGCCCGCGACGCCGTGCGCGCGCATGGCGGCGGGGTTGTCCGCATCCGTCTCGCGCGCCTGACCCAGGACGAGGCCGTCGCACACGGCTATCCCGCCGCCCAGGGCGACCAGGCGCTGATCGAGGTGTCCGACGACGGGCCCGGCATCGCGCCTGACGTCATCGACAAGATCTTCGACCCCTTCTTCACCACCAAGCCGGTGGGCGAGGGCACGGGCCTGGGTCTGGCCACCGTCTATGGCATCGTCAAACAGTCGGACGGCTGGATCAGCGTTGCCTCCAAGGCCGGCGAAGGCGCGGCTTTCCGTATCTTCCTGCCGGTGCATGTGCCCAGCGCCTCGGCTCCGGCCCTGGTGCCAGTGGTCAAGGCGCCGCCCAAGGCCCGCGACCTTTCGGGCGCCGGCCGCATCCTGTTTGTCGAGGACGAGGACGCCGTGCGCGGCGTGGCGGCCAAGCTGTTGCGGGCCCGCGGTTATGAGGTGATCGAGGCCGCTTCGGGCGAGGAAGCTCTGGAACTGGCCGAGGAATATGCCGGCAAGATCGACCTCATGATCTCCGACGTGGTCATGCCCGGCATGCAGGGCCCCGACCTGCTGAAGCACGCCCGGATCTATCTGGCCGGCGCGCCGGTGATGTTCATTTCCGGCTATGCCGAGGCGGAGTTCTCCAACCTGCTGGAAGGCGAGGAGAACGTCTCATTCCTGCCCAAGCCGATTGACATCAAGACGTTGGCTGAGCGCGTGAAGCAGGAACTCCAGAAGGCCGCCTGACGTATTCACCGATTGGCCTTGGGCCGCCGAGGAGTGCTAAGCGAGCTTCATGCAGGGATTTGAAACCGAGCTTACTGAACGTCTGCGCCAGACGGTGACGACGGACGAGGACGTCCTCCACAAGTTCATTAACGCTGCGGGCGACCTGGCCGTAAACCTCGTCGTCGCGGTCATCATCATGACCGTCACATGGTGGGCGGCGGGCTGGGCTTCGCGGCTGGTGCGGCGCCTTATCGCTCGCGTCCACGGGGGCGGCCCCCCCGACGTCACCCTGCAGAGCTTCGCCGGCTCGATGGCGCGCTATTTCGTCATCGTCGTCGGCTTCGTCGCGGTGTTGCAGCAACTTGGCGTTCAGACCACGTCGATCCTGGCGGTCCTGGGCGCGGCTTCGCTGGCTGTGGGCCTAGCCCTGCAAGGCACGCTCAGCAACGTCGCCGCCGGCGTCATGCTGCTGCTGTTCCGCCCCTATCGCGTCGGCGACACGGTCGAGATCGGCGGTCGCACCGGAACGGTGAAGATGCTCGACCTCTTCGTCACCGAGCTCGCGACCCCCGATAATCTCAAGGTCGTGCTGCCGAACGGCAAGGTGTTCGGCGATGTCATCGTCAACACCAGTTATCACAGCCGTCGCCGGGTCGACGCTGTGTTCCGCGTCGACAACAAGCGCGATGTCCCGGCGCTGTTGGCCGGCCTCAAGGCGCGAGCCGAGGCCAACCCGCTGGTGCTCAAGGACCCCGCGCCTACCGTCGAGGTGACCGGCCTGTCGGAGGCCTTTGTCGAGGGCGCTGTCCGAGCTTGGGTGGAAAGCGGCGACTTCGGCGTTGTGAAGGGCGACCTTCTGCTAGCTGCCCGCCTATTGGCCGACGGCGCGGATGAGGCGCTGCCGCCCCTGCCTAAGGCGCACGTGAAGGGGCCCCCCGCACCGCGGAAGAAGCGCCCCTCGATCCGTGACCGCCTGAAGCATTCTAACGAGTAGCGAGCACCGCTCGGGCGGCGGCCACGCCGCTCGCGAAGGCGCCTTGCAGGAGATAGCCGCCGGTCGGCGCCTCCCAGTCCAGCATCTCCCCCACGACGTAGACGCCGGGGATGGCGCGAAGCATCAAACCTTCGTCCAGGCCAGGCAGGCTCACGCCGCCGGCGGTCGAGATCGCCCGGTCGATGGGGCGCACGGCCTTGAGCGTGATCGGCGTCGATTTGATCGCGCGGGCCAGGGCGCCAGCGTCTTTCGGCAGTTCGACCCCGTGGCCTTCACGCAGCAGATTGATCTCCGCCGGCGTCAGGCTGGCGGTCTTGCGCAGAAGATTGGTCGTCGACTGGCCGCTGACCACCTTGTGCAATCGGTCAGCCAGCTTGGGGCGGCTGACATCGGGACGCAGGTCGACGTGGAGGACCGCAGATCCGTCCCGCGAAATCGCGGCGCGCAGATCGGCCGACAGAGCATAGATTGCGCCCCCCTCGATCCCATAGTCGGCGATCATAGCCTCGCCACGGACCGTACGTTCGCCGAAGGTGAGCGCGATGTTCTTCAGCGGATGGCCTGCGAAGCGGGTGCGGAACACCTCGCTCCAGGCGACGTCGAAGCCGCTATTGGCGGGCTGGAACGGCGCAAGTTCGACGCCGCGCTCGGCCAGGGCCTGTGTCCACGCGCCGTTCGAACCCAGGCGAGGCCAGCTTGCGCCGCCGAGCGCCAGGATGGTCGCATCCGGGCGCGCGGTCTCGATGCTGGCGTCGTCGAGCGCGAAGATCAGATCGCCGGCCTCGTTCCAGCCGCGCCAGTCGCGCCGGGTGCGGAACTCCACGCCCTGGGCGGTCAGCCGCGCCAGCCAGGCCCGCAAGAGGGGCGAGGCTTTCAGGGCGCGCGGGAAGATGCGGCCGCTGGAGCCCATGAAGGTTTCCTGGCCCAGGCCCTCGGCCCAGGCGATCAGGTCGGCCGGGGTGAAGGCCTCAAGCACCGGCCGAAGCTGCTGCGCCTGCGCGCCGTAGCGGGTGATGAAGGTCTCGAAGTCTTCGGAGTGGGTCAGGTTCAGGCCGCCGCGGCCAGCCATCAGGAACTTGCGGCCGAGCGTCAGCATCCGATCGTAGACCGTGACGGCCAGGCCAGCGGCGCTCAGCACCTCGGCGGCCATGAGGCCAGCCGGGCCGCCGCCAATGACGGCGACATTTTCAATTCGTTGGGTCATGGCGGCAGGTCACGCGCCTATTCCGCCATGAATGTCCAGCGATTAGGGCGCGAAGCTCGATCTGGCCTTCACACCCCAGTGGCCGTTTTCACAGGTGATCACATAGATGGAGTCGAAGCCGCCGATCACCGATCCGTCCTTGCGGTAGCGGGTGAAGCGGGTGTCCAGGTGAACCTTGTCGGCGCCCGCGTGGATCACCTCGCGGCGCTCCCAGGCCGAGTGGTCCCAGTCCGACAGCGGGCCGCGCTCGAACATCTGCGGCTGATGATAGCCGGGCTCGATCACCGCCAGGGTGTTGGAGGCCAGGCGGATGCTGGGAAAGTTGAAGGTCGCTTCGAAGGCCGGCAGGTCGCGAGCGTTGAAGGCGGTCATGAAGGCGTCGGTCACGGCCAGGGCCGCGGCGATCTCGGTCTCGTAGGCAGGCATCTGAACTCCCTTTTTGAGCCAGCTTGCCATGCTCGGTGCGGGTAAAAACAGCGGTTTCCGCCCTGCGGCTCTTCCGCACCAGTTAATGAATTCCTTGCTGCAAGGCTTGCCGTAACGTCTTGCTTGGCCTCTAAGGCGCGCCCGCGCGTTCTTTGTGTGTGGCGCGAACCGACAGGACGACTATGGCCTTCCCCGACATCCACCCCGCCTTGGCGCGCGCGCTCGCGAGCCAGGGCTACGCCGAACCCACCCCCGTTCAAGAGGCGGTGCTCACCGAAGAGGCCGCCGGCCGCGACCTGCTGGTCTCGGCCCAGACCGGCTCGGGCAAGACGGTGGCCTTCGGCCTCGCCGCTGGCCCGACCCTGCTGGGCGACGAAGCCCGCTTCGGCAAGCCGGGCGCCCCGCTGGCCCTGGTGATCGCCCCGACCCGCGAACTGGCCATCCAGGTCAGCCGCGAGCTGACATGGCTCTACGCCGACTCCGGCGCGAAGGTGGAAACCTGCGTCGGCGGCATGGATCCGCGCCGCGAGAAGTTCGCGCTTCAGGACGGCGTCCACATCCTGGTCGGTACGCCGGGCCGTCTGAAGGACCACCTTGAGCGCGGCAACCTCGATCTGGGCTCGCTGCGCGTCCTCGTCCTCGACGAGGCCGACGAGATGCTCGACATGGGCTTCCGCGAAGACCTGGAGGAGATCCTCGATTCCTCGCCGGTCGACCGTCGCACCCTGCTGTTCTCGGCCACCATCGCCAAGGACATCGCGGCCCTGGCCAAGCGCTACCAGAAAAACGCCCTGCGCGTCGACACCGTGCGTCGCGACGAGCCGCACGGCGACATCGAATACCGCGCCATCCGCGTGGCGCCGAACGAGATCGAGTTGGCCGTCGTCAACGTGCTGCGCTTCTACGAATCCGCCCGCGCCCTGGTGTTCTGCAACACGCGTGAAGGCGTGCGCCATATGCACGCCGCGCTGCGTGAGCGCGGCTTCGCCGTAGTCGGTCTGTCCGGCGAACTTGGCCAGCGTGAACGTTCGGAGGCCCTGCAAGCGCTGCGCGACGGTCACGCCCGGGTGTGCGTCGCCACCGACGTCGCCGCCCGTGGCCTCGACCTGCCCGACCTCGGCCTGGTCATCCACGCCGACATTCCGATCAACAAGCCGGGCCTGCTGCACCGTTCGGGCCGGACGGGCCGCGCCGGCAAGAAGGGCATTTCCGTCCTGCTGGTCTCCTACACTCGTCGCCGCAAGGCCGAGCAACTGCTGGCCTCGGCCGGCGTCGACGCCCATTGGCAAGGTCCGCCGACCGCCGACGAAATCCGCGCCAAGGATCAGGCGCGCCTGCTGGAAGACCCGATCCTGACCGAACCAATGGCGGAGGAAGACCTCGCCCTGGCCAAGCTGGTGCTGGAGAACCGCAGCGCCGAAGAGGTCGCGGCGGCCCTGATCCGTCTGCACCGTCAGCGCCTGCCCGCGGCGGAAGAGCTCTACGACGATGCGCGTATGCGCGACTCCCAGAGCCGCGATCGCGAGCGTCCGCAGCGCGACCGCTATGACCCCAGCGACCGCGAGGGCGGCCCGGTCGGCCGTCCGCCGCGCCTCGCGCCGGAGGACGTCTCCTGGTTCCGCATCAGCGTCGGCCGCGACAAGAACGCTGACCCGAAGTGGCTGATCCCGATGATTTGCCGTCTGGGCCATGTCACTAAGAAGGACATTGGCTCGATCAAGATCTTTGATCGCGAGACGAAGTTCGAGATCTCCAAGGAAGCCGAGCCGAAGTTCGCGGCGGCCGTGAAGGCGACCGTGGCCGACGAGATCAAGATCGAACCTTCGTCGCCTCCGGGCGGTCCGACCTCGCCGCCGCGTGGCGGCCCGAACCGCAAGGGTCCGCCAAGCGGCGACCGTCCGTTCCGCAAGGGACCTCCGGGCGAAGGCAAGCCGGCGTTCCGCAAAGGCCCGCCCGGTGAGGATCGTCCGCCCTTCCGCAAGGGTCCGCCGCGCGACGGCGCCAAGCCGGCCTTCAAGGGCCCTCCAGGCGCACCTGGCCCCAAGGCCGGCAAGCCGCCGTGGAAGAAAAAGGGCAACGACGAACGCCGCTAGGCGTCTTCGTCCGGTCACAAACTCATAGCTAGGATCGCTGCGGTTTCCGCGGCGATCCTGCGTTGTGATTCGCGCCAGTCTTCGGAGCCTCAAGGTCTGCAATCAGGGGACATGGCGACGTGGCACGCCAGACGACCGAGGTTGAGACACAAGGCCGCAAAATCCTGCGGGCCTTCGCGCGTTGGGCGCCCGCGCTCCTGTTGATCGCCGCAACGGCCTGGCTCTACGCCAGCGGCATGGCGACTGACATCTCGCTGGACAATCTCCAGGCCCACGAAATGCGGTTGCGCGCGGAGGTGGCGGCCAACCCGCTGCTGGCCCTGGCGGTGTTCACCGCGCTCTATGCCGTGGCGACGGCGGCGTTTGTACCGGTGGGCCTAGTCATGATGCTGGCCGGCGGCTTCCTGTTCGGCCCACTGATCGGCACGTTCGCAACCGTCGTCGGATCGACGGGCGGGGCGATCATGGCCTACCTCGCTGCGCGTTTCGCGGCGGGCGACCACATCCGTAATCGCTTGGCCATCGGGCGGTTGCGAAAGCTGGTCGAGGGCTTCGAGCGCGCGCCCTTCGGCTATCTTCTGACCTTGCGGCTGGTGCCGCTCAGTCCGTTCGGCCTGGTGAATGTCGCCGCCGGCTGCGCGCGTGCGCCGTTCCGCGCCTATGTCGCGGCGACGGTGGTCGGGGCCATTCCGTATTCGCTGATCTACAGCTATCTGGGCGATGGGCTGGGCGAGGCGTTCCTGGCCAGCCGCACGCCGACCGCCGCGATTTTCCTGACGCCCGATATCGCCTGGCCGCTGGCCGCGCTGATGGTGATTTCGTTGCTGGCGGCGCGCTTCAGTCGGCGCGAGCGTACGGGGCGCATCGCTTAGGGCCCTCGACTTCCCCTACGCCGCGGCCGCATGATCCCGGCCGCTTAAGGAAGGGAACGTCATGCCGATCAATCGCCAATGGGTGCTGCGCCATCGTCCGACTGGCGCCATCGGACCAGACGACCTGGAGCTGATCGAGAGCGTCACGCCCGAGCTCAAGGACGGCGAGGTGCTGGTCCGGAACATCTATCTGTCCCTCGATCCCACCAACCGGATCTGGATGAGCGATCAGGACCAGTACCTGCCGCCCGTACAGATCGGCGAGGTCATGCGCGGGGGCGTGATCGGGGTGGTCGAACAGTCGCGCTCGGCGAGCCTGCCGGTCGGCGCGGTCGTCAATCCCGGCCTCGGCGGCTGGCAGGACTACACCGTGGCCCCCGAGGCCATGGCCCGGCGCACGCCGCACATCCCCGGGGTTCCGCTGACCGCCTATATGAGCGTGCTCGGCGCGACAGGGCTCACCGCCTATTTCGGCCTGATGGACATCGGCAAACCGAAGCCGGGCGAGACGGTCGTGGTGTCGGCCGCGGCTGGCGCCGTCGGCTCCATCGTCGGACAGATCGCCAAGCTGAAGGGATGCCGGGTCATCGGGATCGCTGGCGGCGCGGAGAAATGCCGCTGGATCACCCAGGACCTCGGGTTCGACGGAGCCATCGACTACAAGTCCGAGGATGTCAGCGAGGCGCTGGGCCGTCTCGCGCCCAACGGCGTCGACATCAATTTCGAGAACGTCGGCGGCAAGGTCATGGACGCCGTCATCGGCCATATGAACAACCACAGCCGCATGCCGCTTTGCGGGATGATCTCGACCTACAACACCGAAGGGCCAGTGCCAGGGCCGTCCGACTTCGCCCGCGTGCTGATGCACCGCATCCACATCCAGGGCTTCATCGTCATCGACTACCTGCCGCGCGCCGCCGAGGCGATGGCGGAGCTGGCCCCGTGGGTCGCCTCGGGTCAGATCAAGTGGAAAGCGCATGTCGAGGATGGGCTGGAGAACGCCGTGTCGGCCTTGGACCGGCTGTTCACCGGTGATCATGACGGCAAGCTGCTGGTTCGCGTGTCCGCCGAACCCTAGGCGGACACGCGACGGCGCTCAGCGGGCGGGCTGACCGACTTTCAGTTGGGCGATCACCGCGGCGGCGTCGACTGTCGGTGGTCGTTCGATGCGTTGGTAATCGCGTCCATCGAGCGTGCGGGTGACAAGCCGCGCTTCATAGAGTTCACGCCGCAGCAGGGCGTGATCGCCAAAGTCATGCAGGCCGCGCAGGACTTCGCTGATTTCGCGCTCGGTGAACATCTGCCGTGGCGGCAACTGTGACCACAGCCCCCAGAGCGCCAGCACCTGATCGCCGCGTTTGGCGGGCCACCGCATCAGGCGGCCGTCCCGGGCGAAGCAACGTCCAGTCCGTTCGACCGCACGCAGATCCACGGGTGGCGACGCCTCCGCGGCGACGATGACCGTCGTTGGCGCGGCGTCGGCCTGCGCCCGGAGCTGCTGGAAGTTCCGGCAGCCAATCGACCGGGCCAGCATGTTCAGCAGTTCGACGTGGCCGGGCACAGCGTCGTGGTTGGCGAGTTGGGCGCGCAACGAACGCGCCAGGCCGGAGATGTCGGAGGTTTGAAACGGTATCGCGGTTCTAGACATGATCTCTCCCTGCGTGCCGAGGGATGAACGGTGATCGCCATTCCGAGCTGGCACGGGAAAGAGGTGTCAGTCGAGGAAGTCTGAGCAGGTTTAGCTTGCCCTCGCGGGCGGCGATGCCTCGGTGAACTGCGGACCGGGAGAACGTCGATAGGCCGGCGCCGGTGGAGCGTCAAGCCTGGTCCGCGTCCTAGAAGCTGCTGCGGCCATGGGTCGGGCTAGCCTTGGCGACCTCAGGGCGGACGGTCTTCAGGCATTCGGCATAGGTGGTGAGCAGCCAGGCTCGGCTCGGCCCGTCGCCCGCCAGCGCGCCGCCCTCGGCCGCGAGGACGTCGCGCATGAGCTGGTAGGCCACCGCTTCCGGTGTCTGCGGTGTGTCGGCCATGGGGTTTCCTTGTCTCAGGCGAACCTGGTCCCAAGACATGAAGGAATTGGCCGAGCCTAGGCGCTCACCCCAAGCGCAGCCAAGGCGCGCT
Organism: Phenylobacterium sp.; assembly: GCF_030681155.1. GTDB lineage: Bacteria > Pseudomonadota > Alphaproteobacteria > Caulobacterales > Caulobacteraceae > Phenylobacterium. The sequence goes on along the minus strand of NZ_JAUXXE010000002.1, from coordinate 16,029 downwards.
CGCGGGAGGCCTTGTAGTCGACCTTGCCGTTGGGTGCGCGGCCGATGCTTTCCACCACCACTAATTCGCGGGGGGCCTTGTAGGCCGCGAGCCTGGTCTTCACGTGACCGGACATCTCTTCCAGGGTGGGGGCCGGGACGGAGGGGTCGGGCTCGACCACCGCGCAGATGCGCTCTCCAAACCGGGCGTCGGGGATGCCGACCACCACGGCGTCGCGGACTGAAGGGTGGGTCTTCAGGGCCTCCTCGACCTCCTCGGGGAAGACCTTCTCGCCGCCGGTGTTGATGCACTGGCTGCCTCGGCCCAGCAGTTTCAAGGTGCCGTCCAGATTGACCTCGGCCCAGTCGCCCGGGACGCTCCATCGCTGCCCGTCCATATTGCGGAAGGTCTTGGCGCTCTTCTCGGGGTCCTTGTAGTAGCCGGTCGGCAGGAAGCCGCAGACCGCGACCAGGCCGCGCTCGCCCGAGCCCGGCTCGACCCGGCGGCCGTCCTCGGTGAACACCGAGCAGTTGGGACCGAGCATGAAGGCCGCAGTCGCGGCCTCCGCGCCGGGCGCGGAGGCCGAGGCGCCCAGGCCGACGGCCTCGGACGAGCCGAAGCTGTCCATGATCATCGCATTGCGGGCGTAGGACAGCAGGCCGCGCTTGTTCTCCTGGCTCCACATCGAACCGGACGAGCTCATCGCCTTGACGTGAGAAAGGTCCCAGCGGTCGGGGTTGGCTTCCAGAGCCTCCAGCATCGGGGTGGAGAAGGCTAGGCCGACGATGACGATGTTGTCGGCGTGCAGCCGCACAGCCTCGTCCCACAGCTCCATGGCGCTGAATTGCCTCGAGGGCAGGGACGCGACCGCGCCGCCGATGTTCAAGGTGATGAAGGCCGAGAACTGCCCGGTGCCGTGCATCAGCGGGCAGCAGACCAGGGTCGTCGGCTGCTCATAGGTGGGGAGCCGGTCGCCGACATCCTCCGGCCGTTCGAGCGGGGGCAGGCCCATCATTGCGTGACCGCCAGCGCCGATGACGTTGAACAGGTCGTCCTGTCGCCACATCACCCCCTTGGGCATGCCGGTGGTGCCGCCGGTGTAGAGCAACACCAGATCGTCGGGCGTGCGGCCCCAGGGCGCCTTGAACGGATGAGGCGACTGCGTCGCGACAATCGTTTCGTAGTCGTCGGCCCAAGCTGGCGCGGGATGGCCCGGCTCTGCGACCGAAATCCAGCGCTTCACTTGCGGCAGCTTGGCGCGCAGCGGCTCAAGCGTCTCAGCGAAGCCGGCGTGGAACACCACCGCCTGGGCGTCGGCGTTGTCGAACAGATAGGTCAGCTCATCGCCGCCATACCGGTAATTGGTGTTGATCGGGGCCATGCCGGCCTTGAAGGCGGCGTAGTAGGTCTCGAGGTATTCGGGGCCGTTGTAGAGATAGGCTGCGACCTTGGCGTCCGAGGTCAGCCCGCTGGCGACCAGGTGGGCTGCCAGGGCGTCGGCGTGGGCGTCGAACTGGCCCCAGGTGACGATGCGGTCGCCCTGGATGAGGGCCGGTTTGTCGGGCTGACGGGCGGCGATGGCCTCCCAGACGTCAGCGAATGTCCATGCGCTCACGGTCTCTCTCCCACATGCTCTTCTTTTTATGGAGAGAAGTGGGGGGCAGCAGCGGCGGGGTGTCAACTCTGACGCGGGGGCAGGAGCCCCCGCATTTCCCTCCGCGGGTGGAGAGGCGCGCGCCGCGCTACGCCAACCGTTCGCGGCCGCGGATCTCGCGGAACGACACCAGCCGTTCGGCCGCCTCATCCCAGAGGGCGAGGCGGGCGTTCTTGAAGCTGTCCAAAAGGCCGATGCGGCTGACGTCCTGGAGTTCAGGATGGTCGTGGAGCACCTGCGGCAGCCGGTAGAACGGGATGCGGCTCGACAGGTGGTGGACGTGGTGGATGCCGATATTGGCCGTCAGCCAGCGCAGCGGCTGGGGCAGGTCGTAGTGCGAGGAGCCGTGCAGGGCGGCTTGATCCCGCTTCCAGGTCTTGTTGCGCGACCAGGAAACGCCTTCGTACTGATGCTGCACGAAGAATAGCCAGACGCCGATGGTCGCGGCGATCACCAGGGTGGTGAAATTCACCAGCACGACCGGCGCGACGCCGATCAGCCACATCATGATCCCGACGCCGACCGCGATGATCGCGGTGTTGCCGAGGGTCGAGACCCAGGTCCGCCAGTCCTTCATCATGCCGACCGGCACCCGCTGCTGCAGGAAGAACACGAAGGTGGGGCCGATGCCGAACATCACCGCCGGATTGCGGTAGAGCCGGTAGCCCAGCCGCTTGAGCGGGGGCAGGGCGAGATACTCGTCCACCGTCAGCATCTCGATGACGCCCAGGCCGCGGCGATCCAGGTTGCCGGATGTGGCGTGGTGCATCGCATGGGTCCGGCGCCAATAGTCGTAGGGCGTCAGGGTCAGCAGGCTGATCGAGCGGCCGACCCAATCGTTGGCGGCCTTGGCCTCGAAGAACGAGCCATGCCCGCAGTCGTGCTGGATCATGAACAGCCGCACGAGGAAGACGGCGGCCGGTACTGTGAGCAGCAGGGCCAGCCACCACAGGCCGAAATACATGGCCGCCCAACCGAGCGCCCATAGGGTCGCCAGGGCCGAGGCGGTGAGCGCCAATTCAAAGATGCTGCGCGCCAGAACGGGACGCTTGTAGTCGGCGAGCTTGCGGCTCCAGTCAGCGGGCTTGGTGTCAGGCACGTGGGTAGGCTTCCAAAAGGGGATAGATCTCACCTACTCGTAGAATGGGGTTCTTCTGCGACAGGGCGATAACGACCGCGCGCCTGCATTACGGCGAATTAACAATTTGCGCCACGACGCGTTGTTGCAGCGCTCCGCCAGCTCCGAAATAGGTGGGCGTCACAAATGTAACGAGTTCGGGGAGGGTGCTACATGCAAAGCCGCCGTCAACTTCTTCTGTCCGCCGGCGCCATGGCCGCCCTGGCCGGCTGCGCCAGCACCGCCGAGCCTGTGGCGATGACGACGGCGCCTGCTGTCCCGCTACCCCCCGCCGCCCCTGACGCCGCCGCGCAACTGGCCAAGTATCTGGATCAGGTCTTCGAGCAGGCGTTGGACGACTCGCCGCAGCTCGTCACCGGGCTTGGCCTCGACACCGGCGCGCGCGCCCCGGCGAAGTGGAAGCTCGACAGCGCCTCCCTCGACGAGAAGGCCAAGCAGAAGGCGCTTAACACCGAGCAACTACGCCAACTCAAGGCCATCGACCGCTCGCAGCTCTCGGGCATGGCGGCGGTCAACTATGACAGCGTGATGTTCAACCGCGCGACCAACGAGGCGGCCAATCAGCGGTTCGACTACGGCTATCTCGGCGCCGGCCAGCCCTACATGCTGTCCCAGCTCAACGGCTCCTATCAGTCGACGCCCGACTGGCTCGACAATCAGCACCGGATCGAGACGAAGGACGACGCCGACGCCTATCTCTCGCGGCTCGCCGATTTCGCCACGGTCATGGACCAGGAAACCGAGCGCGCCCGCCGCGACATCGCCGCGGGCGTGATCCCGCCGGACTTCGTGATCGAGCGGGCGCTGGGCCAGATGGCTGGTCTGCGCAGCGCGCCGAACGCCTCGCCGCTTGTGAAGTCGGTCACCCGCCGCGCCAAGGAAAAGGGCATCGCCGGCGACTATGAAGGCCAGGCGGCCAAGATCTATTCGGACAAGGTGCTGCCCGCGCTGGAGCGTCAGATCGCGCTCTTCAAGGAAACCCAGGGCAAGGCCGTCCACGACGCCGGCGTGTGGCGCCAGCCCGACGGCGAGGCCTATTACGAACACGCCCTGCACGACTCCACGACCACCCGCCTGACCGCCGATGAAATTCACAACATCGGCCTGGAACAGGCCAAGGAGTTGAACGCCCGCGCCGAGGTGTTGCTGCGCGCCCAGGGCATGACACAGGGCTCGGTCGGAGCGCGGATCCAGGCGCTCTACAAGAACAAGACGTACCACTACCCGAACACCGACGCCGGCAAGGAGAAGCTGCTCGCCGACCTGATGGTGCAGGTCAACGCGATGTCAAAGCGCTTGCCTCAGTACTTCGGTACGCTTCCCAAGGCGCCGCTGGAGATCAAGCGGGTGCCGAAGTTCATCGAGGCCGGCGCGCCGGGCGGCTACTACAACCAGCCCTCCCTGGATGGCTCGCGGCCAGGGATCTACTGGATCAACCTGCGCGACACCGCTGAATACCCGAAGTGGACGCTGCCGACCCTGACCTATCACGAGGGCGTCCCGGGCCATCACCTCCAGCTGTCCCTGCAACAGGAAGCAGATCTTCCGATGATCCGGCGGGCGACCTTCCTCTCGGCCTATGGCGAGGGCTGGGCGCTCTATTCCGAGGAGCTGGCCCGCGAGATGGGCGTCTATGACGGCGATCCGCTGGGGGAGATCGGCTACATCCAGTCCTCGCTGTTCCGCTCAGCGCGGCTGGTGGTCGACACCGGCATCCACGCCAAGCGCTGGAGCCGCGAGAAGGCCATCGAGACGATGAGCTCGATCGATGGCTCGCCGAAGTCGGCCGCCACCACCGAAATCGAGCGCTACTGCGTCTGGCCAGGCCAGGCCTGCAGCTACATGGTCGGCAAGCTTGAGTGGCTGCGCCTGCGGGCCAAGGCCAAGGCGGCGATGGGGCCGAAGTTCGACATCCGCCAATTCCACGATGCGGCCCTGCTGTCGGGGGCCATGCCCCTGACAGTGCTGGAGTCGGTCGTCGATCAGTACGTCGCGCGCGTCTAAGGCGCCGTCAGCCCCAGGTGTCGACCGTGCCCCGCCGACGGGCCGCGGGCGACACTGGGGCCAGCGCCGAGGCCGGTTCGACACTGGCTGGCAGGTCGCCCGGCGCGCCGTACAGCCAACCCTGGGCGTAGTCGACGCCCGCCCGGCGAACGGCGTCCTCGGCCTGGACGTTCTCCACCATCTCGGCGAGCGTCTTAACGCCCAGTTCGGTGCACATGTGGACCAGATGGCGGATGAACGTGCTTTCGCGCCCGCCATGTTGCAGCTCGCGGATGAAGCGTCCGTCGATCTTCACGATATCCAGGGTCAGTTGCTGGAGGTAGGCCAGCGAAGCGGCGCCCGCGCCGAAATCATCCAGGCAGATGATGCAGCCGGCGGCGCGCAGCGCCTGGAGGTGACGGTCGGCGAGGGCGAGATCGTCGATCGCCGCGCTCTCGGTGATCTCCAGCAGCAGTTGGCCCGGCGCCAGCGGCGTCTTGACCAGCATCGCCTGGACGGCGCTCACGAAGTTGGGGCTGACGATCGTTCGACCAGAGACATTGGCGGCAAGTCGCAGTTTCGGCGAGGCGGCCAGCAGGGCCACCGTCTCGCCCAGCACCGCGATGTCCAGCGGCTCGATCATGTCGAGCTCCTCGGCCATGCGGATCATCGGATAGGGGCTGGCGTTGTCGCCAAAGCGCACCAGCACTTCGCGGTGATGCAGGGCCGAACCCACCTTCAGATCGACCACGGGTTGGAAGACCAGCTGGAAGCGCTTTTCGTTCACGGCTTGGCCAAGGACGCCGACATCGATCAGCGTGCGCTGCACCGAGCGGTTTACCGCCTCGTTCAGGGTCAGCGAGGCTTCGCTCGCCATCCCTTCCTTGATGAAGTTGTCGAGCGAGAAGCGCAGGGCCCGCAAAACCTGCGCCGGCTGAACATCAGCGTTCAGAGCCATGGTCCGGCCGGTGGCCGTGAGGTTGTCGTTGGGATCGCTGGAGACAAGCGCGATCAGTCGCTGGACGAGGGCTTCGACCGCTTCGCCTTTCTGCCGCACCAGGGCGTACCGATCCGAGCCGAGGTCGGCCGCGGCGGCGCCGCCATGCGACTGGGAGCGGATCGCGCCGGAAAGTCTTTCTTCAAGCGCCCTGGACCCCTCCTCGCCGAGCACCTTGCGCAGGGCGGCCAGCCCTCCGAATTCGATCAGGGCGAGTTCGAGCTCAAGCCCCGTCGCCTTGGCGGTTTCGATCAGCGCGGCGGCGGTGGTTTCGAAGCCGGCCTTGTCCTGCAGGCCGTGGGTTGTCTTCGCCGCCGAGCGGCTTAGCGCGCAGGAGGTCGCCCCACCATTGCCCGGCATGCGGAAGGCGGTCATCGAGGCGGCCCGCTCGATCCCGTCTGCCGCGCCAGCCAGGCTGACGACCAGCGGCCCGCCACGGCCTCCATCCTTCAGGCCGCCCAGCAGGGCCGCGAGCATCATCTGGTCGCGAGGGTCGATGAAATCGCGCCAGGCGCGGCCCACCAAAGCGGTCTCGGCCGAGCCGGACAGCGCTTCGCTAGCCCCGATGGCGAAGCTGATCTGGCCATCCTGCGTGATTTCCAGAAGCAGGTCGGCGCTCGCAAAGGCGAAGCCGAGCAGACGTTGAGGGCCGAGCGACAATCGGGGTCTCCATGTCGTTACGCTCAACACCTTGTCGTGCCTCAATTAACTTCAGATTGAGACTGAGGTTCGCTGAAGCGTTTCGACAGGCTAGATTCGGCCAAACTTCCCGGAGCTTCCCTTTGCGTGAACGTCTGACCGCCCGTGTCCTGCTGTTCGACCCGCAAGGCCGGATCCTGCTGATGAGGGGCCGGTTGCCCAACCGCCCGCCGAGCAGCGCCGCGTGGTTCACGGTCGGGGGCGGCGTCGAGGAGGGCGAGAGCCTGGCGCAGGCTGCGATCCGCGAGATCGTGGAGGAGACAGGTTTCACTCAAGTCGACCTCGGCCCGGTCGTCTGGACGCGGGAAGGCGAGGGGGTTCTGGTCTCAGGCGAGCGGGTGCTTTTCAAGGAAAGCTACCTCGTCGCCCGCTGCGCCGGCGGTGAGCCTTCGCGGGACGGATGGGCGGACTATGAAACCGACCTGATCGACGACATCCGCTGGTGGACCTTGGACGAGTTGGCCGCCACGGCGGACCGGGTCTATCCCGAACGCTTCTGCGAATTGGTCGGACCCGTTGCGCTCGGGAGCTATCCCGACGCGCCCCTGGAAATCACGGTGGTGCGCATCGTCGATTGAGCGATTAGAGCGGCCTGGCGTCCGGATATTGCGGCTTGTCGTCGGTGATCGGCCACCAGTTGGCTTTTGACGCCGTGTAGAAGTGGAAGCCGATCTCGCTTTCGACGACGCCGTCCAGTGTGCCGGCGCGGATCCGCATCACCTCGGGCTTGCTCTTGAGGCGGCTGAACAGCGGGCCGCCGCACCGACCGCAGAACACCCGCTCCTTGTCCGGCGTTGAGTCATAGATCCTGAGGTCGTCTGCGCCTGACAGCTGGTGGAACTTGCTGGTCTCCACCGGGATATTCGTGCCGAACGGCCCGCCCTGCGCCTTGCGGCAATCGCCGCAATGGCACACCTGGATCGGCGCGAGGTCGCCCTCGATCTCAAAGCGGACGGCGCGGCAATGGCAGGAACCGGTGTGCATGTGATCTCCGGGCTATCGGTTTGGCCCGATATATCGCGCCGGCTCGGCCAGCCAAAGGAAAGACGTCCGGCTATTTGGCGATGTGGCGCGAGCGCCGGCCTAGGCCACTTCCACCGTCAGGTGGCGGAGCTCATGGACCGGCCGCAGCCGGCGTCGGACTTCCTGCGCATCTAGCCCGCCCACGACGCTGACGATCGCCGCGTGGGCCTCGGGGCCGACCCGCCAGACGTGGAGGTCGCAGATGCGGCTGTCGCCTGGTCCTTCGACAAGCTCGCGGATTTCCTCGGCGACATGCTCGTCGGTGGTGTCGAGCAGCACGGCGGCGGTGTCGCGCATCAGGGTCCAGGACCATCGGCCGATGACCACCGCGCCGACCATGCCCATCACAGGGTCCAGCCAGACCCAGCCCAGAAGGCGTCCGGCGACCAAGGCGGCGATCGCCAAGATCGAGGTCAGGGCGTCGGCGAGGACGTGCAGGTAGGCCGACCGCAGATTGTTGTCGCCGCTATGATGGGCGCCGTGGGCTGCGAGATCGTGGTGGTGGTCGTGGCCATGTCCGTGGTGATGATGGCCAGCGCCCAGCAGCACGGCGCTGATGATGTTTACGCCAAGGCCGACGACGGCCACGATTGTCGCCTCGCCAAAGGCGACGTTGGTCGGTTCAAACAGGCGCTTTACGGACTCGATGCCAATGCCCAGCGCCACGAGGCCAAGGGCCAGGGCCGAGGCGAAACCGGCGAGATCTCCGACCTTGCCCGTGCCGAAGCTGAACCTCGCGCTCATGGCGTGTTTGCGGGCATAGGCGTAGGCGATGGCGGTCACGCTTAGCGCCCCCGCGTGGGTCGCCATGTGGAAGCCGTCGGCCAGTAGCGCCATCGATCCGGTCCAGTAGCCGGCGATGATCTCGCCGACCATCATCAGTGCGGTCAGGCCCACCACCCACAGGGTGCGTCGGGCGTTTGCGTCATGCGCCGCGCCCAGAAAGATATGTTCGTGGGACAGCGTGGCCAAGTCGTCATGCGAGCTCATGGATTGTCTCACTTCGAGTAGCGGCGAATGGCTTCGATGACTTCTTCGGCGGCCTGCGCCCTCGCGGCGTCATCCAGACCGGGCTTGGCGACATGTTCCCGCAGATGGGCCTCGAGCACCTCATCAAGCAGCCCGTTGATCGCGCCACGCGTGGCGGCCACGAGATGGAGCGTGGACGCGCAATCGGCGTGGCCGGCGATGGAGCGTTCGATAGCCTCCACCTGGCCTGCGATGCGGCGCACGCGTTTCAGCAGGGCGTCATTGTGGGAGGATAGGTGTGCCATAGGATACCCCCCTATGGTATATTTCCGAGCGCTGCAAGGTAGGCCGTCGTTTGCCGGCTTGGTCAAATTCGGCGCGTATGGCTGACCGGCGCCGAAACTAACCAAGCCCGTTTACGGATATTTGATGGAACGTCGTTATCTGTGTGCGTATGTCGCGCTTCTCTATTCAGATCAGGGACCCCGCGCCGCGGAAGCCGCCCATCAACGGTTGGGTCGCCGTTCGGGTCTTCATCTGGACTCTGCTCCTGGCGGGCGCCGTGCTGTGGTGCTGGTCGATGCTGGCCGCCTGACTCCTCTCCGCTGAACGACTGGCTTGGCTTTTGCGGGTGACGCCCCAACAGAAGTCAGATCGTCCCAGCGGAGGACAAGATGCGGTTTACGTTCGCACCGACTGCCGTCGCGCCTCCTCGGCGCAGCGTCATCCTGCTTTGGGCGCGGCGTGCGTTCGACATGATCGTGATCGGGGTGATGGTCTATGCGGCGGTCGAAACCATCGCTTTCTTGCGCGGCATGAGCAGCTAGCCACGCGGCGTCATCGCCCTGTCATCTAAAGGTCGCATCACCGATCCCAGCAGGGCCTGGGAACCGGAACGACCATGGGGCAAGCCAGCGCGTTTCTATGGGCCTACGTCTTCCATGGCGGCGTGGCGCACGCCCTGACCGACCAGGCCTTTGAGGCGGCGTCCGAAAGCCCCGAGGCGTGGACCTGGGTCCATTTCCCCCTGAGCGACCAGCGCTCGCGGCTCTACCTTGAGGGACTGGACGAGTTGCCGGCGGCTGCTCGCGCCCTGATCCTGCGGACCGAACAGCGCGTGCAAATCCAGTTCAGCGGTCACTGGGCCTTCGGCGTGCTGCCCGATCTTGAGCGCGATCTGGACGGACGGCCTGTCGGCTCCGGGCGGCTGCTGTTCGCCTTTGACGGCGCCAGGCTGGTGACGGCGCGCCGTCAGGCCCTGCGGGTGGTGGACGAGGTAAGGCGCGAGGCGGAGGGTGGGGCTCTGATCGCCAGCCCGGCCGAGGCCATAGTGCGGCTTATCGAGCGCTATGTGGACGTCTCCGAGCAGCGTCTTCACGATGCCGCCCAGGCGCTAGACCGGGTCGAAGACCGAATGCTGGGCGACCATGGCGAGGTCGAGAACCTGAAACTAGGCCCCACGCGTCGCGGGCTTTCGCGCGATCATCGGGAGTATCTGGGCCTGCGCAGCGCGCTGCATCGCGCCTGTGTTCCGCGTGAGGACCACCAGGTGGCGCTGCTGCCGCAGCATTTGTCGCGGCTGGCTCAGGAGGCCGAGGATCTGGATCGCGAGGCCGCCAGCCTGCAGGAACGGGCGCGCCTGCTGCATGAGGAGCTGGACACCCAGATCACCAGCGCCACCAACCGCAGCATGCGAGCCCTGACCGTGATGTCGAGCCTGCTGATCCCGCCGACCCTGATCGTCGGGGCGTTCGGCATGAACCTCTCGGGCATCCCGTTCGCTGGTTCGGCGGGCGGTTTTGTCGCCGCTTGCGGCCTGTGCCTAGCGGTGGTGGCTGGCGCCTATTGGGTGCTGCGGCGAATGCGGATCATGCCGTAGCGGCGCCCTGATCTCCCCTGGATGCCGCAACGGTTGATCTCGGTTCACATGTTGGCCGGCGCGACGCTGGGACTTGCGCCTGGAGAGCGCCGGCCTCCGCCCGCTAGGCGGGCAGCTTGGCGGGCTCGCCGCCCAGGTCGGGGTCCTGGTCCTCGATGTCGTCCAGCTCACCTTCCCACTTGGCGACCACGGCGGCGGCGACGGAGTTGCCTACGACGTTGGTGGCCGAGCGGCCCATGTCCAGCAGGTGGTCGACGCCCAGCACCAGGGCGATCCAGGCCTCCGGCAGGCCGAAATAGGTGAGGGTGGCCATGATCACCACCAGGGAGGCGCGCGGCACGCCGGCGATGCCCTTCGACGTCACCATCAGCAGCAGGAGCATGAAGATCTGCTGCTGGACGGTAAGATGGACGCCGTGCGCCTGGGTGATGAAGATGGTGGCGAAGGTGCAATAGAGCATCGAGCCGTCGAGATTGAACGAGTATCCCAGCGGCAGAACGAACGAGACGATGCGGCGGCGAACCCCGACCTTCGGCAGGGCGTCGAGGATGCGAGGATAGGCGGCCTCCGAACTGGCGGTCGAGAACGCCAGCAGGGCCGGGGTGCGGATCACCCCGAACAGCGGCACGGCGCGCTTGCCAAGCACGACGAAGGCGGCGGCGAACAGCACGAGCCACAGCAGACCCATGGTGGCGTAGAAGCCCAGCACGAACTTCCCATAGACCGCCAGCATCGACATGCCCTGGGTCGCGATGGTCGAGGCGAGCGCGGCGAATATGGCCAAGGGGGCCAATTTCATTACGAACTCGGTGACCTTGAGCATGATCTGAGCACCTTGCTCGACCAGCAGCAGGATGGCGGGGGCCTTGTTGTCGAGCGCCGCCACGGCGGTGCCGACGAACAGCGAGAAGACGACGATCTGCAGGATCTCGTTCTTGGCCATGGCGTCGACGATCGAGGTCGGCACCAGGTGGGTGATGAAGCCCTTCAGGGTGAAGGCGTCGGTGCTAGCCACGCCCGGCGCGGCGGCGGCCGCGGCGGTCTGCATGTGCAGCCCGGCCCCCGGCTGAAGCAGATGCACCATCATCAGGCCGATCAGCAGCGAGACGATCGAGGCGCAGATGAACCAGCCCATGGTCTTGGCGCCGATCCGGCCGACGGCGGCGGCGTCTTCCATGTGGGCGATACCGGCGACCAGGGTCGTGAACACCAGCGGGGCGATGATCATCTTGATCAGCCGCAGGAATACGTCGGTGATGATCGACAGGCCGTCCGCCGCCTGCGTGGCCTGGCCGGGATCGAGGAATTGGTTGCACGCCCAGCCCACTCCCACCCCGAGCACCATGGACAGGACGATCAGCAGGGCGAAGCGGCGGTTCATGGCGATACTCGGCGAGGGAGAGGCGGCAGGCGCGGCGTGAGCGCACCACTCATCCACAAGACGCAGCAGCGAGGCCGTGCCTCACTAGAGCGTTGTTTTTCTCACCGAGGTCGATAGAGCCCGGTGGGGATCAGATGGCCGACCCGCACCCCGATAATGCCTACTGGCGGGTGGCCGGAGGCGCGTCCACCGGCTCTTCGCCGGCCCAGCCGCTCAGGAACTGCGGTTGATAGCCCTGCGCGGCCAATTGCTCGAACTTGAGCCGATAGGTCGGCGCGGTCATGCCATGGATCACCACCGAGTCGGCGGTGTGCTTTTCCCAAAGGCCGGCATAGACATCCTGCCCGCCCACGGCCGCGGCCCCGGCGCAAACCAGGTCATAGCCTTGGGCGGCCAAGTCCTTGCAGGCCTCGCGGAAGTCTGGCTCGCTTTGGTGGTGATGGGCGACCCAGGCCGGCCCTTCGCTTTTCTCCCAGATCGCGGCGTACCGATCCTGGCCGCTGACCGCATAGATGCTGATCCAGGTGGGCCGATAGCCGCGCTCCACGAACTCGTCGAACGCCCGTTGGTAGCTCTTGGCGCTCAGTCCGTGGCACGCCGACCAGGGCGGCCCGTCGGTCTTCTCCCAGAAGGCCGCATAGCGGTCCTGGCCGCGCACCGTGTAGCCGCTGACGAAACGGGGACGGTATCCGGCGCGGGTGAAGTCTTGGAAAGCTTGCTGATACTCAGCCGATGACAGGTCATGACGAGACGTCCAGGCGCCGCCCGGGCGCTTGTCCCAGATCGCGGCGTACCGATCCTGTCCTCCGGACTCGTACCCGCTAAGGGATCGAAGGCGATAGCCTTTCGCGGTGAAGTCGTCGAAGGCCGTTTGGTAGTCCAGGGAGGTCAGTCCCAGGCGGACCACCCAGGCGTCAGGCGCGCCCTTGTTCCAGGAGGCGACGAATAGATCTCTGGTCATTTCGCGTTTCCCTCACATGCGTTGAAGCGGGGCGAAGCAGCGCCTTTGAGTATTAGTTGGCGCCGTTGTGGAGTCTTGGCGGTGTTTGCTGTTCTCGACACTTAGACTTGAGTGTGAACTTGAATATGGCCGAGCTTGATTTAGGCAAATGTGTGCGAGAACGGAGCAACGCTCGCCTCAAATTGGAGCAAAAATTCGTCCATAGGATGAACGTTCGACCAAATATGTGCGAATAGTCGCGCTCTGGTGGTGAAGGTTGTTGTGCCGGATATCGATATTTCTAGGATTTCTGGAGGCTAAGCTTCAGCCCTGGCCCTGATCAGCGTCATGTGAAACGCCCGGCGATGCCGCACCTGCTCACGTCGGCGCCGCATCTGCGAAGAATTGCAGATCGGACATGTGGCTCTTGGAAACGCCTGCGTCTTGGAACCGGACGCGCGAGGGGCGTGTCGTAAAAATTACCAAGGGCGGTCGGATGAATTCCAGTTCGTTGAAGTGGCTTATGGCGGGTAGCTGCGCCATTGGCGCGTTGCTCGCAGGCGCTGCGCAGGCGCAGACGACCGAGGCCGAGGTCGCTGTTGAAGAAGTCGTCGTCACCGGTTCGCGCATCGCCCGGCCTGACTACGTCGCCAACAGCCCCATCGTCTCGGTTGGCCAGGCGGCCATCGAAAACACCGGGCAGGTGACGGTCGAGAAGTCGCTGTCGCAGATGCCGCAGTTCTCGGGCTCTTTCGGCCAAGGCAACACCGGCTCGACCTCGACCGGCCTGAACGGCGGCCAGTCGTACGCCTCGCTCCGCGGTCTGGGCGCCAAGCGCACCCTGATCCTGCTCGACGGCCGTCGCCTTCAGCCTTCCAACCCGGACGGCTCGGTCGACCTCAACACCATTCCTGAAGCCCTGATCGACAACGTCGAAGTCATCACCGGCGGCGCCTCGACGGCCTACGGCTCGGACGCCACGGCCGGCGTCGTGAACTTCCGCCTGAAGCGGAACTTCGAAGGCATCGTCCTAGACAGCCAGTACGGCATCACGGAAAAGGGCGACGGCGAATCCTTCAAGATCGCCATGACCGCCGGCGCTCGTTTCGACGAAGGCAAGGGCAGCGCCGTCATCTCGGTCGACTACACCAATCGCGACATCGCTCTGCAGAGCGCCCGCGACTACTACGTCTTCCGCACCTCGACCCCAGGCCTCAGCACTATCCCTCAAGGGACTGTACTGTTCGGCGCCAACCTGCCGACGCTGGCTTCGGTCAACAACGTGTTCGTGGGCCAGTACGGCACGCGCGCTCTGACCGGCAACGCGGCGGGCAAGTACACCGGCCAGATCGGCTTCAACACCGACCAGACACTGTTCTCGACGGCTGGCGTCCCGGTTCTGAACTTCCGCGATCCGGAAACCGATCAGGCCTACATCGTCAACTCGAACGCTTCGGGCACCCAGCAGCAGGTCAATTTCGGCTACAACGGCGCCTCGATGCAGTCGGACCTCGACCGCTACTCGGTGTTCGGCAAGATCGACTACGAGCTGAGCGACAACCTGCGCATGTTCACGCAGTTCTCGTTCACCGACTATGAGTCGACGGGCATCAGCAATCCGACCCTGGCCTCGAACGTCTATGGCCTGACGGTTCCGGTTTCGAACCCTTACATTTCGACCGATTTCCGCAACATCCTGGCCTCGCGCCCGAACCCGAACGCCGGCTTCACCTTCTATAAGGCGTTCGACATCCTGGGTCCGCGGATCCAGAAGTACAGCTACACCGTCTATCAGCTCACCTCGGGCCTCTCGGGCGACGTCGGCTTCAAGGACTGGACCTGGGACGGCTACGCCTCGTTCAGCCGCGCCAAGTTCGACAACGAGCAATTCGGCGGGGCCAGCGCCTCCGCCGTCGCGCGTCTGCTGAACAGCCCCACGGGCGGCACGGAATATTGCGCGGGCGGCTTCAACCCGTTCGGCAACCTGACCCCGTCGGGCGACTGCATCCGCTACATCAGCCGTCGCACCCTGAACCAGAACACCCTGGAACAGCGCACGGTTGAAGCCAGCGTCCAGGGCGGCGCCTTCGAACTGCCGGCCGGTGAAGTCCGCTTCGCCATCGGCGCCGACTACCGCAGCAACGAGTACACCTTCACCCCCGACACCCAGCTGAACCAGCCCGACGGCACCAGCGACGTGCTGGGCTATAGCGTGCTGCGCAATGCTGGCGGCGCGGTGGACACCTACGAGCTGTTCGGCGAAGTCCTGGTTCCGATCCTGAAGGACCTGCCGTTCATCCAGGAGTTCAGCACCAACCTTGGCTACCGGTTCTCCGACTACAGCTCGGTCGGCGCCATCAGCACCTACAAGGCTGACTTCGACTGGAAGGTCGTGGACAACGTGCGTCTGCGCGGCGGCTACAACCGCGCCGTCCGCGCCCCGAGCGTCGGCGAACTGTTCGCCCCTATCTCGACGGGCAGCGTCGCGGTCGGCACCGCCGGCCCGACCAACACCGACGGCGATCCCTGCGATGTCCGCTCGTCGTTCCGCCGGGGTTCGAGCGGTGCTCAAGTCGCCGCCCTCTGCCTCGCGCAAGGTGTGCCGGCGAACATCATCGACAGCTACCAGCTCGGCACCGCCCAGGTGTTCGCCCTGACCGGCGGCAACCCGGACCTGCAGGAAGAAACCGCCGACACCTTCTCGTTCGGCGCCGTCATCCAGTCGCCGTTCGAGTCACCGCTGTTCAGCCGGATGTCGGCCTCGATCGACTGGTACAGCATCAAGGTGAAGGACGCCGTTGGTCAGCTGCCGATCAAGAACGCCTTCCAGTTCTGCTTCAACGCCGGCGGCTCCAACCCGACCTACGACCCGAACAACTACTACTGCCAGCTTCTGACGCGTAACCCGGCCAGCGGCGTGCCGTTGAACCCGGTCCAGCCCCTGCTGAACCTGGGTCAGTTCGAAACCAGCGGGATCGACGTCCAGTTCGACTGGACCGTTGACCTGATGGACGCCGGTCTGGGCGAGAACGCCGGTTCGCTGGCCGTGAACGTCGCGGTCGGCTGGCTGGAAAGCTTCAAGGTCCAGAACCTGCCCGGCGCCGCCACCTACGACTACGCCGGCACCTGGGGCACTGCGGTTGAAACCAGCGCCGGTCAGGCTCACCCGGAATGGAAGTCGGTCACTAATCTGACCTACACCAACGGCCCGGCGAGCGTCGGTTTGCGCTGGCGTTACATCAGCGAGATGGAGAACTCCGCTCGCGTCGTGACCGCCACCAGCACCACGCGCGGTGTGAAGGCCTACCACGCCTTCGACCTCAACGGCCGCGTTAAGCTGCCTTGGGAAACCGACCTGCGCTTTGGCGTGAACAACCTCTTCGACAA
>NZ_JAUXXE010000077.1 GCF_030681155.1 Phenylobacterium sp. | reverse complement strand
GACCGGCGCGCCGGTCACCTCGACCCTGATGGGCCTGGGCGCCTTCCCCGCCTCCAATCCGGCGAGGCTGGGCATGCTGGGCATGCACGGCAGCTTCGAAGCCAATAACGCCATGCACGATTGCGACGTGATGATCGCGGTCGGGGCGCGGTTCGACGACCGGGTGACCGGCCGCCTCGACGCCTTCGCGCCGGGTTCGAAGAAGATCCACATCGACATCGACGCCTCGTCGATCAGCAAGAACGTCCGTGCCGACATCGGCATCGTCGGCGACGCCGGCAGCGTACTGGAAGACATGATCGCGGTCTGGAAGCAGCGCAACCTGGCCACCGACAAGGCGGCCATGGACGACTGGTGGCGGCAGATCGAAGCCTGGCGCGCGCGCCAGTCCTTCCGCTATCGGCCCGACACCAAGCTGATCAAGCCGCAGCACGCCATCGAGCGACTGTACGAGCTGACCAAGCACCGCGAGACCTTCATCACCACCGAGGTCGGCCAGCACCAGATGTGGGCGGCCCAGTACTATCACTTCGAGCAGCCCAACCATTGGATGACGTCCGGCGGTCTGGGCACCATGGGCTACGGCCTGCCGGCCGCGGTCGGCGTGCAGATGGCCCACCCCGACGCCCTGGTCATCGACATCGCCGGCGACGCCTCGGTGCAGATGACGATGCAGGAGATGTCGACGGCCATTCAGTACGATCTGCCGATCAAGATCTTCATCCTGAACAACGAGTGGATGGGCATGGTCCGCCAATGGCAGCAACTGCTGCACGGCGAGCGCTACAGCCATTCCTACTCGTCCAGCCTGCCGGACTTCGTGAAGATGGCCGAGGCCTTCGGCGGGGTCGGCCTGCGCGCCGAAACCCCGGACGAATTGGACGACAAGATCCGCGAGATGATCGACGTGCGCAAACCTGTGCTGTTCGATTGCCGGGTCACCAAGGAAGAGAACTGCTTCCCGATGATCCCCTCCGGCAAGGCCCACAATGAGATGATCATGGCCGAGGAAACCCGCGACCTGGGTTCGATCATCGATGAGGCCGGCAAGCGGCTGGTCTGATCCGATTGGCCGGCGCTACCCGCGCCGGCCAATGACCACACCCTATTCGCCGTAGAAGAACCGCTCTTCGGCGATCTTGCCGTTCTTGACGGTGTAGAGCTCGACCTCGTCCATCTTGATCCGTTCGCCGCTCGCCGTCTGGGTCAGGTCCATCTTGAAGCGCACCACGAACTGGTCGCCGTTCACATAGGGGCCTTCTACCTCCGAGGAGTGGATTTCGTGGGCGTCAGCCCACCACTCGCCTTTGCCGCGGGCAGCTTCCTTGCCGCGTATCTGCGCCATGTCTCCGGGCATCGCCTCGACGCTCAGCACATCGTCGGCCCAGTATTTTTCACCTACCTCGCCGAACTTGCCCGCCTTGCAGAGGGCGACGAGGTCGTTGGCGATGTCTTGCGTGCTCATCACTGTCAGCTCCGGATTGCGACCGGACCGAGCGACCCGGCCCGCCGATTTCGGTCACCAAACAACGTTCCGCGCAAGCCTGCGGATCCTCACACGGCCAGTCGCGGCTTGCCCGCCGCGCGCGCATGTGAGACGTCCTCGGCGACCGACGTTTAGAGAGCCCGCATGTCCGACGCCCAGCCCGCCTCCGTCTATGACCTCAGCCACACCGAAGAGGTCGAGAATCTCGCCACCTTCGCGATCCTGGTCGACAACGAACCGGGCGTGCTGCACCGGCTGGTCGGGCTGTTCGCCGCGCGCGGCTACAACATCGAGAGCCTGACCGTCGCCGAGACTGATCGGCGGGCCCACACCAGCCGCGTGACCATCGTCACCCGCGGCGCGCCGCACGTTCTGGAGCAGATCGAAGCCCAGCTCGAGAAGATGGTCGCCACCCGCCACGTGCAGGACATCACCCGCGACCCCAATGGCCTGGAGCGCGAACTGGCGCTGGTGAAGGTCAAGGGAACCGGAGCCGACCGCGTCGAAGCCCTGCGCATCGCCGACATCTTCCGCGCCAAGGTGGTCGACACCACCATCGAGAGCTTCGTCTTCGAAATGACCGGCGCCTCGACCAAGATCGACAAGTTCGTCGACCTGATGCGCCCGCTCGGCCTGGTGGAACTCTCACGTACGGGCGTGCTTTCCATCACCAGGGGCGTCGACGCCATGTAGGGAGGATCGAGATTGGTCCGCTTGCCTGCGACCATCTTGTGTCTGCTCAGCCTCGCGGCTCCGGCCCTGGCTCAAACTTCATCACCCGCCCCCGCGCCATCGGCCACCGCAGAGGATGCTTGGCCATGGCCTCTGCCGGACCCCAAGAGTTGGTGGGACGACAAGTGGCCCGTGGCGCCGGAAGCCGCCGATCCCCTGGCGGGGCGACGACTGGGGCGTAGCGAACCCGCCATCGCCATCGACAACGGCTACGATCCGCTGCTCTACCGCCTGTGGGCGTTGCCTCCGCTGCAGAACCAGATTCTGCGCAATGGAGAAATGATCCTTGAGGTGGCGGTCCGCCCCTCCACCTCGGCGCGCCAGAGCCTGATACGGGTGATCGTCCGCCGCGACGGCAAGACCTTTGTCCAGGCCCGGGCCGGTCTCGGCTGCTGCGAACCTGGCATCGCCCGGCGGGTCGGGTTCGACGCTGAACTGCCTGCCGGCTCGGCCGCCAAGTTCCTGGCTCTGCGTGAGGATCCGCTATGGGACGCTCCGCGCGAGGTCAGGGTCGCCGAAGGTTCGGACGCCGCCGACGCGCTCTGCATTGATGGCACGTCCTACGACCTGACCCTGGTGGTTCCAGGCAAATCCCGTTCGGTCCGGCGCGCCTGCGACAGCGCCGAGGTCGGCCAGGCGGCCGATGTGTTGGAAGCCGCGCTGGGCGCGGCGCTGGGCCATGAGCCCCGCTTCGACGTCATCTATCCGACCGGCGCCAGCTTTGAGAGCGCGCGGGCCGCCTACCGCCAACTGACGGCTGAGGGCGGACAACTGAAGCCCGCCCCCCACTCGCGCCCACAGCCGCCGACGTTTCAGCCGTCGGCGGCCCAGGAAGACGCCGCCCCTGCGCCCTAGCGCAGGACGCGGAAGCGATAGATGGCGCCGGCGATCACCGCGCCGATAGCCGGAGCGACGAAGAACAGCCAGAGCTGCGAAAGCGCCTGGCCGCCGACCAGCACCGCCGGTCCGAAGCTACGCGCGGGGTTCACGGACACGCCGGTGACTTGGATCCCGACGATATGGATGACCGCGAGCGTGATGCCGATGGCCAAGCCCGCAAAGCCAGCCTGAGCCTCCGCCGAGGTTGAACCCAGGATCACGATTACGAAGATCGCCGTCATGACCACCTCAAAGATCAGCGCGGCCTGCATCGAGAATTCGCCGTTATAACCCGGCCCCCAGCCATTCTGGCCCAGGCCGCCCGCCATGCCGGCGATGGCCGCAAGGATGCCTGCCCCGACCAAAGCGCCTAGGAATTGCGCGACCCAATAGACGAGCATTTCACGCGCGCTCATGCGCCCGGCGATGAACGCCCCGAGGCTGACCGCGGGGTTCACGTGGCAGCCGGAGATCGAGCCGATCCCGTAGGCCATGGCGACGATGGCGAAGCCGAAAGCTAGGGCGATGCCTAGCTGACCGACATTGTCCCCACCCAATACGGCGGCGCCGCAACCGAAGAGGACGAGCGTAAGCGTACCGATAAACTCAGCGACAAACTTCTGCATGACAGACCCTCCAATCTGATTCGAGGCTAACTCATGGTTGAGATATGAGATAGCGCGCTCGCGTAGACGGCAGATCGACTGCTAAGCTGAGGAAGCCAGGCGCCTCACCACTGAAGCGGCTTGGCCCGTGCGGTTTGAATTGGCGCATCGTTCCGCATGAATACGTGACGTCCTTTTTGGTTATCAGCGCGATGCATATGCGCACCTAGGGAGACAAAATGTATAAGCACATCCTCATCTCGACCGACGGTTCCGAAGTCGCCCAGAAGGGCCTGGACCATGGGCTCTCCCTGGCGAAGGAGATCGGCGCCAAGGTCTCGATCATCACCGTCACAGAATCCTTCCCGGTGTATGCAAGCGCGGGCGCGGGCGTCGGCGCGGGCTGGGTTCCCATCGAGATGGCGGATTACGACAAGGTGCAGGACGAGTTCGCGAACCGCGTCTTCGCCGGGGCCAAACAAGCCGCCGAGCAACACGGCGTCGCCGTCGAAACCATCCACGTCCGCAATGCGCAACCGGCCGAGGCGATCCTGGAGACCGCCAAGGCGCAAGGCTGCGATCTCATCGTCATGGCGTCGCACGGCCGACGCGGACTTGGCCGCCTGCTGCTCGGCAGCCAGACCTCGGAAGTTGTGACCCGCAGCCCCCTGCCCGTACTGGTGGTGCGCTAGCCGGAGCTCGCGGCGGGGCGATCGGCGGTCAATTTCCAGAAGCCCTTCAAAAACGATCGCCCCGTCCCTATACTAGTCATGTCGGGTTTCGGCCCGACTATAGGGATAAACGCGCACGTAATAAGCGGACTGGACCCGGGTGCGATTCCCGGCGGCTCCACCAATCTTCCCCGGTCGTTATCGCCGGTAAGCATGGGGCCGATCAGCATCGACAGACGTCTAAAGGGGTTGCTTTCTCTCGGCTTGGCCCACCGTTTCGGGCTTGAAACTAAATGCGAACGATAACTTCGCTGAAGAAGTCCGTTTGGCCGCGTAAGCGACCCGACAGATTTCGACATAAACTCCTAGCGTCTTAGCAGCGTTAGGCGGGGCTCGGAGGGGGCCTTGCAACAGAACCCCTCCACTTTCCTTACAATTCTCGTCAATTGAGCCTCTTCTGGCGCGCGAGCCGCCTTGCGCCCGGACGCCGAAACGCTACCCTCCGGCCAAAGTTGTTCCCCTCGGAGTTTCGATGGCCCAGGACCCGCCGGCCCAAGACCAGATGCACTACGAAGCCATGGCCCAAGAGGCTCTGCGCGGCGTGGTGAAGGCCGCGCTGAAGCGCGCCGCTGCGCCGGAAGGCCTGCCCGGCGCGCACCACTTCTACATCACCTTCAAGACCGAGGCTCCGGGCGTGTCGGGGCCGAACGATCTGCTGGGCAAGTACCCAGACGAAATGACCATCGTCCTGCAGCACCAGTACTGGGACCTGGCGCCGGGCGAGACCTTCTTCTCGATCACCCTGAAGTTCGGCGGCCAGCCCAAGCGTCTATCGGTGCCCTACGCCGCGGTGACCCGGTTCTACGACCCAAGCGTCCAGTTCCTGCTGCAGTTCGAGTCTGCGGCTTCCAACACGACAACCCTGCCCGTCGCCCAGGATGAGCCCACCGAGCCGCCGACCGAGACCGATCCGGACGCCCCGAACGTCGTGTCGCTCGACACGTTCCGGAAGAAGTGAGCGCGCCCGAATGACCGACGTCGCTGCTCCGGAACCAGAAGCCCTCACGGACGAGGCGATCCTCGCCCGCTTCCAGCGCTCCAAGAACCAGCCCACTGGCTCCCAGACGCTGGGCTTCCGCATCGTCGCGGTCAGCCAGGCCGAAAAGTCTGTCGAGGTCGAGTTCGACGCCAAGGCTGAGCTTTTGCTCAATCCGATGAAGCAAATCCAGGGCGGCTATCTCTGCGCCATGCTGGATGAAGCGATGTCGGTGGCTTGCATGGTCGCCTCGGGCATGACCCACGTCGCGCCGACGGCCGAGATGAAGACCACCTTCTTCCGCCCCGGCGCGCCGGGAAAGCTCAAGGGTATAGGCCGCGTCGCCAAGTGGGGCCGCACCATCGCCTTCACAGAGGGCGAGCTCTACGACGCCGACGGGCGGCTGCTGGCCAAGGCCACCGGAACCGCGGTGCCAACCCCCTTCCAGCGTTACAAAAGCTAGAATGGGAACGCGCGCCGGCCTCGCCAGCGCACTCTTCGCCCTAGCCCTAGGCTGGGCCGGTTTGGCGTTCGCCGCCCCACCGGCTGAAAACCAGCCATTTGGCGATTGGGCCGCCGTCGTCATCGCCGGCGACTTCCACGGAAGTCGCGGCGGCCCGACCGAAGTCTTCGACAACGCCCGCCGCGATGTCTCCAAGGAGCTTCAGCGGATCGGCTTCTCGCCCGCCAATATGCGGCAGTTCTCGGTGCGGCCCGACCGGTACAAGGATCAGCCGCTGAAGGCCGATCCCCGCGCCATTTACGAAACTCTCAACGACCTCTCCGGCAAGGCCAAGGCCGGTTGCCTCGTCTATTTCACCTCGCACGGGGCGCCCGACGGCGTGGTGGTCGACGACAAGATCCTCACGCCCGTGCTGCTGAACCGGATCCTGGACGCCACCTGCGGCGCGCGTCCGACCGTGGTGATCATGTCGGCCTGCTTCTCAGGGGTGTTCGTACCGCCACTGGCCAGCAAGAACCGCATGATCCTGACCGCCGCGCGCCGCGACCGCACCTCCTTCGGCTGCGGAGAGGACAACATCTATCCGTTCTTCGACGACTGCGTCCTGAAGTCGAGCAAGGCGACGCATAACTTCATCACCCTCGCCTCGGCCGTGAAGACCTGCGTCGCCCATCGGGAGGTCGCCGAGGGCATGAAGCCGCCTTCCGAACCCCAGATCTGGATCGGCGGAGAACTGCGCCCCGTGCTGCCGTTCTACGCCTTCGCCACGGGACCGCCGAGGCGCGATTGAACTGCGACGCTCGCCCCGCATCAAGCGCTCTAGCGTGGTGCGCGCGAGGCGCCCTACAACAAGACTCACTGGACAATGGGGCCAGCGGGTAATCGTCCATGCATTTGATCTTCAAGGCTGTCTTCGCCGCGATCCTGGCTGTCTCGGCTACATCGAGCGTGGCTCAGGAGAGCGCGCAGCCGTCCCCGACGCCATCCACGCCCGCGGCGAGCCCCAACCCGAACGGGCCTGTTCCCTACACCAGCCTCCAGCGCCCAGCCGCGCCCCGGCCCAAGGCCGCCGCCAGCGCTGCGCCCGGAGCCGACGCCACGCCGGCCAAGACCCTGTCGTCCCCCGTCCCGGCCCTGCCAGCCACGCCGAGCGGCGCGCGGCTGGCGGTGGGCGAGGCTCTGCCCCCTGCCGAACTCGAAGCCTTCGTGGACGGCGTCGTGCGTGAGGCGATGGCCCGCGAACACATCGCCGGCGTCACCGTCTCGGTCGTTCAGAACGGCCAGGTCGTGCTGAAGAAGGGCTACGGATTCGCCGATCTCTCACCGGCGCGCAAGGTCGATCCCGACAAGACCCTGTTCCGCATCGGCTCGATCTCCAAGACCTTCACCTGGATCGCGCTGATGAAGGAAATCGAGGCCGGCCGTATCCGCCAGGACGCGCCGATCAACCTCTATCTGCCCGAGCGCATCCAGGTTCGCGACCAGGGCTTCCGCACGCCGGTGCGGGTCATCAATCTGATGGACCACTCCCCCGGTTTCGAAGATCGGGCCCTCGGGCACCTGTTCGAGAAGAACTTCGACCGCGTGCGGCCCATGGCCGAATATCTCCGCCAGGAACGACCGCGCCGGGTCCGGGCGCCGGGCGAGGCGTCGGCCTATTCCAACTACGGCGCGGCCTTGGCCGGCCAGGCCGTGTCCTACGTGTCGGGCAAGCCCTTCGAGCGCCTGATCGAGGAAAGCATCTTCCTGCCCATCGGCATGAACAACACCAGCTTCCGCGAACCCCATCCGGTGAAGGCGGGCTTGCCCGCGCCAATCCCCCAGCGGCTGGCCGACAATATCTCGGCGGGTTACCGCTGGACGCCGACCGGCTTCGCCGAGCGCCCCTTCGAGTTCATCAGCCAGGTTGCGCCGGCCGGCTCGGCTTCGTCCACCGCCGCCGACATGGCGCGCTACATGCAATTGCTGCTGAACGCGGGAACCCTAGATGGCGCGGTCGTCTACGGCCCGCGCACGGCCCAGGCGTTCAACACCCCGATCCGTAAGACTCCCGCCGGGATCAACGGCTGGCGGCACGGCTTCATCGAGTACAACCTCCCAGGCGATCACAAGGGTTTCGGCCACGCCGGAGGTACGCTCTCGTTCCTGTCGAACATGGTGGTGGCGCCGGACCTCAATCTTGGTGTCTTCATCAGCACCAACACCGAAACCGGCGGAGATCTGGCCCGCGATTTCGCGGCCCGGGTGGTTCAGCAATTCTACGTCCCCCCGCAGCCCTTCCCGCGCGCAGGATCGCCGGCGTTGCGTGACCGAGCCAGCGACTTCGCCGGCTACTATGTCGGCAACCGCCGAGCTTATCGCGGGCTCGAGGGCATGGTCGGCCTACTGATCGGCGGCGTCGAAGTGAAGGTCACGCCGGAGGGTCGCCTGGCCGTCGCTTCGGGTGGCAAGGTTCGCACCTTCGTGCCCCAAGGCGAGCTATCCGAAGGCCGCTTCATCTCCACAACCGGCGCCGATCAGCTCGCCTTCTCGATGGCGAACGGTCGCGCCTACGCGTTCCAGACGCCGCTTGGCGAGCAGTCCTTCGAGCGGTCCGGCTTCTGGAAGCGCCCGACGACCCTGGCGCTGCTGGCCCTGCTCAGCGGAGCAGCCGCAATCACCACCATCGCCGGCCTGTTCCTGCGCAATCGGCGCGAGTTCCGCGAGACCTCGGTCCAGCGACAAGCCAGTCTGATCCAGACCAGCCAGGCCGTGCTCTGGCTCGCCGCGCTCACGCTGTTCGGACTATGGGCCGCCGGTACGAGCGACGTGGCGAACGTGATGTACGGCTGGCCGAGCGCCGCCCTGATCATCGCCTCCGCCTGCGTTCTGGTCGCCGCCGTCCTCGCCCTGCTCAGCCTGATCATGCTGCCGGCGATCTGGCGCGGGGGGCGCCGGGTTGATTCGTGGAGCGCCCTGCGGAAGGCCTCGTTTACTTTTACGGTTTTGGTCTATACGGCCTTTTCGGTGCTTCTGGGGCTCTGGGGCGCGCTAACCCCCTGGAATGGTTAAGCTTCACGCGAAATGGACCGGAAATTCATTCGCGAATTGAGGCGTTAAGGCGGCAAAACTTAAACGCGTCGTTTACCAAGCACTGGGTAAATCCTGCCTAGCGGCGGGCGAGTAGGCGTCTCTTCCGCGTATCCCCGGGAAGGACGTCCGCGTTGAATAGCTTCGTCGCCGCCCTGCAGAAGTTCGGTATCGGACGGCTGGCGGCTTTTCTCGGGATTGGGGCCGGCGTAGCCGCGGCGTTGTTCGCCCTGACCATGAATCTGGGAGAGCCGAAGGCGCTCCTCTATTCGAACCTGGACATGAAGGAAGCCGGCTCGATCACCGCCGCCCTCGACCAGGCCGGGGTGAAGTACGAGGTCAAGGGCGACGGATCGACCATCATGGTCGGCCGAGACAAGGTCGCCTCGACCCGCCTACTGCTATCGAGCAAGGGCCTGCCGACCTCGGGTTCGGTCGGCTATGAAATCTTCGACGAGGCCAACGCCCTTGGCCAGACGGACTTCGTCCAGCAACTGAACCGCCAGCGCGCTCTGGAAGGCGAACTATCGCGCACCATTCGCGGCCTCGACGGCCTGACCTCGGCCCGCGTGCATCTGGTGCTGCCCAAGCGCCAACTCTTCGAGGAGCAGGCCGAGCAGCCCTCCGCCTCCGTGACCATCGGGGTTGGCGGCCGCGCCCCCTCGCCCGACCAGGTCCAAGCGATCCAGAACCTGGTCTCCAGCGCCGTGCCCAACCTGAAGCCCGGCCGCGTCACCGTCGTGGACCAACACGCCAAGACCCTTTCGACCGGCGAGGACGGCTTCGGCGGCCAAGCGGCCGACGGCCGGCGCAGCGAAGTCGAGCAACGCATCGCCAAGACCGTGAAGAACCTGGTCGAGGGCGTTGTCGGCCCCGGCAAGGCGCGCGTCAACGTCACCGCCGACCTGAACCTTGCCCGCATCACCGTCCAACAAGAGACCTTTGATCCTGACGGCCAGGTCGTTCGCTCGGAATCGGTCAACGAAGAGAACAGCCGCGAAAACCAGCCCGACGCCAACGGCGCTGTCACCGCGAGCGCCAACATCCCAGGCGGCGTCGGCGCCAATGGCGAGACGCTGAACCAGTCGGCCAGCGGCCGGACCGAGTCGACTACGAACTACGAAATTTCAAAGACCACCCGCACCGAGATCCAGGAGCCGGGCGACATGAAGCGACTGTCCGTCGCTGTCGCCATCGACGGGATCACCGCCCCGGGCGCCGACGGCAAGCCGGGCGCCTACACCCCGCGCTCGGCCCAGGAGATGCAGCGTATCGAGCAACTGGTCCGCACCGCCGTCGGCTACAACGCCGACCGAGGCGACCAGGTGACTGTGGTCAATGTCCGCTTCCCCGCCACCGAGGCGGCCGGCGGCGTCGAAACCACCAACCCGCTGATGGGCTTCGACAAGAACGATATCATGCGTGCGGTCGAGTTGGGCATCATCGCCATCGTCGCGATCCTGATGATCCTGTTCATCGTCCGCCCCCTGCTCAAGCCGCCGCCCAATCGCAACCTGCCGGCGCTCGCCTCCGGCGCTGGCGGCGCCCGTATGGTCTCCGCCGACGGCCAGCCGCTGCAGGTCACCCTCGATCCGGCCACAGGTCAGCCTCTGGCCCTGCCCGGCCCGTCCAACGAACTGGAGCAGCGGATCGACATCGCCCGCATCGAAGGCCAGGTGAAGGCCTCGTCGGTGAAGCGCGTCGCCGAATTCGTCGAGAACCATCCGGAGGAGTCGGTCTCCCTCCTGCGCACCTGGTTGCATGAGACCACATGAGCCCGCGTATGAAGGCCATTACCGATCCCTCTAGCCTGACCGGCCCCGAAAGGGCCGCGGTTGTGCTCCTGGCGCTTGGCGAAGAGCACGGCACCATTTGGGAACAGCTCGACGAAGAGGAGATCAAGGAGATCTCCCAGGCCATGGCCGGGCTCGGCACCGTATCCTCGGCGGTCGTCGAGCAACTGCTGGTCGATTTCATCACCGGCATGTCCGGCGCCGGCGCCATCATGGGCTCGTTCGAGCAGACCCAGCGTCTGCTCCAGGCCTTCCTGCCGCCCGACAAGGTCGACACCCTGATGGAGGAGATCCGCGGTCCAGCGGGTCGAACCATGTGGGACAAGCTCGGCAACGTGAACGAGGCGGTTCTCGCCAACTACCTGAAGAATGAATACCCGCAGACCGTCGCCGTGGTGCTGTCCAAGGTGAAGTCCGAGCACGCCGCCCGGGTCCTGGCCGCGCTGCCCGAGGACTTCGCGCTGGAATGCGTTACCCGGATGTTGCGCATGGAGCCGGTCCAGCGCGAGATCCTCGACAAGATCGAGCAGACCCTGCGCACCGAGTTTATGTCGAACCTGGCCCGCACCTCCAAGCGCGACAGCCACGAGATGATGGCCGACATCTTCAACGCCTTCGACCGCCAGACCGAGGCGCGCTTCATCGCCGCCCTGGAAGAGCGCAGCCGCGAGAGCGCCGAGCGCATCCGCGCCCTGATGTTCGTCTTCGAAGACCTCTCCAAGCTCGACCCCGGCGGGGTCCAGACTCTGCTGCGCGGCGTCGAGAAGGACCAGTTGGCCCTGGCCCTCAAGGGCGCCTCCGACAGCCTGCGCGAAATGTTCTTCTCCAACATGTCCGAGCGGGCCGCCAAGATCATGCGCGAAGATATGGAGGGCATGGGCCCCGTCCGCCTACGCGATGTCGATCAGGCCCAGATGACCATGGTCCAGGTCGCCAAGGATCTCGCGGCCAAGGGCGAGATCATGCTGGCCGGGGCCGGCGGCGACGATGAGCTGATCTACTGATGACCAGCACGCCTCACCCCAAGTTTGGCTTCGACACGGTGTTCGACAACGCCGGCGACATCGCCTACGCGGCCAGCCGCCCCAAGCGCGTCTATACGATCGACGAGGTCGAGGTCCTGCGCTCCGAAGCCTTCGCCCGGGGTGAGCAACAGGCCCTGGCCTCGATGAGCGCGCTTCAGGCCCAGGCCCTGTCCCAGATCGCCGCAGCCGCCGGAGCCGCCATGCCCAAGCTGGCGGGCGTCGCCCACGAGCATCGGGTCGGGTCGGCCGAACTGGCATTGGCCTGCGCACGCGCCATCGCCGACGCGGCCCTGGCCCAGTTTCCCCAGGCGCCGATCCTGGCCGCGCTGGAGAATTTGGCCCGCGAAATCGAGGCCTCTCCACGGCTGGTGGTGAACGCCCCGCCGGAACTCGCCGAAGGTATTCAAGCCGCGCTGGAACATACGGCCCAAGCCATCGGCTTCGCCGGCGCCATTCAGGTTCGTCCCTCGCCGGTCATGGGGCCTGGCGCCTTCACCCTCGACTTCGGCGATGGTGCGGCGACCTTCGACCCGGCCGCCTCCGCCGCCCGCGTCACCGCCGCCCTCCACGCAGCCCTGGCCGCCGAAGGCCTGCACGCTGAACCCCTCATCCCCGGAAGCGACAGCTGATGTCCAACGACCTTCGACTCGATGAGTTCGCCCCCTCCGACTCCCCGATGATGGATCTGGGCCTGGAGATGGAAGACAAGACCGCCACCGATCTGGCGCCCGTCTTCGATGTGCCGGTCTCGATCTCCGCTGTGCTCGGACGCGCCACCATGTCGGTGGCCCAGCTGCTTCAGCTTCAGTCCGGGAGCGTCCTGGATCTGGACCGCAAGGTGGGCGAGGCCATCGACATCTACGTCAACAACCGCCTGGTCGCCCGGGGCGAGGTCGTCATCGTTGACGAGCGCCTGGGCGTGACCATGACGGAAATCATCAAGGACGGCGACTCCCAGGGCTAAGGCCCTAGGCGTCTGAGGAGATAGTGTAATGCGGCTTTTGGTCGTCGGAAAACTGAACGGACAGCTGTCCAACGCCGTGAAAATGGCGATGACGGCGGGCGCCAAGGTGAGCCACGTCGAGACCATCGAGGCGGCGACTCACGCCCTGCGGGCGGGGCAAGGCGCCGACCTGCTGCTGGTCGATTACGATCTCGACATCGCCGCCTTGATCGCGGCGAACGAGAACGAACGCATTCGGGTGCCGGTCGTCGCCTGCGGCGTCGATCCCGACGCCCAGAAGGCGGGCGACGCCATTCGCGCGGGGGCCAAGGAATTCATCCCGCTGCCGCCGGACGCCGAGATGATCGCCGCCGTTCTGGCCGCCGTCTCCGACGACAACAAGCCGATGGTGGTGCGTGACACCGGCATGCAGGCGGTGATCGCCCTGGCCGACCAGGTCGCGCCCTCCGAGGCCTCCATCCTGATCACCGGCGAAAGCGGCTCGGGCAAGGAAGTCATCGCCCGCTACGTCCACCAGAAGTCGCGCCGCGCCAAGCAGGTCTTCATCTCGGTCAACTGCGCGGCGATCCCCGAGAACCTGCTGGAAAGCGAACTGTTCGGCCATGAGAAGGGCGCCTTCACCGGCGCCGTCGCCCGGCGGATCGGCAAGTTCGAAGAAGCCAACGGCGGCACCCTGCTGCTCGACGAAATCTCGGATATGGACGCGCGCCTGCAGGCCAAGCTGCTGCGCGCCATCCAGGAGCGGGAGATTGACCGGGTCGGCGGCTCCAAGCCCGTGAAGGTCGACATCCGCATTCTGGCGACGTCCAACCGCGACCTGGCCCAGGCTGTGAAGGACGGGACGTTCCGCGAGGACCTGCTCTACCGCCTCAACGTCGTTAACCTGCGCCTGCCGCCGCTGCGCGAACGGCCGGGCGACGTCGTGGCCCTGGCCGAGCATTTCGTCCGCAAATACGCCAAGGCCAACGGCACGCTGGAACGCCCGCTCTCGGCCGAGGCCAAGCGCCGCCTGGCCGCCCACCGCTGGCCGGGCAACGTCCGCGAACTTGAGAACGCCATGCACCGCGCTGTGCTGCTGGCGATCGGTCCGGAGATCGAGGAGAGCGCCATCCGCCTACCGGACGGCCAGCCCCTCGCCGCCCCTGACCCTGCCGTGCGCACCGCCCAGACCGCGGCCGGCGCCGCCGAGGCGGTCACCCGGGCCTTTGTCGGCCAGACCGTGGCAGACATGGAGCAGCAGCTGATCCTCGACACCTTGTCCCACTGCCTGGGCAACCGAACCCACGCCGCCAACATCCTGGGCATCTCGATCCGGACGCTCCGCAACAAGCTGAAGGAATACAACGAGGCCGGCGTTTCGGTGCCCGCCCCGCAGATGGGGGCCAGCGCGGCCTAGACGAGCTGCTCTCCCCTGGGGAGAGATCGGTTGAGGGGGGCGACGACGCTGCTCGACTCATCCAAAACGATCATGAAGCGGCGGTTCGCGCCGTGCTCGCCGAACGCGAGCGCCCCTCACCCCAACCTCTCCCCCTGAAGGGGTAGAGGCGGAGACCGAAGATGTCGGACTCGACACTCTCATCATCGGACCGCCCCAGCCCCCGCGAGATGCTCGGGTGGTTGATGAAGGGCGAGGTGGCGCTGGCGATGGGCGTCATCGGCGTCGTCCTGCTGCTCATCCTGCCGATCCCGCCCTTCATGCTGGATCTGCTGCTGTCGATCTCGATCACGTCGTCAGTCCTGATCCTGATGACCTCGCTGCTGATCCGTCGGCCGCTGGAGTTCACGGCGTTCCCGACCGTCCTGCTGGTCACCACCCTGTTCCGGCTGGGGCTGAA
The DNA here is from genome assembly GCF_030681155.1 of Phenylobacterium sp. Taxonomy (GTDB): domain Bacteria; phylum Pseudomonadota; class Alphaproteobacteria; order Caulobacterales; family Caulobacteraceae; genus Phenylobacterium. The sequence goes on along the minus strand of NZ_JAUXXE010000077.1, from coordinate 6,990 downwards.
TATCGCCTCGACCCGGCTGATCCTCGGTCACGGCCACGAAGGCGCGCACGGCGCCGGCAAGATCATCGAGGGCTTCGGCAACCTGATGATGGGGGGCAACTTCGTCATCGGGGTAATCGTGTTCGCCATCCTGGTGATCGTGAACTTCGTCGTCATCACCAAGGGTTCGGGCCGGATCGCCGAAGTCGCCGCCCGCTTCACGCTGGACTCGATGCCCGGCAAGCAAATGGCCATCGACGCCGACCTGTCGGCCGGCCTGATCGAGGAAGAAGAAGCCAAGCGCCGCCGCAAGGAACTTGAGCAGGAAAGCACCTTCTTCGGGGCCATGGACGGCGCCTCCAAATTCGTACGCGGCGACGCCGTCGCCGGCCTGATCATCGTCGCCATCAACATCATCGGCGGCATCCTGATCGGGGTGGTGCAGCATAAGGTCCCACTCGGCCAAGCCGCGGCCACCTACACCCTGATGACCATCGGCGACGGCTTGGTCAGCCAGATTCCCGCCCTGATCATCTCCATCGCCGCCGGCTTCCTGGTGTCGAAGGCGGGCGTCGACGGATCGGCCGACAAGGCCCTGGTCGCCCAGCTCGCCATGAACCCGATCGCGCTCGGCATGGTCTCGGCCTCAGCCGGCATGCTGGCGCTGATCCCCGGCATGCCGATCATTCCGTTCGCGGCCTTGGCGGCCGGCGCCGGTTTCCTGGCCTGGAAACGCGCCCAGGATGCGGCCAAGCCGCCGCCCATCGACATCGTTCCAGCCAATACGCCCGTGCAGGATCAGGAAGAGCCGATCAGCCAGTCGCTGGCCATCGACGAGATCAAGATCGAACTTGGCTACGGCCTGCTGCCGCTGATCAACGACCTGGAAGGCCGTCGCCTGACCGACCAGATCAAGGCGCTGCGCCGGACGCTGGCCGCCGACTTCGGCTTCGTCATGCCGGCGGTGCGCATCCTCGACAACATGCGCCTGCCTTCGCAGGGCTACATGATCCGCATCAAGGAAATGGAAGGCGGCGGCGGCGAGGTTCGGCTCGGAGCGCTGATGGCCATGGACCCCTCGGGCGGCCAGGTGGACATTCCCGGCGAGCATATGCGTGAGCCGGCATTCGGCCTGCCGGCCACGTGGATCGACGAATCCCTGAGGGAAGAGGCCACGTTCCGCGGCTACACCAACGTCGATCCGGCCACGGTGCTGACCACGCACCTGACCGAGATCCTGAAGGAAAACATGCCAGACCTGCTCTCCTACGCCGAGGTGCAGAAGCTGCTGAAGGAACTGCCGACCGAGCAGAAGAAGCTCGTCGAGGACCTGATCCCCAGCGTGGTCTCGGCCACCACCGTCCAACGCGTGCTGCAGGCGTTGTTGCGCGAGCGGGTCTCGATCCGCGACCTGCCGGCGATCCTCGAGGGCATCGGTGAGGCGGCTCCGCACACCCAATCGATCACCCTGCTGGTCGAACAGGTTCGCGGCCGTCTGGCCCGCCAGCTCTCGTTCGCCTATCGCGGGGACGACGGATCGCTGCCGATCATCACGATGTCGGCCGAATGGGAGAACGCCTTCGCCGACGCCCTGATCGGTTCGGGCGATGAGAAGCAATTGGCCCTGGCTCCCTCGCGCCTGCAGGACTTCATCCGCTTGGTGCGCGACAGTTTCGAGCGCGCCGCCCTGGCCGGCGAAAGCGCGGTGCTGCTGACCAGCCCGCAGATCCGCCCCTATGTGCGCTCGATCATTGAACGCTTCCGCGGCCAGACCCCTGTCCTGAGCCAAAACGAAATCCACCCGAAGGCGCGGCTGAAGACTGTGGGTTCGATTTAGCAACTAGATCGTCATCCTCTGGGCTCGCGAGGCGCGAGCCAAGGGGCAATGTGGAGCCCCTAGCCCATCGGCTTGACGAAGATTAACTGCGGCCCGTGGCCTTCTTCGTACCGGTCGCCGGTGTCGATGAAACCGATCTTTTGATAGGCGGCGATGGCCGGGGCGTTGCGAGCGTTCACGGCCAGCATCAACTGGGGTTGCACCGGCCGCTCGCGGGAAAACCATTCTTCCAACAGCGCAATGCACCGTCGGCCGACGCCCTTGCCTTGAAGGCCCGGACGGACGCGGAAACTATGCAGGCTGACGGTGCCGGGCGGCGCCCAGGGGGGGCGACGCAAGCCTTCGCGCAAGACGAAGAAGCCTACGATCTCGCCGGACGGCTCCACCACCGCAAAGCCCTGCTCCAGTCCGACCGCGTCGCTCTCGTTCAGCCGCCCGAAGACCTCGTCCAGGCTGCCTGCGAATTCCTCCTGTTCGGGCGGCAGGCGGATGACCTCCACCACGTCGCGATCGGCGCCGGAAATCGGCTCCAATCTCCAGTCGGCGATGTCCAGCGTCGTCGTGTCATCTCCCATGTGAAGAGGCTAACACGCATTTTGCGGGAAATGTCAGGCGCTTCAGCTAGATCAATCGATTGCTGGCGCCGTGGAACTGAGCGCAAGCTCACGAACCTGGCAGTCTTGGCCGGGCGAAGACACGGGGAAGAAGCCGTGAACACCAGAGCCATCCGAGGCGCCGTGGGATTCGGATTGGTCGCCCAATTTGGCCATGGTGGTCGCCGGCCATTACGTGCCTTTCATCAAGAACATTGTTTTCGCGGTGGGCGGCTTGCTGATCTCTCTGGCGGCCGGATGGCTCTATGCCAAGGCCGCGATCGGGGGCTGGAAAAGCAGCCTGATCGGCGGCCTGATTGTCGGCGGAACCTGCGCCCTGTTGGGAATTGGGGTCTCGGTCCTGCTGCGAGATGTGCCGCCCGGCATCCTGGTTTTCGGGACGATAGGTTCAGCCGTCGCGGGCCTTGTCGGCGGGGCCATCGGCAAGCTCGGCGCCAGGCCGTAGCGTCAGGGACGTTGCAGCCTGGCGTGTCGGCTGATAGCGGTTTGAGCCTGGCGCGGTCACTGTTGGCCGCTAGGCGTTGGATTTCGAATGCGGCCACCTGCTTCTAAGACCCGGCGCGGCCCGGGGGGCTCGATCTTCTGGGATCTGCTGACCTTCGAGCGGCTGATGACCAACCAGGTCATCCATCTGATCTATTGGGCCGGCCTGGGCGTCATCGCGTTGATCGCGTTCGGCACCGTGGGCGCCGCGGTCGGCGTGGCCCTGCGCGAGGAGAGCTGGATCGGCGTGATCCTGGCGATTCCGGTGCTGGTGGCCGGCCTGCTCGTCGTGGCTGGCCTGGTGCTTCTGTGGCGCTCGTTCTGCGAGCTCTATGTGGCGCTGTTCCGACTGAGCGACGACCTGCACGCCCTGCGTCAAGCCGCCGACGCCGACCAGGCCCCGCCGCCTGCATCGCGCACCTCGGCCCCCAGCGGCGCGCCGCTGAACTAGCCGCGCGCGGCCTTTCGCAGGCCAAGTTCGTCCAAAGCTGCGGTCTCTTGTCGAGCGGTTTGCTTGGCGCGCGCCAAACGGATGCCCTCGGCGACCTGCTCGTATTTCTTCTGCTCTTCGAAGGCGAGCGCCAGGGCGTCGCGCGCGCCGGCCTCTTCGGCTTGGATGTTGGCGATGTCTGCCTGGATCATCGTCCGGCGGGTTCGCAGCCCTTCCCGGAAGCCAAGCTGATACCAGCCATGCTCGGCGTCGTGCCGCGCGCGGTCGGACTCGGCCTGCGCCTCGGCCTCCAGCATCACCAACTTCATCTCCGCCTGCATGCGCCGGTCGGCGATCTCGCCCAGGCGCTTCTGCAGGACCTCGACCTCATAGGTCGAGAGTTTGATCAGGGACTGAGCCCAGCTCATGCGGCGTCACCCATAAGAATTTGCGCGAGACTGTCGAAGCTCGCCTCCAGGCTTGTCGCCTCGTCCTTGTCCTGGGCGAGGAAGGCCTCGAGCGCAGGATTGAGTTCGATGGCGCGGTCGACAATCGGATCAGCCCCGGCGCGATACGCGCCGATGCGGATCAGTTCTTCCATGTTCGCGTAGGCCGACAGGGACTGACGGGCCATTTTGACGATCTGCCGTTCGTGCGGCAGGTGGCAGCCTGGCATGGTGCGGCTGATCGACTTCAGGACGTTGATCGCCGGGAAGCGGCCGCGCTCGGCGATGGCTCGCTCCATGACGATGTGGCCGTCCAGGATCCCGCGCACGGCGTCGGCGATCGGTTCATTGTGGTCGTCGCCGTCCACCAGCACGGTAAAGATGCCGGTGATGGGTCCGGCCGTCGTACCGTCCGGGCGGATCGGTCCTGGCCCTGCACGTTCCAAAAGCTTCGGCAGTTCGGTGAAAACGGTGGGCGTATAGCCCTTGGTGGTCGGCGGCTCGCCTGCGGCTAGGCCGATCTCGCGCTGAGCCATGGCGAAGCGCGTGACGCTGTCCATCATGCACAGCACTTCCATGTCCTGGTCGCGCAGGAACTCGGCGATGGCCAGGGTCATGTAGGCGGCTTGGCGACGCTTCAAGGCCGGCTCGTCGGAGGTGGCGACCACCACCACGGCGCGCTTCAGCCCCTCCTCGCCCAGGGTCTCCTCGATGAACTCGCGAACCTCACGGCCCCGCTCGCCGATCAGGCCGACGACCACGGCGTCGCAGTCGGCTTCCTTGGCCAGCATCGACAGCAGCACCGACTTGCCGACGCCCGAGCCGGCGAAGACGCCGAGGCGCTGGCCGCGACAGCAGGTGGTGAAGACATTCATCGAGCGCACGCCGACATCCAGGCGCTCTCCGACCCGGCCGCGCGCGTGGGCGGCAGGGGGCGCGGCGCGCAGTGGATAAGGAACCAGTCCCTGGGGCAGCGGCCCCTTGCCGTCGATCGGCTCGCCGAAGGCGTCGATGATACGGCCGAGCCAGGCCGCGGTCGGGCGGACGGCTGAGCCCTGTGGTTCGATACGGATCTCGGCGCCCGGCGCCACACCCTCGACCGGGCCGAAAGGCATCAGCAGGGCGCGGGTTTCACGGAAGCCGACGACCTCGGCGGCCAGCGGCTTGTCGGCGCGGCGCTCGATCTCCGCGCGAGCGCCCACGGCCAGCCGCGTGAGGCCGCCACGGGCCTCGATCAGCAGGCCGTTTACGGCCGCGACACGGCCGGAAACGATCAAGGGATCGATCCGCTCGACAGCGGCGACAAGGCTACGCAACGGGTGGGGCCCTCAGGGTCAGATTCGACCCTGACGAGAATCCTCCCGACGCCGTTAACCCACAGTGAAGATTCTTAACACTTTCAGCGAAGCGCCGAGGCCAGACGCGCGGCCTCGCGCGGGTGCTTAGCCGCCAGCGTGGCGGTCGCGAGCGGATGGCGCGTCGCGCCCCTGACCAACATCGGCCTGACAGCGCGTACGATCATCGGCCGCGCGTTTCGCCCAATGATGTCCCGCGCCAGGAAGGCGGCCAGGGCCGTGACAGCCAAGGCGCCCAGGCTGAAGGTCAAGCCGGGGTGCTTTTGCGCCTCGGTATAGAGGCTGAACCGGCGACCGCGCAGATGCGCGCCCTCCGTCTGTCCATCGACGCCGGCCTCATAGAGGTTGTCGCTGAGCGGCTTGGCTCCACGCCGGCGGCTAAGTGGAGGTATCACCGCCCCTAACAACCTGTCGGAAAGGCCCGGCGCCGCGGCCGAGGCGATGGCGAACGGCCGTCCTCCCGCTCCGACCTCGAAATCTCGCGTCGGATGTTGCGCGGCGTACAGGATCGCGTCGGCCACGACTTCAGGCGCGTAGTGTGGCGGCGGCACGGTGGCGGCCTTGTCCATCAGGTTGCGGGCGTGATCAGCGAACGGGGTTGAGATGCTGGAGGGCTTGATGAGGGTGACCGAAATCGCCGCCTTCTCGCGCGCCAACTCGATCCTCAGCGCGTCGGTAAATCCCTTCACCGCATGCTTGGACGCCGAATAGGCGCCCATCATCGGCGTGGCGACGTCCGAAAGCACCGAGCCCAGGTTAATGATCGCGCCCGGCCCCCCGCGCTTGCGGAAGTGCTTCACCGCTTCAAGAGAGCCGTTCACAACGCCGAAATAATTGGTGCGGAACAGACGCTCGTGGTCCGCAGTCGGGGTCTGCATCAGTTCGCCATAGAGCCCGACGCCGGCGTCATTGATCCAGGTGTCGAAGCGCTCGAAGCGCGCGATCGCCGCCCTAGCGATCTTCTCGACATCCTCTGGGCTTCCAACATCGCCGCTCACCGGATGGGCCCGGCCGCCGGCGTCGTTAATCTCCTTGCAGACCGCGCGAAGGACTTCCTCGTTGCGTGAGGCAAGCACCACGGCCGCGCCCGCCTGGGCGGCCTTGCGTGCCGTCGCTAGCCCGATGCCCGACGAGGCCCCGGTAATGACAATGACCTGTTCGGCGAGGGGCTTCAGTTTCACGGCCATGGGTTTCCTGACGGCTTCTAGGTTCGCAGGTCGAAACGACCTGCCTACCTTACCGTTCCCCATGAGGCCAAAGCTTGGCCGCAAGGGCCGTTCGCGCCGCCCGTCCAATCACAAAAGATTCAACAGCCAAGCGACTCACACAGACAGAGCGAAGCTTGTGGGCGATTCCCGAACCGAGTTAACGATTCGCTGAGAGGCACTTCACCATTAACCGATCTTAAATTAACTCGCTGGCAAGTTAACCGCGAGTGCCGAGGCGACTTGCCTGAAATTCGGGGGCTTAAGCGCTACCGTTCGAGGAGGAACTGATGCGCGTACTATTGATTGAGGACGATAGCGCTACGGCGCAGAGCATCGAGCTGATGCTCAAGTCCGAGGGGTTTAATGTCTACACGACGGACCTCGGTGAAGAGGGCGTCGATCTGGGCAAGATCTACGACTACGACCTAATCCTGCTGGACCTGAACCTGCCCGACATGAGCGGTATGGACGTTCTGCGCACCCTGCGGGTCGGGAAGATTAATACGCCAATCATGATCCTGTCGGGCTCGGCCGAAATCGACACCAAGGTTAAGACCTTCGGGGCCGGCGGCGACGACGACATGACCAAGCCTTTCCATAAGGACGAGCTGATCGCCCGCATCCATGCGGTGGTCCGG
>NZ_JAUXXE010000070.1 GCF_030681155.1 Phenylobacterium sp. | reverse complement strand
GTCATACGACCGCCGCCCATCATCACGGACGGTCGGCCCATGTGCTCGGCCAACCGGGTCTGGTCGTCCAGGCGGTCGAACACGGCCCGCGGCCGCGCGGGCGTCCGAGCGGTCGCCTCGCGGCGATGGCGGAACGCACCGGGCTCACCTCAAGGTTTGTTCGCTAAAGTACGCTTGAAAGCACGAACCATGAACATCGACTATGCGGCGCGGTAAAGCCTGTCAGTTGGATCGTTCAGCGGCCTGACCCCGCGCGCAGCCGCGGCGTCGGCCCACAGGTAGTCTCCCGTCAAGCCGACGTGGGCCCAACTCATCGGCGACAGATGGGCGAGAAGCTCATCCGGCGCCGCGACTTCGCGGGCCCGTAAATGCTCAACGGCGCGCTGCATATATAATGTGTTCCAGAGCGCGATGGCGGCGATCACCAAGTTGAGCCCCGAAGCGCGGTGCTCCTGGTTCTGCAGGGTGCGATCGGCGATCCTACCCTGCTTGTGAACGAACACCGCTTGGGCCAGCGCATGGCGGGCCTCGCTCTTATTGAGCCCGGCTTGGCAACGTCGGCGCAGCTCAGGGCTCTCCAGCCAATCGAGCGTGAACAGCGTCCGCTCGATCCGACCGACCTCGGCCAGCGCCATGTCGAGGCGGTTCTGGCGCTTGAAGGCCGACAGCTTCTTGAGCATCACCGACGGCGCGACCGATCCGCCCTGGATCGACGCCGCGAGCCGGATGATATCATCCCAGTTCTCCTCGATCACATCGATCCGGATCGGCCGGCCCAGGAGCGGCTCAAGGATTTTGTGGCGAGGCTTCGCCCCGATGATCGCCAGGCGGCGGTCTTGCAAGTCCCGCAAACGCGGTGCGAAGCGGTAGCCGAGCAAATGACACAGCGCGAAAACATGATCCGTCGCCCCGCCGGTGTCCGTGTAATGCTCGCCGCCGCCACGTCCGATCAGACCGTCGAGCACATAGGGTGCCTCGGATGATGTGGCCGACAGCACGCGGGTGTGAAACGAGCCGTGCATATCAGACAGGTGGGTGTAGATCCGCAAACCAGGCTCAGGCCCATACTTGGCGTTGACCTCGCCCGCCCCCCCACGCCGGCGGCCGGAGCGGAAAAACTGTCCATCCGAGGATGAGGCCTGGCCGTCTCCCCAATGCCTGGCGAACGGCTGAGCGTGGTGGACCTCGATGATCCTGGCCAGCGCCGCCTTGTAGTTCTCCTCGCTCAGGTACCAGCTCTGGGTCCAGGCGAGCTGCGCATAGGAAACGCCCTGGCTGGCGTTGGCCATCCGCTCAAGCCCTAGATTGGTGGCGTCGGCCAGGACCGTGGCCAGGATGCAGCTTGGGTTCTCATGGACCTTGCCGGATCGAAGCTCGCGGAACATCGTCGAGAACCCCGTTAGAGCGTCGATCTCCCGCAACAGTTCGGTGATCCGGACACGCGGCAGAAGGGCGTCGATCGTGCGGTCCAGCGACCTGGCCTCGTCCGGCGCATTGGCCTTCACCGGGGTCACCGATAGCTGTTCGCCGTTCAGGGCGACGCCGACCAGGTCACCTTTCGCCAATCGCCGGGCGAAGCTGGCGAGCCGCTGATCCAGTAGGCTGGCCCGCTCGGCCAGATAGGGGCCCATCTCGACATTGACCGGCAGGGCCGCAGCCTCGGCGGCGACCTCGCTCGTGGGCAGCAGGTAGTCGGCAAAGCGCTTGTAGGACCGTGAGCCCTCGATCCAAACGTCACCGGATCTTAGCCTGTCGCGCAGCGTGGCGGCCAGCGCCGTCTCATAGAGCCTCCTGTTGATCTGGCCGCCGACCGGTTTGACCAAGACCTTCCAGTGCTTGGAGGCGAATGGAAGCGGCGCGTCGTCCGGAATCTCACGGCGGCCCGATAGATTGAGGTCGCGCAGGATATCCAGCGCCCTGAGCAAAGGCGCGCCGCCCGTGCCGGCGCGAAAGCGGATGTGTTCAAGGAAGGTCGGAGCGAACCGGCGCAGCGCGCCATAGCGATCGGCCGCGCTGACGAGTGGATCCTCGACCGCCAGCGCCGCCAGGGCGTCGATTTTTGGCTTGGCTGCGATGACCTTCCACCATCCGACCTGGATCTCGATCCGGTCGAGTACGTCGCCGCCATCCGCCCACGCCTGGTCAACGGCCCCGATCACGCCGCTGAACAACCGCATGAGCTGGCTGACCTCCCGGCTGCTGGCCTGGTATTTACGCTCGCGGCCGCGGCGGCCCCTGGCGAACAGAGAGCCGACCATTTTGTCGAACATATCGACCGCAGCGTCGCTCAGGCGGCTTTCGAGATCGATCAATTGGGCGACCACGGTCGCCCGCCGGCGGCCGACACCGTAGCCGCTGAGCAGGAAGGCTGGCGCGATGGCGCCTTCCCGGGCGTACTGCTCGAAGCGCCGCTCGTGGATCGTATCGGCGATCGCCGGGTCGAGAGCGATGGCGCGGACGAAGGCGAGCCGCTCGGTGATCGCCGCCATGCTCGCGGCGCTCGGCGATTCCGGGATGTCCCGAAGCCAAGCCAGCTGCGACTTCTTGAGCTTAGGGTCGCTGATGAGCAACTGGTCGATGCACTCCAACTGCGCGAGCGAGATCGTCGCCAGTAAATCCTCGGCCGCCTTGCGCCGGGCCTGTGCTCGACCGGCCAGGCCGACACGCTCCAGGGTGTCAGGCGACGGTAGAATAATGCGCAGACGGCGCAGCTCGGCGACCAACGCTTCAACGATCGGTCCGCCCTTGTCGGTCGAACGGGCGGCGACGGCGGCGATTGCCACGGACGGTCGAAGGTCGCCGCGGATGAACGCGCGCAGCCCCAACCGATCGTGCAACTGGCCGGCGTGTTCGATGCGGGTCGGAGGTCGCCTTGAGTATTCGCCGAACGCTTCGGGCGCGACGTGAACCTGGTCGGCGAGGAAGCGAAGCACAATCGTTGGGACCGGCTGGCCAGGCGACCATCCAAAACCCGGATGACGAAGCAGCGCCATCTGCACTGCGGCGCCCAGCTTGTTGGCGGGACTTTTGCGCTCATCGATCCATTTGAGATCGTCGGGTGACAGCGTGTAGCAGCGCGCCACCTCTCGGTCGGTGACCGGAGGCTCGAACAGCCTTCGCCGTTCATCACCCGTGAGCAAGCTACGCCGCGCCATGGGATGCTCCCCGCCGCTTCTGCGGCGGCTCACATTTCACGATTTCTGAGACGCTGGCCAGGGTGAACAATTTCAGCGGCTTGTGTGTCTCAGATTATAGTCTCAAAATCCGGGTATGATTTTCGGCTACGCACGGGTCTCCACGGACGGTCAGAGCGACGAGGCGCAGGTCGCTGAACTGTCAGCCGCCGGATGCGAGAAGGTGTTCAGCGAGACGGCCTCCGGCGCCAAGGCCGATCGGTCCCAACTGAAGCGCGCCGTCGCCGCGCTGGCCGATGGCGATGTGCTGTTGGTCACCCGGTTGGACAGATTGGCCCGTTCGACGCGAGATCTCCTGAACGTGCTCGCCGCGATCACCGAGAAGAAGGCGCAATTTCGGTCACTGCGCGACGCCTGGGCGGACACCACGACGCCCCACGGCCGATCGATGTTGACCGTGCTCGGAGGCTTGGCCGAGTTTGAGCGCGACCTGATCAGGTCGCGCACCAGCGAAGGCCGGGACCGCGCGAAGGCGCGAGGCGTCAAGCTGGGTCGGCGACCGTCTTTGAGTCTCGCCCAACGCTCATTCGTCGCCCAGCAACGCGCCAACGGCGAGAGCGTGCGTCACCTGGCGCGGGTGCTCGGCGTCAGCAAGGCAACCATTGGGCGCATCCCGCCAGCCTCGTAGGTGTAGCGGCGCGCAATAGTGACCGGCTCGACGCGAGATTCATGACCTTTTCCGACGCACATTGGAGCATTTTCCGATCAGTCTGCATCGTATCCTGCGGCGGCGAAGCAGTTGGCGCATTCGTTGGGTGAGAAGGTGTCGATGATCTGGGCGATGGCTTTCCAGAGGTGGTCTCTGGTGCGGGCGGCTGCCTTGCGCAGCATGGCCTTGAGCTTTGAGAACGCGTTCTCGATCGGGTTGAGGTCTGGGCTGTAGGGCGGCAGGAACAGCAGCCTGGCGTCGACGGCTTCGATGGCGCGGCGGGCGGCGGCGTTCTTGTGGGCGGCCAGATTGTCGAGGATGACGATGTCGCCGGGCCGCTGGGTCGGGACCAGCACCTGTTCGACGTAAGCCTGGAACCAGGCCCCGGTCATCGGACCGTCGAGGACCATCGGCGCGGTCATGCCGCCCACCCTCAGGCCGCCGCGATGAAGGTGGTGGTCTTCCAGTGTCCATGCGGAACGCTGGCTCTCAGCCGCTGGCCGCGCCGGTAGTGGCTCCCAGAAGACTGGCTTGTGTCTGGTTTTCGTTCACCCGTCTAAGAGATATGCGCATCCAGAGGGCCTTCCGCTCGGAAGCGTCTCACGGGTCGTGCGTCGGTCTCAAACAGTGTGCGTCCATCTCAATTATTGTGGTTTCAGTCTCACGCAATGTGCGCCGAGGAGCCGCGAAACATCTCAGCTATTGCGCGTCGGAAAAGGTCATGAATCTCGCGTCGAGCCGGTCACTATTGCGCGCCGCTACAGTTAGGGCACAGCTAACGGCAAGGCTCGCGAAATCGATAAGGAGTTCCAGCCATGCGCAGCAGCGAGGATACCCGGCGAGGGGTGTTGGGCGCGATGGGATCTCTCGCCATACTGGCTGGCGGGGCGCCAGCGGCTGGAGGGAAAACGATGAGCCCCCCGGACGCAAGGACGTCCGCAGACCCCTGGACGCCGCTGCTCGCAGATCCAGGCGCTGTCATGGTGACAGGGACGCTGCTTGGCGAGCACATTCGGATTCTAATCGACACGGGCTCGGCGGTGACCCTCGTCGATAATGTGCTCGCCATGCGCCTGGGTCTGAGTCCGTTGGATCGCCTCAGCGTGCGCGGTGACATCGGATCCGTCGCGCTCGGCGCCGGTGCCGACTTGAGTCTCGACATCGGCGGCGTGGAGCTTGCGACGAAGCGCTATGTGGTAACCGACTTCGCCCCAATCTTCGAAGCGGATGGTGTCGCGCCGGGTCTCATTCTCGGGGTCGACGCTCTCAAGGAGGTCATACTGGAGATCGATTTCCCGGGCCGACGTCTCGCGTTCCCTTCACGGGAAAGTTTCCAGCCTGGAAAAGACGCGGAACGCCTACCGCTGTCGAAGAGTGCGCGGGGGCAGTTGTCCATTCCAATTGCAATCGAAGGCCACGATCCAGTGGCGGCGGTGATCGACCTCGGCAGTTCCAACCCCCTGACCGTCGCACCGGCCTTGGCCGAGGCGCAGGCGCTGCTGCGTGGCCGCAAGATTTCCTCGGCGGCCACAGCAGGGGTCGATGGTATCTCAATCAGCCGCACCGTTTCCGTGGCGGCGTTGCAGGTCGGCCGCACCTCGGTTCAGGACGTTCCGTGCGAAGTCCTTGCGAGGACGGACCCCACGCTTGTCCCCGCGAAGCTAGGCCTGCCGGTCCTCGAGCGTTATCTGTTCGCCCTCGATGTCACGGGTGGGACACTTTGGCTTAGGCCCGCGCCGGGCCTACTCGCGGCTCCGTTCAAGCGGGACCTGTCGGGCTTGGGCCTCGCCGTGGACTCGGATCGTCTGCGGGTTGTTCATGTCGCCCAGGGCGGTCCTGCTGCCTTGACAGGCTGGCGCGTAGGCGAGAGCATCACCGCGGTGAATGGCGTGCCGATCAGACCGGACTACGTGACGGGCGGCGTGGCTCAATGGCGCTACGGGCCGGTCGGAGCCAAGGTGGTGCTCTCCCTCTCGGACGGATCCGAGCGCACCTTGGATCTGCAACGCTATTATTGATGGACGTGGTCGATGTCCGCCAATTTTCGGAGGTGACGCTACGCCGTCCGGCCTGGCGCTTTGGCGGCGGCAGCGCATTTCCACAGGTGTTCTCCGCCCGTCGCGCTCTCACGCAGTGGTCACCGCGCAAGGGCCGCGAGCTCTGAGCCGACGGCGATGATCGTCCAGAGATAGGCGCCAAGACCTGGAAGCGCCGTCGTGGCGACGCCAAAGGCTCGACCACCCGCCCCGCGGGCGTAGCCGCGGAGGAAGGTTACTCGCCCCAGGCTGAAAAGGACGACGCTCGCTGCGATATAGGCCAGTGGCCGCTCACCCGGCACGGTCGCCAGCGCCAAAATCCCGAGCGCGAGGATGAGGGCTTGCTCCAGGGTATTCTGCAGAAACGCAGCCGGCACCGCCAGGCGCGCACTCGGTCGCGAGTAAGCCGACCCCGCGTTGTCCTCGGCGGATTCGAACCGGATCTTTGCCACCTGCCGGACGGCCAGGATGACCCAAAGTCCGATCAAGAGATCGGCCCTCAGGGCGAAGGTGAGCCGTTCGACCAAGTCGTCCGGGAAGGCGAAGAGCCTCGGCAGGCCAAATACAGCGATGCCGAGTATCAGCGCGCAGACCGCGAACGCGAAGGTCGCCTGCCGACGGACGGCCCGCTGTTCTTTCGGGAGGTCGACTATGGGTGGGGAGGACCTCATCGCGAGCGCCCCGCGGGCCGGGCCCAGAGCCGATAGGTGTCGCCGAAAACCTCCGGGTGGCGCGTCTCATATTCATGCAGGCGCTGCAGGTTGCGCAATGCCCCTGGGCCACGCGCCTCCGCGCGGTAGCGTGTCTGGTCCACCGCATGGCCGAACTGGACGCCGAGGAATTCCAGCCCAACGGCCTGCAACATGCTGCCGACTTGCAGCAGTGTGAACCGGTGTTCATTGACGTGAAAGAGCAGGTCCCGGCAATCGGATAGAGTCCAGAAATCGGAGGCGGGACTCATCACACCGGCGAGGGCTGGCGGCGCACCGTCGAGCATGAGCGCCCGCCGCAGCGCCCGAACACCGTCCGGGTCATCGGCGTATCCGGACCTTGCGATATGAGCGCGAGCTTCGACGATCGCGCGACGGCCAATCTCGCTGTAGAGGCCGATCGAAAGGAACCCACCCGGTCGAAGCAGGCCAGCGAGGATCTGCAACCCACCCGCCGGATCAGCCATGTGATGCAGCACACCGAAGCTTTCGATGAGGTCGAAGCTCTCGCCGAGCTCGGCGAGATGCAGAATATCGGCTTGCAGGTGCTGGATATCCGAGAGGCCGTATTCCTGCGCCTTACGCATGGCGTAGCCCAGGCTGGCCGCGCTAAGATCCACGGCTAAGATGGCGGCGCCGAGATAGGTGTTGGCCACCCGGAGCGTCTCGAGCCCCGTGCCGCAGCCCGCGATCAGCACTCGCGGCTGGTCGAGCATCGGGACTTCGCGCGCGCCAAGCTCGGGCAGAGCGGCGCGGATCGCTGAGTGGAAGGCGCGGGCCTCGCCGACACTGCAGCGTGTCCATCGGGGGTACGGGTTCTGCTCGTACTGCTGCTGGACGGCCAGCGACACGGGATCGGATAGCGGATTGAGACGTGGGAGCTGCGTGCGGCAGCGGGCCTCCTCGGCCGGCTCCGCCAGCTGTTCGCGCAAGAGGTCCGGGAGATTCGGGTCCGCCAGCGTCTGCAGGTGGCTCGCCAAAGGCGAGGCCGCGAGGGGGCGGTATGCTGCGACGAGCGCGATCTTGATGCTGTCTCCGGGGCGAGCGCCAAGGTCGCTCCGGTCAAGGCTGGCGATCAGGGCGTCCACACGGCGCTGTTCGTCGGCGCCAGCGAACAGGACGTACTCGCCCAGAAAGGCTTGCCGGGCGACGGCGACGGCGAGGTCGAGGTCCTCGACTAGCAATTCCGGTGGCCAGTCCGCTCGGCTCAGCAGGTCGGCGCGGAGCTGCACCAGGAGCAGTTCGACCGCCGTGTCCGGAATGGGCGCGTTCACGAGGAGAGTGCGGAAGAGCGGGTCGCTGACCAGTCGAGACGCGGGCCCGGCGCACGCCTCGAGTGTGTCCGCTAAGGCGCCCGGCGCGCCGCGGATCGTCTCCAGGAGCGAATCGACCTCCCGGTCTTGCCGCAGCACGGCCAACGCGGCGGTCGCCAGGTTCCGCGGGTTGATGTCGGGCCGCTCGAAGAGTTGTTGAAGGCGGGCGCGGAACCCAGGCGAGGTGGGCGCGACCCGCGTGTGTCGGAGCGCGCTGGCCAACCGCCGCCAACTCTCGGCCTGACCGGGCGCGGCCTCCACCGCCTCGGCGAGCGCGGTCAATCCCTCCAGCCCCTGCCCAGTTTGGAGTCGCGCGAGGCCGAGGTTGGTCAGCAGGGTGGATCGGATCGGATGCCCCGGCGGCACGGATCCGCATCCTGCCGCGAATTTCGCCGCCGCCTGGGCGGGTTGACCACGCTGAAGGAGCACGAGCCCATAGCCGTTGAGCGCGGCGAGCGAACTCGGCTGCCGCTGGAGCGCGGCGCGATAGCAGCGCTCCGCGTCAACGTCCCGATCCAAGAGGCGGAACGCATCGCCAGCGGCGCAGTGCGCCTCGGCAAAGTCGGGTTTCAGCACCGCGGCCCGTAAGAAGCAGCCCGCCGCCGCCGTGTAGGCCTTGGCGCGCCGATGCGCCTCGCCGAGGTTGTAGTGGATGAACGGGTTCTTGGGCTGCCCCCTCAGGGCGCGCTCGAACCAGTCGACAGCTTCCTCCGCGCCGCCGGTGTTCATCGCCACCGTTCCGAGCACATTAAGCGCCGAGGGATCGGCCGGACTGACCGTCAGAACGCGTTGGGCAAGGCTTCGAGCCTTGGCCCACTGTCCGGCGTTCACTTCAGCGACCGCACGCTGCAGGTCCGCCAAGGCCGCGGCCGAAAGGGGGCTGGCGGGTGAACGCGCGAAGGGGAGTCCGCGAAGGGTGCCCATCAGCTTGTCCTGAGACCTCGCACCTCGCGAAGATCGGCGCGCGCATCGCGAATGATCGACCAGGCGGACCCCAGGAAGAGGCCCGCAATGATCACCGCCACCACCAGATCGGGCCAAGCGGTCTTGGTCCAGAACACCAGGCCTGCGGCGATAACGACGGCAAGGTTGCCCAGGGCGTCGTTGCGGGAGAACAGCCACACGGCGCGCATATTGGCGTCGCCAGCCCGGTGCGGGATTAGAACCAGGGCTGCCGCGACGTTGGCGATCAGCGCGACAAGACCGAAGCCGCCCATCAGCCCGGCCTCAGGTTGGTTCAGGACGAGCACGCGGTAGGCCGTGTTCAGCAACACGCCAAATCCCAGTGTCGCGAGAAACAGGCCCTGGATCAGAGCCGAGCGCGCGCGCCAGGCCAAGGACCAGCCGATCGCCAGCAGGCCCAGGAAGCTGATCAGACCGTCACCCAAGAAATCGAGGGAGTCGGCCTTGAGGGCCTGTGAGCGCGCGAAGAATCCGGCGACCATTTCGACGACCCCATAGCCGACATTGATCAGGACCACGATCCAGAGCGCCCGCCGATAGGCCGGAGTCACGTGGCTGATATCTCTGGGCCGCTCAGGATCATCAGCGGGCGACAGGCTTTGGTCCCGGTCGAGTTGATAGCCGAGCCGCTTCACCGTGGCCTCGACTTCGGCGGTCCGGCGGACTTCATCGTCGACCTTCAAACTCATTCTCGAGGAAGCGATGGAAACCCTCGCCTCCTCCACGCCGGGCAGTTTGGCCACCGCGGACTGGATCTTTTCGGCGCAGCTCGAGCAGTCCATGCCGGTGATCTGGTAACGGATCGCCTGCGGGCCCTTCGACGTGTTCGGCACGAGCCGTCCTCCTCGGATCAGTGCGGGATCCTAGTTGCTCTAGTAGCTAGAGGATCAACCCCCCTTGGAAAAAAATTATCCGCGCGGTCGTGCGGCCTTGATCCTCTAGCCACTTGAGCTTGTAGACTGCTATTAAGACCTAATCTCAGTATCCAGGACATTTCGATGACGGCGCTCTCTCGTCTCCTCTTCGCCGCGGCCATCCTGGTGGTTTCGCACTTCCCATCGGCCGCCGCGGCTCAGGAGACGGCCCCGTCAGCGGAAGTGGCATGGCGGCTGTTGGACTACATCGCCGTGGACTATCCCGGCGCCGTCTCGGCTGGCCGGATCGTCAGCCCCTCCGAATATTCGGAGATGCGCGAGTTTTCCGCGTCGGTGCGCGGCCGCATCCACGCTTTGCCGGCGACGGCGGCGAAGCCCCAGCTGGTGTCGGCGGCCGGCGCGCTGGTGGCCGCTGTGGACGACAAGGCCGATCCTGCGGCCGTCGCCCAACAAGCCCGGCGGTTGGCGTCTGACCTCCTGAAGGCCTATCCCGTCCCTCTCGCCCCACGGCAGGTCCCGGACCTCAAACGCGGAGCCGCCCTCTATGCCGAACAATGCGCCTCCTGCCATGGTGTCACGGGCCACGGCGACGGGCCCGACGCTGCGCAACTGAATCCGCCGCCCATCGCCTTCGCCGATATCGACCGTGCGAAGCAGCGGAGCCTCTTTGGCCTCTACCAGGTGATCACCCAGGGCCTCGACGGCACGGCGATGGCCAGCTTCGCCCATCTCTCCTCCGAAGATCGGTGGGCGCTCGCATTCCACGTCGGGGGATTCGCCTATTCGCAGGAGATGGAGCGCGAGGGATCCAATGCCTGGCGCGCGCGTCCGGATCTGCGAACGAGGCTTCCTGACCTGCAGGCGCTCGCCCAGACCACGCCAGCCGCCCTGGCGGCGCAGATCGGCGAGCCGCAGGCGGCGCAACTCACAGCCTATTTGCGCCGCCACCCCGAGGCGGTCGCAGCGCAACCGCCCAGTGGGTTGATCGTGGCGCGTCGAAAGCTCGGCGAGAGCCTCACGGCCTATGAAGCCGGTGACCGGAAGCGGGCCGAGGAGCTTGCGCTCTCGGCCTATCTTGACGGATTTGAGCCGATCGAGCCCATGCTGCGCTCGCGCGACGGCGCCTTGATGGCGAAGGTCGAGGGCGGCATGGGCGCGCTGCGCGCGAGCATCGGCCGAGGCGCGCCCGCCGCAGAAGTCGCAGCCCAGGTGCGCCACCTCGAAGGGCTGTTTGATCAGGTCGATAAGACCCTGGCCCCGGACCAGGCGAGCGCCGCCTCCGCCTTTCTCGGCGCCTTTACTATCCTCCTGAGGGAAGGGGTCGAGGCGCTGCTGATCGTCATCGCGATGATCGCCTTCCTGCGGAAGGCCGAGCGTCAAGACGTGCTGCCCTATGTCCATGCCGGTTGGGTCTTGGCGCTGGCGGGCGGCGGCCTCACCTGGGCGGCCGCCACCTACTTGATCTCGATCAGTGGAGCGAGCCGTGAACTCACCGAGGGGTTCGGTTCGCTGGTCTCGGCGGTCGTGCTGATCTCGGTCGGGGTCTGGATGCACGGCAAGGCTCAAGCTGGCGCCTGGCAGGCCTATATTCGCGACAAACTCTCGGCGGCGCTCTCGAAGCGTTCAGCCTGGTTCCTGTTCCTCCTGGCTTTTGTCGTCGTCTATCGGGAAGTCTTCGAGACCATCCTCTTCTATGCGGCGCTGTGGAGCGACGGCGCTCAGGTCGCCATGCTGGCGGGAGCGGCTTCAGCCGTCGTCTGTCTCGGCCTGATCGCCTGGGCGCTGTTGAGCTATAGCAAGCGACTGCCGATCACCCAGTTTTTCGCCTACAGTTCCCTGCTCATCGCCGTGCTGGCCGTCATCCTCGCCGGCAAGGGTGTGGCCGGCTTACAGGAGGCCGGCATGCTTCCAGTCCGGCCGCTGACCGCCCTCCCCCGCGTCGAGGTCCTCGGCATCTTCCCCACCTGGGAAGGGCTCGTGGCGCAGCTCTCGACCCTAGCCGTCGTGGCGATCGCTTTCTGGGCCGCCGGCCGGCGCGCCCGACAGCACGCGCGCGCCTAGGGGACGTTGGCCTCCAACTCAGCCAGCCAGACGCGCGCGGCGCCGTCCGACGGGGCCCGCCAATCCCCCCGGGGAGACAGATTCCCGCCAGAGATGACTTTCGGGCCATTGGGCATGGCGGAACGCTTGAACTGACTGATCTCGAAGAAGCGGAACAGGAACACCTTCAGCCAGGCCTTGATGGTCGCGAGGTCGTAGGCGTTGCGGGCCTCGGCGGGAAAGTGCGGCGGCCAGGCGCCGGCGTCGCGGTCCTTCCAGGCGTGCCAGGCGAGGAACGCCACCTTGGACGGCCGCAGACCGTAGCGGGTGATCCAGTAGAGGTTGAAGTCCTGCAGTTCATAGGGGCCAATCTTGGCCTGGGTGCTCTGCAGGGCGCCGGTGGCGTCGGCGGGTATCAGCTCTGGCGAGATCTCGGTGCCGAGGATGTTGAGCAGTGTTTCGCAGGTCGCCGCGTCGAATTGCGCGGTCTTAACCACCCAGCGGATCAGGTGCTGGATCAGGGTTTTCGCCAGCGAACCGTTGACGTTGTAGTGGCTCATCTGGTCGCCCACGCCATAGGTGCACCAGCCCAGCGCCAACTCGGACAGGTCGCCGGTGCCGAGCACCAGGCCCTCCCGCTGGTTGGCGAGACGGAACAGAAAGTCGGTCCGCAGCCCCGCCTGTACGTTCTCGAAGGTGATGTCGTAGACCGCTTCGCCGCGGGCAAAGGGATGGCCGAGCTCGGTCAGCATCTGGTTGGTGGCCGGCCTGATGTCGAGTTCCTCGCCGGTGACCCCGAGGGCGTTCATGAGCGCCCAGGCGTTCGACTTCGTGCCCTCGCTGGTGCCGAAGCCGGGCATGGTGAAGCCAAGGATGTCGCTACGCGGCTTGCCTAGCGCATCGAAGGCCTTGGCGGCGACAATCAGCGCGTGGGTCGAGTCCAGGCCACCAGATACGCCGATGACCAGACGTTTGGACTTCGTCGCCTCGAGCCGCCTGCCCAAGCCCTGGACCTGGATGTTGAAGGCTTCGTAGCAGTCCTTGTCCAGCCGAGCTGGATCGTCGGGGACAAAGGGGAAGCGGTCGATCGGGCGGAGCAAGCCGACGTCCTCAAAGCTTGGCTTGTGGTCGAACTGTACGCGCCGAAACTGTGTTTCGGGGTGACCTGCGGCGACCGCCGCATTGTTGAAGGTGGGCGTGCGCATGCGCTCTAGGCGCAACCGGTCCACGTCCACGTCGGCCATGGCCATTTGCGAGCCTGTAGGAAACCGATCGGTCTGCGCCAGTAGAGCCCCCAACTCGTGAATCGTCGCCTGTCCGTCCCACGCCAGATCCGTCGTGCTCTCACCTGGACCCGCCGCCGAGTAGAGATAGGCGGCCTGACAGCGAAGCGATTGTGACGCACATAGCAGCGCCCGGTCATCGGCTTTGCCGACGACGATGTTCGAGGCCGAGAGGTTGCAAAGGATGTAGGCGCCCGCAAGGGCGGCCCGGGTCGAGGGCGGGGTCGCCGCCCAAAAATCTTCGCACATTTCCATGTGGAACACGAAATCCGGTAGGTCGGCGGCTGCGAAGATCAGGTCGGTCCCGAACGGCGCGGCCTGGCCAGCCAGCTGCAGTTCCAGGCCGGTCACGCCTGCGCCCGGCGCGAACCAACGATTTTCGTAATACTCACGGTAGTTCGGTAGGAAGGTCTTCGGGATGACGCCAAGGATCCGGCCGCGCGACACCGCGATCGCGCAATTGTAGAGCCGCCCGTTGTGCACGATGGGAGCCCCAAGGATCAGCACGGGCGCAAGATCGGCGCTCGCCGCCAACAGGCGGGCGAGCTCGGCTTCGACGCCCCGCAGCAGCGCATCCTGCAGGAGCAGATCGTCTATGGCGTAGGCCGAGAGCCCCAGCTCGGGGAAGAGCATGAGGTCAACACCCCTGGCGTGACCCTCCCGCGCCAAGTTCAAGGTTTCCTCAGCGTTGAACCCGGGATCCCCGACGGCGACGCGCGGCGTGCATGCGGCGACGCGCACCAGGCCTTGCGAATGGATCGAGTAGAAGTTCTGAGACACGGTTCCCTCATGCGCGCGGTGATGAATTGCAAAGCCACGAGGCCCATTGCGGTTGCCCCAGTTGGTCGTGGCGGGACTGGAGATCCCAAACGCCCCTCACGGGCCGGTGCGAAGCGGTCGGCATGAAGCGTCCTCCGCAGTCGCATCGTTCAAGCCAACACCCGGTGGCTGGGACTCGCCGAGATCGGCCACGAGAGTTCGCATCCGCTCGAACCTGAGAATCGTCTACGCTCCCGCCGGGCTGGCGGCATTCGTCGGCGGCGCGCTCGTCGTCGCGGGCAGCGGACGGCCGCTGCTTTGGAGCGCGTCGGCTTGGCCGGCAGATCCCAGGCCCGTCGCAAAGCTGCCGAGGACCTGCTGGCCTCGATCACGCCTTCGCAGCTGGAGGCCGTCGACCGCCTGCTGATCAATGATCCGGCCCTGCGCAAGTCACCGCTGGCCTGGCTTAGGGAAATTCCCGAGTCGCCCAGCGCCGCGAACATGGCGGCCATCACCGAGCGGCTGGCCTATGTCCGCGCCATCGCGATCGATCCGGCGATCACCGAAACGATCCATGAGCGCCGCTTCGAGCAATACGCCCGCGAGGGAGCCGTCGCTCCGGCCTTCTTACTCAGCGGCTACAGCGTCGCGCGGCGGCGGGCGACCGTGGTGGCGCAGCTGATCTTCCTGGAAAGTCGCCTCAGCGACGCAGCCGCCGACATGTTCGACAAGATGGTCGGATCGTTGTTCGCCAAGGGCCGCCGCGGTCGCGAGCGCAAGTACCAGGCCAGCAGCCGCGAGGTCAGCCAGCTCATGCGCTTGTTCAGCGGCGTGATCGGCGCCGTCGATCAGGCCCTGGTCGATGGCGGCGACGTTCTCGACCGGATCGACGCCCAGGTTGGCTGGTGGAAGGTGCTCGCCGCCAAGCCGAAGATCGACGCCTTGGCCGCCCTGGCGATCGAGGAACCGTTGGTCAGCGCCGCCGAACGTTACGGAGCGCTGCGCCGGTTCGTCCCGACCTTCCTGGAGCACATGCGGTTCCGGACCGGAACCGGCGGTGCGCCCTTGCTCAAGGCGATGGAGATCCTGCGTGACCTCAACCAGTCCGGCCGGCGGGAGCTTCCCGATGACGCGCCGCTGCCGTTCGCGTCCAAGCATTGGAAGGCTCTGGTCAAGCCGACCGGTGGCCCAATCAATCGGCGACTCTATGAGACCGCCGTGGCCGCCACGTTGCGTGATCGCCTCCGGTCCGGCGATGTGTGGATCGAGGGCTCGCGCGCCTACAGGCGCTTCACGGACTATCTGCTGCCCAAGGACCAGGTCGCCGCCGAGGCCGAGGCCCTGCCGGTTAGAGTCGAAATGGGAAGCTATCTGGCCGAACGCGCCGGCCTGCTGGATCAGCGGCTCGCTGCGTTTTCTAGGCGATTGGCCAAGGGCGACCTGGTCGGTGTGACGTTGAAGGGCGAGGAGTTGTCGGTCACGCCGGTCAAGGCCAACGCGCCCGACGAGGCTCGCTCACTGGACCGGGCGATCGACGCGCTGCTGCCGCGCGTGCGGATCACCGAATTGCTGCGGGAGATCGACGCCCTGACGGGCTTCTCGTCGATGTTCCGCGAGCTGCGATCGGGCAAGGTGCACGACAATCCCAGCTGCATCCTGGCCGCCGTTCTGGCCGACGCCACCAATCTGGGCCTCGAGCGCATGGCTAACGCCAGCCAGGGGGTCAGCTACGCCCAACTGGCTTGGACGCAGAGTTGGTATCTGAGCGAGGAGAACTACAAGGCGGCGCTGGCCAGGATCATCGAGGTTCACCACGCTCAACCGTTTGCCCGCCACTGGGGCGACGGCCAGGCCTCGTCGTCTGACGGACAGTTCTTTCGGTCCGGGCGACGGCGCGGTGGAGCCGGCGCGGTCAATGCCAAGTACGGGCCCGAACCCGGCTTGCGGATCTACACCCACCTTTCGGACATGCACGGCTCGTTCCACACCCGCGTCCTGTCGGCCACATCTTCGGAAGCGCCCTATGTGCTCGATGGCCTGATCGGCCGCGGCGGCGGGGAGCACTACACCGACACCGGCGGGGCCACCGACCATGTGTTCGCCCTGTGTCATTTGCTCGGGTATCGGTTCGTGCCGCGCCTACGCGATCTGCAGGATCGCCGGCTGGCCATCATCGGCGCCAAGCCACGCCACAAGATCCTTGAGTCTTTGCTCGGTCGCCCGATCCGCGTCGATTTGATCAAGGAGAACTGGGACGATATCGTCAGGCTGGCCGCGTCCATCAAGGCCGGGTCAGTAGCCCCGTCGGTGATGCTCAAGAAGCTGTCGGCCTTCAAGCGGCAGAACCGTCTGGACATAGCCCTGGCCGAAGTCGGTCGGATCGAACGGACACTCTTCACGCTCGACTGGTTGGAGAGCCCCGAGCTACGCCGTCGTTGCCAGGCTGGCCTCAACAAGAGCGAGGCCCGCCACGCGCTGGCTCAGGCCGTGTTCGTTCACAAGCAGGGCCGGATCGCCGATCGCACCCTGCAAAACCAGGAGCACCGCGCGTCGGGGCTCAACTTGGTGATCGCCGCCATCGCGCTCTGGAACACATTATATATGCAGCGCGCTGTCGAGCATCTGCGCGAGCGGGAGATCGCCGCGCCCGACGAGCTTCTGGCGCACCTGTCGCCGATGAGTTGGGCTCACGTCGGTCTCACAGGGGATTATCTCTGGGCCGACGCCGCCACAGCAGACGGATTCAGGCCCCTGAACGATCCGGCCGACCGGCTCTATCGCGCCGCATAGACCATGTTCATGGTTGGTACTTTTGAGCGCCTTTTAGCGCACAAACCTTGAGGTGAGCCCTATTCCTGACGAAGCGCCGCCCCCGTTAGCCCGATCTCCATTCCTGCAGAACCGTTCCGTCGCCATCTTCAAAGGCGACGCGATCGACCTCTGCCGCCGCGATGCAGACGGGCGGCTCATCGATGTCCGCAGCCCGGCACCGGATGGCTCGACCATCAGAAAACGCCGAAAACCGGCCTTCTATCACAAGCCGATACCCGTTCGCAGGCGCGGTTAGAGGGGCCTCGCCGCGCAAGGTTAGGGCGAAAGGCCGGCCGTCTCGACGGCTGACGCGCGAGCTACCCTGGGCAAACACCGCGGCGAGACCCGAGACGAGGAGTGTAGGCGGGGGAACACTCTTAGCGCCTGGCGGCGCCGCCAGCTGGTGACGTAAAAGCCGTCCCCGCCGACGCCGCGATCAGCTCGCCAGGTTTCAGGGAAGTGTGCAGCTGATCGAACTGCGCCATCTCCGTGGCGCTCACTCTTCCCACAAGGTGCTGCGGCTTCAGATCGTTGGGGTGTTCCGCCCGGCCGCCGGCCTCAAGGTGATAGGGCGAGATGCTCCCCTCCCCCGTGCCGTGGCTGAAACCGCCTTTTCTAGCGCCGGCGTTCAGGACCCGGATGGCGTTGGCGCTGAGCGAGCCGAAGCTCATAGCGAGATGTTGAACACCGAGGCCGAGAAAGGCTGGTGGCCACGCCGAGGAGTTGAACGGCATTCATGACGCCGCCCTTGAGCTAACGGCCCAGGAACTTCCCGGCCATGCCCATGATGTCGTCCAGGGGATTGCCGTCGCCGTCCTGATCGAGCAGGCCAAGCAGGCCGGACAGCCCACCCTCAGCCGCCTGGGTTCCGCCAGCCTTCGAAGCCAGGGCCCCAGCGCTCAGCGACGCCAGCAGCGGCAGCAACGCCTTGAGTTGATCGGCGCTGATGCCCGTGCTGGCCGCCGCGTTCGCCGCCACGGTGCGACTGACATCCTTGGAGCCGAATATTTGCCCCAGAATCTGATTGCCCATCGACGCGGTGGCGTCCGTCGGCGCGGCGCCCGGGGCGAGACCAGACTGGCTGAGAAGGCCGCCCAAATCCGCGTTCCCGGATTGGCGCTTCAGGCCCCCTGCGAGCGCGGGGAGCAGCGCCGCCGCGGCGCTGCGGGTTTGCGCAGGCGTGAGGCCCACCCGCGCGCCAATCTGCTCAATGGCGGCTGAGCCGCCAGCCTGGGTGATCATGTCGAACAGCGCCATGACGGAAACCTCCTCGTGCGACGCATTAATAAGCGCCCGCCAGCCGTTGTCGGACGCTACCACCCCTTCACGTAAGCGTCGCCTGGCTTCGCTAAGGAACAAACTTGGCTGTTAGGCATTTAGACTCAAACCATATCGAGGGAGGGCGCCATGAGCCTCTTTGGCTCCATCATGTCGAAGATTTTTCACCGCAAGCCGGCTGAGCAGGCCGCGGCTAAACCCGCGCCGACCACGACCGCGCAGGCACCGGCGGCCGCCGCGGCGGCCCCGGCCCCGGCGCCACCGGTTGACGTCGAGGCTGTGCTGACCGAACTGGCGGCGCAGAAGGGCGGCGGCGGCAACTGGCGCACGTCCATCGTCGATCTGTTGAAGATGCTGGATCTCGATTCCAGCCTCGCCGCCCGAAAGGGCCTGGCTGAGGAACTTGGCGTGCACGCCGGTGAGCATGGCAGCGCCGAGCAGAACATCGCCTTACAAAAGGCCGTCTGGCGCAAGCTGGCGGAAAACGGCGGCCAGGTTCCGGCGTCGCTTCGAGACTGAGTTCACTGCCCTGCTCGCGTTGTTGCCGGCGGTCGCCCCTATTCTCTTGAAAGGTTCAAGTCATGGCCATCCTGAAAGTCATTGAGATCCTCGCCGAGTCGCCGACCAGTTGGGAGGATGCAGCGAACCAAGCCGTCAAGGAAGCGGGCGAAACCGTCCGCGGCATCCGCTCCATCTACGTCGAAAATTTTCAAGCCACCGTTCGCGATGGCAAGATCGACAACTTCAGGATCAACGCGAAAGTCAGCTTCGCCGTTGAGAAGTAGACTTCGGCGGAGAGCGGCGAAATCGATCTCAGCTGCGCGTTTTTGATACGGTTGGCCTGTCTGGCGGCGCCGGGCAGGCCATTCGTTTCTAAGCCTCGAACGAGTGGATGCACGATGTCTCAGAAACTTCTCGTCGGCCTCGGCCTGGTCGGCATCCTCGCGCTCGGCGCCTGTACGACCACCGATCCAAACACCGGCCTGGTCGTCCGGGACAACACGCGCACGGGCGCCCTCGCTGGAGCCGCTGGAGGCGCGCTGCTCGGCTACCTCACCAATACGAACAAGGGGGAGGAAGGCCGCACCAACGCGCTGATCGGCGCCGGAGTCGGAGCCCTGGGTGGGGCGGCCGTCGGCCGCTACATGGATCGCCAGCAGGCTGATCTGCGGCGCGACCTCGCCGGTTCAGGCGTCGACGTCCAACGCCAGGGCGACAACATCGTCTTGAACATGCCGTCCGACGTGACTTTCGCGGTCGACCAAGCCGATATCCAGTCTCAGTTCTACGGGCCGCTAGATCGGGTCGCCGACACCCTCAAACAGTATCCTCAGACGGTCATCGACGTGGTGGGCCATGCCGACGCCACCGGGCCGGACGACTACAATCAGGCGCTTTCCGAGCGCCGCGCCGGCTCGGTGGCGAGCTATCTCGTGAACCGTGGGGTGCTCCGCGACCGCCTATTCGTCGCGGGCCGTGGCGAGAGCCAACCGGTCGCGTCCAACGCCACGGAACAAGGGCGCGCGCAGAACCGCCGGGTCGAGGTGGTGGTGCGCCCGTTCACGGGTTGAAGGACGGGGATCCCGGCGAGCGCCAACTGCGCTCGGTTGCGGATCGAGACGTCCCCTCGCCGCGCAAGGACGCCGCAACGCACTCTACGAATTGAGCGCTCCTACAGGCTGATGCGCGGCGCACAAGCCTGAGGTCATAATCACCGACTTCTGAGCTGCAAAATCAATAAAGCCCCCGACTCGCGAGGGACACGAGCAAAAGGGATCGGCGGTCGGACGTCGATCA
>NZ_JAUXXE010000066.1 GCF_030681155.1 Phenylobacterium sp. | reverse complement strand
AACCGTTCAAACCGTTGAGAAATAACGGTCTGCGACGGTCTCGAAAGTTGGGAGAAAATGGCGCGCCCGGAACGATTCGAACGTCCGACCCTCAGATTCGTAGTCTGATGCTCTATCCAGCTGAGCTACGGGCGCGCAGTGCCTTTCGGCGAAGGCGCGGAACCTAGTCGGGGTGATCGCGATTGGCAACCCGCCCCGTGAGAGAAATTTTCATTCGCCGATTTTCCCTTGTCAGAGACCGGGTAGACGCCCGCCAAGGCCCTTGAGGATCGCCCCGCCAAGGCCCGGGACGCCGAACGGCGCGGTGGGTTGCTGGCCAGATTGAGTCGGCGCTCCGGGCGCGCCGCGCTCGTCGTCGGCGGCCATCCCCGGCATCTCCATCCCGAGCATCGCGCCGGTCTGGGACTTGTACCGGACCTTCAGCGCCCAATCGATGTTCCACGGGGTCTTCGGGTCGGCCGGGCGCGGCGGATAGGAGATGTTGGTCTCCCCGCCATAGGCGGCCAACTGGACCATGGCCTGGGGCGCGATCTTCAGCACCTCCTGGGGGATCGTGCATTTGGTTGTGCTCGGCGCCATCAGCGCCTTGGAGGCCACCAGCCGCTGCAGGTCGGCGTCGCTGAGGAAGTCGGGCAGCGCGAAGGCCGAGGCCTGGACCTCGCTCGACGACCACATGACCATGGTGTCGTTCTCCCCGGCGCCGATCGCGGTCGCCAGATAGCCGCGCGCATTGGCGACCGGGTTCCAGGCGAGCTGGCCCGAGCCGGTCGGGTTCACCGCATTGGTGGTGAGGTTCAGCGCGCCGAGGAAGTCTTGGTTCTGAGCCAGGGCGAACTTGATGTCGGGGCTGTAATTGCCGCGGATCAAGTGGTCGCCGGTCAGCGAGCCGCCGGCCGGGACACTGGTCCGCGTCCGCTCATTGGGCCATTCGCCATAGGTGGCGTAGCGGGCGGGCGAGGGCGGCTGCATCGGGGTGATGGCCAGCCCCTTCGACAGGGCCTCCAGACCCGGCGGCATTTGCCCCGCCGCCATCTTGGCGAAGTCGATGACGATCGGCTGGCCGGACTTGGCGTGCTCGCCGCAGCCCCAGAAGATCAGCATACGGCCCTTGGGCTTGTAGTCCTTGGGCATGGCGCTGGGCGTCTCGTCGCTGCGCTGGCTGGGTTGGGCGCGAGGCGTCAGCAGCGGCAGGCTCTGGCCGGCCTGGAGCACGGGGGGCGGCAGGTGTTCGGCGGCTGGCTCGCCGGCCGGCTTGCGAGTCGAGCCGAGTTGCAGGACCAGGGTCTTGGAGACGTTCGAACCGCCGCCGCCCATCATGGCCCCCATCATCGAGGCCGCGGACGGGGCCTTGCCACCGCCGCCCATCATCCCGCCGAAGCCGGAACTGGTCTGGGCGCTCATCCAGTAGGTGGCGACCGGCCCGGTCACCTGCTGCTTGGTTTGCGCCTGCGCGCCGCCGGCCGCGGCCACTACACCGGCCGCCAGGGCCGCCCTATTCACCCACTGCATCGTATGCCTTCCTGCAATTATCGAACACGGGTCTCTAAGACACTAAGCTCGACTGCGGGTTTCGGCAAAATCGGCGAAACGCTACCGCCCGGCGACGAAAACGCCGCGGCGTCGACCCGGTCGCTAATTGGGCAGGTCGCGCCAGCCTTTCACCCCTGGCCAAGGCTGAGCAGCGTAGACCCCGCGCGCCACAGCCCGCGCCAGCACGTCGGCCGCCAGGGCGCCGATGCGGGCGATGGTGAAGTCGCCGCCGTCACCCAGCGGCCGGGCGGCGGTGGAGAGCGCGAAGACCACGTCGCCGTCGAACGGGGCGTGGATCGGGCGTATGGCGCGGGCCAGGCCGTCCTGGGCCATCACCGCCACCCGCTTGGCCTGGGCCGGGGTCAGGGCGACGTCCGTGGCCACGCAGGCGATGGTGGTGTTCATCCGCTCGGCCGGATCGACCTTGGCGAGGCCCCAGATGTCGCCTGGGGCGGCTAGGCCCGCAGGTCCCAGCCCCCCGAACTCATCCCCGACCTCGTAGGGCGCGGCCCAGAAGGTGCGGCCGCCCGGCGCGACCACCGAACCGAAGGAATTGACGCAGACCACCGCGCCGACCGTGATCCCGTCGGCGGCGACGATGGAGGCCGAGCCGGTCCCGCCCTTCAGCCGGCCGGCCATGGCGCCGTATCCGGCGCCGGCGGTCCCAAGCTGGAAGTCGCGCCCCGCGGCGATCACCGCCTCACGGCCCAGCCGGCGATAGGGCGGATCCTCGCCCCAGGCGCGGTCGCCGCCATTGGCGAGATCGTAGAGAATCGCCCCGGGCACGACCGGCGAGCGCGGCACGCCGCTGGTCGAGACCAGGCCATAGCCCCGTCCCTGCACGCCCAGCCACGCCACAACGCCGTCGGCCGCCGCCAGGCCGTAGACCGAGCCGCCCGACAGCACGATGGCGTCGATCGCCTCGACCAGGTTCTCGGGCGCCAGGGCGTCGGTCTCGCGGGTGCCCGGCCCGCCGCCGCGCACGTCGCAGGCGGCGACCGCCCTATCGTCGGGCAGGATGACCGTCACGCCGGTGCGTACAGCGGCGTCGTGCGCCTGCCCCACGGCCAAGCCCGGAACATCGGTGATCAGATTGCGGGGTCCTGGGGCGGCTGCGAGGTTTTTGCTCATAATCGATACGGAAAGCACGGCTTCGCATTTGTTGTCCACGCACGCTTGGCTATGGTGCCGCTCTCCTCCCCACCTCCCCTCGCGTGGTACTTCGTGTTTCAGCTCAAGCGTCTCGCCGCCCTGTCCCTTGCGCTCGGCCTCACCGCCTGCGCCACGGCTCCGGCGCAAGCCCCCGTCGCCTCCGTCGCGGCGCCGGCCTCCGGCCCCAAGGTCCTGGTCTCCGCCGCCAATCCGCTCGCGGTCGAAGCCGGCGTAAACGTGCTGCGCCAAGGCGGCTCGGCGATCGACGCGGCGGTGGCTGTGCAGGCGGTGCTGGGCTTGGTGGAGCCTCAGAGCTCAGGCCTCGGCGGCGGGGCGTTCCTCACCTATTACGACGCCAAGACCAAGAAGGTGATCGCCTATAACGGCCGCGAGACCGCCCCGGCCGGCGCGACCCCCGACATGTTCCTGGATGCGTCGGGCAAGCCGCTCTCCTATCCGGAAGCCGTGACCAGCGGTAAGGCCACCGGCGTGCCTGGCGCGGTCGCCATGCTGTCCATGGCCCAGGCCCAGCACGGGAAGCTGGCCTGGAAGGATCTGTTCGCCGACGCCGAGCGCCTGGCCGACCAGGGTTTCATCGTCAGCCCGCGCCTGGCCGGCATGATCGCCGGACCGTTCCCGCAAACCGCCACCCCCGACGCCAAGGCCTATTTCACCAAGGCGGGCGGCGAGCGCTATCAGGCCGGCGACCTGCTGAAGAACCCGGCCTATGCCGACACGGTCCGCAAGATCGCCGCCCAAGGCCCCAAGGCCATCCTTGAGGGACCGCTGGCGCAGGCCATCGTCGCCAAGGTGTCGGAAGATCCGCGCCCCGGCACGGTGACACTGGCCGACCTGAAGAGCTATCGGCCCAAGGTCGGCGACGCCATTTGCGGCCCCTACCGCGTCTATGTCGTCTGCGTGCCGGACGCACCGTCCAGTGGCGCGGCGCTGCTCGAGGCGCTGGGCATCCTGTCGCACACCGACATCGCCGATCGCGGGCCGAACGATCCCCAGGCCTGGTTCCTGTTCACCCAGGCCAGCCGGCTGATGTACGCCGACCGCGACCGTTACTTCGGCGACCCGGCCTTCACGCCCGTCCCGATCGAAGGCCTGCTCGACCCGGCCTACACCGCCGAACGCGCCAAGCTGATCGGCGAGGTCGCCGGCCCGGCGCCCGCGCCCGGCAAGCCGCGCGGCGCCGGCAAGCTCGCGCCTGACGCCACCCTGGAACCGGGCGGCACCTCGCACTTCGTCATCGTCGACGCCGCCGGCAACGCGGTGTCCATGACCACGACGGTCGAGAGCATCTTCGGCACCGGCCGGATGGTCGGGGGCTTCTTCCTCAACAACCAACTCACCGACTTCTCCTGGGCGCCCCAGAACAAGGACGGCACCCAGGCGGCCAACGCCGTGGCGCCGGGCAAGCGTCCGCGCTCCTCGATGGCCCCGACCATCGTCCTGGACCGCCAGGGCAAGCTGGTCGCCGCCCTCGGTTCGCCGGGCGGCAACTCGATCCTGGCCTACAACCTCAAGGCCTTGGTCGCTGTGCTGGACTGGAAGATGCCGATGCAGGAAGCCTTCAACCTGCCCAACCTGATCGCGCGCGGCGACAGCTTCGCCTCCGAGCCGGCCCGCTATGCGCCCGGCGTGGTCGACGCGCTGGCGGCCAAGGGCGTGGTATTCCGCGGCAGCGGCGGCGAAGGCTCGGGCCTGCACGGGGTGATGGTGACGCCGCAAGGCCTGCAAGGCGGGGCCGACGAGCGCCGCGAAGGCGTGGTGAAGGGGTTCTAGGGGTAACTGCCATTGAGGCGTCCGTCCCCAGCTCGTCATCCTCCGGTCGTCTGAAAGACGATCCGGGGGACCCAAGCGGCCTCACCATATTTGCGAACTCAGCTTGGGTCCCCTGGATCAGCCTTCGGCTGACCAGAGGATGACGAGTTAAGGGCAGCAAAGCTGGTGGCGCCAGCCGCCGCCTCAGACCTCGGGGCTCTTGGCTTTGCGGCGACGGATGGGCGCCAGCTTGGCGGGCGCGCCCGGCAGGCGCAGTTCGAAGACCGAGCCTTCGGGGCCAGTCTGGGCCAGCGACAGGTCGCCGCCATGGCCTTGGGCCAATTCACGCGCGATGGCCAGGCCAAGCCCAGCGCCGCCGGCCCGGGTCGAGCCGGCGAACGGCTGGAACAGGCGCTCGCGAGCGCGCTCGGAAACCCCAGGTCCGTTGTCGGCGAGGCGAATGACGCTGACGCCCTCATCCTCGAACAACGAGATCTGGATCGCACCCGGCGTCTCGCGGCCTTCCTGCTGCTCGACCGCCTCGCGGGCGTTGCGCAGCAGATTGACCAGGATGCGATGCAATTGGTCTGGGTCGGCGTTGACCTGCTCGCCGGTCTCGACCAGCGAGATTAGCCGCACGCCGTCGGGCGACAACCGCGCCTCCTCTGCCGCAGCGTCGAGCACAGGGCCGAGCGCCAGGGGCCGGGCGTCGGGCGCGGCCTCCTCGGTCTTGCCGTAGGTCAGGACCCCGGTGGCGAGCTTCACCGCGCGGTCCAGGGCCCGCTCCAGCCGCGGCATGGCCTGGGTGACCTGCGGATCGTTCAGAGCGGCCAGCCGCTCGGAGGCGATCTGGGCGCTGGTCAGCATGTTGCGCAGGTCGTGATTGATCTTGGCGACCGCCTCGCCCAGCGCCGCCAGCCGGGCGCGCGAGGACAGGGCCGAACGCAATTCGTCCTGCATCCGGTCTAGCTGGACTTCGGCGCGGCCGATCTCGTCGCGACGACCGGAGGGTGCGATCCGAGCCTCGGCATCCTCGGGATCGGCGGCGAAGCGTTCCATCGAACGCGTGATCCGCTGCATCGGGCGGACCAGGAAGTAGTTCAGCGACAGATAGACCAGGCCGCCGGCCAGGGCCGAGACGAAGGCCATCACCGCCAGCAGGCGCCAGAGATAGACCTTCAGCTCGGCCTTCAGCTCGGCGTCAGGCGCCACGACCTCGATAAACTGGGCCTTGTAGAAGCGCGGCTCGGCGATCACGCGGACCATACGCCCCTCGCCACCTCCGCCGAACAGGGTCTGGAACGGCGCCGACAACCAGGAGGCCGGCGCCTGGTCGCGCAGATCGACCAGATAGGGCGGCCGCGCGAGCTTTGGCCCCGGCACCTTCAGAAAGCGGTTGCCGTCATTGTCGAGGATGGCGACGGTCTGGACGCCTGCGCCCTGGCGAAGCTGAGAGGCCAAGGCCTCGCTCAGCACCTGGTCGGGCGCGGCCTCGGTGGCCATCGAGGCGAGTTCGGCGGCCCGCACGCGGTCCAGCAGCCATTGCTCTTCGAAGGATGCAAGCGCCGGTGGAAGCGCCAAGGCGCCGGCTCCGGCCACGAACAGGACCGTGAGAAGCAGCAGACGCGCGGACAGGCCGCCCGGCCAGAAGAAGCGGCGCCTGAGCGACCTTATGGGCGCCGGGGGAGAGGGGGCGTCCGCCATGACGACTCCCCCGTTACTGCACGCTGAACGTTTCGGCAACGCAGCGTAGCTCCGGACGCGACTGGAATCGGCCCCTGAGCTTCAATTGACGCCTACCGCCGCAGCCACCGAAGCAAAGCCGTCGCGACGCAGGCAGGCGGCCAGATCGCGCTTGATCCGGGTGACCAGGCCTGGTCCGCCATAGACCATGGCCGAGTAGAGTTGGACGGCGGAGGCGCCCGCACGCAGCTTGGCGTAGGCGTCCTCGCCCGAGCCGATCCCGCCGGCCCCGATCAGCGCCACGCGGCCCGCCGCGGCATGGTGGAACAGGCCCAGCATCTGGGTCGAAAGCTGGGTCAGGGGCGCGCCGGAAAGGCCGCCGGCTTCGCCCGCGTGCTTCGAGGCCAGGCTCGGCCGGGTGATGGTGGTGTTGGAAACGATGATCCCGTGCAGCCCGTTGGCGACCACCGTCTCGACGATCGCCTCGACCTCGCCGTCCTCCAGGTCTGGCGCGACCTTCAGGAACATCGGGACACGGCCTTCCGCCGGCAGGCCGTCGCGCGCCTGCGCCAGCCGGCCCAGCAGTTCCTCGAGCGCAGCCTTGGTCTGCAGGGCGCGCAGGCCGGGCGTGTTGGGCGAGGAGATGTTGATCGTGAAGTAGGATGCCAGGCCCCATAGCCGAGTCAAGCCGGTGACATAGTCGCCGATCCGGTCCTCGGCCTCCTTGTTGGCGCCGATGTTGGCGCCGACGATCCCCGGTCCTCGGCGGGCCAGACGGCCGGCGAAGGCCTCGAGCCCCTCATTGTTGAAGCCCATGCGATTGATCACCGCCTGGTCCTCGCTCAGCCGGAACAGGCGCGGGCGCGGGTTGCCAGCCTGGGGCAGCGGGGTGACGGTGCCGCACTCCACGAACCCGAACCCGGCGCGCAGCATTGGGCCGAACACCTCGGCGTTCTTGTCGAAGCCCGGCGCGAGACCGACGCAGTTCGGCAGCCGCAGGCCAGCGACTTCCGTCGCCAGGATCGGATCGTCGGCGCCTGAGCCCGGGCCAAGGCCGGCCTGCAGCGCACGAATGGTGAAGCGGTGGGCGTCCTCGGGATCCAGGACGTGCAGGACCCGCGCGGCGATGTCGTGAAGGCTCATGCCAGTTCCCCGAGGTTTGGAACGCCGTCGTCGCCCAGCGGCGCCTGCGTCACCGCCAGCACGGCGGCGACAGGCAGATGTCCATAGAGATGAGGAAAGAGCTCGCCGCCGCGTGAGGGTTCCCAGACCAGGGCCTCCCCCAAGTCGCTCGCCTCGATCTCCAGCACCACCAGATCGGCCTGGCCGGCGAAGTGACGGCGGGCGGTCTCGGCGGCCTGGGGGCCGGTGGAAAAGTGGATGTAGCCATCGGCTAAATCGACGGCCGAGCCGGTGAAGACGCCGTCGGCTTGGGCGGCGGTCCACTCTGTACGCGGCAGGATCTTGTAGATGCGGCTCACGGTCAGCCCTTGGGGAAGAAGAGACCGTCGTAGGACGGGCGGCCTGCGGCGTCGAAGAGGAACACCGCCGCCGTCGCGGTCGGGAAGTTGGCGTGGGCCCGCGCGATCAGGGTCGAGGGCGCGCCGCCCTCGGCCAACAGTCGGATGGTCAGCTCCTGCAGACCCGGATTGTGGCCGACGATCATCACCGTCGCCGAGCTTTGGCCCGCGGCCTCCGCCAGTTGGCGCACGACGCGTTCCTCGGCGTGATAGAGGCTGGGCTCGAAGCGGAAGGCGGCCTGCGGGAAGGCGCCCTGCGCCGCCGCCCAGGTGCCGCGCGTGCGGGCCGAAGATGAAACCAGGACCAGATCGGGAACCATGCCCATGTCGGCCAGGGTCGCGGCGGTCGCCGCCGATTCGCGGACGCCGCGCTCGGTCAGTTTGCGGTCGAAGTCGTCGCCGCTTTCGGAGTCGCGTTCGGCCTTACCGTGCCGCAAGAGAATAAGCCGATCCATGAACGCTTCGTCGCGCCCCCGCTTCATACGCGCCCCAAGCGCCGCCACAGGTCTCATAGCTGGCCAGGAGCCGTACGCGAAGCGGTTGACAGCGAATGAGCTTGGCGGTCCAAGCGACACATGACCGCCATTGCGATCCCGACAGGCGAATCCGGCGGCGGAACGCACCGCTTTCCGGCGGACCAGCCGCTGCGCCTGGACTCCGGCGCGCTGCTCAGCCCGCTCGAGATCGCTTACAAGACCTATGGCGTTTTGAACGCCGACAAGTCCAATGCGGTCCTGGTCTGCCATGCCCTGACCGGCGACCAGCACGTGGCCTCGACCCATCCCGTGACCGGCAAGCCCGGCTGGTGGAACCGTGTCGTGGGGCCGGGGCTGCCGCTTGATCCGGAGCGCCACTTCATCATCTGCGCCAATGTCGTGGGCGGGTGCATGGGGTCCACGGGACCGGCCTCGATCAACCCGGCGACCGGCCAGCCCTACGCCCTCACCTTCCCGATGATCACCATCGCCGACATGGTGCGGGCCCAGGCGATGCTGATCGAGGCGCTGGGGATCGAAACCCTGTTCGCCGTGGTCGGCGGCTCCATGGGCGGAATGCAGGTCCTGCAATGGGCCGCCTCCTATCCCGACAAGCTGTTCTCGGCGATCTGCATCGCTGCGGCGGCCCGCCATTCGGCCCAGAACATCGCCTTCCACGAGGTCGGCCGCCAGGCGATCATGGCCGATCCAGACTGGCGCTCGGGCGCCTATGAAGGCCAGGGCGTGCGCCCCGAAAAAGGCCTCGCCGTCGCCCGGATGGCCGCCCACATCACCTATCTGTCGGAGACCGCCCTGCAGCGGAAGTTCGGCCGCGAACTGCAGCGCGACGGCCTCTCCTGGGGCTTCGACGCCGACTTCCAGGTGGAGAGCTATCTGCGCCACCAGGGCGCCAGCTTCGTCGATCGCTTCGACGCCAACTCCTATCTCTACATCACCCGGGCGCTGGACTATTTCGATCTCGCGGCCAGCCATGGCGGCGTGCTGGCCGAAGCCTTCCGCCGCGCCCGGGACGTGCGCTTCTGCGTCCTCTCCTTCTCCTCCGACTGGCTCTATTCGACCGCCGAGAGCCGCGATGTGGTGAGGGCCCTCAACGCCGCCGGCTGCCGCGCCAGTTTCGCGGAGATCGATACCGACAAGGGGCACGACGCCTTCTTCCTCGACGAACCGGCGCTCGACTCGGCGCTGCGCGGCTTCCTCGCCTCGGCGGCCGAAAAGCGGGGACTGGCGTGAGCCCTGTCATGCGCGACGACTTCAAGGAAATCCTGCGTCTGGTGCGCCCCGGCTCGCGCGTGCTCGACGTGGGCTGCGGCGAGGGCGAACTGCTGGAGCTGCTGACCCGCGAAAAGCAGGTCGACGGCCAAGGGCTTGAGCTGTCGGGCGAGGGCGTGGCCGCCTGCCTGGCGCGAGGCCTGGCGGTCGTGCAGGGAGACGCCGACCGCGACCTCGACCACTTCCCGACCAAGGCGTTCGACTATGCGGTGCTGTCCAAGACGCTGCAGCAGGTCCGCGACCCCAAGCATGTATTGTCGGAACTGTTGCGGATCGCCGACCGCGCAGTGGTCTCGCTGCCGAACTTCGGCCATTGGCGGGTGCGCTGGGCGCTGCTGACCACTGGCCGCATGCCCGAGACCAAGTCCCTGCCCGAGCCCTGGTGGTCGACCCCGAACATCCACCTCTGCACGCTGCGGGACTTCACCGATCTCTGCGATCTGCTGGACCTGCGGATCGAGACCTGTTCGGCGCTGATCCCCGGCAAGCCGGCCCGGATGGTCGATCCGTCGCGGCCGATCGAGAACTGGCGGGCTGAAACCGCCCTCTTCCTGCTGAGTCGAAAGGCGGAGCCGGCGCCCGCGCCGACTCCGCCCCTCGGGGACCTCTTCGACTAGACCGCCCAGGCAGCGGGGGACTTAAGTCGCCTGAACCGTCACGAGAGCCATTTGGGCTGCGGACGTCCTGCCGCGGCCATCAGGCTGAGGAGCGCCAGGCTCCCTTCGAAGAGGCAGAACGCGGCCACGAACAGGACCGGCGTTTCCACTAACGCACTCGGGTCAAAGGCGACGAGGGCGCCGGCCAGCACCAGACAGGCGATCGAACCGGCCAGGGCCGCGCGCGAACGCCAGAGAGGCGGCCGGCCGTAGGTCCGGCGTGCGAGGCTCACCAAAACCGCGGCGATCGCAAGCAGACCTCCAGCCAACATCGTCATCGAAAGCTACTCCGTCAGAACAGGAACCGGACGATGACGCGGCCGTCATAGGCCTCGTAGTCGTCGCGGAACTCACCACCACCTTCGACCGCGAAGTCGAAGTATTTGCCCTGGCCGCGAAGGCCCAGGCGCACCACCGGTCCGCCGCCCGACAGGTCGGGGGCTTCAAGGCTGAAGGCAGGGCCTCCGGCGACGAAGCTGGCGGTCGTGACGCCTGCCCCGTCGCCGGCTACCTGGCGCCATCCGGCGGTCAGCTCGGGAATCCAAACAAAAGCGCTCTCCTCGCCAAATCTGGCCCCGAAGGTGACCCCCGCGAAGGCGCTAAGCTGATCGCTTGAACGCTTGTCGATGCGCAGGTTGACGGCGTCGCCGCCGCCATCCTCGGTCCGGCCGTCTTCCTTCAGCATGAAGTAGTCGGCCGAGACCTGCGGCTTGGCGAAGAACTTGCCCAGGCCCAGCAGGTAGCTCAGCCCGCCGTGGGCCGAGAACGTGCCGCCGTTCCAATCGGACCGCGCGGCGCGATTGAGGCCGGCGGTCGGATCGGAAACGATGCGGGTGCTCTTCATCGAGGCGTAGCCGCCGGTGAGCCCCAGATTGGCGGTCAGGCCGCCGACGCTGTCGCGCCAGTAGACGCCCGCCGAGAACACCTGACCGCCCAGCGACTCGGCCGCCGCGGCGAAGCTGTCGTCGACATTGACGTTCACGAAGCTGGTCATCAGGCCGAGCGTGCCGAAGTCGGTGCTCGGGGCCTCGACGCCGCCTGCCAGGCCAAAGCCGTTGGCGTCGTAACTGGCCGACCGGTCGATGTCGCGCTTGACCAGGAAGGCGATCTCCTGGGTCCAGATGCGCACGCCCTCGTCGGTCATGACGCCTTTGTCTTCGTCGATCGCCCGGCCGGTCGCGTCGGACGCCGCAGCCAGGGTGTGGAACAGGCTGCCGGAGAAGTCCGGCAGGAACTGATCGTAGAGGGTCGCGAAGCCGGCGCTGTCGGTCTTGGAAAGCAGGGCGTTGCTGACCGTCGAGTCGCGGTCGAAGTTGGCGAACACCGCGTCATAGGCGGCGGCCTCGGCGCTGTTCAGCCCCGCCTCCGTCGCGGTGCGGCGGCGCACATCGGCCAGCAGCGAGTTCTGCGCCGTGTCGACGCGAAGCTCGGCCTTGTACAGCCAGGGCGTGGACCCCAGCAGGCTTTGGTCGATCGCGCCGGCGGTCAACGTGCTGGCCTTGATCAAGGTGAAGGTGGTCGGCGCATCGAGCTTCGAGGCGAAACGCAGGCCGACCTTGGAGCCGGTGGCGAGATTCGCCGCGCCGGACACGTTGAGCAAGGTGGCCTTGCCGGCCGCCGCATCGGCGGTCAGCACCAGCTCGCCGGTCGCCCCAAGGCTGAGCGAGGTCAGGTTGATGGCGTCGGCGTTGGTCGCCGTGAGCCGACCCTTTGCGATGTTGACTGTCAGGCCGCCGCCCGCGTCGGTCAGCGCGCCGGTCATGGTCGCGCCGCCGTCGATCACCAGGGTGTCGGCTCCCGAGCCGAAGGCCACTGCGCCGTTCAACGTCCCGGCCATCAGGTCGAGCCGAGCCGCGCCCGATCCGAACAGCACGTCGCCGGTGATAGTCGGGGTGATGGTCGTCGAGGCGTTGGCGCTTTGCCGCACGGTGACGCCGGCGGTGTTGGCGCGCAGGTCCAGGGCGATGACGCGGCCGGTGACTGCCGATGAGTCAGTCGATGCGACGGTTGCGGTGATGGCGTTGATGTTCTCGATCGTGCGCAGCGATCCCGAGGCGTCGAGGACGGCGGTCGCCGAGCCTTTCGACCCGCTGATGGCTGCGGCGATGGTCCCGGAATTGGCGAGGCGGTTCACCGATGCGCCGCTGTCGATCTGGATCGCCCGAACATCCACCGCGTCGGCGGAGGCTGCGGTCGCCTTGATCGACCCGCCATCGACATAGATCGTCGGGGCTGTTGCGCCGGCGCCCAGCTGCAGGCCGACCGCGCCAGCCTTCACCGCCGTGGCGGCGACCGTTCCGGTGACGCGAACGCCACCATCAATGGCGACCTTGCCGCCCAGGCCGCCGAGTTGGACCCCTTTGGCCGCGACGCCGTCATAGACGCCCTGCCCCTGGACGGAACCCTTGATGTTGAGGCCATAGGCGTCAACGCCGGTCCCGCCGACGCCCACCGCGATATCGCGGCTGTCCGAACCGACCAGCATGCCTGGGGCCGAACCGAAGGAGGTGATCGCGCCGGTGGTTTCGCTGGCGTCGGCGATGCCGTCCTTGTCCTCGTCGGTGTCCTTGGGATCCAGGTCCGCCGGGGGCGCGTCGACTAGGATCCCGCCCTTCACGTCGCCGCGCACGCGAACGGCGGGGCCGCCGATCAGCAGGTCGTCGGCGTCAAGCTTGGCGGTCGCGGCGTCGGCCGGCCGGGTCGTGTAGCGGAAGCCCGTGGCGACCACCGAGTTGCCGAGCACCAGCTTGCCGCCGATGTCGTCGTCGGTCGCGACCGCGACCGAGCCCGCGCCCTGGGCCGACACGCTGGAAAGGACGCTGACATTGCCGCCCACCGTGCTGGCGGTGTGAAGGCCGTAGGAACGATCGCCGGTGACCGTGATGGCGCCGGCGGTCTGCACCGTGCCGTCGATCGCGGTCTCCACCGAGATGCCGGCCGAATCATTGCCCTCGATGGTGATGGCGCCAGCGCTCTGGACCACGTTGCCGTGGAAGGCGCCGGGACCGGTGACACGAACGCCAAACCGGCGCGCGCCGGTCGCGAAGGGACCGTCCAAGTCGCCGTCGCCATCGGCGTCCTTCAGCTCGGCGCTCTCGTCGATGGTGATCGTGCCGGAGGTCTTCACCTCCCCGGTCATCCCGCCCAGCACCAGGATACCGGTGGCGTCGCTGACGTCCTGGATCTTGATCGTGCCCTCGTGGGTCACGTTGTTGTTGCTGTTCAACGTGATCGCCGCGCCCGCCGCCGTCGGCTGCAGCACGCCGGCGCTGGACACCTTGATGTCGTCGCGGGCGCCGTTGGCCGCCGTCGCCGTGGCGACAGGGGTGGCGGTGGTCGTCGAGATGACGGTCTCGGCCTGCGCCGCGCCAGCCCAGAGGCAAAGCGGTGAAGCGGCGGCGAGCAGGACGTGGCGAAGGCGCATGATCACTCCGGTCGGACCTCACGACGTAGCTTGCGGCCACAGGTCCATGTTATGATGACGACGAGGTGTTACACGTCGCGTATAAATACGTTTCGTAATTACTGTACATAGCCCTGTCTAGTGTCGCAAGATGGCTTTGCGGCGCACCCTCGCCGCGAGCGTAAGGAGTAGAGAGATGCCAAGAAGCGCGGTTGATCCGGCGCGCGCGGCGGTCACCAAGAGTCTGCGCCAGGAGGCCGGTCGGTGGTTGAAGGCCAGCCGCGAGGCTGCAGGCCTGACCCAGGCTGAACTGGCCGAACGCGTAGGCTTGCGCTACTACACCTTCGTCTCGCAGGTGGAGAGCGGCCTCGGCCGCGTCCCGATTGAGACGCAAGGCGCTTGGGCGGAGGCCGTAGGCCTCAATCCCGCCGAGTTCGCACGCACCTTGCTGCGCTACTACGAGCCGGAGCTCTTCCGGTTGTTGTTCGGGGAAGCCGCTGAGGTCGCGCCGGTCGCGCGCCTCGCAGGCAGGGGCTGAGGTACCAGCGTCGTAATGTCCAACGTCGTCCCGTTCGAGCCACGGCCAAGCGCCGGCGGCGGTTGGACCGCCGCTGAACGCGCGCGGCTGTCCGACCTCGCCGACCGCCTGTCCGCGAGCGGCGCGAAGGTCGAGGTCGTCTACGGCATGACCGACGAGGGCGACCCGTGGTGCGTGATCAAGGACGAGAACGAAGAGGTCCTGATCCACGTCGCCCGGATCAACGGACAATTCGTGATCCACGACGCCTCGGTCGACACCGTGCAGGAAGGCGACACCCTATGGAGCGCCTGTGACCGCCTGCTCGGCGGCGACTGGCGCGAGGTCCGTGACGACGTGGTCGTGTCGCTGAGCGCCCGCCAGGTTCAAACCTTCATCGCCCTGGTGGTCGCCGGGAGCTTTATCTACGACGTCGAGCACGCCGAGGCCGCCGTCGACACCGGGACGGCCGAGCCCGAGGCCCCCGCCGCAGACCTGGTGTCGGTCGCCGCGGCCGAGACCGCCCAGGCCTCCACCGAAGAGCAACGCCAGGACCTGCTGGCGCTTCAACATGGCCCCAAGGACGAGGCCCCGCCTCCCGTCGGCTTGGCGCCCGAGATTGAGACGACCATCGCCGAGGCGGCCCCCGCGCCGCCCAAGGCCACTGAAATCGATACCCAGGAAGCGCCGGTCGAACAGGAAGTCGCCCATGCCGCCCTCTCGGCGCCCGCTCCGGAAAGCGCGCCCGGCCTGACGCTTCAGGGCTCGAATGGCGACGATGTTCTGCGCGGCGGCGCGGGCGACGACACCCTGCACGGCGGGGCGGGCGACGACAGCCTGTCCGGTGGCGGCGGCGCGGACATTCTCTATGGCGGCGCCGGCGACGACACCCTCGACGGCGGCGGCGCGCCCGACGGCCAGTTCGACGTGCTGGACGGCGGCGCGGGCGACGACCAGATCCACCTTGCCCCGACCGCATTCGCGTTCGGCGGCGAAGGCGCCGACACTTTTGTGCTGCACGACCGTCCAGCGCCGAGCGGCCTGCTGGGCATGGTCTTCGACTTCTCGGCCGATCAGGGTGACAGGCTGGTCAACGCCGAGGGCAAGACCATCAATGTCCTCAGTCGTCCCAGCGGTCCGGATGGGAGCCATGGGGTACAGACCTTCGACTCGCTGGCCACGCGGCCGCCGCAACCTGGCGAGCGTATCCTGCTGGACATCGATGGCGACGGCCACGAGGACGGCTACGCGTTCCTGGCGGGCCCTGGGCTAAAAGTCCCGGCCTTTGCAGAGGCCGTCATGAAGGCCGCACCTCAACTGACGAACACCACCTTGGTCTTCGTCCACGGCCCCGTCCCGCCGGACGAAAGCCCGACATCGTCAGGCGACTTCCTGCTGGGCTAGCCGGCGATGGCGGCCGAATCGCGGTCGCCGGTGCGGATGCGCAGAGCCTGCTCCAGGTCCATCACGAACACCTTGCCGTCGCCGATCTTGCCGGTGTTCGCCGTGCGGGCCACCGCCTCGATCACGGTCTCGACGATGTCCGAGGGCACGGCGATCTCGAGTTTCACCTTCGGCAGCAGCTTCACCTCGTACTCGGCGCCGCGATAGACCTCGGTCTTGCCGCGTTGGCGGCCATAGCCCCGAACCTCGGTGACGGTCAGGCCGGAGGCCCCCGCCTCGGTGACCGCCTCCAGGACCGCGTCCAAACGGCTCGGCTTGATCACCGCGACGATCATCTTCATGGCGCAACTCCCAACACCGGCGGTTTGCGCACCGCCCAGGCGACTTCACCTTGAAGCTAGGGCCAACCGACGTTCCATCCAAGTGCTTCGCTAAGCTGAGGGTTCCGGCGCCCGAGAAACAGGCGCCCTATTGGCCGGGACCGGCGACAGCCCGGGCCGAACGGCGGGGGCGCGAACCCGAGCGGTCTTGGCCTTGACCGCGAAGGTCTCCTTCACCGCCTCGGTGAGGACCAGCCCTGCGAACCCCGGCCACAGGCGCGATCCGGCTTGCTCGAACCCCTCGGCCCAGCCGGCCATCCAGGGCACGGGCGGCACATAGAGCGCACGCGTCCAGCCGGTCGGCTCCAGTTCGGCCTCGCGCAGCAGGTCGGCCAACTGACTGCGGGTGTAGGGCCGGCCATGCCCGAACGGCGTCTTCTCGGCATTGGCCCAAAGCCCGTTGCGCGCGGCTGTCACCACCACGACCCGGCCGGTCGGCGCCAGGACACGCCAGACCTCGCGCAGCAACGCCAGCGGATCGCGGCTCTCTTCCAGGGCGTGGACCGCCAGGATGCGGTCGAAGAACGCGTTCTGGAACGGCAGGGCGTCCTCTTCCGAGAGGCAGGCCAGATTGCGCGCCTCCGCCGGCCACAGCTCGACGCCCTGTTGGGCAGGCATGGCGGCGACCACCCGGCGAGCGGACGGGCGGATCGATCCCAGGAACGGGGTCGCATAGCCAAGACCCAACACATCCAGCTCGCGGGCGTCGTCCCAGGTTTCGATCACCTTGCGGCTCACCATTTCACGCGCTGCCCGCCCCAGCGGGGACGCGTAAAACTGTCGGAGTTCGAGGACGTCGCGACGCATCTGGCTTATGCTCGACTTGATTGAAGACCGACCTTAAATCGGAAACCCATTCAGAAGTCCCTAGGGGAGACGAGATACGTGTCGATCACCGTCCATCAGTTTCCCTGCCTTTCCGACAATTATGGCTTCCTGGTGCGCGACGACGCCACCGGCCTGGCCGCCTGCATCGACACACCGGACGCCGCCGCAATCCTGCGCGAACTGGCCGGCCTCGGCTGGAAGCTCGATCTGATCCTCAACACCCACTGGCATCCAGACCACGCCGGCGGCAATGCCGAGATCAAGGCCGCGACCGGCGCTACGGTGGTCGGCCCCAAGGAAGTCGAGCGCATCGGCCAGGCTCCTGATCGCCAAGTCGCCGGCGGCGACAGCGTCAGCCTGGGCGAGACGCAATTCCAGGTGTTGGAGAGCGGCGGCCA
Organism: Phenylobacterium sp.; assembly: GCF_030681155.1. Taxonomy (GTDB): domain Bacteria; phylum Pseudomonadota; class Alphaproteobacteria; order Caulobacterales; family Caulobacteraceae; genus Phenylobacterium. The sequence goes on along the minus strand of NZ_JAUXXE010000066.1, from coordinate 33,520 downwards.
TACCCTTGGCCATATCGCTTTCTTCGACGCCGCCGACCGCGTGGCCTTCGTCGGCGACACCCTGTTCGCGCTGGGCTGCGGGCGCCTGTTTGAAGGCACCCCGGAGCAGATGTGGGACAGCCTGCAACGCCTGGCCGCCCTGCCGGACGACACCAAGGTCTACTGCGCCCACGAATACACCGCAGCCAACGCGCGCTTCGCGCTCTCCGTCGATGATGAGCCGGCGGTGAAGGCTCGCACCGAAGCGATCTTCGCCGCCCGCGAACGCGGCGAGTGGACCGTTCCCACCACCATCGGGCTCGAAAAGGCGACCAACCCGTTCCTGCGCGCGCCGCTGCTCGCCGATCGAATGGGCCTGGCAGGCGCCAAGGACCATGAAGCCTTCGCCGCCGTCCGCGCCGCCAAGGACAGCTTCAAGGGCTAAGGCCCGCAGCGCCGTACGGGAAGACGCTTGGATTCAATCAGCACCATTCTGTTCCTGCTGCTGGCCGTGGTCATCAGCGGGACGCTGGCCCGACTGACGCGACTGCCGCTGCCGCTCGTCCAGATCGGCCTGGGCGCGGTGATCGCGATTTCGGTCGTGCCGACGGTGGACCTGAAGCCGGCGATATTCTTCCTGCTCTTCCTGCCGCCGCTGCTGTTCCTCGACGGCTGGCGCATCCCCAAGGAAGACCTGTTCCGCGACCGGGCCATCGTCCTTGAACTGGCGCTCGGGCTGGTGGTCTTCACCGTCGTCGGGGTCGGGCTGCTGATCCACTGGCTGATCCCGGCCATGCCCTTGCCGGTGGCCTTCGCCCTGGCCGCCATCCTCTCGCCCACCGACCCGATCGCGGTGTCCGCCATCGCCTCGCGGGCGCCGATCCCCAAGCGGATGATGCACATCCTCGAAGGCGAATCGCTGCTCAACGACGCCTCGGGCCTGGTCTGCATGCGCTTTGCGGTCGCCGCCGCGATGACGGGCGTCTTCTCCATTCAGGAAGCGTTCGGCACCTTCCTCTGGGTGGCGCTCGGTGGCTTGGCCATCGGGATCGGGGTCACCTGGTCGGTGACCAAGGCCAAGAACTGGGTCAGCGCCAAGCTGGGCGAAGACACCAGCGCCCAGATCCTGATCAGCCTGCTGATCCCGTTCGGGGCCTACCTGCTGGCCGAGCACCTCGAATGCTCCGGCATCCTGGCCGCCGTCGGCGCCGGCGTGACGATGAGCTTCACCGAACAGGGCGGCCAGGCGCTCGGCGTCACCCGCGTGCGCCGCGCCGCCGTCTGGGACACCATTCAGTTCGCCCTCAACGGCATCATCTTCGTGCTGCTCGGCGAACAGATGCCCAGCATCATGGCCCGCGCCGCCGAGACGGTCCGCGTCACCGGCCACCACGAACCCTGGTGGCTGGCCGTCTACGTCCTGGCCATCACCGCGGCCCTCGCGGTGCTGCGGTTCATGTGGGTGTGGGTTTCGCTGCGCTGGAACATGTTCCGCGCCGCGCGGCGAGGCGTGACCCCGCCGCAGATGAGCTGGCGGCTGGTCGCGGCGATGTCCTTCGCCGGCGTGCGCGGCGCAATCACCCTGGCTGGCGTGCTCACCATTCCCTTCGCCCTGCCGGACGGCACGCCTTTCCCCGCCAGAAACCTCGCCATCTTCCTGGCGGCCGGGGTGATCATCGTCTCGTTGGTGCTCGCCAGCATCGCCCTGCCACGGCTGCTGAAGAACCTGGAGCTGCCGCCCGAGCCATCGCATCAGGCCGCCATCGATAGGGCCCGCATCGCCGCGGCCCAGTCGGCGATCAACGCCATCGACACCGCCCAGCACGTGATGGCGCAGGGCCGCGCCGACGCCGACCTCTACACCGACGCCTCCGCCCGGATCATGGAGCTCTATCGTCAGCGGATCGACAGCCGCCAGCAAACCCCCGAGGCGGCGGAGCAGAACCAAAAGGTCGAGCAGATCGAGCGCCAGCTACGCCTGGCGGGCCTGCGCGCCGAGCGCGACGAGATCTTCCGCCTCGCCCGCCATCGCCAACTCGACGAAGAAGCCGCCCGCAAGATGATCCGCGAGATCGACCTGCTCGAAGCCCGCTACGGCTAGCCCCCTTCTCCTCTCCCGAGGGAGAGGAATGGCCGGCGCTAACCCAGCACCACGACCGAGTCCGAGAGCTCATTGGGATTGCCGTCGTCGCGCGGCGGGAAGTGCTGGGCCAGGATCGCCCCGCAGGAGGCGATGGCGTCCTCGAAACCCTGCGCCGGCTGGCCCGCCTTGAACCCCGCCATCAACTGTTTCATCGCCGCGTCCCAGGCGGCGGCGTCGACCTTGGACGCGATGCCTTCGTCGGCGATCAGTTCGGCCATGTGCTCGCTGGCCGAAACATAGATCAGCACCCCGGTGCGATCGCGCGTCGCCTGCAGGTTCTTGGCCAGGAATTGCTCCTGGGCGCGCCGCCGGACGCGCTCGCGCTTCAACGGCCTCGGCGTCAGCAACCGCCTAACGGGCGGAATGGCTGTCAGGATCGCCACCACCACGAACAGCACGCACTGCAGGATGATCGCCCCGCTGAGCGCGGCGCGCGCCGTCGCTTCGGCCGCCGAACTCATCTGCGCCGCCGACCAACCCTGGCCAAAGTCGTCAGGCGCAGTGACATGGATTCCGAACGCTAGCAGCACCGCCGGCCCGGCCAGCGCCGCGATGGCACCCCACGCGATCGGCACTTCGCGGTAGTCCGAGGACTCGCCGGCGACCACGCAATAAATCTCGCCAGTCGTGCCGACCTCGGCGGTCTTCACGGCCGCTTCGATGCGCGCGCGGTCAGTGTCGCTCAGCATGCCTACCAACTCCCCGAGGCTCCGCCGCCGCCGCCGGACCCGCCGCCGCCGCTGAAGCCACCCCCGCCAAATCCGCCGCCACCGCCGCCGCTCCAGCCGCCGCCGCCGCGACCACCGCCTCCGCCACCGCCGTTCAGCAGCAGCGGCAGCAGCCACCACAGACCACGGCCGCCGCGACCGCGACGGCCAAGGCCGCCCATCACGCCGCTGAGCAGCCAGAAGATGATGAAGATGACGAAGATCACCGCTGGGCCGATGCTCTCGCCCTCACTGGCCTTGGCCGGGGCGGCGGCTGCGCGCGCCTCCTCGTCAGGCAGGCTCAGTTGCTGGACCAGCGCGCCCGTCCCGTCGACGACCCCCTGCTCCATTTGGCCCGCCTTGAAGGCCGGCAAAATTGTCTGATTGATGATCACGCTGGACAGCGCGTCGGTCAGCACCGGCTCCAGCCCGTACCCGACCTCGACCCGAACCTTCCGCTCGCTGGGCGCGACGATCAGGATCGCGCCGTCGTCGCGCTCCTTGCTGCCGATGCCCCAGGTACGCAGCAGCTGGTAACCGTAGTCCTCGATCTCGTAGCCCTGGAGGTCAGGCAGAGTAGCGACCACCAGTTGGCGCCCCGTCTGGCTCTCCAGCGTCGCCAGCTCGGTAGTGAGTTTCGCCTCGGCTTCGGGCGACAGGATGTTGGCGTTGTCCACCACCCGCCCGGTCAGGGGTGGGAACTTCGGCGCAGCGGCGAAGGCCGCGCCGACGCTCACGAGCAGAACCAGGACCGCGAGGCTGAAAACGCCTCGCAGTCCCGCAAGCTTGATCATCGGGTGTTAGCCGCCGCAGGCGCAGGCGTCGTCGCGGGAGCCGCCGGGGCCGCAGGCGCGGCGACCGAGGGTGCGGCTGGGGCGCCGAAGTTGACGTTCGGCGCGGTCTGCGCCGATGCGCTGGCCGCGAAGGTCTGCATCGGCTTGGCCCACCGATGCACGGTCCCGGCCCAAAGCGCGCCTGGGAAGGTGCGGATCTCGGTGTTGTAGTCCTGGACCGCGGCGTTGTAGTCGCGCCGCGCGATGGCGATGCGGTTCTCGGTGCCCTCAAGCTGGCTCTGCAGGGCCAGGACGGGCTGGTTCGACTTCAGATCCGGAAAGCGCTCCTGGATCATCATCAGCCGGCCCAGCACGCCGGACAGCTGGTCCTGGGCCTGGGCGTATTTCTCGAAAGCCGCCGGATCGGTGATGGTCGAGGCGTCGACCTTCACCTGGGTCGCCGAGGCGCGGGCTTCGGTGACCTGGGTCAGGACCTCGCGCTCCTGGGTGGCGTAGCCCTTCACCGTCTCGACCAGATTCGGGATCAGGTCGGCGCGGCGTTGATATTGGTTCTGCACCTCGGCCCACTGGGCCTTGGCGGCTTCGTCCTTGGTGGGGATCGTGTTGACCCCGCAGCCGGCGATCAGCATCGGCGCCAGCACGATGAGGGCCGCGCGCGCGAAGCGATTGCGAAGATTGGTCACGTGAGAAAGCTCCCAGGCCTGCGCCAAGTCCGAGCTTGGCTAGGATATCATTGGCCCGGTGCGTGGTCCGGCGCAATCTCTGGACGAACGCCAAGGGCGGCGGTCCCGCCCGAGGGCGAAGCCGCCTTCAGACCGAACAAGGGGCGCAGCACCGCCACACGGCGAACGATCTCATAGGTGGCGAAGCAGCAGGCGAAGGTCCCGGCGACCAGAACCAGGGCCTCCAGCCCCTGCGGCAAGCCCAGCTTGGCCAGGTGGTGGCCGGCCGCCACGATGAAGGTCTGGTGGATGATGTAGAACGGAAAGACACCCAGGGTGAGATAGGTCAGCACCGGTCCGCCGCGCGTCAGGTGCTTGGCGCCGAAGCCCAGGATCGCGGCGATCGCGCCCCATTGGTTCAGGCCGTACGCAACCTGGGCCAAGGCTTGCACGGCCAGAGACGGCGCGGCGTCATCGGCCCGATAGGTCCAGCGCACGCAGGCGTAGACGCCATAGCCCAGGACCGCCATCGCGACGGCCGGCCAGCGGGCCCGGATGAAGCCGGCCTTCAGTACCACCGACTTGGCGGTCAGGAACCCGAACAGGAAAACGCTGAACGACAGGGCGTGGTTGTACCAATCGTCGACCAACGCGTGGGTGATCCCGAAGGCCGGAAACAGCGTCACCCGCAAGGCGACCAGGTACACGGCCGGCCAGACCAGCAGACCCCAGCCGCCGAACCCGCGCTCCAGCCCCGCCTGAGCGCGCGCCAGGCTCGGCCGCGCCAGCCACAACAGGCCGGCCAGGATCAGGCTGTAGGCCAGCAGATAGACCACAAACCACATGTGGTTGTAGGTCGGGGTGATTAGGGGCTGACCGTTTGGCCGCCAGTGCCCGGACGCCGTGACGTACTTGCCATAGAAGTCCAGGAACGAGCCCGAATAGCCGAGCTTCTCGACGATCTCGTAATAGCTCTGCGGCGGCACGATCACGAAGACGGCCAGGACCAAAGGCGGAAACAGCCGCGCCACGCGCGCCTTGGCCAGGCCGCCTGCGCTCGCCTTGTCGGCCATGAACCGGGTCGCCGCTCCCGACACCAGGAACAGCAAGGTCAGCCGCCAGGGATTGGTCAGCATCATCACCGGCTCCAGCCACTCGACCGGATGGGGCGATTTCACATGGAAGTGCCAGGGCACGTAGAACATGCCCACGTGATAGAGAATCAGCAGGAAGAAGGCGCCCACGCGGATCCAGTCGAGATCGGGGGCGGCGCTCGGAAGAGACAGCGGAGGTCATGGCGTGAGCTCTGGGGTGGACGAGATCAGCCAGTCTTCGGCGATATCCGCCCGGCGCGGAAAGCGCCCTGGTACGCGCGGCGCGGCCATCGGGATGGGCGGAGACCCGGCGTGACGAACGGCGACCTATCGGGGATGAACGGGATCTTCTGGCGCCGCGCCTTCCCGCTGTTCGCCGTGACCATCCTGGCGCTCAACACCGTGAACATCTTCACGGAGATCCAGGACCGGCCCGACGTTCACTGGATTTATCCGGTGATCCAGCAATACACGAGCGCGCTAACCGCCATCGCCTGCCTGCCGATCGCCCTGGTCGCCTACCGCATCGCCCCGCTGGACAGCACGCCGCGCTGGCGGGTCCTGGCTGTGCACATCGCCGGCCTGCTGGTTTTCTCGAGCGTGCACGTCCTGGGCTTCTATGCCCTACGGCTGCCGATCTTCGCGGCCTTGGACATCCCCTACCAGTACGTGGTCCCAGACCGCTTCATCTATGAGCTCCGCAAGGACGCGCTCGGGTACTTCATCGGCCTCACCGCCTTCTGGGCCCTCCTGCGCGCCTATGGCCGGCCGCAGAGTTCGCCCTCGACCACGGCTCCGGCCACCTTCGACATCCGTGACGGCGCCAAGGTGGTCAGGACCCCGATCGCCGACATCCTGGCGATCAGTTCGGCCGGCAACTATGTCGAGTTCGTCCTGGCCGATGGCCGCAAGCCGCTGATGCGCTCGTCGCTCACCGCCATCGAGGCCGAACTGGCCGGGCACGGCTTTGTCCGCACCCACCGCTCCTGGCTGGTCAACGCCGCGCGCGTCACCGAACTGCGGCCGGAAAAGTCCGGCGACTACGCCGTCGGCCTCGGAAGCCTGGAAGCGCCATTGTCGCGTCGCTTTCCCGAAGCCTTGGCGAGACTGCGGGCGGGTTAAACAAAACCGGTAGATGCCGGATTAATAACGCGGTATATGCTTGATTATGGCCTCGCTCGCCGAAATGGACGCCTTCTGCTTCGGTCACCGCAGCCGCCGCGCGGCGCGTGCGGTGACCCGGGTGTTCAACCAGCGGCTACGCCCTCTGAACCTCAACATCAGCCAGTTCATCCTGCTGGGCGTCATCGCCCGCGGCGTGGATCGCTCCGTCGCCGCAATGGCCGAGGAGATCGATCTGGAACCCTCAGCCCTGCTGCGGAACCTGAAACTGCTGGAAGAGCGCGGCCTGATCGCGATCACCGGCGGGCGGGGGCGCCGTGGTCGCCGCATTGCGATCACCCAGCCGGGGCTGGACCTGATAACATCGGGCGTACCGATCTGGGTGAAAGCCCAGTCGGACCTCGCCCAGGCGCTCGGCGGCTCGGCCGATGCGACCCGTGCCGCCCTCGCCGACCTGGAACAGGCGGCGGTGGGACTTGAGAAAGCTGAAAGGTGACTTCTATGCGTAGGATCGTTGTGACCGGGATGGGCGTCGTCTCGCCGCTCGGGACGGGCACGGAGGCCGCCTGGGCGCGGCTGATCGCCGGCCAATCGGGCCTGCGGCGCCTGCCCGCCGACCTCGCCCCCGACGTGCCGGCCCAGGTGGCGGGCACGGTCCAGTCAAAGACCGAGGACACTGAGGCCGGCTTCGACCTCGACGCCGCGGTCCCCGGCAAGGACCAGAAGAAGATGGACCGCTTCATCCAGTTCGCGCTGGCCGCGGCGGACGAAGCCATCGCCCAGGCCAAGTGGGCGCCGGAGACCGACGCGCAGAAGGACCGCACCGCGACCATCATCGCCACCGGCATCGGCGGTTTCCCGGCCATCGCCGAGGCGGTGCGCATCACCGACGCGCGCGGCGTGCGGCGCCTGTCGCCCTTCACCGTGCCCTCGTTCCTGGCAAATCTGGCGGCCGGCTGGGTCTCGATCCGCCACGGCTTCAAGGGCCCGCTGGGCGCGCCGGTCACCGCCTGCGCCGCTGGCGTCCAGGCGATCGGCGACGCCGCCCGGTTGATCCGCTCGGGCGAGGCCGACATCGCCATCTGCGGCGGGGCTGAATCCACCATCGATCGCGTCAGCCTCGGCTCCTTCGCCGCCGCCCGCGCCCTGGGCTCGGCTTTCAATGACGAGCCGACCAAGGCCTCGCGTCCGTTCGACGCCGCCCGCGACGGCTTCGTCATGGGCGAAGGCGCCGGCATCCTGGTGATCGAAGCCCTGGAGCACGCCCTGGCGCGCGGCGCCACGCCGATCGCCGAACTCGTCGGCTACGGCACCAGCGCCGACGCCTTCCACCTGACCGCCGGTCCCGAGGACGGCGAGGGCGCGGCGCGCGCCATGCGCATCGCCCTGGCCCAAGCCGCAGTCGAACCGGCCGCTATCGACCACTTGAACGCCCACGCCACCTCGACCCCGGTCGGCGACAAGGGCGAACTCGCCGCCATCAAGGCGGTGTTCGGCGAGGGCAAAGGCCCGGCGATCAGCTCGACCAAGTCCGCCACCGGCCACCTGCTCGGCGCCGCCGGCGGATTGGAGGCGGTGTTCACGGTGCTCGCCATCCGCGACGGCGTCATTCCGCCGACCCTCAACCTCGAAAACCCAGACGAGGCCGCCGCCGGGCTCGATCTCGTGGCGCTCGAGGCCCGTAAGGCCGACCTCAACTACGCGCTCTCGAACGGCTTCGGCTTCGGTGGCGTCAACGCCTGCGTGCTGTTCAAGAAGTGGGCTGACTAGGCCCCGCCTGCCGCGCCGCTTCCTCCACAAATTGAGGAAGCGGCGACCGGTTTGCCCTTCGCGACCGCCCCATAACGGCACACCATCGTTCGCCGAAAAGGCGATAGAACGCCCTCCTTAGGCGTGTATCGGGGCCTAAAATGGTCGCCGAAACCCGGCTTTCCCCAAATTGGGGAACCCTCTCAAGCTCGTTCAGAGGTTGTTAGGCATACTGGAACGCGTATCGGCCCATGGCGTCGCCAGGGGGTTGATCGAAACATGAGAATTCGCAGAACCGCGAAGGCGCGACACGATGATCGTGCGCGCGACCCGCATACCTCTACGCAGTTCGTCTACAGCCTCGCAAAGCGGTGCTGGCGATCGTTCGATGCGGGAGGAAACTGGATATGACGGTTGTCCGGTTTGCCCAAAATAGCCGCTATCGAGAACTCACCCCTGCGGTGCAGGCCAGGATGCTGGTCGTCGTCGTCAGCGGGCTGCGCATGCTCGGCGAGCCCTCAACGGTCGAAGAGCTGACGCTCTACGCCCAGCACCGCTTCGCCCGCGCCCTCCACCCACGGCTGAGGGAGGATGTCGAAGCGATCCTAAATACCTACGCCGAACCCGGGCCGACCCCACTCGCCGATTGCATCCCATTTCGCCGGGTGCAGCTCGGAGAGCAGGAAGCCTGGGCGTTCAACCTATCGTTCCGCAGCGCTCTCGCCGAAAGCGGGCTCGAGGTTCGCGTGAGAGATCTCGCCGACTGAGCCGGTTTGGGGCGCGCGCACACTCGCCCCCCTGCCTTTCCCAGCATTCATGCAGGAGGTCCGGTGAACGAGCCGAGCTTCAAAATCGACCTGTTTCTGGCTCGGGTGGGCAGCAACTATCTGCTGCGCGCGCTTGCCAACCTGACCGAGGCGTTCGACGGCGACATGGCGCTCGCCGTCGTGTTCATGGCGATCGGCCAAGCGGCCACCGACCACCTGGGGCTGAACCGGAATTTCATGGACTTCGGCGGTGATGGCCTGATCCCCGACGAGCTGCGCCGGCCGGTGACGGTGCTCTCCATCGCCAACTCGTTGCAGATGCCGCGCGAGACCACACGGCGCCACGTCACCCGCCTGCTGCAGCGCGGCTATTGCATCCAGGTCCAGGGCCGGCGGGTCATGATTCCCGCCGAAATCTATCGACGTCCGGAAATCCGCCAAGTGATCGAGAAGAACCGCCGCGACCTGCAGCTTCTCATTTCCACCATCCGCCGCACCCAACTGCTGAAAGAGGACGCGGAGGACAGCTAGCGCCGCTTGGCGGCGGTCGCATCACGCAGCGGCTTGAACTCGGAGTCCGGCTTCCAGCTCGGCCAGACGCCCGGGTTCGCCAGTTCCTTGCCCATGTCGTACAGCAACTCCACGTCCTGAGCCGCCCCGCGCAGATCCCAGTCGGCCGACCAGGCGTCGCAGGTCTTGTGATAGCAGTTGGCCGTATAGTCGCTGACCCACTTGTCTCCAGCCGCACGGCCGCCCTCGATCAGGTCGGCGCCGCCGCCCAGCCCCATCATCAGCAGCACCGGCACGCCGCGCCGAGCCATCGAGAAGTGGTCGGCGCGATAGAACAGCGCCCGCTCCGGGTGAGCGTCGGGCGTCACCGTGCGGTTCTGGGTTTTGGCGGCCTTCACCAGCATGTCTTCCAGGCTGTTCTGGCCCGCCCCGATCAACACCACGTCGCGCGCCAGTCCGTTCGGCTGCAGCACGTCCATGGTCAGGTTCGCGGCCATGGTCTCCAGCGGCACGGTCGGATGGACGCCGTAGAACTCCGAGCCCAGCAGGCCGCGCTCCTCGGCCGTCCAGGCCGCGAACACCAGGGTGCGGGCCGGCGGCGGGCCGGCCTTGAAGGCCCGCGCGATCTCCATGGTCCCGGCCACGCCGATGGCGTCGTCCAGGGCGCCGGGGCGCACCGTGCGGCCCTGGGCGTCCGGGGCGCCGACGCCATAGGCGTCCCAGTGGGCGGCGAACATCACGCTCTCGTTCGGTCGCGAGGCGCCGGTGATCTTGGCCAGCACATTGCGGCTGACGACCTGGACGTGCTCGAGCCCATAGTCGGCCGAAAACGTCGCGCCTTTCAGCGTCACCGGCTTGAAGTCGGCTCGCCGCGCCTGGGTCTTCAGGGTGTCGAAGTCGAGGCCCGCCGACGCCAGCAGTTCCTTTGAAACCTCGCCGGTCAGCCAGCCCTGCAGCAGCACCTTTTCCTTGGCCGGGTCGGCACGGACGATGTCGAAGGCCTCGCCGTTCGAGGCCACCACCGTCGACCAGCCATAGCCGGCGCCGGGCGTCTCGTGGACGATCAGTGCGCCGAGCGCACCGCGGCGCGCGGCCTCTTCGTACTTGTAGGTCCAGCGCCCGTAATAGGTCGCGGCCAGACCACCGAACTTCCCGGCCACCGGCTCGCCCGGTTTCGCCTCGAAATCGGGATCATTGATCAGGATGACGGCGATCTTGCCCTTCAGGTCCACGCCCTTGAAGTCGTCCCAGCCGCGCTCGGGCGCCGAGACGCCATAGCCGACGAAGACCATGGGCGCGTTCTCGATGGTCACCTGGTTGATCGGCCGCAGGGTCGAGGCCGAGATGTCGGTGTTGCGCTCCAGCGAGCGCGCCTTGCCCTGCAAGGTGAGACCGAATTTCCCGCCGTCCTTCACCTGGAACCGCACCAGCGGCACGTCCTGGGTATAGCCGCCCTTATCGCCGGCCGGCTCCAGCCCCAGCGCCTTGAATTGAGCGGCGATGTACTGGGTCGTCTTGGCCTCGCCCGGCGTTCCGGGCGAGCGCCCCTCGAACTCGTCCGAGGCCATGGTCTTCACGATCGCCGACAGCCGCGCCGGATCGATGGGACCAGCATCCTGGGCGTAGGCGGCGCTCGCCATCAGGGTCAGGGCGAGGGAAACGGCTGCAGTGCGGAACATGGGGAACCTCGGAGGCGAACGGCCAAGCCACCCTACAGGATGCTTTCACAATCCGGGAACCGCCGCGCCGACCACTCTCCGCTCGTCATCCTAGGCCTTGTGCCTAGGACCCCTCGCCCCGCCGCACTGCGAATACGGCAAAGTGGGGCCGTCCAGCTTCACCCGGCCCAGCCGTGCCAGCCGAGAGAGGGGTCCTAGGCACAAGGCCTAGGATGACGAAGTTTGGGGATCGCAAGGTTGCGCGCCGCCCCTCAAGTCCGCGTCGCGAACTCGCTGTCTCCAGTGACCGCCACCACCTGGTCGTCGAACGAGGCGTGGGCCGAGGTGTAGAGGTGTGAGTAGAGCCCGCCGTTCACCATCAGCTCGTCGTGGTTGCCCTGCTCCAGGATGCGCCCCTGCTGCAGCACCACGATGCGGTCGGCGTCGCGGATCGTCGCCAGCCGGTGAGCGATGACGATGCAGGTCCTCCCCGAGAAGAGCACCTTCAGGGCCTTCTGGATCGCCTGCTCGGTGAAGCTGTCGATATTGGCTGTGGCCTCGTCGAGGATCAGGATCTGCGGATCGGCCACCAGGGCCCGCGCGAACGAGATCAGCTGCCGCTGGCCCATCGAGATATTGCGGCCCCGCTGGCCGAGCTTGGTCTGATAGCCGTCCGGCAGGCGCATGATGAAGTCGTGCGCGCTCACCGCCGTGGCCGCCCGGACCACGTCGTCGAAACTGGCGCCCTTCGTATTGTAGCGAATGTTCTCTTCGATCGTGCCGGTGAACAGGAACGGCTCCTGCAGCACCATGCCGATGGTCTTGCCCAGCGAGTCCAGCGTCACATCGCGCACGTCGTGGCCGCCGACCAGGATCTGGCCCTGATCGACCTCATAGAACCGGTGGGTCAGCGCGATGATCGAGGTCTTGCCCGAGCCGGTCGGCCCGACCAGAGCCACCACCTCGCGCGGGTTCACCTTCAGGCTGATATCGTGCAGCACCGGCCGGGCCGGATCGTAGCCGAAGGTGACGTTCTTGAACTCCACCGTCGCCGGCGCGTCGGCCAGCGGCTGGGCGCCGACCTTGTCAGTGATCGCCACCTTGACGTCGAGCACCTCGAAGATCCGATGCCCGGCCGCCATCGCCCGCTGCATGATCGTGTACTGCATGGACAGCATCCGCACCGGATCGAAGAACCGCTGCACATAGAAGATGAAGGCGACCATCACCCCCACTTCCAGCCGCCCGCCCAGCACAGCGTTGCCGCCGACCACGATGACGATCGCCATGGCCAGGCCGGTCAGCACATCGACGGTCGGCACCATTATCTGGCTCATCCACGAGGCGTGCGCCTGGGCGACGAAATTCTCGTGGGCCTTCTCCTTGTAGAGCTCGAAATTCACCGCCTCGCGGCGGCTTTCTTGCACCGTGCGCACGCCGTTGATGTTCTCGGCCAGGGCCGAATTGGCGGTCGAGGAGGCGTCGCGCGCGTCACGGAAACTCCTCTTCGAGAACGGCAGCCAGATCGCGCGCACAATGATCAGCAGCGGCAGGACCGTCAGGGTCAGCAGGCCAAGCTGCCAGTCCATGCTGATCAGGACCGCGGTGATGCCGATCAGCATCGCAAGGTCGCCAACCGCGCCGGTGGAGCTTTCCAGAAACTCCTGCAAGGCGTTCACATCGCCCTGCAGGCGCGACATGATCCGCCCGACATGGGTCTTGTCCATGAACGACAGCGACACATCCTGAAAGTGGTCGAACATCTTGCGGCGGACGTCGAAAATCACCCGCTGGGCCAGCCGCGCCGACAGCCACTGCTCCATGAAAAAGGCGCTCGCATAGACCGCGATCAGGCCCGCAAAGGCTATCAGGATCTGGTCGAGCAGATGGCCGTCGCGGTTGACCGCCGCGGTGACCGCACGCCCGATCAGCGCCGGGATCATCACCGCGCAGGTCGCCGAGATCAGCACGGCGACCACAGCGATGATGAAGGACCGCTTGTGCGGCTTCAAAATCTCCAGGAAGCGCTTGGCCACGTTGATGTCGAACGTGCCGAAGATATCCTCGCCCTCGGAGGTCCCGAGCGAGGCGCGGCGTTGCGGCGGCGGGGCTTGCACGGTGTCGCTCATCCGCCGACCCCCTGGAGAATGGCGTCCTCGTCCAGGGTCGCCTCGGCGTCCGAGCGCGTCTGCAGTTCATAGAGGTCAGCATAGACCCCGCCCTGCTTCACCAGCTCGGCGTGGGTCCCGCGTTCCACCACCCGGCCCTCGTCCAGCACCACGATATTGTCAGCGTGCATCAGCGAGGACAGGCGGTGAGCGATGATGATCGTGGCCTTGGCCGCCGTGGCTTCGGCCAGGGCGTCGCGCACCCGGCGTTCGGTCACCGCGTCGATGGCCGCGGTGCTGTCGTCGAAGATCATCACGCCGGGACCGGGCACCACGCCGCGCGCAATGCTCATCCGCTGGCGCTGGCCGCCGGACAGGGCCACGCCGCGCTCCCCGACCCTCGTCTCATAGCCAGCCGGCAGGCCGGCGATGTGGTCGTGAAGCTGGGCGGTCTTGGCCGCGCCGACGATGCGGTCCTCCTGCGCCCAGGGATCGGCATAGGCGACGTTGTGGCCGATGGACGAGTCGAACAGGAACGCCTCCTGCTGAACCAGCCCGACATATTCGCGCAAGGACGCCAGGGTCATGTCACGGATGTCCTGACCGTCAATGGTGATCGCCCCGCCGGTCACGTCGTAGAAACGCGGGATCAGGTTGGCGATGGTCGACTTGCCGCTGCCGGGCGGGCCGACGATCCCCAGGGTCTGGCCGGCCGCGACCTCGAAACTGACCCCATGCAGGATCTGCTTGCCGCCCTGATCGTAGCAGAAGTCGACATTCTCGAAGCGCAGCACGCCCTTGGTCGGGGCCAAGGGTTTCGCGCCCGGCGCGTCGGCGATTTCCGGCTCCAGGTCCAGCACTTCGAACAGCCGCGCGCCCGACGACGTCGCCCGCGCCGCGGCGTTGAAGATCATGGCGATCTGCCGGATCGGCGTCTGCAGCAGGGTCATATAGGTGAGGAACTCGGTGAGCTTGCCGACGCTCATTGTCCCGGCCGCCACCTTGTGACCGCCGTACCAGAGCAGCAGCCCCATCGATCCGTAGAACGAGACGGTCATCACCGAGACCGCCCGGAACCGCAGGGTGATGCGCTTGTAAGAGAAGTTCAGCGCGTCCAGCGAGGCGGCGTCGAACTTGGCCATCTCGAAGGACTTGCCGGCGAAGGCGCGAACCACGCGGATGCCCTGAAGGTTCTCCTCCATGGTCAGGGTCAGCACCGCCATCAGCTCCTGCACCCGCAGCCAGGTCACCCGCAGCAGGAAGCCCATCCGCGCCAGCGCCCAGCCGGCGACCGGCACAAAGGCTAGGCCGATCAGCCCCATGGTCAGGTCGGCCGACAGCATCATGTAGCTGGCGAAGCCCAGCAGCAGGACCAGGCTGACCGCCTGCATCACCCCGCCCTGGATGAAGACGCGCGCGCCTTCCAGGTCGAGCATGCCTCGGGTGATCAGGTCGCCGGAATGGATACGGTCATGAAAACCGAACGACAGCCGCTGGAGCTGTTGGAAGAACTGCAGCCGCAGGTCATAGCCCACCCGCTGGCTGACATACTCGCCCTGGTAGCCAGACATCATGGTCAGCAGCCCGCGGATCACCGTGGCGGCGATCACCAGCAGGGCCGTCCCCCACAGCGCGGCCTGCGCCTCGCTGGCGTGGGCGGCCCCGCCCTCCAGCAGCGCCTGCGCCTGATCGACAGCGCCGCCAAACAATCGCGGCAAGGTCAGGCTGGCGACCGCGGCCCCCAGCGAGCAACCGATCGCCACCGCCATCCGGCCCGGGTAACGCAACGAAAGCGCCGTGATCCTCTGCAGCACACGCGGCATCTCGCTGACATCGACCTTGATAGAGCCGGAGTCAGAGGGTCCCGCACCCCGCCGGGAGGGGTGTGACTCACTCATCAGAAATTCCATCTTCAAGTATGGAAGTCATTCTGAGGCGCCGCCTCGGTGCACGCCAGACTTGTTTTGACGTATCCGGATAATATCGCCGACGTCGCGGGGACGGCTAGGCCGCGCGAGCGCGAACGCCGTGAACGAACGTCACCGACGTCGCGGGCGGCGCCGGCCGGGTGCGCAACCGCCCGCCCTTGCGCCAGATTTTCAAGGCTTCCCAATGGATTGCGGCCATTACGCCCAGCGTCATCAAGGGATGTGACAGCCATGCGCGCAACAGCGACCGGTCGGTCAGTTCGCGCCTGATCCCTGAGAACGCCGCGCCCATCACATGGCCCTCGGCGTCGTGGACATCGATGACGATCGAGACCGCCTCGCCCGGCGCGCGGATCCGGAAGGCGTAGGTCAGGTCCATGTCCATGAACGGCGAGACATAGAAAGTCTTGTCGCAGGTCTGGGTGATCGGCCCGCGCCCCTCGACCGGTATCAGGTAGATGTGCCGCTCTCCGAAGGTGTTGGTCACCTCGTAGAGGATGGCCGAAAGCGCGCCGTCCAGGCGATGGCAGAAATAGACCGTCAGCGGATTGAACACCGCCCCCAGGATGCGCGGCATGCACAGCATCTTGATGGGGCCGCCGTGCGCGATGGCGGCCGCCTCCAGGTGGGCCTCGACCTGGGCCTCCAGGCAGCTACCCGAACCGTCGAGATGGTCGGCCTCATGGAAGCTGGTCAGGGCGAAGCGCCGATGCCCGAACAGCCGCAGCAGGCCATCCAGCCGCCCCAGCTCATCCAGGTCCAGCAGCAGCATGAAGACGCGATAGCGCATCCGATGGTGTCGCGGCTTCAGCCGCGCATGAGTGACCGCGCCGAGATAGAGCCCCGACGCGAGCCCGGTCATGCCGCCCACCCGCGCAGAGGCGCCGTCTTGATCTGGATGCGCCCAGACTCGTCGGCCACACGCCACGGCCGGCGCCCGCCGCCCATGGCCTCAGCCACCGCCAGGCCCGACTGCAGGGCGTCTTCATGGAAGCCGTGGCCGAAATAGGAACCGCAGAACCAGGTCCGCCGCTCGCCCTGCAACGACCACAGCTCAGCCTGGGCCGCGATGGCGGCGGCGTCGAACAACGGATGGTCGTAGACGTCGGTGCGGATCACCTTGTCTGGCGCGATCTCTCGCGTGGGATTGAGCGTGACGAACAGGTCGCCCGCGTCGCCGATGGATTGCAGCCGGTTCATCCAATAGGTCACGCAGCCCTCCCCAGGCGTCTCGCGCCGCCCGATGTGGTTCCAGCTTTCCCAGGCTGCCTTCCGCATCGGCATCAGGCGAGCATCAGCGTGCAAAACGGCAAGATTACGGTGATATCTGAAAGCCGACAGCAGCCGCTGTTCTTCGCTATTGACGTCGTCGAGCAGCGACAGGGCGGTGTCGCCGTGGGTGGCGATCACCACCTGGTCGAAGCGTTCGGTCCGGCCAGTCGAATCGCGGATATCAACGCCGAATAGGTCGCGGCGCACCGCGCTCACCCGCACGCCGGTCCGGATTTCGCCCGTGAAGGCCGCCGCCAGCTTGGCGACATAAGCGTGGCTGCCCCCGCTCACCGTGCGCCACTTGCCCCGGCCGAACAGGCTCATCATCCCGTGGTTCTGGAAGAAGCGGATCAGGGCGGCGGCCGGATAGTCGAGAATCGCCCCCAGCGGCGTGGACCAGATGGCGGCGGCTTGCGGCAGCAGGTGGTCGTCCCGGAAGGCCTGGCAGTAGCCCTTAGTCGCCAGGTAGTCCTCCAACGAGGTCAGCGGCGCCTCAAGGCTGGCTAGGTCCTTGGGACCCTGACGGTAGAATCGACCGACATCGCGCAGCATCGCCCAGTAGCGCGCGCTGAAGAGGTTGCTGGCCTGGGCGAACAGCGCACCGGATGAATATTCGAAATCGCCGTCGTCCAGCGACACGCTCAGCGCCATGTCGGCGGCGCGGCTCTCCACGCCGAAGTGCTTCAGAAGGGCGGTGAAATTCGGATAGTTCGGCTCGTTGTAGACGATGAAGCCGGTGTCGACCGCAACCGGTCCCTTGGCGCCAGGCGCCTCGACGGTATTGGCGTGCCCCCCGACCCTGTTCTCCCCCTCGAATAGTGTCACATCGTAGCGTTGACTGAGCAGCCAAGCGGCAGACAGTCCCGCCACGCCTCCGCCAACCACCGCGATGCGAGACTGTGGATTCCAGGTCAAAGGGTCGGTTCCTCAAGTTACAGCGGATAACCTCGCGTGGGAGCAGCTACGGGCCTGGCGTCTCACCGGATGCATCCGCACCCCGGCCTCGTCCGTATCCCCTAGGAAAACGCAACTAAGGGAACCGAATGAGCCTGGTCGCATCAGCCATCCACGCCTTCGAAGGCGCGCCGTTGCCCGACGCTGTACGCCGCGCGGCGGTCGGTCTCCTGGTCGCCAACGCTCGTCGCAATCTCGAACCCGCGGAAGGCGCCGCCGCCCGGTTCGCCCGCGACATGGAGGAGCGCCCCATCGCCGAGCATGCCGACTCGGCCAATCGGCAGCACTACGAACTCCCCGCCGCCTTCTTCCAGGCCGTGCTGGGTCCGCGGCTCAAATATTCCTCCGGCCTGTTCACATCCGGCGCCGAGACCCTGGCCCAGGCCGAGGATGCGGCGTTGGCCGAGACCGCCGCTCACGCCGATCTGCGAGACGGCCAGCATATTCTCGAGCTCGGCTGCGGCTGGGGCTCTCTTTCGCTCTGGATGGCCAGGACCCTTCCGAACGCCCAGATCGTCTCAGTCTCAAACTCGGCCAGCCAAGGCGATTTCATCCGGGCCAAAGCTCGGTCTGAGGGCCTGTCCAACCTGACCGTCGTCACGGCCGACATGAACGATTTCGAGGCCGCCCCCGCCGCCTTCGACCGCATCGTCTCGGTGGAGATGTTCGAGCACATGGCCAACTGGCGCGCCCTGCTCACCCGTGCCAAGGCCTGGCTCAGGCCCGACGGCCGGCTTTTCCTGCACGTTTTTACGCACCGTTCGACGCCCTATCGGTTCGACGTGAACGATGAGGCCGACTGGATCGCCCAGCACTTCTTCACCGGCGGAGTGATGCCCAGCCACGACTTGGCGCGCCAGTTCCCCGATCTGTTCGAAGTCGTCGCCGATTGGCGCTGGAGCGGCGAGCACTACGCCCGCACGGCGGAAGCCTGGCTCGTCAACTACGATCGCAACGCCGAGACGATCAGGCCGATCCTCGCCCAGGTCTACGGCGATCAGGCCCTGCTCTGGGGTCGCCGCTGGCGGCTGTTCTTCCTGGCGACCTCGGGCCTGTTCGGCCATCGCGGCGGGACCGAATGGGGCGTGAGCCACTATCTGATGAGCCCGGCGGGAGAATCGCCATGCTGAAGTACCTCGCCGCCTATCTGGGCGCGGGCCTCGCCTTCGCGGTGATCGACGCCGTCTGGCTGACCACCGTGGGGCCGAAACTCTACCGGCCTGCCTTGGACGACGTGCTAGCCGACCAGTTCAACCTGCCCGCCGCCATCGCCTTCTATCTGGTCTTCATCGCCGGCGTGCTGATGCTCGCCATCCTGCCGGCCGTCCGCGAGGGAGCCGGATGGACGCGGGCGATGGCCAACGGCGCGATGCTGGGCTTCGTGGCCTACGCGACCTATGACCTCACCAACCAGGCGACGTTGAAGGTCTGGTCGCTCAAGGTCACCCTCGCCGACATCGGCTGGGGAACGGTGCTGACGGCCTGCGCGGCCGCCGCCGGTTTTGCGGCCTACCGCTGGACAGAGACCCGCCTGGGATGATCCGGCCTACGTTCGGATCGCGCGCGGCGTTGTCGGGCGCGCGATCGCCTGTCATTGTGGGTTTCCGAAACGGAAACGGTCACCATCGCCGCGCATATTTCGCGCCGCGATCGCCGACGAAACGCCGTCTCGGACCATAGAAAAAGAGCCGAGTGTTCCGTTCCTCCGGTCACCGGCGACGGGAGGATTTGATGGAAGATTTGAAAGAGCGCGTAAGCCTGGACGAAGCCCTGGACGCGGCGGCCGCCACTGGCATGACCACTGCGGTATGGGCCAAGTTTCACCCTGACAAACCGGCGGTCATAGATCCCGACGGCCGCGTGAAGACCTTCGCCGAGATCAACGCGGCGGCCAACAAGCTCACACGCCTCTTCCGTCAGCACGGCCTGGGCGCCGGCGACAGCCTGGCCCTGGTGTGCTCCAACCGCGCCGAATTCATCGAGGTGCAGGCCGCGACCCTGCGTTCGGGCCTGCGGATCACCCCGGTGAACTGGCACCTGACCGCCGACGAAATCGCCTATATCATCAAGGATTGCGAGGCCAAGGTCCTGGTCGGCGAGGCCCGCGTGGCGACCCTGCCAGCCGCCGCCGCCGAATGCCCTGGCGTCGTGCTGAAGCTCGCCGTCGGCGGCCCGATCGAAGGCTTCCAGGACTATGACGCCGCCCTGGCTCCGCTCGACGGATCGGACATCACCGACCCGGTGCTTGGCAACCAGATGATGTACACCTCGGGCACCACCGGCCGGCCGAAGGGCGTGTTCCGTCCCACCGCCGTCGTGACGCCCCAGGCGATGTACACCCTGCGCGGCTACGATCCCGAAACCTCGATCCAGCTTTGCGCCGGCCCGGCCTACCATGCTGCGCCGCTGGCCTTCGACATCCGCGCCGCCATGGGCGCGGGCGTGCCGCTCTACTTCATCGACAAGTGGGATTCGGAACTGGTCCTGCGGACCATCTCCGAAAAGAAGGTCACGCACCTGCATCTGGTGCCGATCATGTTCCAGCGGCTGCTCGCCCTGCCGCCGGAAGTGAAGGCCAAGTACCCCGTCGACCACGTGAAATACATCGTCCACGGCGCGGCCCCCTGCCCGCCCGAGGTCAAGCACGCGATGATCGAGTGGTTCGGCCCGATCCTGTCGGAATACTACGCCGGCTCCGAAGGCGGCGCGGGCTTCGCCATCTCCTCGGAAGAATGGCTCAAGAAGCCCGGTAGCGTCGGCAAGCGCCCGGCCCTACTGCAGGTCCGCATCCTTGACGAGGAAGGCAACGAGCTGCCCCCGGGCACCCCCGGCGGCATCTATCACCAGCTCCCGCCCGGCGGCGGCTTCACCTATTACACGGACGAAGCCAAGACCAACTCCAACCGGGTCGGCGACTTCTTCACCATGGGCGACGTCGGCTATTTCGATGAGGACGACTACCTGTTCCTCACCGGCCGCAACGCCGAGACGATCATTTCCGGCGGGGTGAACATCTACCCGCAGGAAGTCGACAACGAGCTGATCAAGCACGAAGCCGTGGCCGATAGCTCGACGGTCGGCATCCCGCACGACGAGTGGGGCGAACAGGTCCGCGCCGTGATCCTGCTCAAGCCCGGCTACCAGCCGTCGGACGAACTGGCCCAGGAGATCCTGGCCTTCGGACGCCAGACCCTCGCCGCCTACAAGGTCCCGCGCGGCCTCGACTTCGTAAGCGAACTGCCCCGCTCCGAAGCCGGCAAGATCCAGCGCAACAAGGTCCGCGCCCCCTATTGGGAAGGCCGCACCCGGCAGATCTGATCCTATGATCGTCATCCCCGGGCTCGTCCCGGGGATCCATAGACGCTGGCGCCTCCAGGCAAATCCCTGACCGCGCCGCGTATGGATGGCCGGCATAAGAAGCCGGCCATGACGAGCGGTGGGAGAGGCGCGCAACGCTGATCAGGCTCTCCGCCCGCTCGCGGTCGCTCAACCTGCCGCCGGTGCACTGCCGGCTCGCCCGAAATTTTCCGAAAACAACCGTGTGTGGTTTCGGTAGAGTCCGCGTGTCATGAAGCGCGCCGCTTCACCTCGCGGAAATTCCCATGCCGATCCCGTTCATCGACCTGCAAGCCCAACGCGCCCGCCTTGGTCAGCCGTTGGAAGATGCGATCCTCAAGGTGGTCCGTTCGGGGGCCTATGTCATGGGGCCGGAAATCGGCCAGTTCGAAAAAGCGCTCGGCGAGTTCGGCCAGGCGCCGTTCGTGCTCTCCTGCGGCTCGGGCACCGAGGCCCTGCAGCTGCCGCTGATGGCGTGGGGTATCGGCCCGGGCGATGCGGTGTTCTGTCCGTCCTTCACCTTCGCGGCGACCGCCGAGGTCATGCCGCTGGTCGGCGCCAGTCCGGTTTTCGTCGACGTCCTGCCGGACACCTACAACCTGGACCCGGCCAAGCTGGACGCCGCCATCGCGGCGGTGAAGGCCGATGGCAAGCTGGCGCCCAAGGCGATCATCGCCGTCGATCTGTTCGGCCAGCCGGCCGACTATCCATCCATCTCGGCGGTGGCCAAGAAGCATGGCCTGAAGCTGATCGCCGACAGCGCCCAGGGTTTTGGCTGCACTCTGAACGGTCAGCACCCGATCCATTGGGCCGACGTCACCACCACCAGCTTCTTCCCGGCCAAGCCGCTGGGCTGCTACGGCGACGGCGGGGCGGTGCTGTGCAAGGACGAGCGCCTGCACGACATCCTCGTATCCCTGCGCGTCCACGGCCAGGCGGTGAAGTCCGACCTGGTCGGCAAGACCTTCGACCATGACCCCAAGTACTTGAACCTGCGCATCGGCATGAACAGCCGGATGGACACCATCCAGGCCGCTGTCCTGTTGCAGAAGCTGACGATTTTCGAAAGCGAGATCGAGGCCCGCAACAAGGTCGCGGGTCGCTATGCGGCGGGCCTGTCCGATGTCGTGACCGTACCGAAGGTGATCGAAGGCGGGGTTTCGGTCTGGGCGCAGTACACGATCGAGACCGCCGACCGCGACGGCCTGGCCGCGCACCTGAAGAGCCAGGACATCCCCAGCGCGGTCTACTACCCGATCCCGATCCACAAGCAGGACGTCTATTCGGTCTATCCGACCCCGGGCGGCCTGCCGGTGACCGAGGCCAAGGCCAATGTGGTCATGAGCCTGCCCATGCACCCCTACCTGACCCCCGACCACCAGGACCAAGTCATCGCCGCCATCCGCGCCTACGTGAAGCGCAACGGCTAGCGCGGCCCAATTCCTCTCCCTCGGGAGAGGCTAGGTGAGGGGGCGAACGCGCAGCGGCGCTCTACCGACGATCGATCAACGCGTCGGCGAGGTCCAAACCCCCTCACCCGACCTCTCCCCAAGGGGAGAGGAGTTACGATGAGTGGTCGGACACGATCCGCCAGCCGTCGGCGGTCTTGTGGAACACCAGGCTGAACAGCCCCGTGGCGTCCTTGCCGTCCTCCAGCGTCAGATGAAAACGCCCGACCACGGCGGCGTAGTCGGCGCCGAGCGGATCGAAATCGACGATCTCGGTGCTCAGCTTCGGCATCTCCGCCGGCTTGGTGAAGCGCGGCGCATAGATCTCGCGGATCGCGTCATAGCCCTGGGTGACCTTGCCGCCGCTCACATAGTTGATCTGCGGGGCCTTCTCGTAGCTGGCCATGAAGGCGTCCAGGTCGCCGCGCGACCAGCCGGCGCTGGCCTCGCCCAACACCTTGGCGATGGCGGCCTTGTCCTCGGCGGGGCCGGCGAAGGCGGCGGTGGCCATCAGGCTGAGCGCCGTGCCGACGGCGATGGAACGGAGGGTCATGTCGAACTCACTTGCGCTTCACGGAAAGGATCTGCACCGGCTTTTCCAGGATCTGGCCGCGCACGATGGGTTCGGGGGTCGGGGCGTTCGACGGCATGGCCTGGATGGCGCGCACCACATCTATGCCCTTCGTCACCCGGCCAAAGGCGGCGTAGCCCGCGCCGTCCGGATTGCGCTGGCCGCCCTGGTCCAGGCTGGTGTTGTCACCGAGCGTGATAAAGAATTCCGAGGTCGCGGTCCCGGGGCCGTCGCGCGCCATCGAGATCACCCCGTCTGCATGGCTTAGCCCGGTCTGGCCGGTCGGTTCATGAGCGATCGGGGCCAGCATCTGGCCGCGATGAGCGTCGCTGTCGATACCGCCCTGGATCACCTGGATCGGAGCCTTGAGGTTGGGATCGGTGTCGGCCCGCACCACGCGATAGAACTGGGCGCCGGCATAGCGGCCCTCATCGACATAGCGCAGGAAGTTGGCGGTCGTGACCGGGGCCTTGGCCGGATAGAGCTCCAGCTCGACCGCGCCGGCGTCGGTAGTCATCACCACCATCACGGGAGGCAGGCTGCCCGCGCAGGCGCCGCCGCAAAGCATCAGGCCAAGGGCCGCGCCCAGCGCGGTACGGCGAACGAGCTTCATCGGCTTGGGCCTCTCTGAAAACTGCAGATCGATGGCGGGGAAGGCCGAGGCCTCCCCCGCCACGCTTAGTCCTAGAAGTTCATACGCACATTGGCGCCGATCGTCCGGGGCGTAGTGCGGATGCGCGCCTCGGGGTCGAACGGGCTGGCGGCCAGGGCGCGGATCACGCCGCGATCGTCCAGCAGGTTATCGGCGTAGACCGAGAACTCGATGTTGTCGAAGGTCACGCCGGTGCGCAGGTTCACCACGCCATAGGCGGCCATCTTGCGATAGTTGGCCTGCTTGGGGCTGAACTGGGTGAAGCGCTCGCCCACATACTGGTAGCTGCCGAAGATGAAGCCTTCGGCCTCGCTGCTGATCGGGAAGCGATAGTCGGCCGAGGTGTTGAAGCTGAGCTCCGGCACGAACGGGGCCTTGTCGCCCTTCTTGGCCTTCAGGTTCGCCACGTCGTTCGACAGGCGCGAATTGATATACGCGCCGCCGGCCGTCAGGGTCAGACCGTCGAGCGGATTGGCCGAGACCTCCAGTTCGACACCGTCGCTGACCGCGCCCCCGACGTTCTCACGGAAGCCAAAGCCGCAGTCGAGCGCGCGCTGGGTCTGCATGTCGTCCCACACCAGGTGGAAGTAGGCGCCCGAGACCATCACGCGGCCATTGGCGAACGTACCCTTGCCGCCGAGTTCATAGTTCCAGAGCTTGTCGGCCTCGAACACGTTCGGGTCTTCGCCGTTGCGCTGGAAGTCGGCCAGTTCGGCGGCGCAGACGTCCTTCGGCACCGGAGTGTTGGTGCCGCCATAGCGGAAGCCGCGCGCGGCTTGCGCATAGACCAGCACGTCGTCGGTCACGTCATAGGAGATATTGAGCTTCGGGTTGAAGCCGTCTTCCTTCGACTTGCGGCGCGGCGGATCGCTGGGGATGGCGCCGTTCAGGAAGCCCGAGGCGTACAGCTTGTAGTCCTGCTCCCAGTTGAAGTAGCGCAGGCCGCCGGTGACGCTCAGCTTGTTCCACTCGTAGGTCAGCTCGCCGAAGAAGGCGTAGGTCTTCACTTCCAGATCGTCGTAGCCCCAATAGGGGTTGTCCGTCGGCGCGCCGAAGTCGTTCGAGTTGATGCCCATGGCGGCGTCGAAGCCCGGCACCGGAATGGTGTTCAGG
The DNA here is from genome assembly GCF_030681155.1 of Phenylobacterium sp. GTDB lineage: Bacteria > Pseudomonadota > Alphaproteobacteria > Caulobacterales > Caulobacteraceae > Phenylobacterium. The sequence continues at coordinate 8,953 of NZ_JAUXXE010000066.1, read as the reverse complement.
TAGTGGATCTTCTTCTTGTCGGCATAGGCGCCGACGACCCAGCTGAACGGGCCGTCGCTTTGCGAGGCGAGGCGGATTTCCTGGGCGTAGAACTCGGAGTCGGTGGTGTCGATCAGCGGGCTCGGCTTGACCGGGAACAGGGCCAGCAGGCCGTCCAGCGAGCGCATGTTGACGACCGTGCGGTCGAAGTACGAGGTCGAGGAGACCAGGCTCGCGAAGCCCAGGTCGTAGTTGAGGGTCAGGTTGTAGACGCTCAGGTCGTCGCTGTAGCCGTCCGGCGAGGGGTAGTCGCGGGCCAGGCCCGGCACGCGCACCAGATCCTCGGGACGCCCGCCGTCCTTATAGTTGTGCTTGAAGTACGAGAGATCGGCGGTGAAGTCGTCGGTGACCTTGAAGCGGGCTTCGACCCGGCCGCCGCGCGCCAGGCCGTCATTCACGTCCTTCTCCCCGGTCAGCACGTTGTCGATATAGCCCGGGGTCTGGGTGTAATAGACCGAGGCGCGCACCGCGACGCGATCGGTGATGATCGGGACGTTCACTAGGCCCTTCATCGAGTAGCCCTCGCCGCCGTGGCTGACGGTCGACAGGCCGACATCGACCTTGCCTTCGAATTCGGTGACGTTCGGACGGTGGGTGATCATCCGCACGGTGCCGGTCATCGAGCCCGCGCCGTACAGCGTGCCTTGCGGGCCGCGCAGCACTTCGACGCGTTCCAGGTCGAACAGCGCCAGCTCCGGGTTCAGCGCGCCCATCGAAATCGGAATTTCGTCGATATAGATGCCGACGGTTTCCTGGTTCTGGGTGTCGTTGTCGTTGCCGCCGCCGTTGTTGATCCCGCGGATCGACAGGCGCGTGCGGCCAGGGCCGTTCTGATAGGCGGTCAGGCTGGGCACCGAGCCCAGCAGGTCGGTGTAGGTCTCGGCGCCCATGTTCTTCATGGCCTGCTCGCCGACCACGTTGATGCTCATCGGGACGTCGAGAACCGACTCGGTGCGCTTGCGGGCGGTGACGACCAGCTCGTCGACCGTCGAGCCGCCCGCCTGGGCGTAGGCCGGAGCCGAAGTCAGCGCCACGGCCGACACCAGAACCGATGCCGCCAACAGGCGCGTCTTGTTACTCATAGTCATGGAAATCCCCTCCCGAGACCCAGCGCGGCGTCGCGCAAATTCGAGGCGGGACCATAGGCAGGTCGCGCGCGGGGAAATGATCCGGAGAGCAGCAATTTCGATGCGAAATGCAGTCAATCGGCTTTTTTCGCCGAGAGTTCCTCGCCGCTACCCGCGTCGGTAGTCCTTGGGCAAGGCGTTGAAGCGCCGGCGGAAGGCGGCGGTGAAGTTCGTCGGATGCTCATAGCCGACGGTTTCGGCGATCTCGGAGATCGTCATGCCGCCGTCCAGCAGCAATCCCCGGGCCAGCTCCATCCGCCGGGCCAGGCAGAACTCGAACACCGTGGCCCCGAACATCTCCTTGAACCCGCGCTGCAGCTTGGTGCGGTTCAGACCGACGCGCCGCGCCAGGGCGTCGATGGTCGGCGGCTCGGCGAACTCGGCGATCAGGATGTCGCGCGCGGCGTAGAGACCGCCGCGGTCGGCGTGGCGCAGCGGCGGCGCGGATCGCTCGCCGCGTTCGCTGGTCTCGACGGCGTCGACCAGCAGGCAGAGCACCTCCATGACCTTGGCCTCGAGGTAGCGCTGCCGCAGGCTGCCCTGGAACGAGGCGCTGACGATGTCGCGCACCGCCGCCTCCATGCCGTGGGTCAGGCGCATGCCCAGGTGATGGAAGCCCTGACTGGGCAGGTCGAGATTTCGCAAGGCGACAGGCAGTTCGTCCGGCTCCATGCCTATCACGCTGGCCAGCTTGCCGGCGTGGAGATGCAGGGTCAGGGAGGTCAGCCGCTCGCGGCCGTGAATGTTCAGGTCGAAGTCGCCGTCCGCCGGCAAGGTCAGCACCGAGGCTTGCCCCTTTTCGACCCGCATCGCGTTCGGGCCCGCGTCCTGCAGCCCGACGGCGCCGGCCACCACGAACCGGAGCGAAACCAAGTCTTCCGGCACATGGATCGGCAAGATGTAGTCGTCGTTGTAGCTGCTGTCGGCCACGCAGACGAGCAGGTGGTCATAGAGCCGGACCACGTCCCAATAGCCCGCGCCATCCTTGACCGGCAGGCGTGCGGAGGCCGCCGGCCCGAGGCGCGGCGTACGCGGTTCGTGCAGGGGCTCGCCGGCGAACCCGCTGTAGATGTCGCGGACATCCGCGCGCGACGACAGTAGATCGCCCATGAAACCCCAAGTCCCGAACCCGGTAAACGGATCGCGGCGGACCGTGTCGCACTGCAACGAAATTGTCACGAACCGGCCGGCCAGCGGCTTCGCATTTCTGGCGGCCTGTCACCTGGAGGGCGCGCTTGACCGCTTCGGAGGCGAGAAGTCACGGACGCGGCTCATCTAGAACCGCGTCCGTCTCCCAGGAGCGGACCTCATCTCCCCCGAGATCGGCCTGCGTGGCGACCGAGCGTCGCCGCGCCTCCTGGCAGTGCTAGCCCCCGACGAGGGCGCTGTTGCGATTAGGACCCGCCGCCGGCGCTGGGTGGGGCGAATGTGACGGCGGATCCTGGATCTCGCCGACCAGGGCGTGTTCGCCTGATCGCCGTGACCGTCGCGGGAGACCGGTCGTGCGGGATGCCCCCCGAGCGCCGGAATCATTGAACCCCAGTGGACCACGCCGCGCCAAAGCGCCGCATGACGCAAATGCACTATGCCGGCTCAAACACGATGCTCGCCGCCCCCCGCTTTCCCTTGCGTCCGGCCGCGGGACTCGGTTAGCTGCCCCATCAAACAATTGTTTAATTCATTAGGAGAGGCCCCATGAAAGCTGCCGTGTATTATGAGACCGGCGGTCCGGAAGTCCTGAAATACGAGGAAATCCCGGACCCGCAGTGCCACCCCAAGGGCGTGATCATCAAGGTCGAGGCGATCGCCATCGAAGGCGGCGACGTCCTTAGCCGCTTCGGCGGCAAGCTGATGACCAATCCGCACGTGGTCGGCTACCAAGCCTCCGGCGAGATCATCGAGATCGGTTCGGAAGTCACCCACCTGAAGGTCGGCCAGAAGGTCGCCACCCTGAACAGCTGGGGCAGCCACGCCGCCCTGCGCGCCGTTCCCGCCCGTAATTGCTGGGTTGTGCCGGACGGCTACGACATGAAAAAGGCCGCCGCCATTCCGGTGACCTTCGGCACCGCCCATGACTGCCTGTTCGAGTTCGGCCGCATGCAGCCAGGCGAGACCGTCCTGATCCAGGCCGGCGCGTCGGGCGTCGGCGTCGCCGCCATTCAGCTCGCCAAGCGGGCCGGCGCGGGCCTGATCCTGGCCACCGCCTCGTCCGACGAGCGGCTGGAGGCCCTCAAGCGCCTCGGCCTCGACCACGGCATCAACTACAGCCGCGACGACGTGGTGACCGAAGCCAAGCGCCTCACCGACAACAAGGGCGTGGACGTGATCGTCGACTCCGTCGGCGGCCCCACCCTGCAAGGCTCGATCAACGCCCTGGCCTATCGCGGCCGTGTCTCGATGGTCGGCGCCGCCGGCCGTGAGCCGATGGTCGTCGATGTCGGCTCGATGATGGGCGGCAACCGCAGCCTGTCGGGTGTGTTCCTCGGCGCCGAGATCGGCACCGACCGCGTCCACAACAACATCCAGCAACTGATCGAAGACGCCGCCAAGGGCGAACTGGAAGTGGTGATCGACAAGGTCTTCTCCCTGTCCGACGCCGCCGCCGCCCACGCCTACATCGAAAGCCGCGCCGCCGTCGGCCGCGTGGTCATGGTCCCGTAAGAGACCAACCAACTCTCCTCTCCCCCCTCTTGCGGGGGGAGAGGTAGGGCGAGGGGGGCCTCTCAGCCGCATCGCCTGCCCGAACAACCGCAGAGCGCCGCTCCGCGTCGCCCCCTCACCTAGCCTCTCCCAAGGGAGAGGACTCACGAAAAGGACCGCCATGCCCAAAGCCAAGTCCGCGACCGCCGAGATCGAGTACGAGACCTTCGGCGCCGACACCGCCCCGACCGTCCTGCTGATCAACGGCCTGGGCTCACAAATGACCCGCTGGCCCGCGGACTTGTGCGAGAAGCTGGCCGCCTGCGGCTACCGCGTGATCCGCTTCGACAACCGCGACACCGGCCTCTCGACATGGTTCAAGCCGGGCGACACCTACAGCCTCTCCGACATGGCCGCCGACGCGGTCGCCGTCCTCGACTCCGTGGGCGCGGACAAGGCCCACGTGGCCGGCGTCTCCATGGGCGGGATGATCAGCCAGGCCGTCGCCATCGAGCATCCAGATCGCGTGCTGTCGCTGACCTCGATCATGTCGTCCAGCGGCGCGCCGGGCACGATGGACCCGACGCCGGAAGCGGGCCTGGTGCTCTCCGTCGCCCCGCCCGATCCAAAGGCTGACTATGAGACGTTCCTGTCCCACGGCGTGAACAACGCCCTGACCATCGGCAGCCCCGGCTATCCCTGGCCCGAAGGCGCCCTGCGCGAACGCGCCATCGCCGAACATGCGCGAGCCTTCAATCCGACCGGCTCGGCCCGCCAGATGGGGGCGATCCGCGCGGACGGCGACCGCACCGAGCGACTCTCCAAGCTCTCCGTGCCGACCGTCGTGCTGCATGGCGCCGATGATCCCCTGATCAAGCCGATCGGCGGCGAGGCGACCGCCAAGACCATTCCAGGCGCCGAACTGCGCATCATTCCGGGCATGGGCCACGATGTGCCGCCTGCCCTCTACGACACCGTCATCGACGCCATCCTGGCCGCCGCTGCGCGCGCCTGAAGCTTAACGAAGAGGAATTCCCATGGGACGTCTTTCCGGCAAGACCGCCGTCATCACCGGCGCCGGTTCGGGCATCGGCCGCGCCAGCTCGCTGCTGTTCGCCGCCGAGGGCGCCAGCCTGGTCATCGCCGACAAGATGGACAGCGTGAACGAGACCGCCAAGCTGGTGGCCGAGGCCGGCGGCAAGGCTATCCCCCTGGTCGGCGACGCCGGTGAGGAAGCCTTTGTCGAGAGCCTGATCGGCCGCGCGGTCTCCGAGTACGGCGGCCTCGACGTGGTCTGGGCCAATGCCGGGATCTCCGGCGGCTGGACCACCTTCGACGAACAGGACGCCGCCTTCTGGGCCGAGATCCTGCGCGTGAACCTGATCGGCGCCTTCCTGGCCGTGAAGCACGCCTCGCGCTACATGATCCCCAAGGGCAAGGGCTCGATCATCTGCACCGCGTCGGTCGCCGGCATCCGTTCGGGCGCTGGCGGCTCGCCCTATTCGGCGTCCAAGGCGGGCGTGATCAACCTGGCCCAGACCTCGGCGAACGAATTCTACGGCACCGGCGTGCGCGTCAACGCCATCTGCCCCGGCCTTATCGAAACCGGCATGACCCAGCCGATCTTCGACGGCGCCCGCGCGCGCGGCAACGAGGACAAGATCGGCCAGTTGAACCCGCTGCTGCGGGGCGGCGTGCCCATCGAGATCGCCAACGCGGCCCTGTTCCTGGCCTCGGACGAAAGCTCCTACGTCAACGGTCAGGCCATCGTCGTAGACGGCGGCCTGTCCTCGTCCCACCCGGTGGTGCGTCGCAAGCGATGATCTACCTGCTGCGCCACGGTCAGACGAACTACAACCACGAGGGCCGGATGCAGGGTCAGCTGGAATCCCAGCTGACCGACCTCGGCATGGCCCAGGCCCAGGCCATGGCCGACCTGCTGAAAGCTGAGATCACCGACACCGCCGGCTGGCGGCTGCTGGCCAGCCCGCTCAAGCGGACCCGCCAGTCGGCCGCCATCGTCGGGGCGACGCTGGGTCTCGAGGTCGAGATCGAGCCGGCCCTGATCGAGGTCGGCTGCGGCGCGTGGGAAGACCGGCTCTACGCCGATCTGGCCAAGGAACATCCGGGCGCCTTCGCCGGCCGCGACTGGTTCTTCCAGGCTCCGGAGGGCGAGCGGTTCGAAGATGTCGATGGCCGCGTGCGCCCGTGGCTGGCCGCCCAGGCGCCTGAGCCGCGCAAGCTGATCGCAGTCGCCCACGGCGTCTCCGGCAGCCTGCTGCGCGGCGCCTATCTGGGGCTTTCGCACGAAGAAACCTTGGCCCAGGATATGCCCCAGGATGCGATCTTCCGGCTGGCGGAGGGCGCCGTCCAACGGCTCTCCTGCGCTGAGGTCACCGCATGATCTATCTCGTCCGGCACGGCGAAACCGAGTTCAACGCCGAGCGCCGGCAGCAGGGTCACATGGACTCTCCGCTGACGGCGTTGGGCCGGGCCCAGGCCCACGCCGTCGGACATCTGTTGAAGCGCCAGGTGGGCGGCGAGGACGGCTGGCGCATCATCGCCAGTCCGCTTGGCCGCGCCCAGCACACCGCTCAAATCATCGGCGAGCACCTTGGCCTGCCGGTCGAGACCGACCGCCGGGTGATCGAGGTGTCGTTCGGCCAATGGGACGGGCGGCTGCGCGACGAACTGGCCGCCGAGTTCCCCGACACCTTCGGCCGCGGCGACTGGCAGTTCGCCGCTCCAGACGGTGAGACCTACGACTCGGTCGAGAGCAGGATCGCCGAATGGTTGGCCGACCTGCCGCCCGAGCCGGAACGCAAGGTGATCGTGGTTTGCCACGGCGGCTCGGGGCGCGTCGTGCGCGGCGCCTATCTGGGCCTGCCGCGCTCAGAAACCTGGACTCAGCCGGTTCCGCAGGACGCGATCTACCGCCTGGCTAGTGGAGCAATCGAGAGATTCGATTGCGAACTGTCGGTTCAGCCGTAAACCGGCCCGACAGCGCCATCAGCCCAAAGGCCGCCACGGCCCCCAGCAGAAACGCCCCAGCCACAGCGCTGGATAAGGCCGCTGCCCCTACATGCAGTGGCGGCCGGTCCATCCAACGCACTACCGCGGCGTCCGGCTCATCGCCTAGGGTGTCTTCGAAGTAATCGCTCATGGCCTTGGCTCCATCGTGCGCCCCTCCTAACCCATGCGACCGCTCAAGGTTCCGGCCGACTGGCGCTCGGACGCGGGCAAGGTTAGAAGCCGAACACTGAACGTTCAGAGAGACCCATGGCCGGACATTCCAAGTTCAAGAACATCATGCACCGTAAAGGCCGCGCCGACGCGGTCAGGTCCAAGCTGTTCTCCAAGCTATCGCGCGAGATCACCGTGGCCGCCAAGGCTGGCCTGCCCGATCCCGCCATGAACGCGCGCCTTCGATTGGCCGTCGCCAACGCCAAGGCCGAGTCGATGCCCAAGGACAACATCGACCGCGCGATCAAGAAGGGCGCCGGCGGCGACGGCGAAAGCTACGACGAGGTGCGCTACGAGGGCTTCGGTCCAGGCGGCGTGGCGATCATCGTCGAGGGCCTGACCGACAACCGCAACCGCGCGGCGGCCAACATCCGCACGATCTTCTCCAAGAACGGCGGCAACCTCGGCGCCAGCGGATCGGTCTCGTTCCAGTTCGACCGCCTCGGCGAGCTCACCTACCCGGCCAAGGTCGGCTCGGAAGACAAGGTCATGGAAGCGGCCATCGAAGCCGGCGCCCAGGACGTGGAGTCCGACGAAGAGAGCCACATCATCTACACCGCCTATGAGGACTTCGCCGAAGTCGCCGCGGCGCTGGAAGGCGTGCTCGGCGAGGCCAAGTCCACCAAGATCATCTGGCGCGCCAAGAACCTGACCCCAATCAGCGGCGATCCCGTCGCCACCCTGATGAAGCTGGTCGACGCCCTCGAAGACGACGATGACGTCCAGAGCGTCTATGGCGACTACGACATCTCCGACGAAGACATGGAAAAATTCGGCTGAGCAAGGCCGGCTCGCCGCGGCGCGCCGAACATCTGCAGGTCGATAGAAGGGCGCGCCCAGGTCACCCCGGGCGCGCCTTTTTCATTACCAGGCGATGGCCGCGGTGGCCCGCACCGCATGGCTCTGGGCGTTGTCCGACCAGCCATAGCGATAGCCGAGGCTGACACGGGTGCGCTCGGAGAGCTCGGTCTCGACCGACGTGGCCAGCTTTACTGAGGTATCCCCCGGCGAGGCCGCGGTGACCGAGAATCGCTCGCCATGTAGCGCGGTGTCGAAGGCGCTAGCCTTGTCGCCGAACTCCTGCATCACGAACAGCGAAGCCTGCGGCCTCACCTTCACCGACCAGACGTCCGTCTCGGCTCGAAGCAGAGCGCCGATACGGCCCTGCACGGCGGTCCGGGTCTCGTCCTCGAAGGCCAAGGCCCCGATGGCGCCGCCCATCTCCTGGACGCCGTCGCGCTCGATCCGGTCGCTGGACAGGCCAGCGGCCAAGGTCACCGCCGCCGGACCCCAGGTCAGGTGACGCCCGGCCTCGACATCCGCCGCCAGCGAGGCGCCGTCCGTCTTGGCCGCAAAGCGCTCGCTGCCGGTGAAGAAATCGATCGACCGGGCGGTCTTGTAGGTGTCGCTCCCGACCGAGACGACGCCGTTGACGTAGTAGTCGCCCGAACGCCAGCCGGCATAGGCATGGCCCTGATAGCTGAACGACTTGCCGTCGCCCATCAGCCCGGCGTCGAGCTCGGTTTCGCCATAGCTGACCGCCGCGCCGACCAGCAGGGTGTCGGTCAGGGCGCGGTCCAGGCCGATCGTCACCGAGCCGCTGTCGGCGCGATAGCCGCTCGCATGGGCGTCGGCCTCGACCTTCAGGGTGTCGCCGCCAACCACGACCCAGAGCTTGCCGTCGCCCAACTGGGCGTTGCTCAACCGGCCCGAAACCTGGGCGCGGTTCGTACGGTTGTACTGCAGCATCGCATCGACGCTGTCGGCGTGGATCTCCCCGGCGCCCTGTTGCAGGGCAGTCAGGATTTGCGCCTGGTTCAACCCGGCCAGCCCCGCGGCGAAGGCGCCGGGGAGCGTGCTGGCGCGCTGGCCGGCCGGCCCGCGCGCGCGGTCGGCGGCGGCGG
>NZ_JAUXXE010000029.1 GCF_030681155.1 Phenylobacterium sp. | reverse complement strand
CAGCGCATCACTCTCTCTATCTACTTTCAATCTCATGATAGCTTCCTCATCCGATAAATGATAGGCTCGAACTCCTGCCTGTCAAACCGTCGGGCCGAGAAGCGTCCCCGTAACGCTCAGCGGGAGTCCCGAAGGACTCCCGCTGAATAGACGAACGTGAGCTGAGTCTTAGACTACGCCCTGGTCGAGCATCGAGTCGGCGACTTTGACGAAGCCGGCGATGTTCGCGCCATCGACATAGCTCACCGTCCCATCCGGCCGCTTGCCGTACTGCAGGCAAGAGGCGTGGATGCCGCGCATGATCTCCAGCAGGCGCTGATCGACTTCTTCACGCGGCCACGACAGCCGCATGGCGTTCTGACTCATCTCCAGGCCTGAGGTCGCAACCCCGCCGGCGTTGCTCGCCTTGCCGGGACCAAACAGCACGCCGGCCTCTTCGAACACCTTCACCGCGTCGGCGTTGGAGGGCATGTTCGCCCCCTCGGCCACGCAGATCACGCCATTGGCCACCAACTTCTCGGCGTCATGACCGTCGAGTTCGTTCTGCGTCGCGCAGGGCAGCGCGATATCGCAGGGGACGTGCCAGGGTCGAACGCCGGCCTCGAACCGCAGGCCCAGCTTGGCCGCGTATTCCGAGACCCGGCCGAAGTGGTGGTTCTTGACCTCCATCAACTCGGCCAGCTTCTCGGGCGTGAAGCCATCCTCGTCGATGACCGTGCCGCTGGAGTCCGAGACGGTCACGACCTTGGCGCCCATCTGCATGGCCTTCTCGACGGCGTATTGCGCGACGTTGCCGGAGCCTGAGACGCAGACCCGCTGCCCCTCGATCGAGCGGCCGCCGTGGTTCAGCATCTCCTCGGCGAAATAGACCGTGCCGTAGCCGGTCGCCTCAGGCCGGATCAGCGAGCCGCCAAAGCTGAGGCCTTTGCCGGTGAAGACGCTGTCAGCGCGGTTGGTCAGCTTCTTCATCATACCGGCCATGTAGCCGACCTCACGGCCGCCCACCCCGATGTCGCCGGCCGGCACGTCGGTGTCGGCGCCGATGTGGCGATGCAGTTCGATGATGAAGGCTTGGCAAAAGCGCATCATCTCGCCGGGGCTGCGGCCCTTGGGGTCAAAGTTAGACCCGCCCTTGCCGCCGCCCATCGGCAGGGTCGTCAGAGCGTTCTTGAAGGTCTGCTCGAAGGCCAGGAACTTTAGAACCGACAGGTTGACCGTCGGGTGGAAGCGGATCCCGCCCTTGAACGGCCCGATCGCCGAGCTGTGTTGGATGCGGAAGCCGCGATTGACCTGAACCTGGCCTTTGTCATCGACCCACGGCACGCGGAAGATGATCGTACGTTCCGGCTCCACCAGGCGATGGATCAGCCCGTGTTCGCCATAGACCGGATTGCGTTCGATAAACGGCCAGAGGCTGGTCATCACCTCGGTCACCGCCTGCAGGAATTCCGGCTGCCCATCGTTCTGGGCCGCGACGCCATTGAGGCAGTCGTCCAGGCTTTGAAATTTCATCGGGCGACCTCACCAAAGCGTTATTCTAAAAGGGTTTTAGCGGCATTTACGGGCAACCGCCGAGGCGCACAACCCGGCCGATGTGCAATAAATCGGCAGTCACGTGCTTTTGTGCAGCTTCCATAGGCGCCGGTCCTAGCGAGCACATGGACCTGCGAGCAGACGCCGCCCTGGTGTGACCGCCAACTGTGACGCTACTCTCAAATCCTCGCATGGCCGCCGAGGTGATGATGATGCTCAAGACCGTGCGGGAATCCCTAATATCGGCCTTGAAGTCGCCAGCTCGGCTGCTGAGCGATGGCGATCGCAGCGTGGTCGAGGCTGAGATCCATGACGCCGGTCGGCTGACCAACGCCTACAGTTTCATGCTGTTCAGCGCTTGCGGGATCGCCGCGCTGGGCCTGCTCCAATCCTCGGCGCCCGTGATTATCGGGGCGATGCTGATCTCGCCCTTGATGGGGCCGATCGTATCGATGGGCATGGCCCTGGCGCGCGTGGATCCACGCCGGTTCAGGTCGGCGGCCCTCACCCTGGCGGTCGGCGCGCTTTTGTCGGTCCTGGCTTCCACGATCATCGTCTGGGCCTCGCCGCTCAAGGACGTCACGCCTGAAATTCTGGCCAGAACCCGGCCTACCCTGCTCGACCTCGTCGTTGCCCTGCTGTCGGGGTTTGTCGGCGCCTATCTTTCCATCAACCGCAAGGGTGGCGCGATCGCGGGCGTCGCCATCGCCACCTCGCTGATGCCGCCGCTCGCCGTGGTCGGCTACGGCGTGGCCACGGCGGCCTGGGACATTGCAGGCGGGGCCTTGCTGCTGTTCCTGACCAATGTTGTCGCCATCTTGGTTTCGGTGTTCGGCGTGGCGCGCCGATACGGCTTCCGGTCGGTCGAACGAACCGGCGCCGCCTGGGAAACGCCCGCTCTCGTCGCGGTCATGGTGGCGCTGTGCGTCCCGCTCGCCGCGTCCCTGCAGGGCATTGTGGTCGAAACGCGAGAGACCAACCGGGCCCGCGGCGCGATCAATCAGGCGTTCGCCGAGGCCTCGCCACACATCACCGAACTCAAGGTCCAGGCCCAGGGCGATGAGCCCGCCCTGGTTCAGGCCGTCGTGGTCACCCGCAAATACATCCCGAGCGCCGAGACCCAGGTCGCCAGCGCGCTGGGCCGCGGGACCAAGGTCGAGATCGAACAGATCCTGACCGCCAAGGGCGCCGCCGATCTGAGCAATAGCGCCTTGGCCAGCAGGCCTGCCTCCCCGCCGCTCGCCCCTAACGCCAGTCCAGAACAGCGACTGCGCGCCATGCTCACCACCATCGGCGAGGTCCAGGCCATCGAAAGGCGCGGCCCCGGCCTTGTCGTCACCTTCGTCATGAACGAGCCCGGCGAGTTGGTGGACTATCTGGCGTTGGAGCAGGCCGCCCAGCGCTTCATGCCGCAGACGCCCCTGGAGCTGATCCCTCCGCTCGCGCCCTTGCCTCCGGTGCCGTTTGCTTACGGATCGACGTCGCTGTCCCCCGACGCGGCGGCGAGCGTCGACACCATCGCCTGGGCCCTCAAGCGTTGGAACGCCCCCGCGGCCAAGGTCGAGGGCGGCGCGAGCCCCAACCCCCGAGGCAGGCGAGCCGCCGACATCCGCATTGCGCAGGCCAGGGCCGCAGCGGTGGCTGATCGGCTGGGGGCTCAAGGGATCAAGGACATCGCCCTGACGACACGGGTCCCTGAAACGCTTTCAGGGATGAGGCGCGCTACCTGACGGCCCGTGTGACGATGCTGCCGGCGCCCCCGCCGGCCGCTAGTCGTCCATGAGCTCTGGGCCAGGGAACAGGGTGCGATAGGGCCTTGCCTCGTCCACCGCCCGCGCCACCGAGGGCCGCCGCATCAGCCGGTCGAAATAGCTGGTGAGGATCGCGAGCCCCTCGCCAAAAGGCTCCAGACGCGCGGCATAGAACAATCCGGGCGCCGCGGCGCAGTCGGCCAGGGTGAAGTCCTCGCCCATAGCCCACGTCTTGCCCGCCAGCTCCTTTTCCAGCACGCCATAGACCGTGCGTAGCTGGGCCCTTGCAGCCGCCACGCCCGTGGGATCCTTCTCGCCGTCGGGACGCAGCCGGTCGGCGACGATCGCCTGCATCGGCGACTGGACGTAGAGATCGAAGATCCGGTCCATCAGCCGGGTCCGCCACGCCAGGTCCGGATCGGCGGGGATGAGGCGCGCCTCGCCCGGATAGTGCAGTTCCAGATACTCGATGATGACGCTGGTCTCGGGGATCGTTTCCCCCCGCGCGTCGTCCTGCAGGACGGGCATCTTGCCCATCGGCCATAGCGCCAGGAACGCCGAGCGGGAGGCCTCCTCGCCCAGGTCCACGAAGCAGGCCTCAAAAGGCGCGCCGTTCTCATAGAAGGCGATGATCGCCTTCTGGCAAAAGGAGGCGAAGGGGTGGAGGTGCAGCTTCAGCGCCATGCCCGACTCCATTGATGAAGTTAGCACTTAACTATCAGCCTCCCCACGCCCCCGCAACGATAGTTTAGAGGTCGCTAAATTAAATCCTCCTCAAAACTGGAGGACGATCTTTCCGAAATGCTCTCCGCCCTGCATGGCGGCGAAGGCTGCGGCGGCCTCTGTCCAGGGGAAGACCTTGTCGACCACTGGGCTGATACGGTGCAATTCGATCGCCCGGCACATCGCCTCGAACATCTCCCGAGAGCCGACCGACAGGCCCTGCAACCGAGCGCTGTTGCCGATCAGGACGCCGGGGTTCACCCCCTCGCCCGCTCCCGCCACCACGCCGATGATCGCGATGTGACCGCCAATACGGACAGCCTTGAGGCTCTCCTGAATGGTGCCCGCCCCGCCGACCTCCATGACGAAATCGGCCCCGACGCCATGGGTCGCCTCGCGCACGGCCTTGGCCCACTCCGGGGTGGTCCGGTAGTTGATCAGGGTGTCGGCGCCCATGGTCTTCGCCCGCGCCAGCTTCTCGTCGGAGGACGAGGTGATCACCGTGCGATAGCCCGCCGCCTTGGCGAACTGCAGACCGAAGATCGAGACCCCGCCCGTGCCCTGCAGCACCACCGTGTCGCCGGGTTCCAGCCGCGCATCCTCGAACAGCCCGCGCCAGGCGGTCAGCGCGGCGCACGGCAGTGTCGCCACCTGCTGGTCGGTCAGGAAATCAGGAACTTTCGAGACCCCCTCCTGGCTGAACGTGGCCAGTTCTCGTCCCGCGCCGGGCACGGGGAAGCCCAGCGCCGAGCTGAGCTTCTCCAAGGTCGGCCGCCCGGAGGTCCAGTTCTGGAAGAACAGGGTGGCGACCCGGTCGCCGACCGCCACGCGCGTCACGCCCGGCCCCACGGCCTCGACGATCCCGCAACCGTCCGAGAAGGGGGTGATGACGCCGCCGGCCGTCGATGATCCGCGGCTATACATGCCGTTGATCATCAGCATGTCGCGGTAGTTCAGCGACACAGCCCTCATTCGCACCAGCACCTCGCCATGGCCCGGCGTCGGGTCGGGGCTTTCCACCACTTTCAGTGCATCAGCGCCCCAAGGCGCGGCGACTTCCAAGGCCCGCATGCGATCACTCCCTACGATCTCGTTGCCGGCATAGTCGCCGCTTCCGAGACGCCCGCAAGGCTGTCGTCGCGGAAGTCAGGCGTCCAAACGCCTGACGCCGTATAGCCGTAGCGCTCCGACCAGTCCCAATGCCGACATCGCCGCCATGGCCAGGTACCCCCACGTTCCGACAGCGTCGAACAACCAGCCGGAGCCGATGGTGGCCGCCCCCATCAGCAACCCCCCGGACAGCGCCGAGTTGATGGTTTGCGCCGCCGAGGCGTTGGCCGGGGTCGATAGCCGCTCGACCAGCTGCAGCGAGGCCAGGAAGGTCGCCGCATAGGTGAAGGTGTGCAGCGCCTGCATCGGCAGGACCACCCACAGCGGCGGCGCGAAGGAGAGCACGATCCAGCGCACCAACGCCGCGCATCCGCCGATCATCAGCAAGTTGCGTGGCCCGATCCGCCGCCGCCAGGGTTCCATGAACCACATGAAGGCGACCTCGACCCCAACCGCGAGGCCCCACAACAAGCCGGTCGCGCTCTCCGGCAAGCCCTGCTGTTTCCAGGAGAGCGCCGAGAACGAGTAGTAGAAGGCATGGGCGGACTGGATCAGCCCGACCGAAACCACCGCCAGCATGAAATTCTTGTCTCGAAGCAGGTCGCTAAGGCCGGCGAGGCGCTCCGACAGCCGACTGGCCGCCCCGCCCTCCCGCACCGGATCAGGCGGCAACAAGCCCCGCGCCCCAGCCGCCGCCAGCATCGCCGCCGCCGTTATCCAGACCAGCACCAGCTCGGGCGAGAACCTCGCCAGCAGCAGGCCCACTGTCACATTGGCGATGATGAAAGCCACAGATCCGATCCCGCGCGGCCAGCCGTAGTTGAAGCCCTCGCGGCGAGCCCGGCCGAACACGATCACATCGGTCAGCGGGATCATGGTCGACAGGATCGTGTTGGCGATGAACCAGATCCCGAACCACCAGGCGAACCCGAACGGCGCCGCCAGCAGGCCGTAGGCCAAGGCGGTCGCCAGCCCCATCAGGATCAGCGGCGTGCGTCGCAGGTGGAAACTGTCGGCCCACATGGCGATGGCCGGCGCTGTGACTGCACGGGCGAACATCGGCGCCGAAAGAATCAGCCCGATTTCCGCGCCGGACAGACCGCGCGAGGCGAACCAGACAGGGATGTACGGTGAGCTGGCCCCTGTGCCGACGAACAGGGCCGCATAGAAGAGACCAAGGCGTACGGGCTGGGACATGATCGAAACCCTGCCTAGTCCGAGTCGGTCGCAATTTTCCCGAGCGATCTGGCCAATGTTGCCGCGCTTTAACTTCCGCTAGGGCGCCTCGTCGTGGTAGCGCCAAGCTTGAAATGTCCGAACACACCAAAGCCGCCAGCGTCTCCGAACTGCTCGACCAGATCGGCGCGCGTTCTGAACGTAAGGTGTCGGTCGGCGACCTCCTGGACACCTTCGGCGATCGCGCGTTCGGCGCCCTGATGTTCGTGTTCGCAGCGCCGCTGGTGCTGCCCATGCCGCCCGGGGTTTCGGCCCTGCTCGGCGCGCCCCTGATCTTCATCACCGCCCAATGGACCATGGGCCGCAAGACGCTGTGGCTGCCAAAAGCGCTGCTCTCGCGCACGATGAGCATGTCCGACTTCCGGTCATTGACCGCGAAGCTGAAGCCTCACCTCGAACGGCTGGAACGCCGCCTGCGCCCGCGCCTCACCTTCATGTACAATCCGATGGGCGACCGGCTGGTGGGGGCCTTGTGCTTCATCCTTTCGCTGATCGTCTTCCTGCCGATCCCGTTCGGCAACATGCTGCCCTCCTTCGCCATCGCCGCCTTCGCTATCGGCGGCGCCGAGCGCGACGGTGTCGCGGCCCTGGTCGGCTGGGTCGCCGCGATCCTTTCGATCCTGGTGCTGGCGGTCCTCTCCAAGGCGATCGTCGCCGCGGTGGTGGCGTTCTTCGCCACGCTAGTCGGGATGTTTTAGCCCCGATCACGACTCCCGGTTGCCGGATTTCCATCTCGGCGTAAGGTCACGGTCTGGCCTTCGTCGATGGAGACTCCCATGGACCGTCCCAACAGCCTGGACCGCGCCCTGCGGACCCGCGCGCAGGCCGTGATCCCGGGAGGCATGTACGGCCATCAGGCGGTCGGCCTGCTGCCGGACGACTATCCCCAATTCTTCGCCAAGGCCGAGGGCGCCCACATCTGGGACGTCGACGGCAATCGCTATCTCGACCTGATGTGCGCGTACGGACCGAACCTGTTCGGCTATGCGAACCCCGAGATCGACGCGGCCTATGTTCGCCAACTCGGCCTGGGCGACACCCTGACCGGCCCCACCGAACTCATGGTCCGGCTGGCGGAGGAGTTGACCGCTCTGGTCAGTCACGCGTCCTGGGCCATGTTCTGCAAGAACGGCACCGACGCCACGACCATGGCCTTGATGACCGCGCGCGCCCATACGCGCCGCAAGACCATTGTGCGCGCAAAGGGCGCCTATCATGGCGCGGCTCCCTGGTGCACGCCCCGCCCCAGCGGAACCACCGACACCGACCGCGCCCACCAGGTGTTCTGCGACTACAACGATGTCGCCAGCCTGGAGGCGGCCGTCGCCGAGGCGGGCGATGACCTTGCCGCGATCTTCGCCGCGCCGTTCAAGCACGACGCCTTCATCGATCAGGCGCCCCCAAACCCGGCCTATGCCCGCCGCGCCCGTGAACTCTGCGACCAGACCGGCGCGTTGCTGATCGTCGATGACGTCAGGGCCGGCCTGCGGATGGCCCGCGACTGCTCATGGTCGCTGCTCGGGATCGAACCAGATCTGTCGACCTGGGGCAAATGCATCGCCAACGGCCATCCCATCTCGGCCTTGCTGGGTGCGGAAAAGGCAAGGGCCGCCGCCGCTTCAATCTATGTGACCGGATCTTTCTGGTACCAGGCCGCGCCGATGGCCGCGGCGCTGGAGACCCTGCGTCTGGTCCGAGACACCGACTATCTGGAACGTATCGAAGCGCTCGGCGACCGGCTCGCGGCCGGCCTGGTAGAGAGGGCGGCCGCAGCCGGATTTGGCCTGCGCTGCTCGGGCCCGACCCAGATGCCGCTCTACCTCTTCGACGACGACCCCGACCTGCGAAAGGGCTTCTGCTGGGTCTCGCAGATGCTGGCGCGCGGGGTCTACATGCACCCCTGGCACAACATGTTCCTCTGCGCGGCGATGACCGATGCAGACATCGACCAGGCGCTGGACGCCGCCGACGGCGCGTTCGCCGCCCTGAAGCGGCAGGCCCCGGGCTTGGCGCCGGTCGAAAAGCTCGCATTCCTCTCAGCCGGCCAAAGGTAGCGCCCCATGGCGATCGACGACTATTCCGAGCACGACGGCCTGGCCCTCGCATCCCTTGTCGCCAAGGGAGATGTGACGCCGCTGGAACTGGTGGACGCCGCCATCGCGCGGATCGAGCGCCATAACCCCACCCTGAACGCCGTCGTCTACAAGGCCTATGACGAGGCCCGCGCCCAGGCGCAGGGGCCGTTGCCTGAAGGGCCATTCAAAGGCGTGCCCTTCCTGATCAAGGATCTCGGCATGCCGGTGGCCGGTTGGCCGCGCAGCTATGGCAGCAAGTTCGCCCGCGGCGTGGTCGACGACGAAGACGGCGACCTCACCCATCGCTATCGCCAGGCAGGCGTCATCCCGCTCGGCAAGACCAACACCCCGGAATACGGCATCACCGGCACGACCGAGGGCGCGCATCTCGGCGCCTGCCGCAATCCCTGGAACCCCGACCACATTTCCGGTGGCTCGTCGGGCGGCGCGGCCTCGGCCGTGGCGGCCGGCATCGTGCCGCTCGCCCACGCTTCCGACGGCCTCGGCTCTATCCGTATCCCCGCCGCCTGCTGCGGGCTGGTCGGGCTCAAAGTCACCCGGGACCGCAATCCGAACGGGCAACAGGACACCGCCTACGCCATGGGCTTCACAGTTGACCACGTGGTGACCCGCACAGTGCGCGATTCTGCTGCGATGCTGGACGCCACCGGAACACCCCGCGCCGACGCCCCGTTCGCGGCCCCGCCCAAGGAACGGCCCTATATCGAGGAGGTGGAGCGCAGTCCGGGCAAGCTGCGGATCGCCTGGTCGTCGGAAACCCCGTCAGGCCGCCCGATCCACCCCGAGATCCAAGCCGCCCTGGAACGCACCGCAGTCCTGCTCAAGGGCCTCGGCCACGAGGTGGTCGAGCAAGGTCTCGGTATCGACTATCGGGCGCTATATGCGGCGCGCACGCCGGTCTCCGGGGCGAACTTCGCCGCCGACATGGCCCGGTTGATCGAGCAAGTCGGCCGCGAACCCGAGCCGGACGAACTGGAACCGCTGACCTGGGCGGCGCTGAAAGGCGGCCGCAAGGTGACCGGCGAACAGGCCTTCCGCGGCTGGCAGGATCTGCGGGTGCTTAACCGCCAGACACTCGCCTTCTTTGAAGATTGGGACGTCTATCTATGCCCGGTGCTTGGCACGCCGGTTCCGGAAGTCGGGCTGATCGACCCCGTGGCTCTGGAACCTCGCGAGGTCAATCGCCGCCAGGGCGAGGCCTTCCCCTACACCCCGCCCTTCAATTTCTCCGGCCAACCCTCGCTCTCCCTACCTCTCGAGATGTCCGCCAGCGGGCTGCCCATCGGCATGATGTTCACCGCCCGCTTCGCCGACGAAGCCACCCTCTTCCGGCTGGCCGCCCAGTTGGAAAAGGAAGCGCCCTGGAAGACTCGAAAGCCAATGGTCTGGGGCTAGACCACCGCAAGCCACGCACAAGCGCGCAGGAAAAAAGATGACGAAGCTTTCCCTGAGTATCGCCTTCACCACCGGCCTGCTGGCCAGCAGTCTGCTTGTCGCCCCCGCCAACGCCCAGGCCCTGCAATCGCGTTACTGGCTTGAAGCTTCAGCCTACTGGCCAGACATAGACACCACGGTCAGCGTCACGGGGACCGGTGGAAGGGTCGGCACCGACATCAACCTTGAATCCGACCTCAACCTGCGTGACCGCAAAGCCCTGCCCGCCTTCCTCGCGGGCGCCAGGCTTTGGGATCGGGTTACGATCATCGGCGAGTACTACGCCCTTGATCGCAATGGTTCAGCGCAGGCGTCCCGCGACATCACCTTTGACGACGTCGTCTATCGAGCCGGCGCGCAGGTCGATAGTTCCTTTGAGTCCGACATCTACCGGCTAGCGGTCGGCTATTCCTTCGTCCGCCAGGAAAACCTCGAACTGGGCGCGTCCATCGGGCTGCACGCCACCAACTTCGAAGCTACGCTGTCAGGCGACGGACAGATCGGCAACGCCGCGATTCAGACCCAGCGGCGCAAACGCGATCTCATTGCCCCCATGCCGACCGTTGGCCTCTACGGCGGTTACGCGATCACCCCGCGTCTGACCGTCGCCGGCCGGGTGGACTACATGTCCCTCAGCGCGGGCAGCTACGACGGCAGCGTTATCAACACCGAGGCCAGGGCCAGCTACCGCATTTGGGAAAACGTCGGCGTGGGGGCTATGTATCGCTACGTCTCCTATGACTTCGACGTAGAGAAAAAGCGCTGGACCGGGCAACTCGACTACAAATTCAGCGGACCCGCCATCTTCCTCCAGGCCGCCTTCTAAACGCGTAGGCCACGGCAAGGCTCAGGGCGCCGACCGATGGAGAGCGATCCCGGATTCACAGCGGCGCAGTTTGTTCTGAGTGAGGACGCGCCGCAGTGCGACATGATCCTGAAGGGCGGGGTGACGTCCGGCATCGTCTATCCCCGCGCCATCCTGGAGGTAGCTAAGAAATACCGCCTCCGCTCCATCGGCGGCGCCTCGGCTGGCGCGATCGCCGCTGGCTTCGCGGCGGCGGCGGAGTATGCCCGTCGCAACGGCGACCCTGCCGGATACGCGCGGCTTGACGAGTGCTGCGCCAAGCTTCCCAGCATCCTGTCAGGCCTCTTTCAGCCGCCAGCTCATCTGCGCTCCCTGCTCCAGGCGGGGCTGGGCCTGACCGCCGCCAAGAACAAGCTTGGCGGCTTCCTTGCTCCGCTGCGGTGGATCCTGGCCAGCGGCGCTGGCCTCGGCGCCGCCGTCTACGCAGGTTTGCTTGCGATCACTGACCTGCTCACGACGGCGCCAGTATGGAGCCCGGCCGCTATCCCCGGTCTGATTTTCGCGGTGATCGTCGGAGCCATTGCTCACCTGGCGCTTCGCGTCGGGCTCATGGTGTTCGGCGACCTGCGGCGGCAAAATTACGGGCTCTGCAGCGGCATGCCCGTGGGCGCTGCGAAGTCGCAATCCCTCACCGAGTGGCTTCACACCTCACTGCAGTTCATCGCGTTCGGCGACCAGCCGCCGGACAGGCCATTGACGCTTCGCGACCTGGAGGGTGGCGGTCAGTTCCCGGGTCTGGAGATCGACTTCCGAACGATCACCACCAACCTTTCGATGCAGCAGCCGGAAGTCATCTCCCGCACCAGGCTCAACCTCTTCTTCGACCCCGAGCAATGGGCGCGGCTCTTTCCGGCCGATGTGATGAACTACCTGAAGGCCGGCCAACCTGACCCCTCCGCCGCTCACCTGCACAGCCTGCCCAAAGGGCTGGACCTGCCGGTCCTCGTTGCGATCCGGATGAGCCTGAGTTTCCCGTTCCTGATCCAGGCCGTCCCGCTGTGGCTTCGAGACGCCGCCATCAAGGGCCGCCCCTTCAGTCAGATCTGGTTTTCGGACGGCGGCATCACCAGCAACTTCCCGATCCACTTCTTCGACGCGCTGTTGCCGAGCCGCCCGACCTTCGCCTTCAGCCTTGATGATCGGCCCGACACGTTCGAGACCAGCGATCGCATATCGATGCCGCAAAACGCACGGGACGGCAGCATCCTCCCTATCCATCGCATTGAGACGCTCGGGAATTTCGCCGGCGCCCTGCTCGGCTCGGCCAAGGGCTGGCAAGACCAGATGCAGAGCGTCCTGCCAGGTCAGCGCCAGCGCGTGGTCCGGATCAAGCTGGACAAGGCGACGGAGGGCGGCCTCAACATTAACATGAGCAAAGAGGTCTCCGAGCGGTTGATGGGCTACGGTGGAGAGGCCGGGCGATTGGTCTGCCAGAAGTTCAATTTCGCCGAGCATCGCTGGCGCCGCGCTCTCGTCGCGCACGAACAACTCGAAGTGCTGACCGACACCCTGCGCAAGGCCTGGCCGGAATATGGCGTGTGGTACTCGGGCTACATCCGGCACGTCGAAAGCTACTGCGAAAGCATCAACTTCGCGCATCGCCAGGAGATCGCTCGCCGGTTCTGGTCGCTCAGCGCCGCCAGCGTGGATCTCGGCCCGCCACTCAAGGTGAAGTATCCACGGCCGCCGGCGCGTCTTCGCACGGCTCCTGAGCTCTGACTCGCCACGAACTAGCGCGTTAACTCTTCGCTAGCTTGCCGCGAAGATCGGCGCCACGCTCCCTGACCGTAGCGTCAGTTTAAGTGCCCTAGCGTCTGTCTCACTCAAAGGACCGGCTGGAAAGGCCGCGCACTGATGGCAGAGTTAGCCCCATGGGCGAGGTCCAAGGTCGTCGGCGGCATGTCCGAGATCGCGGTGCTGTCGCCGATCCGGCCCGGTTGTCCGCTCGGCGAACGGCGCACTCACGAAGAGCGGCTTCGCGCCACCGTCGCCGACCTGGCCCGGCGCCATGAGCGGGGGCTCCCTACGGAACTCAACCGCGTCCCCTCGATTCACTTCGGCCGCATGATCATCATCCGGCCGGAGCAATATCTCGTCGGCTCCGAGGGTGTCAGCGGCGTCGATTACTATCCTGCCGCGGTTCGCACGACGAAGGATGGCGGGCGAATCCCACAACCGATCGACGACATCACCATCGCCCCTGGGCACATCCCGAAATTTCGCTCCTGGTTGCTCACCCTGGTCGAATTCGATGGGGACCTGAAGCTCTACCTGCGCGACATCGCGCGCTTTCTCGGGGGCGATTTCGACCTCGTGTTCCGTGATTGCGAGGATTATCCGGGCACTGTGCACTTCGAGGAATTCTGGCAGTGGATCCGCTGCTACCAGATCAACATAGACCTGTTCTACGCCACCTATCCGAACCTCACGGTCAGCCGGATCAAGCAGCTCGAGGCCTTTAAGAGCCGCTTCGACGCCTTCGTCGCCAGCGTGCGCCCACCGCAGGGAGATCCGAAACAAGTCGACGAGTTGTTCGACAAGTTTCTCAGCGAAAACCTCCAGTACTGCGAGAATTTCCCCGATACCGACGGCCTATTCCAGCCGCCGCCGATCACCGGAAATGGCGGCTGACATGGGATCGCCTCAGAATATCCCGCCTGACGTTCAAGGCGCGCCCCGCCAGCGCGGCCGGCCGCGCGACTGGTCCTTTTTCTTCTTCTTCCGGATCCTGACCCGGGCGGAGATGGCCGCAACCCAGGCCAGGGTGGCGGCCGCATCGAACAGCGAGGAAGCCTGGAGAATCTTGAGGCTCGACCTTGCCCAGCCCGGCCTCGCTACCGCAGGCCTCGTCGCTCAGTATGTCGCCGACCGAGACGCAAAAGCGGCCGCGGGACCGCCAGACGACAGTTCAACGCCGCTCGACCACCCGTCCCAGGAGTTCCTGAACTGGCTGGACGTACTGGTGAACAAGCGCCGTGAGTCGTTTCTCTCCGGCTTGGCGGACTTGACCGGACTGGAAGGCCGGAGCTTCAGCGCTTCGCAGCCGCAACCCTTCGAGGCCGCCACCCTGCTTGCGGCCATGCGCGAGGGTCCCGAAGCAATGTTCCGGGCCGTGGTCCGAGACGTAGTCGCCCCGACAGCGGCGTTGGTCAGCTTCCTGAACGCCTCGCCGACGGCCTATCTTGAGTTCATGCAGCTTCTCGCCGCTGAGCTCGACACCCCGGCGGTGGTGGACGCCGGCCCCCTGCCGTTGGCGATCCTGCACGAGATTCTGCGCCAAGGCGCTCCGGCCTTCACACAAGGCCCCGCCGACAACGACGACCGAATCCGCGATCGTCCGCCCGTCAATCTGGCCTTCACCCACGCCGGGCTCGCGGCGCTGAAGATCGACCCGGCGACCCTGGCGTCCTTCCCCGAGGTCTTCAAGCAAGGCATGGCCGCGCGAGCACGGCGGCTGCACGACACTGGACCGAGCTCACCGGAAAACTGGGACGGCGAACTGGGCCTCGACAACGTCCATGGCTACGTCAGCGGCGGCTTCGATGGCCCTGGCCCAAGCTCCGAGGCCTTTTGGCGAGCGCTTCGCAGCGATGTCCAAGCCTTCAATGACAAGGCCTCCGAGCGCGGAGAACTGCTGCACCTATGGATCGGCTTGCTGTTCCGCTTCCTTGGCTTGGAGATTGTCCACATCGAGCTCGGCCAAGAACCCTACACGCTCGTCGATGGGCAGCAGGAACGCCTGGAGCATCGAACCGAACACTTCGGCTTCCGCGACGGGCTGAGCCAACCCTTCGCCAACCTGCGCCTGGAGGACCCACTCCCAGGCGGGGGCACCCCGACCAACGAGGGATGGAAGCCCGTAGCAGCCGGCGAGATATTCCTCGACCAGCGCGACGAGGATGATGAGGCCCATCGCTTCCCCATTTCGGAGGCCCTACGGGCAGGATCGACCTATCTGGTGTTTCGCAAGCTCGAGCAGGACGTTCACGGCTTTCGCGAGTTCCTGGCCCAGCGGCGGCCCGCCGGCAGACCGGCCCAGACGTTGCTCGCCGCCCAGATGGTCGGTCGTTGGCCGGATGGAACGCCGCTCGTCAATCAGCCCACCGCGAGCACCGGCCCGCCCGACGAGGCTACGATCAACGACTTCCTCTATTTCGCGGCCGACAAGTCCGGACAGAAATGCCCGCTCGGCGCGCACATCCGCAGGGTCAATCCGCGTGACACCGGAGGGCGTGACGAGGTCCGGCACCACCGCCTGCACCGGCGCGGGATCAGCTACGGCGGGTCGTTGCTGCGCGAGGGCGCAGAGGACGACGGCGAAAAGCGGGGCCTGTTGTTCATCGCCGCGAACGCGCGCATCGACGTCCAGTTCGAGGTGGTCCAGGCCGACTGGATCAACGGCGGCGAATTCCTCGGCCAGGCCGGCCTGGGCCGTTGCCCGACGACCGGTGCGAACGATGGAACGCCGAGCGACGTATTTCTTAAAGCCGGCGCCCCCGCTCCGGTGACCGGGTTGCCGCGCTTCGTCGTCACCCGGGGCGGCGACTACTTCTTCGCCCCCGGCGTCGAGGTGCTGCGGGCGATGGTCGACCCCGGCGAGCACTTCAAGGTCGAACCCTCCGCCCTCACGCAGTACGCGTTCAGCATGGCGCAATCGGCCACGCCGTCGCTCATGAGCAAGGAGAGGCTGACAAGGTTCGCCGGCCAGCTGTTGATGGGCGCACCCCCCATTCGCGCTGCATTGCCCCCACAGCCCGACGGCTCGATCCAGACGGTGGTGTTCGTGGGTCGCCACAGCGACGTCTCCCAAGTCTTGGGCAGCGTGGTCGATGAAACCGGCGACAACGTCGTCTTTTCGACGCGCCCCTATCACGAGGCCGGCCGGCAGATTGTTGGCGACAAGACCGCGCTCCTAAGCGCCACCGACGTGGCTGGCCCGACATGCGCCGCCCGCCAACGTCTCAAGACGGTGTTGGACTTGGGTTGGGACACCCTCACCGCCGCCCTGCCCGAGACCATCGACACGATCTTGCGCCGGGAGGCCCAGGCGGGGCTCGAAGGGGCGCTTCGCACCGCGCTCAAGGACGCCAAGTCCGGACGCGGCCGCATCGATCTCGTCAGCGACTTCGCCGTCCAGGCGGCCTACGGCACCGTCGTGCGCCTCTACGGCGTGCCAGGGCCGACCGAGCTCCCGCCAACGCCGCCAGGCCCCTCCTATTGGCGAGAGCACCAGGCAGACGTTCCGCGCCAGTGGATCGAGGCCGTCCAGGGCCTGCGCGATCCGGGCCTCACCGCGATGCAGGCATGGTCGGTGATCCTCGCCGCCAGTCTGGTCAGCAACTTCCAGAACCAGGCGCTGCTAGTCCAGGGCGCGAAGTACGCCGCCTCGCGCATGCAGATGCAGATCAGCCATCAGTTGGACCTCGCGCGGGCCGCGAACCTCACTACGCCATCCAACCTCGTCGAGGCGTTCGTCCTGAACCGTGCACGGCCGGAGATCGTCGCGCTATATCCGCAAGAGACTGCTGAAGCGCAGTACTACAGCGACGTATCCGCCCTGCTGCTGGAACTCGTGAGTACAACCTTGGCCGCGCCGCCAACCGCCTTCGGCTCGCTAATGACCACGGTCCTGAAGTTTCGCATCGATCTGGCCGCGCTGCTGCCGGAGCTGAAGCCTGGCGGTCTGGCCCGCCTCATCTACGAAGCCGAGCGTCTCAATCCCGTGCTGGCGCTGCGCATGCGCCACTGCGAGGCCGACACCACGCTGCTGCGCGGCGAGGCAGAGCCTCCCGCCGAACTGCACAAGGGCGACTTCCTGCTGGCCATGGTCTCGGCGGCCAATCTCGACCCCCGGCGATTTGAGCAGCCGCACCGACTGTCGCTGACCCCCTTTGGTCCGACCGACGGTCCGGAGCGCCGCATCGAGGACTACCTGATGTTCGGTGTGCACGGCGACGCACGGCAATGCTGGGGCCGCAACCGTGTAGCCATGCCCTTGCTGGAGGAATGCGTCCTGGCCGCCAGCCGCCTGCGGGGCTTGCGACGGGTCGCAGGGCCGGACGGGGATCTCAAGACTCTGGCCAATGTAGCGATCGGCCTGACCGCCCGCTTCACGCAGATTGCGCCCGCTCCTCGTTCAATCCCGGCATGACCTTCCAGGCGGCCACGCCATAGCTGCTGCAGATCGCCTGCTGCTCGGCTAGGTCCACCTCGATACGGGGATCGCCTGGCAAGGTCAGGGTTAGAAGCTGCGCCCTCAACCCCAGTCCATCCACCATCCAGCACGGATTGTTGAGACGGCGCGCTATGGCCAAGGCTTCCGCCAGCATGGCCAAGCCACGCTCAACCTCCCCAGCCCGGACAAGCGCCTCCGCATAACCGGCGAAGAGGTAATAGACCTCCAGTTGGCCGGTCCTCAGGTGCAATCGGCGATGCAGGCAATCCTCGACCACTGCGATCGCCTCATTGGCCCGCCCCACGCGTGACAGCGCGATCGCAATGCGCCCGGCGAGATTGGCCTTGATCGCATCATAGCCGTAGCGTTCGGCCAAATCGCGGGCCACGGCCAGGACCTCGACCGCCTCGGCGTCCCGGCGCAGCATGATCAGGTTCCGCCCCAGCGCGCAGCGAGCCAGCACCTCGGAGTATGGATCGCGCCGGGTGACCGCGACTTCCAGCCCCCGCTGGGCGAACTCCAGGCCCTGCGCATACTCGCCGGTGTCCATCATGAACCAGCACATGAACGACAGCACCATCGATCGGGGAATACCGGCCGCGCCCAACCGTGCGCCTTCCAGGTCTCCAGTCAGCATGTCGCCCAGCTCACGGCCCTGCGCGATGGCCTGCTCCAGCCTCCCCATGCCGTGCAGCACGTTCGCCAGCATGATCTGGTTGGAAAAAATCAGCGCCGGAGCCTTCAAGGTCCGGGCGATCGCCAACCCTTCCTCGGTGGCGGCGAGGCCTTCCTCGTAGCGCCCCTCGAACCAGCAGATCATTCCCAGTTGAGACAAGGTCCCGCTGACCAACTCCGGCCGTCCCCTGCGCCGCGCCAGATCAATGATCCGCGGCAGGTGGGTGTTCATCTTCTCGAATTCGCCGAGTTGCACCGTCGAGGCAAAGGCCATCAGCACGAAGGCGACGTACCGGTCCTCGGCCGGCTTGCCGATCCGGTCGATCAGGACAAGCGCCCGATCGAAAATCAGGTTCAGGGACGCCGCAGCCGAGTTGCGCCGCGCCTCAAGCCCTGCCTGCCAGAGATAGTCCAGCGCCGCCGAATCCTCCCCGGCCCGCTCGGCATGGAACGCCAATTGCTCATAGCGCCCGTCGAAATTCCCATAGCGCGACGCGATCGCCGCCATTGCTGTCTTGTGAAGCTCCCGGCGGCGCTCCTTGGGGATGGTGTTGGCGCAGGCTTCAGAGATGATCTGGTGGCGCATATGGGTCGATCGTCCCGCCGTCGGATGGATGAAGGCGAACTGCTCAAGCTCCATCAGCTCCTGGACCAGTGATCCCGGCTCGACTCCGACCACCGTCTCCACCAGCTCAACATCGACATGTTCGCCCAGCAGGCTGAGCGCCTGCGCCATGGCCCTGGCCGCGGGCGAGATCTTCTGCAGACGCGCATGGATGACCGACTCCACGGTGTGCGGAAGGACCGGGAGCGCCGCCACATCCTCGCTCTCCATCGAGCGGATCAGCTCCTCCAGGACAAACGGCACGCCATCGGCGCGTTCCACCATGCGCTCCAGCATCGTCTCCGGAGGATGATCGTCCGGCCAAAGCGCGCGGCCGAGCCCCATCATCACCTGGCGTGGCAACGGTTCGAGCGACACGACGTCCCGCGCGATCTCGCTCGCCTCATCCCTTGCTTCAGGCCGCGCCGTCAGCATAAGGCAAAGCGGCTGCGGCATCTCCGACGCCGCCAGGAGACGCAGGAATTGACGGCTTTCGAAGTCGATCAGATGCAGGTCTTCGATCAAAAGGATGGTGGCGCAGCCCCGCGAAAGCGCGCCGAACGCGTTGACCAGCGCCTGGATCAACTGCGGCTGGGCCACTTCCGAGGTCTTGTCCCGTACTGTCGCCGCTCTGGGCGCCAGCAGGTCTTCCAGCATCCGCCGGTCGCCGTCCTCCAGCCCCGCGGCAGCTAGGCCCGCGCGCAGTTCGGCGCTCGAACCGCCGGCTCCGGAAACTAGCATTTCGGAGATTAGGCTCCGCGCGGCCGCGAACGGCGTGGTCCGCTTCTGTGCGTCACCGAAATAGACCAACGCCCGCGCGCCAGACTCCAGCGCTTCTCGCAGCGCAGCGGCGGCCAAGCGGCTCTTGCCGATACCGGGCTCGCCGATCAGGGCGATCGCCGCGCTGACGCCGCCGGCGCGGGGGATCGCCCTACGCAGGGCCGCGAGTTCTTCATCCCGGCCGACAATCGGCGAACTGTACCGCCTCGCGACATCTCCCTCGCCGTCGCTTTCCGGGCGCGCGGCCAACATGAAAGCCTTGGCGCGGATGCTCCCGAAGTTCTGCGCCCCTTCGTGCGGCGCCAAGGAGAGAGAAACCCGGCAGAGCTTCACGGTCTGGTCGCTGACCACCACCCCTCCGCCCGGCGCCGATTGTTGCAGCTTGGCGGCGATGTTGACCGTCGCTCCCACCGGGTCGAAACGGGAGCGCCCCTCGCGATGGATCTGCCGCAACGCCACCAGGCCCGAATGCACTCCGACCCGGAACCGCACGGGGCGGCCGTCGGGTCCGGTGCGGCCGATATTGGTGTGTTGGATGTCCCAGGCCGCGGCGCAGGCGCGGTCGGCGTGATCCTCCAGCGAGGCGGGCCACCCGAAGGTGGCGATCCCGCCATCTCCGCCATAGTTCACAAGGCTGCCGCCCCAGCGTTCGATCACGCCGCGCAGGTGTTCGAAACACTCGTCGAACAGCAGTTGGGCGTCGTCTGGATCGGAGGCGGCGATGTGGCCAGTGGAATCCACGATGTCCGCCGCAAGAACCGTGATGATCCTGCGTTCAGGAGCGCCAGCGGGGTCCCGATCGGTCTCTCGCACCATGGCCGCCAGGATACGGCGGAATTAACGAAAGATGAAACGCTGGGTTCTTGGCCCCTAAGGCGCAGGCTCTCGACACGAACAACCGTTGGCCCGGCCCTCGCCCCGCGCTAGTTTGCCCCAAGATTCTAGGAGTGATCGATGAGCGACCAGATCGAACGGCCCTGGGCCCTGATGCGCCACCATGCGGGCTGGGCCGACGTCTTCCACATCGACAGCGAGAGCGCGGACTCGATCACGGGATTCTATCCCGATCGCGAGACCGTCGGTCCGCCGGTGAACTATAGCGTCCGCGCCGTGCTGGCCCGCTTCCCGACCATGGAGGCCGCCCGCGCCGCCCGCGAAGGCGCGGTGCTGGAATGGCGCAAACACGACGCCGAGGTCCGCGAGGCCGAGACCAAGCTGCGCGAGGCCGAAAAGGCCCGTGAGGACGCCTGGCTGAACTGCCTGCGCGGCGCCGCCAACGGCGGGTGACTTCGGACGCCCCGCGGCGCGGCCTGCTTTCACTGGTCGAACGCCGCCCTAAACTGACCCTGTTGATGGCGGTCCTAGCCGGCTTAGCGGCGACCGCCATCTTCCAGAACCTCCCGCGCGAAGCGAAGAAGCTTACGCTGACGCCCGTCGTGCGGGCGGTGCTGGAAGACGCCGGCTCGCCGCGCGCGGGTGCCGCTAATCCAGACGTCACGATCGTCGTCTTCACCGACTACCAATGCTCGGTTTGCAAGGCGACGGCCCCTGCCCTTCAGCAGCTCCTGGCCAGCGACAAGAAGGTTCAGGTCATCTTCAAGGACTGGCCGATCCTCGGCGAGGCCTCGACCATCGCCGCGCACGCCGCCCTGGCGGCCGATCGCCAGGGCGAGTACCTGGCGTTCCACAGCGCCTTGATGGCAGCTCCCATGAAGCTCAACGCCGAGCATGTTCGCCGGATCGCGGTCTCGACCGGTCTGGATGTCGAACAACTCACGGCGGACGAGGCAGCCCACGCCGCCGAGATCGAGGCTCAACTTACCCGCCACAACACCCAGGCCTTCTCGCTGGGCCTGCGCGGGACGCCTGCATACCTGGTCGGCCCCTATCTGATCGAAGGCGGATTGAACGAGGCCCGGCTAGCCCAGGCGGTTCGCAGGGCGCGCGCCGCCGGACCGCCCGCCCCGCCCTAGAACCTCGCGCCCTTGGCGATGAACCAGGCGACCGCCACCGCCAGGACGACGCCGACCAACAGCCGCACGATCGACGCGGGCCGCAGAGCCTCTGTCGCCAGCCGCTGCTTGCCCGTGAGCATCGCGCCGATCAGGTTCTGGCGTTTCCAGAGCCAGTAGTAGCCGATGGCCGCAAGATGTAGGACGACCAGACCCTGCACGATCCGGAACGTGGTCTCGTGCAATTCCGCCGCGACCCGGCTGGCGTCAAAATCCACCAGATGCGAGAGCGGTCCGGATTCCAGTCCGTCGATATCGCTTGCGAACAAGCCAAGCCCGACCTGCACCAGCAAGGCCGCAAGCATCGCCACGACGCTCCAGGCGCCGAGTGGATTATGGCCCGGCGCGCCGTGCGGCGTGCGCGATCCCAAGGTCCGGGCGTAGGCCAAGGTCGCCTTCGGCCCTTTCAGGAAGCTTGCGAACCGCGCCGTCGATCCGCCTGCGACGCCCCACCACAGGCGGAACACCAGCAAGCCGATCACGCCATAGCCGGACCACCGGTGAACCTGCATGTTCTCGCCGGCCGTGAGCCAAGAGACCAACAGCAGAACCACCAGCGCCCAATGGAAGACGCGCGTCGGGCCATCCCAAATCCTTGCACCCTCGCCGGGCGCGCTACCGCCCGCCACCTAGTCCTCGGCGCGATAGGGTTCGTGGCAGGACTTGCACGAGCCGCCCACGGCCCGGACCTGCGTCTTCACCCCATCCAGGTTTCCTGCTGAGGCAAAGGCCTGCAGCTTGGCCGCCTCAGTCTGCAGCTTGGTTCCAGCCGCCGCGAACTTGGCCGGCTCAGCCCAGATCGCCGGCTTGGCCTTGGTCTTGAAGCCCGCCTCCGGGCCCGAGCCCTTGGGGAACCACTTGGGGATCTGCTGAGATTGCGTATTCACGATCGCCGAATTGGCCGCGATCAGCTTCATGTCCGGGGAGCTCTTCTTCAGCTCCTCGTTGATGGCCTTGAACGCGGCGCCCATCTTCTTGTAACCGGCCTGTCGAGTGGCGATGGCGGTCTCTGCGGCCGAGGCGGCGAGCGCTCCGGTGGCGGTCAGCGCGAGAACCAGCGCGATGGCCGCGCGGCTTGTCTTGGCATGGCGTCGGGACATCAACGGCCTCCCCTTTTGGAAATTCGATAGGATCGAACTTTGGGGTGACCCTACCTGGGCGTCAATCGACCATCGGCCTGCACGTCCAACGAGCGGCCGGCTAACGCGCCTTGGGGGTGCGCACTGGCGCGCCTTCCCGCCCAGCATTGGCGATCAGCGAACCGCAGGCCGCGTCCTTGGCCAGGCCCAGGTCCAAGAACGGAAGAATGACCGCCAGCGGGGTCAGCGTGGTCAATAGGGCGGCGATCCCGCCTTGCGCCACTGCGGTCCCCGCCTCCACCCCGATCTTGGGGCTTTTGATCGCCCCCTTGACGGTGATCGGCGCGATCACCCGGATGAGGCGCGGCTCCTTGGCGTGGCCCGCTATCCGGAAGTCGATCTTCTCGGTTCCCAGATTGATGGTCCCCTTCCCGGTTCCCAGGACCGGTTCAGTGTCGAAGACGATCTGATTGGCGGTCAGCACGCCGTTCTTGGCGTCGAAATGGGCGACCGCGCAGCGCAGATCGGCCTTGCTCTGGTCCTTTGCGAGCAGCAGACCAAGACCCTTGGTGACGTTGATCCCCATGAGTTCGGCAAAGGCTTCGCGGATTTCGCCCCCAGGCGCCACGATCAGCACTTCGCCGTTGGCGTTGGCGGCCGCCTGATGCACGGAATTCCCCGCTCCGCTCAGCTTCACCCGGCCCACGAGACTGCCGGTGAGCGGCGTTCCGCCCCCCGCCTTGATCGGGATGAGTTGCTCTATCCGCGCGTTCGACAGGCGCACATCAATGCTTGAGACCGGGACGTCCTTGCGAGCGTCCAAGCGGACCTGCCCGGCGATATTGCCTTGGGGCAGGTCGAACCGCAGAGGATCGGCGATCAGCAACCCGTCGTTCAGCTTCACCCGCACCGACGCTGCGCGCAGCGGCAGGTGCGGCGCGCGTATGCTTGCCGCGCGATACTTCACGTCGGCGTCCATGGCGCGGATGCGGTCCACCTTCAGCGTCGCATCGGGTAACAGCCGTTGCTCTGCGATCATCTCGCGCGCAACCACCTTCTGGCCCACCGAGACCGTTTCGCCAGGCGCCGCGGAAGGAGCCGCGCCGAAGATCGCGCCCAGATCGTCGAAGTCGAGCAGCTTGGAATGCAGATCGCCGCGCAGGAACGGCCGTTCGCCCGCCGTGTCGATCGACAGGTCGCCGGCCATGTCGCTGTCGCCGACCTTCCCACCGATCCCGCCGACCTTCCAGAGCTTCACTTCGCGCGAAAGCTTCCCGGCCAACCGGTAGGGCGGCGTGTTGGGCAGCGGTACGCCGATCAGGTCGTACAGATCGGCCAGGTCGGAACCGCGGGCGACGAAATCGGCCTGGAACCGCCCCAGATCGAACGGCTTTGGGATCGTCCCCTTGGCCGTGATCCGCGTGGCCCCTGCGCGTACGTCGGCGTTGAAGGGGTAAGCCTTATCCGGGTCGACGTTCAGCAGCGGGCCACCTGCGAGATCGAGGATGAAGGGCTCGCCATTGATGGATCCACGCCCAGCCATCGCAAAGCCCCGATTGGCGGCGCCCAGACGCTCCGTCGCGTTGATGGTGGCGTCAAGGGTCAGGCGCCGCTTGGCGTCGGAGTATTTCAAGCGCCCATCGTCAATGACGAACCGCCGGACCGGCGGCATTTTGAACGGCTCCTTGTTCTTCTTTCTGCCGTTGGAGAAATCCCAATTGGATCGCCCCTGACGGTCCCGCACCAGGGCTACGACCGGCTTGTCCACCTCCAGGCGCAGCAGCACTAATTGGCCGCGCAGCAGCGGCAGGACCTTGATCTGCACCTCAAGCTTCTCGACCTCGGCCATAGGCCCTTTACCGGCCCAACTTGGATTGCCGATGCGTATCTTTCGGACCGTGGCGCTGGGCTTCAGCGAGAGCGCGTTGACGTCCAGATCGCCCAGGATCGCAACCTCCCGCCCGGTCTTCATCGAGGCGAACCGCGAGATGGGGCCCCGCAGGTAGTTCCAGTCGAAGAAGGCCAGGAAAAGTACGAAGGCGACCATCACGACCGCGATCACTCCGCCGGTCCACGCCAAGCCGCGCCGATGCCGCCGCGCCCAGTCACCTAGGCGGTTGAAGATGTTCTCGGGGTCTTTGGTCGGGTGCTCAGGGGGCAATGTCAGGCTCCGGAGGTCAGTCCGGAACGCACGAAACCTCAGTCGGTTGGAATCTAGTGCCGGACGCCCTGGCCAGAGACCGCCGCGCGCAGGGTCGTGAGGATGACTTTCAGATCGAAGCTGAACCCTTGCAGCTCAAGATAATCGGCGTCCAGCCGGGCCTTTTCCTCGATGGGCAGATCATCGCGTCCATTGACCTGAGCCCAGCCCGTCACGCCGGGGCGCAGCACCTCAACGCCGGCGGCTGTGCGCAGCGCCACGAGATCGTCTTGATTGAACAGAGCCGGGCGCGGCCCAACCAAGCTCATATCGCCGACCAGCACGCTCCAGAGCTGTGGCAGCTCATCCAGGCTGGCGCGGCGTAGAAACCGGCCCAGCGGCGTGATCCAGGCCTGGGGATCGGCCAACAGGTGGGTGGCGACGTCGGGCGCGTCGGTCCGCATGGTGCGAAACTTGGGCATCCGGAAAATCTGGTTGAAGCGGCCGACCCGGCGCGACCAGTGAATGGCTGGCCCAGGGCTGTCCAACCGAACGGCCACTGCGATCGCGGCCAGCACTGGCGAGAGGACGATGAGCCCCCCAAGAGCCGCCAAAATGTCGAACGCCCGCTTGATCACGATGCCTCATCCTCGCCGCAAGCCGGCAAGAGAGGCATAGACCGCTCCGCGCGCCCGCGCCAAGCCTAGGCGATCGGCGGTGCGTCCGTTGCGGGGCGCACCTTGATCTTCGGCTTTGGCGTATCGACAGCAGCTTCGGACGCCGCCTCTACCATCGGCGATGGCGGGGCGACCATCTCTTCGACGGCTTCGACGAGCGGCGCCGGCTCCTCGAAGACAATAGCTTCCGGCTCAGGCGCCGGCGCGGCCAGCGGCTGGTCCACCGCGCCGAACGCGGCTTCCAGATGGGTGGCCGCCGTCCAGCGCGTCATCCACCAGAAGGCGACGCCCGCCGACGCGGCGCCAGCGAACATTAACCACAGCGGCGAAGCGGCGCCGAGCGGCACATAAAAGGGATTGGGGGATTGCGGGGACATATCCCCGTCGAGTTGCGCGAGAGCCATGGTGACGCCTCCAAACAGCCAAGGTTTGTGCAATGCAACAAACCCTAACCCAACATCTCGCAGGCGCAAAATGAAGGTTAGGCGGCGGTCCAGACCCGCGCTTTGCCGTTGTCGCCCAAGCGACTGACGGTCCAGTCGCAGATCGCCGTCAACGGATCGGTGAAGCCAGCCGGAGCATTGGCCACGACCAGCGCGCAGCCGTTCATCTTCATGGGATCGGACAGGGGCCGCATCCGCGCCTCGGCCACCAGCAGCGCCCCGGCATAGGCGTCTTCGGCGTCCCGCACGAACGCGTCGAAGGTCTCGAGATCCTTCAGGGGTAGCCAGACCAACACCACCGCCTTCGGGTTCCTGGCGGCCACGCCGTTGATGGTGGTCACGATCCGGCGATAGTCGTCCGACTTCTCAAACGGTGGGTCGATCAGGACCAGCACCGACCCGGAGATCGGCGTCCTCGCCACAGCTTCGTTGAACCCGTCTGCGCAGACCGTCTTGGCGCCCGGCATTCCCCGAAGCGTCGCCTTCAGGACGTCGTGTTCCTCGGGGCGCAGTTCGCAACCCAGATAGGTGTCGCCCTGGCGCAGGGCTGCGGCGACCAGCAGCGGCGAACCAGGATAGAGCTTGGTCGCACCACCGTTATTCAGCTCCGAAACCGCGCGACGTAGCGGCTGGAAGGCGGCGGGCAGGTCGTTGGCCTTCATCAACTGACCGATCCCAGCCTCGGCCTCTCCCGAGCGCTGCGCTTCATCACCGCTCAGATCGTAGAGCCCCCGCCCCGCGTGCGTGTCGATGATGCTTAGCGGGCCAGGCTGCGCCTGCATCTTGGCGAGCAGGTCCAGAAGCGCCGCATGCTTCACCAGATCGGCGAAATTTCCGGCATGAAAGGCGTGGCGGTAGTTCAATCCAAAGTCCCCTATCCGACGCAGGAACCGCGTCGATCCGGCCTCGTTTGAGGTCCGACGAGAGGGCGCTCTCTGCCACGTCTCGCCGTTTTTCCAAAGGCGCTCCATGCCCCGCGATGTCGACGACCGGCAAATGGCCGAGACGAATGGCCTCGACGGCGGCCTCGTCTATGTGAACGACCATGACCCTGGCCTCAGCCGCCCAGGCGCCCCTCCATCCTTCCGCTACCGCAACGCCGCCGGCCGGCCGGTAAGGGATAAGGCGACTCTGTCGCGCATCCGTGCCCTGGTCATCCCCCCGGCGTGGACATCGGTTTGGATCTGTCCAGACGCAAACGGTCACATCCAGGCCACCGGCCGCGATGCACGGGGCCGCAAGCAGTACCGCTATCACCAGGACTGGGGGCGGGTTCGCGGCGGAGTGAAGTTCAGCCGCCTGATCGCCTTTGGTCGCGCCCTCCCCCGCCTGCGCGCTCGGGTCGAGGCCGACCTCTCCAAGCGTGGTTTGCCTCGCGAAAAGGTGCTGGCCGCGGTGGTGCGCCTGATGGAGCTCACCCTGATCCGGGTAGGCAACGAGGAGTACGCCAAGACCAACAAGAGCTTTGGCCTGACTACGCTTCGTGACCGCCACGCCAAGATCACCGGTGGCGGCGCGACCTTCGAATTCCGCGGCAAGAGCGGCAAGCTCCACAGCACCCGCTTCCAGGACCGCCGCCTCGCCCGGATCGTGAAATCCTGCCAGGACATCCCCGGCCAGCGCCTGTTTCAGTACCTCGATGATGACGGCGAGCGTCATTCCATCGAGTCCGCGGACGTCAACGCCTACATCCGCGAGGCCATGGGCGAAGACTTCTCCGCCAAGGACTTCCGAACCTGGGCCGGCACGCTTTCGGCCGCCCGCGGGCTGATCGAGCAACCGCCGTCCGCCACCGCCGGTGAAGCCAAGCGCCAGGTGGTCGTCACGGTGAAGGCGGTGGCGGCCCTGCTCGGCAACACCGCCGCAGTCTGTCGGGGCTCCTACATCCACCCCTTGATCCTGGAGGCCTATGAACGGGGCGCATTGCCGCTTAAGCGTGGCGGGTCGGCGCGGAGCTTCGAACTCTCGGTGCTGAAATTTCTCGAAACGGCCCAAGAGTCCGCGACGTAAAGCTTCGAAAAGGCGGTACGCCACCCTAGCCAGCTGTCAGAAATCGGCGTTAGGCTCCCGCAAAAGAACATAGGGAGGGCGGAATGCTCGGGAACAAACTGCGCTTCGGCGCCTTCATCGCGCCCTTCCATCCGCTGGACGAAAACCCGACCCTGGCGATCCAACGCGACCTGGAACTGGTCCAGCTGATGGATCAGCTTGGCTACGAAGAAGCCTGGATCGGTGAGCACCATTCGGCCGCATACGAACTGATCGCCTCGCCGGAGATCTTCATCGCCGCCGCGGCCGAACGCACCAAGCACATCCGCTTGGGCACCGGCGTCTCGTCGCTTCCCTACCACCACCCTATGATGCTGGCAGATCGCATCAACCAGCTCGACCACATGACCCGAGGTCGGGTGATGTTCGGCGCCGGTCCCGGCGCCCTCTCCTCCGACGCCTTCATGATGGGCATCCCTGTCGCCAAGCAGCGTGACCGAATGGACGAGGCGCTCGACGTTCTGGTGCGCCTACTGCGGGGCGAAGAGGTCAGCCATGACAGCGACTGGTTCCAACTCGTCAACGCCCGCCTGCAGATGACGCCCTATTCGCGGCCGTCGGTGGAAATCGCCGTCGCCAGTCAGGTTTCTCCTACCGGCGCGCGGGCGGCGGGCAAGCATGGGATCGGACTGCTTTCGCTCGGCGCCACCACCACCGCCGGGTTCAACTCGCTCGCCGCCAACTGGGGGATCGCCGAGGATATCGCCAAGGAAAGCGGTCAGGTGATGGACCGCAACGCCTGGCGGTTGGTCGGGCAAATGCATATCGCCGAAACCAAGGACAAGGCGATCGAGCAGATCCGCTTCGGCCTCGAAAAGTGGATCTACTACTTCCGCGAAATCGCCAACCTGCCGATGGTCCCCGATGACTTCGCCGGCGATCCGGTCGAGGCCTATCTTTCGCTCGGCCAGGCGGTGGTCGGCACGCCCGACGAGGCGATCGAGCGTATCGAGCAATTGGTCGAGGAGAGCGGCGGCTTCGGCTGTTACCTGATGATGGCCCACAACTGGGCCAACTGGGAAAACACCAAGCGGTCCTACGAGATGATCGCCCGCTATGTTGTTCCGCATTTCCAGCAGCTCAACGTGAACCGCCAAGCGTCCATGGAGTGGGTGCGCCAGAACAAGACCGAGTTCACGGCCCAGACCCGCGCGGCCGTCGGCGCCCGCATCGTATCGCACATGGTGGAAAAGGGCGCCGACCAGATCCGCCCGGAAATCGTCGCCCTGATCCAAGGGCTGCCCCCCAAGGGACTCGCCGAATAGCGGCCGGCCCGCCGTCGAGCGCGAGGATAGCCCATGGACGTTCAGGCCTATTTTGACCGGATCGGCTTCACCGGGTCGGCCCGCGCAGACCTGGAAACCCTGACCGCCCTGCACCGCCTGCACCTGCGGGCGATCCCCTACGAGAACTTCGACGTTCTGCTTGGCCGCCCGGTCAGCCTCGCGCCCGAAGCGGCGTTTGAGAAGCTGGTCACGCGACGGCGTGGCGGTTGGTGCTACGAGATGAACGGCCTGTTTGGCGCTGTGCTGGAGGATATCGGGTTCACGGTCACGCGGATGGCCGGAGCGGTCATGCGTGCTGAACGCGGCGATGTCTCGCTCGGCAACCATCTGGTCCTGCGGGTGGATCTTGATCGGCCCTACATCGCCGACGTCGGATTTGGCGACGGCGTAGTCGAGCCCTTTCCTCTCGCTTTCGGCGCTCACCACTGCGCCGGGTATGAGTTCCGCCTGGAAGACCTCGGCGATACATGGCTGCGGTTTCACAACCAGGACCAGGGCGGCGCGCCCTATTTCGACTTCCAGCTTGAACCAGCCGAAGCAGATCAACTCAGCGCGACCTGCCAGTGGCTCGCCAGCTCCCCGGACTCGATCTTCACCTAGACCGCGCTGGGCTTTCGGCACACCCCCAAAGGGATCGTCGGCCTCCTCGGGCGCACGATACGCCGCGTCCGTCCTGGCGCGAAAACCAGCGAAGTGATTCATTCAGCCGACGAGTTCGTCGTCGCCTTGCATCGCGAATTTGACCTCGACATCCCAGAGGCCGCGGAACTCTGGCCAGCGATCTGCGCGAAACACGCACAAATTTTCGGCGAATCTTCCGGCGCTTGAGAACTCGCCCGGGTTGATCATCGCAGTCATAAAACCTTGCCTGGACTTGCAGGCCGGAGCGCCCCAGATCCCGGCCAGCGGGGGATGTGGAGAGACGCGATGACTGATCTGTCCCTGCCCCCGTCCGTAACAGTGAGCCCTACTGTTGTTGGCGTTTCCGTCCTTACCGACGACGGGATCACCATCCAGGTCAGCCTGCCGCGCCCCCGTGGCTTGCACGATCTGCCGGCCGATGAGGTCGCCAATCGCGCCATGAGCCTGGCCCGCGAAGCGCTGCGGAACGCCGCGCGCAGTCTCGACCGGACGTAGAATTCGAATCGCTGAGGATCTCTCAGCTCGACGCAATTCACAGACACGTGATCCGAACCATTGCATGACCGCTTCGGTACTGACTTGCGGAGGGATCGTCCTCCTTTCGCAACGAGATACCCGGAGGGTGCTCCATGACTTTGAAGCTTATGGTCTCTGCGTCCGCGCTCATCTTTGCGGCCGCGCTCGCAAACACAGCTGCCGCCCGCGGCATGGACGTTGATGACAACAACTTCGCTGCGGCAGGCGTGGGCAACGACGGCACCGCCACCGCGACAGAAACCAACGACTCCTACAATACCGACAGCTCGACGGACACGGACACCACGACCAAGACGTGGACCGATAGCTCCACCGAAACCAAGACGTGGACGGACAGCTCTACCGACACCAAGACAGAGACCGACACGACAACGAAAACTGACGATTCCTACAACACCGAAACCAAGACCTACACCGACAACTCCGTGGATACAGACACCACGACGAAGACTGACGACTCCTACAACACCACGACCAAGACTGACGATTCCTACAATACTGAAACGACCACGAAGACTGACGACTCGTATAACACCGACAGCTCAGTCAATACCAAGAACGACGACTCCTACAACACGACCAACAAGTCTTTCACCGAAAACAAGACTTGGAACGACAACTCGGTTCACACCTCGACCTCGACCCTGTCCAAGCAGGATCTCGATGCGAGCGTCACCGGGACTACGGTGACCTTCGAAGCCGAAAACCCCACCACCTTCACGACTGGGGCCATCGGACATAGCGGCGGAGCATTCGCCAGCTATGCCGGCATTCAGACTTCCAGCGCCAACACCGGCATCGGATCTCTGAACCAAGCGGCGACCTCTCTTGCCGCGAACGCCAGCATCTCCTTCGGCGCCGCCCCATAGCGCCAAAGAGATGTGAGTACTGGCCCGGCAGAACCCCCATCGGCCGGGCCAGGCTCGTTTCCATTCAGCGGTTCCACCGCGGAGAATTCAGATGCGCAAACTACCAGCGATCATGGCGCTGATTATCGTCAGCAGCGCTGGCGCGCCCGCCTTCGCTCAGACGGCGCCCCTTGATAGTGAAGCGCTTGCCCCACCGGCTCCTGAAGTCATGTCGACCGAAGCGCTGGAAAGCGAAAGCGCTCAGGGTGTCGACACCACCGTGCTGTCCGAACAGCAATTGAACGCCACCAACAGCGGCAACTCCGTCATCGCCAACACGATGCACACCGGCGACGTGGCGTTCTCGACAAGTGCGCTCAGCGGCTTCGCCGGCGTGGGCAACTTCGTGATCAACACCGGCAACAACAGTAACCTTCAGGGGACGATCAACGTCAGCATCGTCACCACCGCGCCACCACTATGAGCCTGGCGCCCGCCCTTCTCGCCGCGCCGCTCCTGGCGGCCTTGGCGATTTTCGCAGGCGGGCCGGCGGCGGCTCAAGTCGCGATCGTCGAGGGCGGCGCCAACTACAATCTCAACGTCATATCCATGCGCGACATCCCGTTCCGAACGGTGGTGCGCCAGCAGTACGATTACAGTTGCGGCTCGGCCGCGTTAGCGACCTTGCTCACCTATCACTACGGCGTAGGGGTCAATGAGGGGCAGATCTTCAAGTCCATGTACGAGCACGGCGACCAGGCCAAGATTCGCGAGGTCGGCTTCTCCCTGCTCGATATGAAGCGATACCTCGAAGCTCGCGGCCTGACCGCCGATGGCTATCGCGCGACCTTCGACCAGCTCGCCGCGGCCAAGGCGCCGGCTCTGCTCGTCGTGAGAACCGGTACATACCGGCACTTCGTGGTGCTCAAAGGCGTTCGCGACGGCAAGGTGCTGATCGGCGACCCGGCCATGGGCCTCAAGATCTACGACCGCGAAGAGTTCATGCAGATGTGGAACGGCATCGCCTTCGCCATCCACGACAGCCCGACCCGCGAGCCAGGCTATAATCGCGAAGAAGAGTGGCGCCCCTGGGCCGTCGCGCCGCTGGGAATGCCGCTGGACGACAGATCGCTCTCGTCCTTCACTCGCGAGTTGCCGCCGATCTATCAGATCACC
Organism: Phenylobacterium sp.; assembly: GCF_030681155.1. Classification (GTDB taxonomy): domain Bacteria; phylum Pseudomonadota; class Alphaproteobacteria; order Caulobacterales; family Caulobacteraceae; genus Phenylobacterium. The sequence goes on along the minus strand of NZ_JAUXXE010000029.1, from coordinate 44,378 downwards.
GACATCATCTCGCTCGATCCGATTTTCCGATGAAACGCCCCCTCGCCAGTCTCGCCTTCACCGTGGCGACAGTGCTTTGCGCGGCCTCGCCGGCGACGCAGGCGGGGGCCACCTCGGACTTCGCCGAAGCCGAGGTCCTATCCCTCGACCAACTGAATGAGATTCGCGGCGGCCTTCAGCTTCCTAGCGGCGCCGAGTTCGGCTTTGGCGCGGTGATGAGCACCTTCGTCGATGGCAGCCTGGCCCTGCAGACCCGGCTAACCTGGACCGCGCTCGGCCCAGTGGAAACCGTCGAGGTCGGAATGCTGACGCCCGACCTGACGGCGGCGGCCGCCGCCGGCGGCATCAATCTCCAAAACGGACCGGCCGTCCAAGGCCTGGTCGTCGGCGGCGATGGCGGTATCACAGCAGTGGTCCACAGCGTGTCGGGCGAGCACCTCACCCACCTGGTGATCAACAACGCCAACAACCGCGACATCCGCCAGTCCACCGACATCACGCTCGACATCCCCGGCTTTGCGCAGATGCAGCAGGACATCGCCGCCCAGAACATCGACCTGCGCCTGCAGAGCGCCATGGGCCTGGCGCTCCGGGACGCGGCGACCCGTTAGAAGCGATACGGTAGCCGGAACACCACCCGCATGTCCGGAGCGTCGCTGGTCACCCCGAACTCAAAGCTATTGGTCAGGGTGAGCCGTTCGGTCAGGCGATAGGACAGCCCCATCTGCAGCGCGCCCACCTGCAGGGTGTTGGAACGCTGCGTGGTCTCGCCATACTCAGACTCCGTGGCGAAGATGAAGTTATGGCTATAACCGAACGAGACCGAGAACCGCGGGTTCAGGGCTAAGCCAAAGCCGATGTTCGCGCCGATGGAATCACCAGGATCAACCCGGCCGACCATCACCTCGCCGATCACCTTATTGATGTCGCGGGGGATGTGATAGAGATAGCTAATCCCTCCGAAAATGACTGCTGGATCAGTGGGATACAGCATCGTCACGCCCACTTCAGCGGCCCAGAATCCCGACCCGGTCGCCAGGCTCGTCGCGACGCCAAACTCGTCATATTCGACATCATAGGGGCTCTTGCCGGTCGGGGGCTTGACCCGAGCGTTGGCCACAAAGATCGGATCGCCCGGCAGCCCGCGGGTGAGCTGATAGCGGGCCGAAACCTCGATATCGCCGATGTCGTTGGCTTCAAGCTTGGTGGTCCGGGTAATACTCTCGTCGCGCTGGGCGAGCGTCGTCACCCGGTCATGGCGGTAGACATACGGGATACGCCCCTCGATCTCGAAGCGGTCACCCAGGCCATAACGAGCGGTCAATGTGCCGACGATGGAATCCCGATCGGCGTCGTTGGCGTCGATGACCCCGAGCTGGACGCCGGGGACGATCTCCACGCCGCGGAACACCAGCCGGTTGGCGCTCGATCGCGTGTACTCGAGTGTAGGCTCGACAATCAGCGTGCCGCCTGGGGTCAGCACCCCCATGCCGGGCGGGATCGCCGCGACGTCCTCTTCAAGCCGGCGTGCTGGAGACGGCGGAGCCTCCCCAACAGGCCCGGTGGGCAGTGCGCCGCCAGCGGCCGGAGGCGCCTGACGCGCGGCAAGTTGCACCGGCGCCGAACCGCCGGGCTCCGGCGCTGCCACGCCGTGCCCCGCGCGGATGTCAGACAGGATCTGCTCGCGTTGCTCCCGTAGGGCGCGGATCTCCAGTCCCTGGCTTTCGATCAGCGCCCGCTGCTCCAGCAGCTTTCGCTCCTGCTCGCTGATACGCAGGCCCTGCGCATTGAGCTGCGCCTCGATCTTCGCGAGTTGTTCCTCGGCCTCGGATGCCTGCGCCGGCGAGGCCAGCACGAACGGAGCGGCCAGCAGGCCGCCGGCCAAAAGGCCGGCGCGATACTTCCTGGAAAGGGCGATGCTCATCTTGTCTCCAGTGCGGACGGATCGTCCGGTCTCCCGGACGCCCGAGTTCAGGTCGTCAGGGATGGCGAGCGGGTTCACGCTCGCAGGCGGGCATCGCGTAGATGGTGCGACTTCGGTTCACCGGCGGATCGAGCAACAGCGCAAGTTGCTCCCTGGCCCGGTTAACGCGGCTCTTCATTGTCCCCAGCGGACAGCCGCAGACCTGAGCTGCTTCCTCGTAGGTCAGGCCCGTCGCGAGGACGAGCAGCACCGCTTCGCGCCCATCCCGACTAAGAGTGTCCAGCGCCTCCAGCAGCTCGCTGTATTCGACACGCCACTCCTGCTCGGCTGAACAAGTGAGGCTGGCGGCGAACTGGCCATCGACGTCCTGGACCGTCAGTCGCCGCTTGGCGATGTCCGTGTAGAAGCGGCTCCGCAGGATCTGGAACAGCCAGGGTTTGAGCTGAGCGTCTGGTTGGAACTTGGCTCGATAGCTCCAAGCGCGCATGAGCGCATCTTGCACAAGATCATCAGCTTCGCTGCGCGATCGCGTCAAAGCGGTCGCATAGGCCCTCAGTTGAGGAATAAGTCTAACGACCTCATCCTTGAAAGGTGAGTTCGACATGACAATGGGCGTTTCCCCCTCGGCCATGTACGCGACCAAGGTGTTTTTTGTTGCTTTAAGCTGAACGCAGACCCCAAGCCACACGCAAACAATCTACTCACCCGAATACGCAACAGCCTTCAATTTGGATCACAACAAACCGCAAATACTACTCAAGATACAGGTTGTCGCCTCTAGGTAGGTGTTGAGGCTCAACTTGAGTTTGCAGCCTACAACTACCTTGCGACCCACGACCTTTTGGCGGCGACTAAGGCGACCAACGCTCCACCTGTAATCACGGCGAGCCGTGGTCTTGAACCCAAGGGAAACGCCGCGAAATCGCCGACGCGATAAGTCCTGCCGCCGCGACGAAAGCCCCCGTTGAGCACGCAGACAACGGCGGCTCCAGGCCAGGCGGAACGCTGCGGTCCGGCGAGCGCTCGCAGCATGTACAGGCGCCAATCTCGTCGTTGCGACGCGCGCAAGGTGACCAACCATCGGCCTGGCCCCATAAATCGTCGCGCGCCAAGCTCGACGCCCACCACTCGTCTCGAAAATTCTCGCGTGCGGCGTCGCGATCCTGCCCTGGCGTGCACCGGATTGACGTCCTCGATCCCCTTGAGCACGCGGCCGAGCGCGGCGAGTCCTATGCGCTCCGGCGGAGCCGCATACAGCAAAGCTCCGCCGACCTCTTCGAACGTTTGTACTGCGCCCTGACAGCAAGGGCAGAACTGCAAGTGGGCAAGGACCACCACACCCGGCGCGGTGTGGAGGGCGCCGCTAGCATAGTCGGAAAGCACGCCCACCGAGGGGTGAGCGGAGAGGGTCACCGCCGCGAGACCGTGGCGCGCAGGTGAGCTACCGCGAGCCGCAAGCGAGACTTGACCGTGCCGAGCGGCAATCCCAACTCTTGAGCGATGTCGGCGTGGGCGCGTCCCATGAAGAATGACATGCGCAGCACCTCAAGTTGCTCCTCAGGGAGGGCGCTGAGAGCCTTGCGTATGTCCCTCTCGCTCTCCCTCCCGACATATACCTCCTCAGGCGTTTTCGGTTCGGTGAGGCTTGGCCGCAGGTCCTCCGCAAGCAAGGACGGGTGCCGCTCTCGACGGAGCGCATCGACCCTTAGGTTGCGGGCGATCGTGAAGATCCAGGCCGAGGCGCTGGCTTTCGATGGATCGAATGTCCCAGCCTTTCGCCAGACGTTGATCAGCGTTTCCTGGGCGAGATCTTCAGCCGCCTCGGGGCTCAACCCCTGATGACACAGGTAGGCCTTCACCCTGGGCGCGAAGACGATGAACAACCGAACGAAGCCCGCCCGATCTTCCGAGCGCGAAATCCGCAGTATGTCCTCGGTCGTCGACTGACGACTGTTGCTGACAGTATCAAGCTTCACTTTGGCGCTTCCGTCCGAGCTGCGCGCAAATTGAGCGTTAGGTTAAGATATCCTTAAGATCAACGATTACACAATCTCGCCGCACAGGCGACACAATAATATCAATACGTTACATACGTGACGCGCGCGCAATCTTGGACTAACGGCGCACTACAATATCTAGACGACGATGGACGCCTAGCGCCTAGGCCTAGGCGCCCGCTAGGTTAGTCCTCCGTATCCACGGAAGCCTGCATCGCCGGGGCGTAGCGCGGGCCGGTCACGGTTTGCGGGTTAACCAGCGCCTCGACCTTGGCCATGACCTCGGGCGAAAGCTTGATCGCCGCGGCCTTGGCGTTCTCCGCCATGTGATCGGGGTTCGTGGTGCCTGGGATCGGCACCTGTGCATGGTCCTTGGCCAGCAACCAGGCCAAGCATAGCTGGGCCGGCGTGCATCCGGCTTCCCCCGCAAGATCCGCGAAGCCGGCGAACATCTTCAGGTTGGCCTCGAAGGCCTCGCCTTGGAACCGCGGCATCCCCTTGCGGAAATCGCCCTCCTCCAGCTGAGCCAGGTCGGTAACCCCGCCAGCCAGGAACCCGCGCCCAACGGGACTGAAGGCGACAAAGGTCACCCCCAGCTCGCGACAGGCGTCGAGGACCGCGATCTCCGGGTTCCGGGTCCAGGGCGAGTATTCGGTTTGCAGGGCGGTGATCGGGTGAACCGCGTGCGCCCGGCGCAGGGTGGCGGCCGACACTTCGGACAGGCCGATCGTCTTGATCTTTCCTTCGGCGACCAACTCAGCAAGCGCGCCAACGCTCTCCTCGATCGGGACGCGCTTGTCCCAACGATGCAGATAGTAGAGATCGATCACGTCGGTCTGGAGACGCCGCAGGCTCCCCTCGCAGGTCGCCTTCAGGACTTCCGGGCGGCCATTTAGTTCGCGCTGATCGCCATTGGTCAGGCCGCACTTCGACGCGAGCACGAACTCGCTGCGCCGATGCTTTAGAACTTCGCCAACCAGGGTTTCATTGTGCCCGACGCCATAGACCGCAGCGGTGTCGAAGAAGGTGTAGCCAGCGTCCAGAGCCCCCAGCAGCACCCGCTCGGCCTGCTCGCGCGGCGGCGGCGTTCCGTAGGCGTGGGACAGGCTCATGCAGCCCAATCCAATCGCCGAAACACTGAAGGGTCCTAGCTGTCGCTGATCCATGCGCCGCGCTCCATTCCTATGACGTCACTTGGAAAAGGCGTCACCAGGCGAAGCCGGTCAAGAGCGCTCTAGGGGTTGACCGTCATCTTGATCAGGATGCGGCCCGGATTCGCCAAGGCGAAGGCCTCGGGCACTTCCACCTGGCTGGCCAACTGAACCGCCGCCGCCGCCTTGGTTCCGTCGGCGTCCACCGCCCTGCAATCGGTCAGGTTCGCACCAGTGACCTGACAATCAACCAGAACCGCTTGTGAAACCGCCTCAACGACGGACGTCGTTTGCGGGGCTGAGGCATAAGAACCTGAAAGCGCGGTGGTGGCGGCGAGAACGATCAGGAACATGGGGCCTCGGCTGTTAACGAAGGTTACTCAAAGGTGAAGGCCGACCGAAGGCAAGTGTTTCATTTCGGCGCCGTCGGCGTTTTCCACCGCAATCGCCGTGCCCATCAGCAGGGCCCCGCGGCCGCTAGGCCAGACACCAAGGGCTGATCGAGGATGCCTTCTGCGGCGCCAACCAGGAAAACGCCGCGAAATCAGGCGGCGGCGCCCACGCAGGTTGCAATGCAGCAGGCGAATGCTGCGACGCAAAATCTTAACTTGAATAGCCAGGCCGGCGCGGGCAGGAAGAAATCCAGGTGAAGCGGTCACGACCAGATTGAACCGCCGCCGAGAGGGAAACGCCGGGAGGTGGTTGTTCTCAACCCCCTTTCCGGGAATACAAATTATGATCCGCACTGCCATTCTGACCGCCGTGGCTGCTCTGGCCATCACCGCTCCCGCCCACGCCGGCTCGGTCCGCGTCGCCCTCGCCGGCAAGTCGCCCGCCCAGGTCGAAGCCGAAGTGACCAAGGCCGCCAAGACCGTTTGCTTCCGCGAAACCCGCAGCGAAACCCTGGCGCTCGAGGCCTATACGCGCTGCGTGAAGGCGACCACTGAAGTCGCGATGGGCACCCTGTCGACCGCCCAGATCCCGTCGTCCTCGACCATGGCCGCGAACTAAAAAATCCCAGTAAGCTTGCAAAGGCCGGCGGCGACGCCGGCCTTTCGCTTGTCTAGCAACAGCGGAAGCCGCCCGATCCGCCGCCATATCGAGCATCCTGGCGGTTGCGGAAAAACTCGGCGCGAGTCATCGGCGGCTGCCCTGGATGCGTCCGCGCGACATGCTCGACATAGGTTTCGTAGTTCGGCACCCCGACCATCAGCCGCGCCCCGTCACACAGGCAGCGGGCGAAATCGGCGAAGGGGTTCGACTGGCCCATCGCCCTACTCCGCCGCGATCATGGCAGGCTCGGCTTCACGGGCCGTCCAGCCGTCGGCGCGATAGGCCTTGATGCAGGCCTTGATCCCGAACCAGATCATGCTCAGTACGACCGCGATGAACAGGACGCAGAGCGCCGCGTCGATACGGTCGTTCCAGACGATCTTGGCCATCTGTCCGGCGTCCTTGGCCGGGGCCAGCACCTCACCGGCCGCCAGGGCGTCGCCATAGCGCTTGGCGTGCGCCAGGAAGCCGATGGCCGGATCGGAGGAAAACACCTTCTGGGCTCCGGCCGTCAGGGTGCAGATGCACAGCCAAAGCGCCGGCGCTATCGTGACCCAGGCATAGCGCTCACGCTTCATCTTGAAGATGACCACAGTCGCCAGGATCAGGGCGATCGCCGCCAGCATCTGGTTCGAGATCCCGAACAGCGGCCACAGCGTATTCACCCCGCCCAGCGGATCGGTCACCCCCTGGTGCAGGAAGTAGCCCCAGGCCGCGACGCAGAGCGCGGTCGCGGTGATGTTGGCCGGCCAGGACGCGGTGTTCTTGAACCCAGGCGCGAAGGTTCCCAGCAGGTCTTGCAGCATGAACCGCCCGGCCCGGGTGCCCGCGTCCACCGCCGTCAAGATGAACAGCGCCTCGAACAGGATGGCGAAGTGGTACCAGAACGCCATCATCGCCTTGCCCCCCAACACGTGGGAGAAGATGTGCGCCATGCCGACGGCCAGGGTGGGTGCGCCGCCCGCGCGTGAGATGATGGTGGTCTCGCCCACGTCCTTGGCGGTCTGCTCGATCACCTCAGGCGAAACCGGATGGCCCATCGCCGCAACCGCGGCCGAGGCGCTTTCGGCCGTCGTGCCGACCACGGCGGCGGGGCTGTTCATGGTGAAGTAGATGCCGGGATCGAGGATGGAGGCGGCGATCAAGGCCATGATCGCCACAAAGCTCTCCATCAGCATCCCTCCGTAGCCGATGAAGCGAGCGTTGACCTCGTTGTCGATCAGCTTGGGCGTGGTGCCCGAGGCGATCAGCGCGTGGAAGCCGGAGACCGCGCCGCAGGCGATGGTGATGAACAGGAACGGGAACAGCGTGCCGGACCAGACCGGCCCGCCGCCATGAATGAAGGGCGTCAGGGCCGGCATCTGCAGGTTGGGCCGCATGATCACGATGCCGATGGCCAGGGCCAGGATCGCGCCGATCTTTAGGAAGGTCGAAAGATAGTCGCGCGGCGCCAGCAGCAGCCAGACCGGCAGCACGGCGGCGATCGCGCCATAGCCGATCAAGATCCAGCAGAGCTGAATGCCGGTCAGGGTGAACAGGGGCGCCAGGGTCGGCGAGGCCGCGACATGCTGGCCCAGCACGATGGCCCCGATCAGCAAGGCGAAGCCGCCGACCGAAACCTCGGCGATCTGGCCGGGCCGGATGTAGCGCATATAGACGCCCATCAGGATGGCGATGGGAACCGTGGCCGCCACTGTGAACGTCCCCCACGGACTGCCGGTCAGCGCCTTGACGACGATGAGCGCCAGCACCGCCAGGATGATCACCATGATCATGAAAGCGCCAAACAGCGCGATCACGCCTGGGATCGGTCCCATCTCCTCACGGATCAGTTCTCCAAGCGACTTGCCATCGCGGCGCATCGAAATCACCAGGACCAGGAAGTCCTGCACCGCGCCGGCCAGCACGACCCCCGCCAGGATCCACAGCACGCCCGGCAAGTAGCCCATCTGAGCTGCCAGCACCGGCCCAACCAAGGGCCCCGCCCCCGCAATGGCCGCGAAGTGGTGTCCGAAGAGGACGTTCCTGTTGGTCGGAACATAGTCCAGGCCATCATTGCGGGTTACCGCCGGCGTCGGCCGCGAGCCATCCAGACGCATTACGTTCTTGGCGATGTAGAGGCTGTAGTAGCGGTAGGCGACCAGATAGACCGACAGCGCCGCCGCCAGGATCCAGAGGGCGTTGACGTTCTCACCGCGTGCAGTCGCGACGACCGACAACGCCACGGCGCCGATCAGGGCGAGCACCGCCCAAGGACCGTGTTTGCGAACCCACGTCATTCCGCACTCCCCAACTTCCAGCCGCCCCACCCGGCCGGCTCCATTGGTTACATCCGATTGAGCCCGAACGGGAACCTCTCTACGACCCTCAGGATGGTGAAATCAGCGATCGGCACCCATCTGGGGGCGACACTCAAGGTCGTAGCGGCCGGCTGCGCGGCCCTGCAGGACGATTGGTGGGTGTTCGGCGGCGCGGCCATGGCGCTGGCTGGCGTGCAGGGTCTTTGCCCGCCCGACGTCGACCTGATTGTCAGTGAACGGGATGCGGCGTCCCTGATCATCACCTGGAGAGCACAACTCGAAACCGGAGCGCCCTCACCGCTTTTCCGGTCGAAGGTTTTCGCCCGAACGACAATCGCGCCGCTGCCGATCGAGATCATGGCCGGGTTTGAGGTTTGCGAAAGCGGCGCTTGGTCGGCCGTCCGGCCAGCCACGCGCCAGATCGCCGCGTTCAACGCCGGCGTCATCTTCATCCCCACGCCGGCCGAGCAGGCGGAAATCTGTCGCCGCTTCGGCCGCCCCAAGGACCTTCTCCGTATCGATGCGCTTCAGGCGCTCGGCTGAAGGCTAGTCGCGCCCCTCGCGCACCCGCACGATCAGCGACTGGCTAGCCGTCGCCATCAGTTCACCGTCCTCGGCGAACAGATACATCGCCCCGTGCCCAAAGCCGCCGTGGACGCCCGTGATCCTGATGTCGCAAAGCACCCACTCGGTCGGCACGATCCGGCGGTAGCGGATGGTGTTGTCGAGGCTGTTGCCGCCTGCGTTCAGCCCCAAGGCATTGCCGATAGCGCCTGGGATGAAATCGGCCATGATCGCCAGCAGGCTGGAGTCGGCCGGCAGTCCCTCGCGTGAGCGAATCCACAACAGAAGTCGCCCGTCATCGGCCGGTTCGCCGCCCGACTGGGTGCCCCCATAATTGCCCTTGGCCACCCGGACCTCGATCCGGCTGTGCAGATCATCGCCGCCACCGCGCCAATGAGCGGCGGGCTCGCAGTCCTCAGGCCGCGCAATGTCAGGCATCGTCAGCCACTGCTTGGAGATGTCGCTGGGCCGCGCGCCGAGCGCCGCGTTGACCGTCAAGATCTCCTTGTCGCCGACATGGCTGATGACCCGCGCCTGGCTGTTGTATTTGCCGGCCGCAGGCACGCGCACATCAAGATCCACGACGCTGGGCGGTCGCGCATAGGAGAGATATTGGGCGGTCGCCCAGATCACCGGCCGCCCGCAGGTCCGCTCCAGCGCGACGATGGCCGAGGCCATGCCGACGCCGCCGAACATGAAGAGATTGTCCCGCGAGCCAACGCAGACAGAGGGAGTCAGCGGCAGGTACCAGCGGTGAGGATTGTGCGTCGCGCGCAGGTCGAAAAACAGGGGATCGCTCATGGCGCTCTCATGCAAAGAGCCGCGCTTCGGTGCAAGCTAGTTTCCCTAACGGGAGGCCGCAGCGGCCTCCGCTTCGTTGCGAAGACGGCGATCAGCCTCCTGCATCAGCGCATCGGTGGACTGGTTGCGTGCTTCTCGAACACGGATTTCGTCCACCAGCCGCTGGTCGGCGTTCTGTTCGTGCAGCGCATAGAGGAAGGCGCCAAAGCCCCCCACAGCGCCGACTGTCATGACCATCGCAGCAATGGCCGCGATGCCGGTCCAGGCCTTGGACTGCTGTCCGGGAGGCGCCGGCTTCAGATAGGCCGCGCCAATGAAGATAACGCCGGCAAGAAACGTGGCGCATCCGCCCTGATGGATCATCGCCCGCTGCGCGACCAAGTCGGCGTTCGCGATCACGCTGGGCGCGAGGCCGATCAGGCGATTGCCCTCGGTAAGTTGCGAGACCTCGATCGTGCCCGAAAACACGACCTGGGCGAGCCCCAGGATCGCAAGAATCCATCCAGCGATGATCATCGAAGCCTCCAATTGCAGAACGCGCGCCCGAATCCGCCGGACTTGCCAACTCTACGCCGGACCTAAAGCGATTGCGGCTCGAAACGAAGGCGTTCGGCCAATCGGCGGTGCGGCCTATGGCGCATTGCCAAACGGCGGCGTTTCCGCGTCACGACAGTCAGTCGCGAAGTGCAAAAGCGGCCGACGATAGATCAGTTGAGTATAGATTCGGCCCACATGAACGGAGTTTGGGGGGCCATCGGCAGCTAAGGGGTGCTCGGAGCATCCTTTCTCGGGTCCGGAACGCATAAAGCCCCCAGCGGTTGAGCTGGGGGCTTTATGGGATGCTTGGGTGCGGGGACTGGATCTAACCAGAACCTCACAGACATTCCTGTGGCGTTCGCAGCCTAGTTCCGACGTCGACTTGGGGTTCAGCTGAGACATCCGGCAAGCCCGTTCATGGGTAGAGCGGGAGACGATCGTTCACAAGATATTCGACAAGGTCCGCGTTGCTCGTCACAGCGTCATAGAAGAGGTGGTGCCATCCGTTCGGCGTGGGATCAGCGTGCCCGGCCTGCCAACTCTCGAGGTTTTCAAGTACCGCTAGCCCCTTGACGCGCATGTTGGTCACATTGCGGATCAAGCGCCGATGCTCGTTGCGGAAGAAGCGGACATATCGGCGCGCTATCTCCAGTTCACGTAGGTGCGTGGTGACTAGCGCAGCCTCCGGATTGGTCAGCGCGGAATGAGCGGAGAGCATGAACGTGGGCGTAGCGAATGGAGGGGCGATCCTAAGCTGGACGATCTGATCGATTGAGAAGGTGTCGAAGTAGGGATGGATGAAGAAGCGCGGCGTGAGGTGATCGCCCGTCTTCTCACTCTTCCGGCGCTGGCATGGATCACACATCGGCGTCAGATTGAAGGGAGTCACTGCGAAATGTGGATACTTCCCCTTTGGCAGATAGTGGTCGAGCGTTTCGGGGACAGTCGGGGATCCACAGGCCGGACAAAGGTCTAATTCGTGGTCTCGCAACGTGGCGAGCATCGCCCCTTGCGACGACCCTTCGGCAGGATGGCTATAGAGCGTTTTGAAAGATGTGGCCTTGCTGGCGATTGCGGGCCAAGTCGGCACATGCCCCGGCGACCCGCGCTGGGCGATGTACACGGCCACGCGCTGCCTCCATTCGCCGGCGATCGATCGAAAGAAGCTGCGGTTGGGCTCTCGAGTGCGCTCCGAAACGACGTTGTCCACGAGGTCGAGGCTGCAGGTCGTCGGCCCTATGAGGGTCATCACCATCCTTCGCGCTCCATCCCCTGAATCTGGACAGCGAGTTCCTCGTTGATGTCATTCCCGAGCGCGGCGATGAGGGCGTCGGCATCACCGAACGCCTCGAGTTGTTCAGCGATCCAGCGTTCGAACGGCTTGGACGTCTCGCTATCACCGAAGACGTAGGAGCTGATCCGTTGCATGTCGCCGCCGAAAGTCTGGAACGGCGGTGCCGTAATAGAGAGGCCATCTTTTGTACGGGCAAGGACGTGGACGCAGTCCGTTGGAACTTCGCGCACAGTGACCAACGAGTGGGTCGCAAGAAGCGCCTTCGAGTTGAAGCGATCCAGGATCATCTTCAGCATATCGACGAATTGGATCTCGAGTGTTGGATGCAGGAACAGTTCAGGTTCATCAATCAGGATGAGGCTGTCTCGCCGGATTGCCCCGAGAATGTTGATGACAATGAATGAAAAGAGCTTCTGGCCAGAACTCAACTCAACCGGATGACCGTCGAGGAAGAAGGTGACGCCGTCCGCCGCATTCAGGTGGCTTCGGAGCTTTTCGATATTGAGTTCGTCGATGCGGTCGGAACTGACTGGAATATAGCGCTCGTCGTTCAGGTCGATTGCGAGAGGGTCAATTAGAGAGGTGTCGGTGTAGAAGGCGCTCGCTCGACCTTTGACCTCTCCGACATTTACGGCCGCATAGTCGAAGGAAAATGCCGTCTTGAGCACACGCTCAGCGGTCTCAAGTTTCTTTGCCCAGCTCCGGAGACCTCGGTATCTCCGGTCATCCGCTAGGCAATCGAGCAGGGAGCCGGCCGCATTCCGCTTAGGCGCCTGATGGGTCAGGTTGATACTCCCCAGCTTGCCCCGCGTCTTGCTGACAGACCGGTCGCGGAACCCGAAATAGCGGTAGACTTCCTTGTCCTGAAGCTTGTGGGCCAGCAGATCCACAGGGAAGCGTTCGAAGGGACTGTAGGATACCACCACGATCTGGCTGAGGTTGGGCTTCTCGACGAATCCACAATCCGAATCCTCCTCGTCAGAAGCGTCGAGCCAGTCCCGCACGATCTGATGCAGCACCTGCGACTTGCCGACGCCGTTGGGACCAATCAGAACATTGACGCCGTGCGGGAGGATCCCGCGCGAGCTGAATTTCAGCTCTAGCGTGGAGATGTTGTCAAAGACGTCGCGGAAGCGGAAGCCGAGATCAAGCACGGCCATGGCCTGCGCCGCGAATAGCTTCCATCCGTCCAAATAGGACTTGATCTCGCCCCTTTCACGCTGAAGCGATTTTCGGAAGGCGTCGCTGTCGATGAGATCAAGCGCCTCGGCGTCCTGTTCGATGTGCACAAGATAGCTTGCGTCGCGCAGCTTAACGGCTGCCGCACGAGCGGCGTCAGGCCCAAGGCGATCCAGCAACTGCTCATAGAGGGTGATTTCACCAGGTAGGGACAAATAGCGGGATTGTGGAATGGGGAAGACGCCATCCCACCCAGCTTCCCGCAGCCTGTCGAGATAGGTCTCGCTGGTCGCTGCACCATCCACCATCAATTTCACATTGCCGAGCTCGACGGCTTGGCCGCCGATGCGGCAAGTCGTCATGAAGGTCGTCTTATTTCCGAAGTCATCCCAGTTGTTGGCGAGCAACTCGAGAACGTCACCTTCCAGCTGGGGTTCGGGCCTTGCGCGACGGCTCTGCCGCCCGAGATAAACGATCTTCATTGCACCCACCGAGAACCAACGCGGCCATTTCGCATCTTCCAGTTGTGCAGGCAACGTTAAGGTTCATTCTCTGCGCACCACGACCGGATATTTGCTTCTACTCAAAAGGCGAACCTTAGGCGGTCCCCGGTCAAGTGATTGTTGAAGCCCCCATTGTCGGCCTCCCGGGAACGGCGCGCGCCACCCGCTCCTTCGCCCCGGCTGCCAGTGCGTTCAACTTGAGGCCACGAGAGGTCCAGGAGCTGGGCGTGCGTACTGAATCTGACCAGAATCTCACAGTCGTTTGGGCTGGAACCAGGTTATCGAGGCGGCCGCCCGCGGGGCAGAAGTAGACGACATTTCCCGCGCCCTCGAACGTCTGGCGAGCTTCGGCCTCGCCATAGCGGCCGCTTGGCCGGCCTCCGCACCCAGCTTGCGCAGGGTCTTCGATGCCTATGCCCGCCGAATGTCCCCGAGCGACGGCGCTCCCCTTTGGAAGGTCCTGGTGGCCCTTCGGGCCTGGCCATAGCTTGAGCGACGGCCAGTTCGCCCGGGGGACGAGATAGCGCTCCCCCGGTACGGGCGGCGTGAAGAGGTCGCGAGACAAGTTCGGCGCGCGAGCACTAGGGCGTCGCACTATCGAGCTTCGGCAGCACGCCCGCCCAACTTCATGCCGCCTCGCGCCAGTATTCGGCGTCGAACCCTCGGCACTTGGCGATGTGGGCACGGACCTGATCAACCGGCGGCGGGTTGAGCCGCAAAATTTGGGCTTCGCCATTCCATTCGAAGATGCCCGCTGCGCAGAGGCGCTCGAACTCGCGGCCGAAATTTCGGTGCCCCACGTCTTCGGGCATCAGCTCCTCCAGCGATCCCTCGAACGTGAGCACGTAACTCTCCGGGTCGAAACGCGGTTTGGCCGGGCCGATACAGAGCCCCAAGACCATGTCCTGACGCAGCCGTTGGCCGGCGCCTGACCCTGGCGTCAATAAGGGGGTGCGCGAGCGATGGATCACTCCGATCGCTGACACGAACTCATAGACCCGGGTGTACCAATCGAGGGTCTCGCGATCAGATGTTGGCTTTCCGCGCATTCGATCTTCGAGATCCGAAAGCACTGTTTCGGCCCAGCGATAGGCCGGCCCAACGGCCTGGTCGGGTAGAGCGAAGACCAGCCGTCGGAGAAACCCATCCAACTGGGCCTGCCGGCTAACGCCTTTGGCCAGGGTGCGCCGCAGGTGATCCCAGTCTCGGTAGCCGCCTGCCAGAGCTAGGGCGCGTTGGCAAACGTGAAGCGGAGTAGGAAGTTCGGCACCCTGCAGCACCGCAGCCACAGTCTGGGCGCGCCGCTTGGCACCGTCATAGGTCGAATACATGCACTCGTTCCTCAGCCGGCCTGACGAAACGTGCTGCTCGTTTCAACGGCCGTTTGATGAGGGACGGTCGCGAACGTTCAAAACTCCCCGTGGACCTTGGATCCTTCGCAAGGCAGCTGCCGAGCCGTGGGGACCGGCTCAGCCTTTACCATATAGTGGAATCGTCCTGGCGCCAGCCCCGGTGCGTTGTCGCGGCTAGCCCCCGAAAGAGCGGCGCGGCTTGGCCATTCGCAGGCAGGGCAGCTAGACTCCGACGGTGACGACCGCCGGAAGCGTCCCCCCACCGCCCACCTGCCCCCGCGAGGACGAGTACTGCCGACGAGGCGGCGCCCCGTGCATCTTCAACTACGAAGAACGCGCCCTCGACCGATGGCGTGAACGGGTTCGCCGGATAGTGGTTAGCACCCCAAGACGCCCACGTCCTCAACGCGCCGATTGTGTTGAAAAAGGCCGATTGAAGCGATGACTAGGGCCTGGTTCACTCTCCTGACGACAGGAGAGATGGCCATGATGGGTGATCGTCGAGTCGACCAGTCGGCGCTGTTCTACGAGTTCTCGCTCGAGCGCCACGTGCCAGCCGACCACATGCTGCGGGCGATCGACAGGTTCGTCGCTCACATAGCGGCTGCTTGGCTAGCTGGACCGACCGGAGCACATCCCACGCGGCAGCGTCATAGGGGTGCCGCCAGGCCAGAGCCTCGGCGCTCCGCTGATCCCGCCCCATGCACTTCGGCTTCCCTATTGGAGGGCCTAAGGTTTGGGGCTTTAAGCCCACGCGTCCACGAGCGTCAGCGATACATAGTTCAGGCCGATCAGCAGGCTCAAACCGATGACCAGGTTGAACAAGGTCGCTACCCAGAAAGCGACCTTCAGCATGCGAGGCGACGCGCCGGCGCGTATGACGAAGCCGAGCTCATACTTGTTGACCATCAAAGTCACCGACATAACCAGGAAGAGCCCGGAAACCCAGGACAACGCCTTCACAAAGGGGATCGACTCGCCGACGACCGTGAGCGCGGCAACTATCGCAGCGCGCTTCAGGAACTCGAAGTAGGCCGTGATAAGGGGCCCCAGACGAGGCTCCAGTAAGGCAGCGTCGCTCTGCGGGTTCTTCCTGATCTCAATTTTTGGTAGCTGCATTCGACTTCCCCCTCAGGTCGGAAACTTGGAGCGAAGCCGTCGCCACGTCCAACGACAACGACGACCATGCGGCCTGGTGGTTGGGCCGCGGATAGAAGCGGATGTAGCGCTTGGTGCCCAGGACCTCGATGGAATCGTCGACCGCCTCCATCGCCCGCTTCCAGCGCGAATCCTTGATGTCCAGCTTGCGAAGGTTAAGGAGTGCGCCGCGGTTTACCTGGCCATCCTTCTCGGCCCGGAAGGCGTTCATGACGATGACGCGGATCTCGGCTTGGCTGTCGGCCGACCACTCCTGCACACACTCGTCGACCAGAGCCTTGGTCGACCTGGTCCCAATCCTGGGTCCAAGAGCCGCCGCATAGGCCTACCGTTTCGCTACCGGAATCGTGCTCCTGTCCGATTGGGGAGCCAAGAATGATAAAAAACAACAAGTTGATGGGAGAGTGGCGGGTTCACGAGACTGACTCAGCGGAACTTCAAAGTTTCTTGCTCAATCATTTCGGAAGCTCAACACAATCGACGTCGCGCGTCGTGGACTACACTCGAGATGATCGGCCCCTATTGCGCCTATCATATGCAAAATCGGGAAAACTCCTCGAAATCTCTACGACAGCCGAGCTCACAAAGACGGACATCCGAGCCATCGGGAACGGCATTGAATCCTTCTTGTTGGCTCCAGGCAAAGAGATGGTCGGCCGGAGCATCCTCTTTGCCCACGATGCCGTCGAAGGCCACTTCGAACGCCCTCGGGACTTCGCAATCCTCCCACTACCAGTCGACGCGCCGCGTCCGCCATTTGGACATGGCGACCACCCGTTCGCGTTAGAGTTCACGTACACTGGAAGCGTCGATGCAGCGGTGAGAGCGAGCCGCCATGCACGGCGAGCTCGCGAACTAGAGCTAATTCTATGCGCCTTGGTGCCCGCGTTTAAGAGCGCCGGCTCACACAGCATTCAAATGGAGTGGGTGCTGGGCAGGTTCGCCAACAATGCGATAGCGGCGAGCGAATTTCTCCAACTCGGCTACCACTACCCCGGAGATGGCTTCGGGCAACAGTTCTCACCTAACGTCGGCATACCGGTCCTCGGAAGAGCGCCGGCCAATGAAGTCTACGGCGGCCGGCGGCCATTGGGTCCAGCCCATCTCCCAGATGACCTCGAAGCATCGCTTGATCGCGTTCATCAACTAGACCCGTTGAAACGAGCGAAATTTGTCCGCGCGGCTTACTGGCTGCAGACCGCAGGGCTCATCTGGCATCTATCGTCATCCACCGCCCACGTCGCTCTGGTCAGCGCGATCGAGGCATTGTTCGCCCCTGTGCAGAGCCAACCCTGCGATGCGTGTGGCAAGCCGATTGGACCCGGGCCGACCGCGCTTTTCAAAACGTTCATTGAGGAACACCTTCCCAGCTACGTTCCCGCTGCCGTGAAATCAGAGCTCTACTCCGTGCGTTCGGCCATCGCCCACGGCGACAGGATCCTGCTGAGCGATATGGGCCTGGCCCCCACGGATCATCTTGGGGCAGAAGAGTGGTCGTTGGGCAGCCGCCTCATGCGAGTGGTCCGGCTCGCCGCATGGCAGTGGCTGCACCACGGGCGACAGACCGCAGCCAGCTAGATTCCAAGCGACTGTCGACCTGCTGAACCTATCGAAACCGCTGCCCCCCTGTTAACCCCGGCACGCGCCCGCGCTCACGGCCGCCGCCAAGCCTCTTTGCAGCGCTGGCCACGCTGAGCCTCTCAGTGGGCGTGCGAAAGCACGCCCTGCAGACGGGGCGTTGGCCAGAAGGGCTCCCGAGGGTGAAGACCGCGGTGGACGCCGTGTTCGCCGGCAAGGCGCGGCGCTTCAACCGGCGCTTCGAGCAGATGTGCTCGCACTATCTAATCGGGCCGGTGACGTGCACGCCGGCTTCGGGCTGGGAGAAGGGCCAGGTCGAGCACCAGGTGGGCTACGCCCGCGACACCATCTTCAAGCCGCGCCTGCGATTCAGAACGCTGGAGGAGCTCAACGGCTGGCTGGTGGCCGAGTGCGAGCGCTGGGCCCGGAGCGATCGGCATCCCGAGCAGCCCAATCGGACGGTCTGGGAGGTGTTTGAGGCCGAGAAGCCGTTCCTGGTGCCGTTTGCTGGCCCTTTCGACGGCTTCCACCAGATCGAGGCCGTGGCCCAGGCCACCTGCCTGATCAGCTTCGACCGCAACCGTTACTCGGTGGCGGCCAGGGCGGCGCGCCCGGCGGTGCAGATCCGCGCCTATGCCGACAGGATCGTGGTGCTCTGCGACGGCGAACTGGTGGCCGAGCACCCGCGCAGACTCGGCCGCGACCGGACGATCTACGATCCGTGGCAATACCTACCGGTCTTAGCGCGCAAGCCGGGAGCGCCGCGCAACGGCGCGCCGTTCCGGGCCTGGTCGCTGCAGTCGGCCCTGACCCGCCGGCGACGAGGCCGACCGACGCTTCGCGCGGGTGCTGGCCGCGGTGCTCGATGATGCCCTGGAGGCGGTCGACGAGGCACTGCGCGAGGCCCTGGACGCTGGCGTCTCCAGCGACGATCTAATCCTGAACATCCTGGCCAGACGGCGCGAGCCGCCTAAGCCTCCAGGGATCACAACATCTGAGGCGTTGCAGCTGCGATATCCGCCGGTCGCCGACTGCGCCCGTTATGACCACTTATGAGGCTCCATGCAGCGGCATGAGATGATCGAAGCCTTAGGGCAGTTGGGCTTTAAGGGTATAGTCCGCAGCAGCAGACCTCACTCGTGGGCGAAGAACATTGACGAAGGTGTTGGTCCGCTCGGCGAGCCAAGCGAAAGCGGCATCACGGTTCGCCTGCTGATCGAGCGGACCCGCTCGGAAGGTGTCGATGATACGCGGCCGCCCATCTTTCTGAGTGCATTTGGCTGTGGCACCGAGGAGCGGACCGACCGCCTCCCAGTCTTCTGCGATAACTTTCGCGGCGTATTCGCCCGCAGTGTCGCGTTGAGATGAAAGGAACAACCCGACCTCATTGTTTCGCATCTCACGGTAGACGGTGAGCCAGCACGTTCCTGCAGGGGCCGGAAGTGCGAAGGTCACGTAGCCCTGACGCGGCGCCCTCGGAATGGACTGTTCGGGATCGTCGAGGCGCAGGTGCTGAATAAATTCCGTCCAGAACTGCTGCCGAGCGTCGCCTAGCGCGGCCGTTTCGGAATCGATCTCTGCCACCGTCTCCGCGTCTTCGGCGAGCAGCGTGTGACCATCTGGCAAGGCGACAACATTACGGGTGATCACATGGGTATGGGCAAGCACCCGCGGAGCGACCAGTTGGCTGCCGTCAGGCAAAGCGTAGATCGGCATCTCCACGAGGCCGAAGGAGAAGTGGAGACCGGCGTGGGCTTGAAGGTATTCGGCGATGCTCTCTACGCGCTCGCGGATTCCGTCTCCCACAATTAGCAGCAGGAAACGCCCGCGCCTCAGGTTGGCGGTCAACGCATCGTTGAACTGGATCTCGTCGACCGTGGGATCCGCTGCACGCACGAGGTCAAGCAGGGCGGTCGGCCCCAATCCTAGACGTCGGCTCGTCTCGCGTTGGAGGTCAGACACCGTAAATCTGGCGAGTTCCTTGGCGTAGTCGAGGATTTGCCCCACCACCTCGCGACGAGCCTCAGCATTTCGCCAGAGCTTGCATTCAACGAGGATCGGCAGACCTGAAGGCGTGACAAGAAAATTGTCAATCGGTCCGGCGGGCGTGACGAGCTCGCGACAGATTGAGATCGGGCCTGCAAAGGTCGGGTCGATCTCGCCAATGGGCAGAATGCTCGGATGCGCATAGACTAGGGACTGGATGGCGTTTTCCAAGACCGCCCCAGCGCCGCCTTGAAGAGTGAGTGGAGTTAACGTGACGGCGGTCCCACTCGCGGGAATGAAAAGCGGCGTGGCGTGTTGCCGTGTCAAACGTCAATCTCCAAGGATAGCTCTACCGCTGTGTAGTCGGCTAGGCCGTGCAAGCCCCCAGCACAAGACCGCGCTAGGTACTAACAGCCGGTCGAGCGAGTTCAGGTCGAATGGTCTTTTCGAGTTTGACCATCGCCTCGATCATCCGTTCTTGGAGTTCTGGCCACGTCTCTTCCGAAGCGCGCCACCCGCCCGGCTGCTCGTACGAAATTCGGCACCCGCGGCTCTCCGGCAGATCTTGCCAGATTAATGGCTCGCCGAAGGCTTCTTCGATCTCCGCCTTACGCGCTTCCAGGCCTCTGAAAGCCTTCAGCGTTCCGGCCTCAGTCCCTTTGCCAAAATCGATGTAGAGCTCCACCCGGCTACTGTGCTGCTTCATGCTGAATGTCAGGGTGAAACCCGTTCGCCCTGTGGGACCGCTGAGCCAGTGATCGGGGCTGGTTGAGCGACCAGCAACCACCTGAGTTCTGGCCTTTGAACGCTCTATCAGCTGGGCCCAGAAACGCCGGAAAATTTCGCCTCTCGCACTCTCTACACGCTGAGATTCCTGACGTTGAGCTCGCAGCTTGGTTTCGTAGTCGGCGGCTTCAGGGAGCGGGATGAGCTGCTGGACGTCGATGAGCACGGTCTCGCCGAGACGATGAGGCACAATACGATAACAGGTAAAATCCAATCCCTGCTTGTTGAGCCACAGCACCGCTGTTGTCAGCTCAACTGAGAAGTTGGCGGCGGCCAGAATGATCCGAACATCGTCGGCAAGCTGCCCACCGGTCACGCTGTCCCACCCGAGGAAGGCTGCAATGGAGCTCTCGGCCCGCGCGTGGGCATCGTCACCGCCGATGAAGCGGGCATGGACTCCCACCAACTGATCGACGGTCATGCTGGACACCATGGCCGCATAGCGGATCGCTTGGAGCTCCATATGACCTCCATCCTCCGTCCTCTTCAGCTCCACCACGACAAGGTGAGCATTCCGATCCACACAAAGAAGATCGATCCGCCGATGGCTGTCTTCCCAGTCACCGAATTCCTCAGCGATCACCATTAGGTCCGGCGCCAAGGCCGTGATGTCCGCTTTCAGAAGCCGCTGCAGGTCGCTGCGCTCAAGGAGGTTTTCCTTGGCGAAAGTTGTCTGATGGACCCGCTCAAGAGCATCGCCCGCTACTCGAAAAAGCGCCATATCGCCCCTGACGTGTGCACGCCGGATCGCTTCCGGCAGATCGACCCTAGGTAGCGCAAGGCAGAGGTCAGAAAGTTAACGCCATCAGTGCCCATGCGACCACCAGCGGGGCATGCAGTGGTGTGCACTCGCGTCATACGGCCGACGGGGGGGCATAAGTTACCGTGCATTGCTTGGTGGAGTCGAACAGTGCCTCGACACCTCGACCAATCGTCACCTCGTACCGTCGGATCGCACCCCCGGCATGGCGGACATCGATTTCGACGAAACGATCATGAAAGTCGTCATCGCGAGAGCGCTTGCTCCGTCGATTCAGCGCCAGTCTAGGACCGCCGCCGCCGAATGCCCGCGAGTAAATCGCGCCGAGATCCCGACGGGCACCCCCATCATCAGCATCACCCTCGGCTTCGGGAGCATACTCGATCGTGACGGCCCCCAGCGAGCGGGATACTTCCTTGAGCGCCACGAGGAATCGAACCTGGGCTTGGCGTGCGCTTGATCGAGCGAGCGCATACGGATCCCGAATAGCCACTTGAACGATGTCCTTACCGGCGAACATAGCAACCAGAGCCTCGGTCGGGCGCGCCGCGCCCGCTTCGCAGCGCCAATGGCGGACCCCAGCGTCGACCAGAACTTTGGGCAGGCTAAGCACAGCTCGCGGCTCAACAGTTGCACGCCCCGCATCAGCGACCGTATCCGGCTGGCGCGCTGGCGAGTCACTCGGCACCTCCGCCCCCAGAGACACCTCCCGGAACAAGTCGGAGAGCTCCGCGTCGCTGGCATCCGGCGGCAGGAACAGATCCCGCGTCAACTGGCGCTTGCGCTCGATGAGCGCATTGAGGCGTAGGTCGAAACTGGCCTCACGGATCGACGGGTCAGGATGCACCGCCAACGGTAGGTACACATGCACGTCTTTGGTCTGGCCGATCCTGAACACCCGGTCTGTCGCCTGATCTTCCACCGCCGGGTTCCACCACCGTGACAGGTGAATGACATGATTGGCGGCGGTCAAAGTAAGCCCAACGCCACCGGCCTTGGGGGACAGGATCATGACGTCGAACCGGTCATGGTTCTGCTGGAAGGCTGTCACCATTCCCTGTCGTTTATGACCAGGCACCGAGCCGTTGATGCGCATTGGCGGACTTGGAAGCTTGAACCGCGCCTGAATCAGCCCAGACAGACGTTCCTGCATGGCGAGGTCTTCGACAAAGATGAGCGCCCTCTCCCGCCCGGCGGCGACCTCATCAAGAACCTTCAGCGTATGAAACAAGCGCGCAGAATCTCGGGCGTAGATGTCGAGGTCTGCCGGGGCCTGGCGGGGGTCGAGAGGATGAAGGGAGACACCGCGCATCGACGCCAGCGTCGAAAGCATGCCACCCTTCCCCATATTGCCGCCTGACGCCGCCGCGGCTGCTTTCATTACGACATCACGGTATGCTTGGGCCTGAACTGGCGGCATATCCACTGACATCGTATGGATGTGCTTCTGAGGCATACCTTCGAGAGCTTCACTCTTCAGACGGCGTAACATATAGGCGGGTTGGCCACTCCGCCCCTCGGTGAGTTGCACCTTCAAACGGGCCAACGCGGCGGAATCACCTGAGGGATGGCGTCGCTCAAAGTCCCGACTGGCGCCAAGCAGGCCCGGGGCCAGCACGTCCATGATGGACCATAGATCCTGAAGTCGGTTCTCGACCGGCGTACCCGTCATCCCGAGCGTAAAGGTCGAGTTGAGCGCCTTGGCGGCCCTCGTCATCTGGCTGGTGGGGTTCTTCAGCTTCTGGATTTCGTCATAGACGATCAGGCCGAAACGCGTTCGAGCGAAGCTGAAGTGATAGTCCCGAAGCGTTTCGTAGGTGGTTAGCACCACTCCGGCGGCGCGCCAGGACTCGGCCTTAAGCGACGCGCGACCCGTCTCGATATCCCGGGTACCGAAGGTATCTTCGTCACGCAGTGACTTCAGGTCAGAACCGAAGGCGGGTACTAGAGAGCCCAAACGGGGAACATCTAAGTGCTTGGCGATTTCGTCTCGCCACGTCCCAAGAAGGCCCGTCGGCGCCACAATGAGGAAGGGCGCACTTGGCCTGCGGCCCGCGGCAGCTTCATCCTGGAGCCAGGCCATGAACGCGATGGCCTGCAGCGTCTTGCCCAGCCCCATGTCGTCGGCGAGCAGCGCACCCGGCCGCCTCGCCCTGGCGTTCTGCGCCAGCCAAATCAGCCCATGTCGCTGGTGAAGTTTCAGGGACGCGCGCAATCGATCGGGGATGGATATCTGATCTGTCGAAGGAGTGGGCTCTCCCGCAGCGTCGAGCGGCGCGTACTCGACCTCTTCGAAGTTCTCCCGAACCACCAGGAATAGTTTGCCCTGGACTTCCCCGTCCCAGATGGCAGGCGCTTCCTCCAGACCGGCCGACGGAGGCGAGGCTCCAAGAGCGAAAGGCGCAAGGCTTCTGACAGCGTCAATTGTCTGCTCATTGATTGGCAAATCCCGAGGCGCGGGAGGACCATCGTCAGAGGCAGGACGCAGAAGATCGCCGATTGGCGCCGTCGCGTGGCCCGCGGCCGCTGCGACCTCCACCTGTTC
The DNA here is from genome assembly GCF_030681155.1 of Phenylobacterium sp. Classification (GTDB taxonomy): domain Bacteria; phylum Pseudomonadota; class Alphaproteobacteria; order Caulobacterales; family Caulobacteraceae; genus Phenylobacterium. Next base: position 20,910 of record NZ_JAUXXE010000029.1, on the reverse strand, counting down.
GATCACCGCGAGAACATTCTCGGGCGGCAGCGAGAAATAGTCCTCGCCGATGCGCAATCCGAAGCGTTCCGGAAGCCATTGATTCTTCCCGATTGGTGTCAACCAAGGCAGGACCGGCGCACGCCAGACGTCCACCCCCGCAACACGGCCCGAGAACTGATCTGTCTCGACAAAGAGGGCATCCAGGCCGATCTCTTCGGACAGCGCGTGTCCCAGATGCTCGCGCAACACGCGGCGAGGATTGAGTACAAAAGCTCGCCGTTCCGCTTCGGGCCGTTCCTGAAGCTTCCGAACGACGTTGAGCGCAGGTTGCAGCCCGGGATCGATGAAGACGTATTCGCCATCGCGCAAAAGGTAGACGGGGCGAGCTTCCGGCTCTCTGCGGAAGCGGTGCTCCGCAAACACCTTCTGCGCGGCGGGCGTGAGGACGTTGTCTAGTTCCTCGTCCAGACTTCGGCCCAAATCTTCGGCATCCGCTAGCGAGCGGGCACCGAACAGGACGGGGTCAAACTCGGTGCAATTCGGTGTCAGCGTACGAAGCCGGAGCGATAAGCTGGACGCGTAGTGAACGCGAAGATCCCGCAGAAACAGATCACTGTCGACTGGCGCGGCCGGATCGTCCGGCCAGTGAGCCCGAAGGTCGGCGAGAGCCTTGAAACGTTCAGCTTTCTCCAGCGGCGAAGCCAGGCGCGTGGCGGCATTGTGGAGCGACCACAGCGGTTCCGGGAGGCGACGCAGCCCATCGAGAGTGGTGAGCAGTGCACCGTTCAGATCTGCGCGCGCGGGCTGACCGCCAGGGCGCACCCAACGTACCTGCAGGTGAAAGTCGTCCTGGTCGATCCGTCCTATGGACTTCAGATCCAACCCAAGATTCGTCGGCGGAGGCAGTGAGAAGGCCGATGCGCTGACCGTATCCAGCGCCGCGAGATAGGACGGTCTCAGGCGAATGGAGCTCTCATTGGCCTCGACCAGAACGCGCCCGTCATCGCCCGTCCGAGCATCCTCGGCCGCGGCCTGCAACGACCAGATGGCCTGCGCCGCCTCAGGCTTAAGTCCTGGCCATGAAGAAGCAGGCGCGGCGTCCAGCCCATTCACCAAGGTCAGGATCAGGTCGTCGCCTTCCACAGCATGTAGAAAGCGTGCCTCGGATTTCGCGGTGGACTTGCCGCCGAACCAATTTTTCAAGGTCGCAATCCCGTTTCCTGACGGATGGTTTCAGCCAGCTTCCACTCCCAGGAGCCTTGATGCGTGCCATTCATGGGTGCGTTCATCAGATCCGGTGGGGCGTAATCGGGCAGCCCCCTTGAATTGTGCCTAAACAGACCTGGCGCACCGCTGTCGCTGCGACGCCAGATGTTCCATCGACCGTTGTGGCTCCATTCGACCACGGTGAGATCGCCGATCCGCATGATGAGAGCTGCATGTTCGGAACTCCGACCCCCGCCGGACGAGAGGCGGCCGAACATCGAAAGGCCACTGTCGGAACTGCGACGGGCCGCCTGACTCGCGCGCAAGGCGCCATCGGCACCGAAGGCCACCCACGCAGCCGAAATCATGTCGGCCTTCAAGTAGGCAGTCCAGAATTTACGGCGCTGCTCCCACATGTCTGGGCGATCAGTCATCGTCTCACTGACGATATCGAAAAACTGCTCTACCGAAGCCTTAGTGAGCCAACGGACGATGACGTCATAGGCGTCTCCGACGGACTGCCGCACGGGCCTCCAGCGGCTCTCGTTCACCCGCGGATCGCCACCGTAGCCGACCGCAGCCTCGATCAGGAGGCTCCTATGCGAGGCTGATGGATCGTCCCTCCGCCAGGGCATGAACAAAGCAGCGGTGAAATCGGGCCATGCCCTCGGGAAAGCCAATGCGCCGCCGCCATCCTGCGCCCAGGCTACAATCCGCTCCTGCATCGACACGGCCGGTCTTCCGACCTTGCTTGCAGCCTGGACGCAGGCCGTGCGAAACGCCGCCTCCGCCAGTCCTCCCTTGCGGCGACCTTCAGAGTGGAGACCCGCGCTGTCGAGAATGGCGCGAGGCGGTGCTTCCGAGTTGAGGACAGCGGCGGCAAGCCGCGCCGGCGCTTCTGTTGGTTCGAAGAGCCTGAAGATTTTGACCCGCTGGGGCCAGAAGTCCGTTGAACGCCAGGGCCAGTTCCGACCGGTCGCCGCCAACGCTGCGGCGAGGCGAGAGACATCGGGATCGTCGATGGCGAACCCGTCCAAATAAGCGTCAATCAGAGCCAAATAAGCCGCCCGTCGCTGAAGCCGTACGACCTCCTCGATCAAAGGCGCACCGACATCATGAATCCGCCCGGGCGGCTGCGGCGGATGAAGAAAGACTCGACAACCTTCACGCAGGTCGCGGCGAGAGAGGCGATTCAGGCCTGCGGAGCCATCCCGCACCGCGGCGGCAATGCGGAGCTGGATTACCTCGGTGTTGTCCGCCACGATCGAGGCTCCGCCCCCGTCGCTCATAGCTGCAACGGCCCGTCTCAAGCGGAGCGGCTCGGGAGCCTTCGCCTTTGCTCTGCCAAGCAGGTGAGCCGGATCGGCGAGAAGTCTGGCTAGGACGGTCACGAGCCAGCCATCCCGGCCTCGACCTTGCGATATTCCTCTGTCGGCGGCGTGCGCATCACGATGCGCAGGTCGATGCGGCGGTTCTTATCCTTGGCCGCGAAATCACCATCGGCGGGCCGGTCTGAACCGTAGCCGCTGACGCTCAGGACCGGCACACAACGGCCCGTTTCCCGTTTGGTGCAAACCTGGGCCAGTCCGCCGTCGGCACCCTTCAGGCGCCGATAGACATTGGCAGCGCGCTTGGCGGAGAGATCAAGATTGTCGACCATACCAAGACCGCTGAAGCCGTCGGTGTCCGTGTGCCCTTCGATGAACAGCGATTCTATCCTGTGCGGACTGGGGCTACAGACGCCCCTTGTGAGCCGGATGACCGTCGGTGCCTCGTCGGTGTAGCAGGGGAGCACCGCACGCAGGCTTTCCGCGAGGGAGACAACCTTTGGCCAGCCCTCCACCTTCACGTCGGATTGGGCGCTGTCGAACAGGACGTTGTCCTTGAGCCGCAGGACGCTGCTGTTTTCCTCGATCGTCACCGCGACACCGCGTCTCTCAAGCTCCTCCTTCAATTCAATCGCGATCTTGGCACGCGCTTCATTGACGTCTTCAAAGCGTGAAATAGTCGTGCTGAATTGGAGCACATAGTACATGAGGAGGATGATAAATATGAATATCATCCCGACCATCATGTCCGTCATGGACACGAAATAGTTCTCTTCCTCGACGGTATGCTCATACGCCTCCTCCGCATTCATTCAGCGGCCTCCAGCGTCGACTTTTTTCTTTCATCTACATACTCGTCGAGTGCGCCAGCATATTCTTCAATCGCAGTCGCGGTGGTCGATAACTTTGACACCGCAGCCGCCATTTCGGAGTCGAAGCTCTGGGCGAAGCGGCGGAACTCGTCAAAGCTATCGCCGAGCGTTTGGCCGAGCTTCTCTGCTGTCTGAGCGAGAGCTTTGTCGACACCTTCGAACCGTGCGCGGTAGTCGCGCCACGCCGTCTCAGCGGCCGACTGCGTTTCCTTGATGCCATCTGCCAGAGCACTGAGACCGCGCAGTGTGTCGGCGTTGGTGTCGCGGCTCGTGGTGATGGCGCGGGCTATGCTTGACGCCGCTTCGTTGACGGCCAGGGCGGCCTGCGCAACGGGTGCCGCTGCGGTGGAGAAGCCCTTTACGGCGTCGCCTAGCGACGTCGCTGCTGTCTTCGCCTGTCCGGTTACCCCGTCCATTGCCTCGGCCGTCCGGGCAGCACTGTCGCCGCTACGAACGAAGCCTGCTGAGGCGCGCTCGATACTCTCGGCCGCCTCCCCTACCGCCTGCGCAAGCCCTAACGCGGCTCCACGGAGTGCATCACCGCCCTCCTCCAGGGCCGTGCGGAAGGTGCGCTGGCTCTCAGCGACGCCTTCTGCCAGTGCGGCACCGACCTCCCGCTGCATCGTCTCCGCAGCCTGGGCGCCAGCTGATTGCAAAGCCTTGACCGCGTCGCCGACGGCCTCGGCTGACCTCGCCTGAGCGCTCTCGAGGCCACTCAAGACTCGTGTCAGCGCTTCGTCCTGAGTGCGCGCGACCGCTTCGCCTTGCTCTGCGAGCTTGCCGCCCATGCCATCGACGTTGGCGACCAACCTGTCGAAGGCCTCGCGGATAACTGTGGCCGCCTGAGCAAAGTCCGAGCCCGCAGCGCGTATCTGTTCCGCCGCATGATCACCCGAAGCTCCAACCGAGGTGGTCATCGCATCAAGTCGTTGGCTGAGACTTGCGAGGGTATCGCTCAGGCCTTGCAGCTGCTGGCCGCTGACGTCCGCGATGGCCTTGGCCGCCTCACTGCCGATGCCTTGAGTCACCGCGGCCATGTTCTCATTCAGGGCCGTCAACGACGACGCCATCGGAGCGAAGGCCTGGGTAACGCCCGCGTTGATCCGGTCTGCAAGCTGGAAAGCGACATCCTGATTGAAGAACTTCAGTTGCGCGGTCTGCTCGCGCAGCTCGGTCAATTGTTCGGCCGCCAGCCGCTGCGGCGGCACATAAAGCAAACCGCGCTCGAGTAATGCACAGATCTCTTCTGTTTCAGCGTTGACCTTGCGCGCCAGGCCCTGCTCCGCGAACCGCAGCCACAACGACGCGCCGATGCCGCCTATCGAGGTCAGAAACTTCGCAGAAGCGACGGTTAGCAAGAGCGTCAAGGCGATCTGCGCCTTGCTCGGATCACCCATGTTGCCGGCGGCCGTATGCAACGCCACCACCAACCCGATGAAGGTCAGGATGAGGCCGACGGCGACGAAGACGTTCGACGCAAAGGCCAGGTCAGTCAGGCGGGGCGCAGCGCGATGAAAATAGGTGCCGGGGCGGATGGTGTTTCGGATCGGCGAAACGTTTTCGTCGATGATTGACTCATGGAACTCTCGCCAAGCCTGCACCAGCGCATGTGCCCCTGGTTGTTCAACGTCGAGAGCCGCCGCCACATCGAGGTAGTTGCGGCCGAAGGCCTCACGTTGATCGACGACTTCCGTTGAATCGCCTAGGGCGGTCCGCAGCGCGCTCACCCGTAATCTCGCCGACTTGAGATAGGGCCCGACCCGCCGGTGCGCTCGGAAAACGAGTGCGCCCGCCCACATAAACATCAGGATCAGAACACAGAGCGCGAGCCAGGGTCGCCCGTAGACAACCTCCAACCCCGCCAGAATGAGATCCAGAATCTGTTCCACTTACGCCCCCACGCTCTGGGGGCGAGCCGGACGGATGGCGTCGAGGCGCCCCCACACTCCGACTTCCCTCCAGTGATCAAATTTACAGCAAAAGCTCAACTATAATTTGTAGTTAGGGCGAGGCGCCCGTACCTGATGTAGGAGCTCCAGTTGGCTCGCCCTACGCGGCGACGTCTTCGTCGCTTTCTTCACCGCCAAGGTCTGGCAATGCCTCGAAGACATCGGCCCCGATAGGCAACTCTACCGACTCTACATCACGCAACTTGCGCTCAACAGCGCGCGTCCGCTTGCCTGCCTCGGTGACCGTATTCTGCGCAGTCGCGAGTTGCTTGCTCAGCTTGTCCCAGACATCGCCGTACTTCTTGAACTCCGCCTTGGCGGCGCCCAGCACCTGCCAGACCTCGCTGGAGCGCTTTTCGATCGCCAGAGTGCGGAAACCCATCTGCAGGCTATTGAGCAAGGCCGCCAAGGTGGTCGGTCCCGTCAGCATGACCCGGTATTGAGCCTGCAGCTCGCTGCACAGACCCGGTCGGCGGATGATCTCGGCGAAGAGCCCCTCCGTCGGTAGGTACATGATCGCGAAGTCTGTCGAGTACGGCGGATGCACGTACTTCTCGGAGATCACCTTGGCCTGTGCCCGAACGGCCCGCTCCAGCGCCAGCCCCGCTTTCTCTGCGTCTTCCGCCAGTCCGGCGTCCTGAGCGACCAGCAGCCGGTCATAGTCTTCGTGCGGGAACTTGGCGTCGATCGGAAGGTAGAGCGCCATGTCATCGCTCTTGCCAGGCAGCCGGACGGCGAACTCGACGATTTCGCCGGAATCAGGCCGGATGCGGACGTTCTTCTCATATTGCTCGGGCGTCAGCATGTCTTCCAGCAGCATGCCCAGCTGCATCTCGCCCCAGCCGCCCCGCGATTTCACATTGGTCAAGACGCGCTTCAGATCGCCTACGCCGGTCGCGAGGCTCTGCATCTCGCCAAGGCCCTTATGGACCAGTTCCAGCCGGTCGCTGACCAGCTTGAAGGACTCGCCCAGACGGGCCTCCAGCGTACCCTGCAGCTTCTCGTCGACCGTGGCGCGCATCTGCTCAAGCTTGGCTTCATTCTCCTTGCGAAGCTGGTCCAGGCTAAGGACGAGCGCTTCGCGGATTGCATCCTGCTTCTTGTCGTTGGCTTCAGTGAGGGCCTGGATCTTCATGGCCATGCCGTCCAGCGCCTGCTTCTGCAGCTCCCGCGCCGTGTCCTGAGCCTTCTGGAGCCGTTCGGCGAGATCCTTCATAGCCTGGTTGGTTTCGCCAAGCCGCGTGGTCTGGGTGTTAGCGAAAGCGTCGGTGGCGACGACCAGCGCCTCTTCAAGCTTGGCCCGACCGTCGGAGGCTTCCTGACGCATCGCCGACAGTTGCTCGCCCTGCCCCTGAGCGAAAGTCGCCAACCGAGTATCGAGGCCTTGTTGATGCGTCGATAGCGCGTTGCGCAGTTCGTCGCGCAGCAGCTTGCCCTCTTCACGCCCGGTGCTGGGGATGTCCCGCATTCCCGTTTCAAGCACGGCCAGCTTGGCCACGACTTCCGGGTCGGCTTTCGGCCCCGGTTGGCGTCGGAAGAAGCTGAGCGTCGCGAACAAGCAGGCCAACACAGCCGCGATGGTGGTGATGATCATGAGAGGGAGCATTTGGGGGGCGTCCTGACCGGCTAAGTCTTAGAAGTGGCGAGCGACGGCCGCGGGGGCGCAAAGCCCCCACGGCTTTTGATCGATCAACGGCACTCGGGCAGGGCCAACAGATTGTTGTTCCACTGCTTGTCGGCGTAGGTCTGAACCCACTGGTTAGGCGCATTGCCGTTGACGCCGATCTCAGCGCGGACCCCATTCGTCTTCGTGTAGAACGTGTGGATACGCCCATTGATGAAATCGACGACTTGCTGGCGGCTGTACTTGAACCCCGCCCCGCCGAGATAAGTGATGCCCTGGTGGGGGTCATTGCGCGGAGTCTTGTTGATGCAGGTGACTTGAAGATCAGACATTTCGCATTCGCCTTTCGCGATGGAGCCGTTGCGGAATTGACCGCAGCGGTCGGTGGGAATAGTATTTTTATGGATATAGTTTTTATACCCGTCAAGTTTCTATTCTGGTTTGGTGCGCACGATGATGGCTGGCGATGGTGCAAAGATGCGGTGGGGGGCGGAGCAGCGCCTTGAATTCATTGAATTTCGGGCCTTCTGGGAAGGGGGCGTAAATCGTTCGGAGATCACTGACCGCTTTGGGGTCTCAGTGCCTCAAGCGTCGAACGATCTGAGCCAGTACCGCGAGCTTGCGCCTGCGAATCTGCACTACGACGCCAGCGCCAAGCGCTATGTGGCGACGCCGGAATTCGCGCCGCGCTTCCTGGCTCTCAGCGCGGATCGCTACCTGTCGCAACTCCGAGCCAAGGCCGAGGGTGTCATCAGCCTGGACGAGACCTGGATCGGCGTCGCGCCCGACGCCCAGGCGATGCCCGTGCCTGCGCGGCGAGTTGATCCTCTATTGTTTCGCGATCTGCTGACAGTGATGCGAGAAGGCGCATCGATCGAAGTCCAGTATCAGTCAATGAGCCCACGCCGGCCGGACTCGTTGTGGCGACGGATTACACCGCACGCCTTTGGCTCCGACGGTCTGCGGTGGCACGTGCGTGGCTATTGCCACTTAGACGGCGACTTCAAGGATTTCATCCTATCACGCTGGCGGGCCCTGCGAGACAAAGCTTCGGCTGGCGCATCGGCCGCCGCTGATCAGGATTGGACCGAGACCTTCAGCGTGGAACTGCGGCCCAATCCCGCCCTGTCCGCGAGCCAACAGGAGGCGGTGGCCTGGGAGTACGATATGCCCAAAGGGCGCAGCGCGCTGTCGGTGCGCAAAGCCCTACTCTACTATTTGAAGAAGAGGCTGCGTCTGGACGTGGCCACCGATTCGCCAGCCGAGACACCGGTCGTAGTGGCCAATCGAGATGAGTTTGAAATCGCCTTGGCCAGCGCCAAGGGCGAAGTGCGTGGGGGCATTTGATGCTGGTGGGCGAGATCAGAAATCAGATCGACGGCATCTGGAACGACTTCTGGTCGGGCGGCGTCTCCAATCCGCTCAGCGTCATGGAGCAGCTGACCTATCTGCTGTTCATCAAGCGCCTGGACGAGCTGCAGACGGTCGAGGAGCGCAGGGCCGAGGCGCTGAAGAAGCCCATCGAGCGACGCATCTTCCCCGAAGGCGCCGATGACGACGGCGAGCCCTATGACAATCTGCGCTGGTCGCGATTCAAGGGGTTAGAGCCGCGCGAGATGTACCGGATCGTAGATCGGCACGTCTTCCCGTTCATCCGCGAAAAGGTCGCCGCCGAGGGCGCGGTCGCCCGGCACATGAAGGAGGCCCGCTTCGCCATCCCGACGCCAGCCCTGCTGGCCAAGGTGGTGGACAAGCTCGACCACGTGGCGATGGCCGATCGGGACACCAAGGGCGACGTCTACGAGTACATGCTGGGCAAGATCGCCAGCGCCGGCCAGAATGGCCAGTTCCGCACCCCGCGCCACATCATCAACCTGATGGTAGCTCTGATGGAGCCCAAGCCCGGCGACGTGATCTGCGACCCCGCCGCGGGCACTTGCGGCTTCTTGGTCGGGGCGGGCGAATATCTACGCGACAAGCATCCGGAGATCTTCCGCGACGCCGCCGCGCGCCAGCACTTCCACGACAAGGCCTTCCACGGTTTCGATTTCGACCCGACCATGCTGCGGATCGGCTCGATGAATATGATCCTGCACGGCATCGAAAATCCGCTGATCGAGGCGCGCGACAGCCTCAGCGAGGACATCGCCGGCGAGAAGGACAAGTACGATCTGATCTTGGCCAATCCGCCGTTTGCGGGCTCGCTGGACTATGAGCAGACGGCGGCCGACCTGCAGCGCATCGTCAAGACCCGCAAGACCGAGCTGCTGTTCCTGGCCCTGTTCCTGCGCCTGCTGAAGGTGGGCGGCCGGGCGGCGGTGATCGTGCCCGACGGCGTGCTGTTCGGCTCGTCCAAGGCGCACAAGGAACTGCGTCGGATGATCGTCGAGGACCATAAGCTGGACGCGGTGATCTCCCTCCCCTCGGGTGTCTTCCGTCCCTACGCAGGTGTCTCGACCGCCATCCTGATCTTCACCAAGACCGGCGTGGGTGGGACCGAGAACGTCTGGTTCTACGACATGAAGGCCGACGGCTGGTCTCTGGACGACAAGCGCCAGCCGCTGTTAGCGGAGGACCGGCTGGGCGTCGCCCCGGCCGTGGACCTGGCGCAGGCCGAGCACGACAAGAACAACCTGCCCGACCTGCTGGCGCGCTGGGCGGACCGCGACGCCGCCGAGTCGGAGCGCCCGCGCACGGCCCAGAGCTTCTGCGTGGCCAAGGCCGATATCGCCGGCGACGGCAGCTACGACCTGTCGATCAACCGTTACAAGGAGACGGTGCACGCGGCTGTCGAGCACGACAGTCCGGCGGTGATCATCGCGCAGCTAAGAAAGCTGGAGGCGGAGATCGCCGAGGGCTTGGTCAAGCTTGAGGAGATGGTGAGGTGAGCTGGACCTCGGCAGCGCTCGGGGATCTATTTGAGATCGCGCGGGGTGGTTCGCCCCGTCCAATTGCAAACTATCTCACAGAAGCGGACGACGGGGTTAACTGGGTATCGATCAGCGACGCAACCGATAGCGCGAAATACATCCGGTCAACTAAGCGCAAGATCAAACCAGCAGGAGTGTCGCGCTCACGCGTCGTAGCGCCGGGTGATTTCTTGCTAACAAACTCGATGAGCTTCGGGCGACCCTATATTATGGCGACCTCAGGCTGCATACACGATGGATGGCTCTCGCTCAGCCCGAAAACAGCGGGCACCGACCCCGACTATCTGTTTCAGGTTCTGAGCAGTCCCTACACCTATCGAAAATTTGAACGTCTCGCCTCAGGCGCCACGGTCAAGAACTTGAATATCGATCTGGTCAGGGGTGTGGAAATCCCCCTCCCTCCACTCGACGAACAACGGCGGATCGCGGCGATCCTCGACCAAGCCGACGCCCTGCGCCGCAAGCGGCGGGAGGCGCTTGCGTTCGCAGGAACGCTCAAACAAGCGCTTCTTGAATGTATGCTAAACCACATCTCCCATCTAGAGAGCAGTTCTGTTCTCCTCGCCGAACTCGTTAGACGAGGGGATAAAATAAACTATGGCGTAGTTCAGCCAGGCGATGATTTCCAAGACGGCGTCAGCCTCGTTAGGGTGGGCAACATCGTCGATGGAGATTTCCGATCGGGCAGCATGAAGCAAATCGACCCGAAGATCGAAGCCCAATATCAACGCTCTCGCCTGAAAGGCGATGAGATACTCGTCGCCTGTGTCGGCTCTATTGGATCAGTTGCAATTGCATCTCCGGAGCTCGCCGGGGCAAATATCGCGCGCGCGGTGGCTCGAATCCCATCTGATCCAATGAAGATCAATCGTGAATATCTCTCGGAATATCTTAAGAGCGAAGCATGTCAGCGCTACTTTATTTCTGAAACGAGGACAGTAGCGCAGCCAACTCTCAATATTAAGCAGCTCTCCGAGACACCTATTCCGCTCCCGGCAAGCGGAGATCAGGAGCGCTTCTCTCAAGACGTGGCTCGTATCGACGCCTTGATAATGCAGTCTCGGGAAAGCTTGAAATACCTCGACGCCCTCTTTGCCTCCCTCCAGCACCGCGCCTTCCGGGGGGAACTCTAAGTCATGGCGCCCGCGACCCACGTCCTGACCCTGCCAGGCCCGATGCTGCGTCGCGGCTTCTGGCTGTATGTCTGGCGGGTCGAGACGCCGACGGGCGAGCTGCTCTACGTCGGCCGCACCGGCGACAACTCCAGCCCGCACGCCAATGCGCCCTATACCCGCATGGGCCAGCATCTGGGCAAGGTCACCACCCAGAACGCCCTTCGCAAACACCTGGACAAGCGAAGCATCGCGCTGGATGCCTGTACCTTCCACCTGGTCAGCCACGGTCCGCTCTATGACGAGGTGGCCAAGGCCGACGGCGCGACCCGCGAGGCCCTGATGGCGGCGCACGTGCCGCTGCGCGACATTGTCGGCGCCATGGAAAAGGCCCTGGCCGACGACCTCGTCGCCGCCGGCTACGCGGTGCTCAACACCGTCAACTGCAAGTGGCCGCTGGCCCCCGCCCTTTGGGCGCCGGTGCGTGCGGCGTTCGCCGAGCACTTCCCGAAGATTAGCCTGAAGGCGGTCGCCTGATGTCCCAGTTCGCCTTCCTGGCCGCCGAGTTTCTACAGATTCATGCGCTGGCGCTCCGTGTTGAGGGCATGGCGCGCAGCGACGCGCGAGGAGCGTGTTTCTATGCTCGCCTGACTCTGGAAACCATGGTCGACTGGCTCTATCGCCATGAGGCCAACCTGCGGTCGCCCTATGAGTCGACCTTATCCGCCCGCATCCACGAACCGACCTTCAAGGCGCTGGTCGGCGCGCCCCTCCTGACCAAGGCGCGCGCGCTCAAGGACCTGGGCAACCGCGCCGCGCACGAGTCGAAGACCGTTCCCGCCGCCGACGGTGTGGCCGCGGCGCGTGAGTTGTTCCACCTGTCTTACTGGCTGGTGCGCACCTACGCACGGGGCGAGAAGCCATCAGGGACATTGACCTTCTCGGCCGACGCCCTGCCGCTGAACCTGGCCGTGCCGGCCGAGCGGCTGGATCAACTGAACGCGGCCGCCGCGCGCTTCGTCGAGGCGGTCCGGGCGCGTGAGGCCGCCGAAGCGCAGGCCCGCGCCAGCGATGAGAGCCGAGCCACGCTGGAAGCCGAACTGGCCCAGCTTCGTGCGGAGGTCGCTGCCGCCAAGGCCGCCAACACGGCGCGCGCCGACGACCACGACTATAACGAGGCTGCCACCCGCGACCTCTTCATCGACTTGCTCCTCCGCGAGGCCGGCTGGTCTGTCAGCGCGGGCAATCTGGAACTAGAAGTTCCTGTCACCGGAATGCCCAACAGCCCCGGCCAGGGCTTCGTCGACTATGTGTTGCGGGGTGATGATGGCAAGCCGCTGGCCGTTGTGGAGGCCAAGCGCACCAAGAAGGATCCGCGCGTCGGCCAACGCCAGGCCGAGCTCTACGCCGATTGCCTGGAAGCCGAGTCCGGCCAACGCCCGATCGTCTTCTACACCAACGGCTACGAGCACTGGATCTGGGACGATCGTCGCTATCCACCGCGCGCCATCCAAGGCTTCCTCACCAAGGACGAGCTGGAGCTGGCGATACGCCGCCGAACGACCCTGCGTCCGCTCTCCAGCGCCGCGATCGATGCTGAGATTGCAGGACGCTATTATCAAACCCGCGCCATCCGCCGGGTCGCCGAGACCTTCGAAAAGGACAAGCAACGCCGCGCGCTGCTGGTGATGGCGACGGGGTCAGGCAAGACTCGGACGGTTATCGCCCTGGCCGACCTCTTGATGAAGGCCAACTGGGCGCGGCGCATCCTATTTCTGGCAGATCGAAAAGCGCTGGTGAACCAGGCCGCGGGGGCCTTCAAGAAGTTCCTGCCCTCGGCCTCGCCGGTGAACCTGATCTCGGATCGCACCTCGACCGGCCGCGTCTATGTCTCGACCTATCCCACCATGATGGGGCTGATCGACGGCAAGGAGGGTGGTGAGGCGCGGCGCTTTGGCCCCGGTCATTTCGACCTAATCGTCATCGATGAAGCCCACCGCTCAGTCTATCGGAAGTATGGCGCGATCTTCGACTATTTCGACAGCCTGCTGGTCGGCCTGACGGCCACGCCCAAGAACGAGATCGACCGCGACACCTACGGCCTGTTCAACCTGCAACGTGGCGTGCCAACCGACGCCTACGACCTGGACGAGGCGGTGGGCGACAAGTTCCTGGTTCCACCGAAGGCCGTTGCCGTGCCGCTGCGGTTCGAGCGCGAGGGCATTCGCTACGATGACCTTCCCGAAGACGAGCAGGAAGCCTGGGACGCTGTGGAGTGGGATGAGGACGGCAACGTTCCCGCCGTGGTCGAGCCCGCCGCCGTCAACAAGTGGCTGTTCAACGCCGACACGGTCGACAAGGTGCTTGAACACCTGATGACCCATGGTCAGCGCGTGGCGGACGGCGACCGCTTGGGCAAGACCATCATCTTCGCCAAGAACCAGGACCACGCCCGCTTCATCGTTGAGCGGTTTGACCTCGCCTACCCCAACCTGAAGGGCTCCTTCGCCCGAGTGGTGATCTCGGGCGACTCCTACTCCCAGACGCTGATAGACGACTTCTCCCAGCCAGACAAAGCGCCGCACATCGCCGTCTCTGTCGACATGCTGGATACAGGCATCGACGTGCCCGAGGTAGTCAATCTGGTCTTCTTCAAGATCGTTCGCTCAAAGGCCAAGTTCTGGCAGATGATCGGCCGCGGCACCCGGCTTTGCCCCGACCTGTTCGGGCCTGGCGTGGATAAGGCCTACTTCTCGGTTTTCGACTTCTGCCAGAACCTGGAGTTCTTCAACCAGAACCCCGACGTGACCGATGGGGCGCTCGGCGCATCGCTGAGCCAACGTTTGTTCGCGGCGCGCGTCGAACTGATCGGAGCGCTCGACGGCCTGCATCCTCCTGGGCGCGCGGGCGTCTTCCCCGAGGGCCAGAGCTGGGTGCTATCGGTTGCGGAGGGTGATGGCCTGCACGATGAAGTTCGAACCTTGCGCGAAGATCTCGCTAGTGGCCTACGCGACATCGTCGGCGGCATGAGCCTGGACAACTTCCTGGTTCGGCCAAAGCGGCGACTCGTCGAGAAGTATGCCGCTCCCGAGGCTTGGTCTCGGCTCGGGCTTGATGACCAGGCAGAGCTGATCCATGACTTGGCTGGTTTGCCGTCAAGTGTTTCTGATGATGACATCGCCGCTAAACAGTTCGACGCCCTCATTTTAAGAACTCAGCTCTCGGTCTTAAGGGCGGAGGCGAGCTTCGCCGGACTGCGGGACAAGATCGTCGCGATCGCGAACTTGCTCGAGGAGAAGGGCAACATTCCGATGGTGGCCAAGGAACTGGCGTTCATCCAGGAGGTGCAATCCGACGACTACTGGCAGGACGTGACCGCGCCGATGCTTGAAGTCGTGCGCCGTCGACTGCGCGCGCTGATCAAACTGATCGAGATCAAGAAGCGACCGATCATTCGCACCGACTTCGAGGATGAGATCGGGGCAGGGACCGAGATCGAACTGCGCGGCACCAGTGTCGGCGCTGACATGGATCGGTTCAGAAGAAAGGCGCAGCACTTCCTGCAAGAGAACGCCAGCCACCTCGCCATCTTGAAGCTGCGCCGCAACGTGCCCCTGACGCCTACGGATCTGTTGGAGCTGGAACGCATCTTTGTCCAGGCCGGCGTCGCCGAACCCGAGGATATCGTCAGGCTGCAATCTGAGGGCGGTCTTGGATTATTTATCCGGTCTCTGGTCGGCCTGGATCGTGAGGCCGCCAAGGAAGCCTTTGCCGCATTCATGGAAGGGCGAGCCCTTTCAGCGAGCCAGATCGAGTTCTTAAACACGGTCATCGACCACCTCACGGAGCGGGGGCAGATGGACCCAGGCCTGCTCTACGAAAGCCCGTTCACCGACTTCAATCCACTCGGAGTGTCGGGGCTTTTCAGCCTCGTCGATACTGACGCTGTTATCGCAATTCTGGACGATGTGAAGAAACGGGCGGCCGCCTAAGAGCAATAGAGGTGCCGACTGCCTTCAGATGAGCACCTGGGTAGGGGAAGCTCGGTTCGCCACGTCAATTGTCTCTGATGCTGCGGCTGTAACGGACGAGTAGTTTTGCGTCTCCAACAGCGAGGAAATGCACGCGGCAGCGCCTTTGCCCGCAATGGCTGCGTTGATTTCAGAGATCGCGGTGTATCTAACGCACGAAGCCACCAGGCGAGGCGGGGGGATAAGTGCGGCGCGCAGCGGGTTCGACGACGCATCGCACCCGCGGCAAGATCAGACTTCTGCAGTTGTCGGGGGCGGCGGCAGCGGCATGAAATGGGTGGGCGGCTCGCTCCCCCAACAGGCGCGCTGATCATCGCGGCCGATCCAATCCTCAGCGTCGAGCGTGCCGACCCAGATCACCCAGCCATGTTCGTCCTGCCGCGCGAACAGGTACCAGTCATCAAGTTCCTGCAAGGTTTGGTGGGGCTGATCTCCCCATTGGTTTCCAGTGAACGGCGCCTCAGAGATCGGACGCCACATGGCATGCTTCAGCGGCTCTGAGTGGGGCTTCCGAGCGCGGCCGGCTTCATCCGTCATGACATTCTCCGAGGCGAGGCAGCACATAAGACTGGGTTGAGGCGTACCATGCGATTGGCAAATAGCGCCCCATCGGAGCGTACGCTCGCGGCGATAGCGGCGCGCATCTGAAGTTCGACCCACAGGCGGCCTGCCGGTGCCTCACCACATTTAGGCAGCTGCAGGTTGTTGTGTAGCCCGTCCGGCACAACACGCTCTCGTCGCGATTGATCGAGAATTCGCACAAATCATGGGCCTCACCAGAAGGACCTCAAATGTTCACTTTCCCGCAATTTACTCAGCATCACCTTGCCTTTGGCAGGCTCTCGTTCAGCCCGCAGGCGCAGGCCGTGACGACCGAAGCCGTTTGCATCTTTGAAGCATTCCCGCGCGAAATGTTTGAGGACTTTCGCGAACAGTTTGGGGTGGAGGCGTTCTATGATCATCTCGTCGGTTCGAAGATCTGCATTCCGACTGACACCCTCCGTCCAAAATCTCACGAAGCGAGGGATTTTCTCGAGTACGAATGTCGTGATTTCTTTCTCGAATATGCCGTCTTTATCGGTGAGCCGCCGCTCATCTGAGCGGCCGACCTGTAGACTTCCATTTTGAGACCAAAGGCGCTCGCAGAGGCATGCTCTGCGAGCGCCTTTTCTTTCGATCGCTCGAGAGACCTGCGGCGGTCCCGCGCCCCCGCGGGGCAGCCACCAGAGTGCCAATCTAGAACGCCAGTGCGGGTCTATCCCCACGGCAGCTAGCCTCTGCAACTCAAGCTCGAGGCTAATATGCTTGCCGCCGAGGATCCGGCGGACCGCCTTCTCGTCGCCACCCATTAAGCGACCCAAAGAAACTCGGCTGAGGCCCTCGGCCTGAGCCGTCGCCTCATCCAGCCCCCCTTGGGTGATCGCCTCGGGGATGTCAGGGGAACAGACGAGCAAGTCGTCGGCGTCCTGAGCCTCTAAGCGCAATATAGGTCAGGCGTCGTGGGACTGAGCTAGAGGGCACGCGCCATTCTAGTCATTCTGACCGAGATTATTGGCCAAAAAGGTCCCCTTCTTGATCCAGCCTTCGCCCTGCACCCACACATGAGCCTTCCGCATTTCGGCAAGCCGCGCCCGCCTCTCCCTGTTCACCCGAAGGGTGCGGATCTGTCCCTCGACGGCGTGTATGACGTCGTCAAACGTCCATTCAACGCGATAGAAGCCGCCAGCTAGGATCGTTGGGTCGGTCCCAATGACATGGCCATCGAGCCCGCATAGTTCACCGGTGTGGAGGTCCACCTCGACGTTGACCGACGGACCTGTGACTTCCCATCGATCACCGTCCACGTCGGTGGGAGTCACTTGGCAACCGAGCGCCTCAAGCTGACGCCGCACCTGTGGCCACTGCCGCTTTCGCTGGGCAGCGATAGCCAACTGTTCTCCAATCTCATCGGCCTCCGCGGCGGAGCGCATTGCTTCGATGGCGGCGATCCACTGATCTGCGGCGATGCCAGCCGAAAGCACCTCAGGGGTCGGCTCCCTTAGCGCCGCGAGCGCGTTCCGAGCTGCCAACCGCGGTTCGTCTTCCTGATCGAGCACCCTCAACAGCCGACCGTACATCCCAACCATAGGCCCGCTCCTCACGGCGCAACGCAAATAGGGACTATATTCCCTAGAGCCTATAGGCCCGATCAGCGCCGTTATGGCAATGGATTGGCGCACTGTCTTTGGCGAGAATGTTCGGAGGCTTCGCCGCGACCGGGCCATGACGCAGGAGCAGCTCGCGTTCGAGGCGCACATCGACCTGACCTATGTGGGCGGGATCGAGCGGGGGCGACGAAATCCAAGCCTACTGGTGATCGGGCGCTTAGCGGCAGCGCTTGGGGTCACCCCGGCCGACCTAGTGACGCCAGCTAGACAAAACTGACAGTCCAGTTGTTGTGCGGGCCGCCCGGCACAACCACAGGCCATCGCGAACGCCGAGACAGTCGTGATCAGTTTCTCAGCACATTTTGCCGAGGAGATCCGACATGCCCCACCCCAACCGCCGTTCGCTCAGCGGGCACGACGACGGCCCCACCAAGCTGAAAAAGGAGCTCTGGCGCTGGGGCGAGGCCCAAACCGAGCTCAAGCTCGGCGCCAAGGCCTTCCTCAATCTTCTGACCAGCTACGCTGACGAAGAAGCGCGCGTGTACGTCTTCAGCCCCCGTTTCCAGAAGCTCATGAATGCGAGCCCGCGGACCATCACGAACTATCTGCGCAAACTCGAGGACGAGGAGCTGATCGTGAAGACCGAGGATCGCAGGGTGATGCCCCGCGCGCGGTTGCCGCTGTATCGGCTCGCGCCCAACGACACCATCATCACGATGTTGGTGGTGGGCTCGGAAAATCCTGCGGATCTGGAGGACGGTGGGAAGGCCGGGCAGGCCAGCAACTTGGCCGGCCAGGTCAGCAGCCCAGGCGATCAGCCCAGCAAAATGAGCCGCGCATATAAGAATAACTCTAGAAGCCAAACTGATATTCAAACGGACGCCCCGGCCCGCAGCGGCGGAAACGCCGGGCCGGGCGTCCAAAAGGTCGAGGCCCGCGAACACTCCCGGGCGGCCCGCGCGGTCCCGGCCGGGCCCATTCGCATTCCGCCGCCTGCCAAACCCCATACCGCTGATGTTCCGGAGTGGCTGCGGACGGACCTGATCCAGGCGCTCGGCGAGGACTGGGCGGCCTCAAACTTGGAGGGTTGCGGCTGGATGGAGAAGCCTAACCAGCTCTACGTCCCGAGTTCCAAAGCGCACCAGATCTACCGCGACGCCCAGCATGTTCTGGCCAAGCACAACGTCAAGGTTGTGGTGCGCGGTGGCCGCTAAACCGTTTCATAGCGCCGGCCAGCCCATGCAACCGCCGCCGAAGAAAGCCGACCGCTTCATCCGCGGAGCGAACGATAACGCCGCCGCCGGCGAGGCCTGCGTCACCGACGTCGGCGCCGCCCTCCCCGCCCAGGATCTCACCGACGAGGAGCTGGCGATCCTGCAGCCGCTGATCTCGGCGCTTGCCAGGCTGGCAGCGAAACGTCTATCGGCCACGACCATTTCCTGGGGGGAGATCTGAGATGCGCGTCGCGCTTTACGCCCGCTACTCGTCGGACCTGCAAAACGAGCGCTCGGCCGAGGATCAGTTTGGGGCGCTGCGCAGCGTCGTCCAGGCCCGCGGGTGGCAGGAGGTCGCCGCCTTCGCCGACCGCGGGATCTCCGGCGCGGCGCTCGCCAACCGGCCCAGCGTCCAGACCCTGCTCAGCGACGCCGAGCGGGGTCGGTTCGACGTGGTGCTGACCGAGGCCCTCGACCGGATCTCCCGCGACCAGGAGGGCACGGCGCACATCTTCAAGCGCCTCAGCTTCCATAACGTCGAGCTCCACACCCTCTCCGAAGGCCGCATCTCGGAACTCCACGTCGGCCTCTCGGGCACCATGAACCAGATGTTCCTGGTCGAGCTCGCCAAGAAGACCCGCCGGGGGCTGGTGGCGCGGGTGAAGCAGGGCTTTTCGGGAGGCGGCCGCTGCTACGGCTACGACATCGTCGAGACCGGCGTGCTCAGCATCAACGAAGAACACGCGCAGGTCGTGCGGCGGATCTTCCGCGCCTATGCGAGCGGCGCGTCGCCCAAGGCCCTGGCCCACGCCCTCAACGCCGAGGGCGTAGCCGGGCCGCGCGGCGGCGCCTGGTCGCCGACTGCAATCTATGGCGATCGCCGCGCCCAGGACGGCATCCTCTGCCAAGAACTCTATGTCGGTACGCGGGTGTTCAACCGTCGGCGCTATCGCAAGCATCCGGAGACCGGCCGCCGCAGCTCGGTCCTCAACCCGCAGTCGGAGTGGATCCGCGAGCCGGCGCCGCAGCTGAGGATCATCGACGACGAGCTGTGGGCCGAGGTCCAGGCCCGCCAGGCCCAGGTTTCCGCCGCCCCTGCCTCGCACGCCCGCAAGCCTAAGCGGCTGTTGTCGGGGCTGATGAAGTGCGGCCTGTGCGGCTCCGCCATGACCTTGAACGGAGGCAAGTACGCCTGCAGCGGCAATCGCGAGCGCGGGACCTGCAGCAACGGCAAGATCATCGCGGCGCAAACGGTCGAGCGCCGGGTGATTGAAGGTATTCACAACCATCTGCTGGCGCCGCGGGCGGTGGCGGGCGCGCTGCGGGACTTCCAGCAACAGGCCGACGCCGAGCGCAAGGAGATCCTGGCCAGTCGCGCGCCGATCGAGCGCGAACTGGCCGAGATCGAGCGCAAACTGGCCCGCGCCCGCGACATGTTCATGAACGAGATGATGGAGATGCCCGAGCTGGAGGCCCTGACCTCAGGCTTGAAGGCCCGGAAGGCCGCGCTCGAGCGGAAGCTGGCGTCCGTCGAGACCCCGAGCAAGGTCGTGCCGCATCCAGCGGCCGCGGAGGTTTATGGCCTGCTTTCGCAGCGGCTGCATGAAGTGTTTGAAGGGGAAGATGGGGAGGAGATTGTCGGCGAAGTTCGGAAGCTCATTGAGCGCGTCGACTTCAAGCCGTTGGCCGGCGTCGGAAAATTCGATCTCGAGGTGCACGGCAAACTAAAGGCCCTGCTCGGTGTTACCGAGAGGGCCTCAAGATCCTCAACGTGTGAGGTTGTAGTGGGTGCGGGGACAGGATTTGAACCTGTGACCTTCAGGTTATGAGCCTGACGAGCTACCGGGCTGCTCCACCCCGCGGCAAAGCTATGGGTTAGTTATCGTGATTGAAGGGTTGGACGTTTCATCCGTTTGGTAGACCTGGCGGCGACCTACTCTCCCGTGCCTTAAGACAAAGTACCATCGGCCCAGAGAGGCTTAACGACCGAGTTCGGAATGGGATCGGGTGGGGACCTCTCGGCAAAACCACCAGGTCAACGAAACGGATGAAAAACGAGAAGACATCAGATCTGCTAGTTTAAGCAGATCAACAAAGCACAAACATAAGTTTTGATAAGAACGATCAAGCCGATCGAGCGATTAGTACCAGTAAGCTGCATGCCTCGCGGCACTTCCACACCTGGCCTATCAACGTGGTGGTCTACCACGGCTCTCGGCGAAGCCTTGTTTTGAGGTTAGTTTCCCGCTTAGATGCTTTCAGCGGTTATCTATTCCACACTTAGCTACCCTGCTGCGCGGCTGGCGCCACGACAGGTCCACCAGAGGTGTGTCCATCCCGGTCCTCTCGTACTAGGGACAGATCCTCTCAAGCTTCGTACACCCACGGCAGATAGGGACCAAACTGTCTCACGACGTTCTGAACCCAGCTCACGTACCACTTTAATCGGCGAACAGCCGAACCCTTGGGACCTGCTCCAGCCCCAGGATGTGATGAGCCGACATCGAGGTGCCAA
>NZ_JAUXXE010000046.1 GCF_030681155.1 Phenylobacterium sp. | reverse complement strand
ATCATGTTCTTCACATAGTCGGCGTGGCCAGGGCAGTCGACGTGCGCGTAGTGACGGTTCGCCGTCTCATATTCCACGTGCGCGGTGTTGATCGTGATCCCGCGGGCCTTCTCTTCCGGCGCGGCGTCGATGTCCGCATAGGCCATCGCCTTAGCGCCGCCAGCCTTCGCCAGCGTCATCGTGATCGCAGCCGTCAACGTCGTCTTACCATGGTCAACGTGACCAATCGTGCCGATGTTGCAATGCGGCTTATTGCGTTCGAACTTTTCTTTAGCCATTTCAAGCTCCAGCCCTGTTTGGGCTTGTCCTCTAAACTAGGGTTGGGGTTAGGCGTACTTCTTGATCACTTCGTCGGCGACGTGTTGCGGCACCGGGTCGTAGTGATCGTACTGCATGGTGAACTGAGCGCGGCCCTGCGACATCCCGCGAAGGGTGTTCACATAACCGAACATATTCGCCAGCGGCACGTAGGCGTTGACGACGATCGCGTTGCCGCGGACGTCCTGGCCCTGGATCATGCCACGGCGACCATTCAGGTCACCGATGACCGAACCCAGATACTCTTCCGGCGTCACGACTTCGACAGCCATGATCGGCTCAAGCAGCTTCGGAGCGCCCTTCTCGCGAAGTTCGCGGAAGGCGGCTCGCGCCGCGATTTCAAACGCCAGCACGCTGGAGTCGACATCGTGGTACTTGCCGTCGGTGAGGGTCGCCTTGAAGTCGATCAGCGGGAAGCCGGCGAGCAGGCCGTTGTCCTTGACGGACTCCAGACCCTTTTCGACGCCGGGGATGTATTCCTTCGGCACCGCACCGCCAACGATGGCGCTTTCGAACACGAAGCCCGAGCCCGGCTCGCCGGGTTCGAACGTGATCATGACGCGGGCGAACTGGCCCGTACCGCCGGTCTGCTTCTTGTGGGTGTAGTCGATATCGACCTTCTTACCCAGGCTTTCACGATAGGCCACCTGCGGCGCGCCGATATTGGCCTCGACCTTGTAGGTCCGCTTCAGGATGTCGATCTTGATGTCCAGGTGCAGCTCGCCCATGCCCTTCAGAATCGTCTGGCCCGACTCGTGGTCGGTGGAGACGGTGAAGGACGGATCTTCAGCCGCCAGTTTGGCCAGGGCGACGCCCAGCTTTTCCTGGTCAGCCTTCGACTTGGGCTCAACGGCGATTTCGATAACCGGCGCAGGGAATTCCATGCGCTCGAGGATCACCGGCGACTTGTTCGGATCGCAGAGGGTGTCACCCGTACGGGTTTCCTTCAGACCAGCCAGAGCGACGATGTCGCCAGCATAGGCTTCCTTGATGTCTTCGCGGTTGTTGGAGTGCATCAGCAGCATGCGGCCGACGCGTTCCTTCTTGTCGCGGGTCGAGTTCATCAGGCTCATGCCGGTTTCGAGCTTGCCCGAATAGATGCGGCAGAAGGTCAGCGAACCAACGAAGGGGTCGTCCATGATCTTGAACGCCAGAACCGAGAGCGGCTCATCGTCCGAGGCCTTGCGGACAACGGGCTCTTCGGTGCGGAAATCGATGCCCGGCGTCGGCGGAATGTCGAGCGGCGACGGCAGGTATTCGACAACGGCGTCGAGCAGGGGCTGAACGCCCTTATTCTTGAAGGCCGAGCCGCAAAGGATCGGATAGAAGGCACCGGTCAGCACGGCCTTACGGATGCACTTCTTGATGGTGTCTTCCGAGGGCTCTTCGCCGCTCAGATAGGATTCCATCGCTTCGTCATCGAGCTCGACGGCGTTTTCGATCAGGTAATGACGCGCCGCGGTGGCGGCTTCGACGAGGTCAGCCGGGATGTCGCGCACGTCGGCGTCGGCGCCAACGGTGTCGGTTTCCCAGACCAGGGCCTTCATCTGAACTAGGTCGATCACGCCCTTCAGGTTCGATTCCGAACCGATCGGCAGTTGGATCGGCACAGCCTTCGCGCCCAGGCGATCGCGGATCGACTCGACCGACTTCTCGAAGTCGGCGCCAATCTTGTCCATCTTGTTGACGAACACGATACGCGGAACCCGATACTTGTCAGCCTGACGCCAGACGGTTTCGGTTTGCGGTTCGACACCGGCGTTGCCGTCCAGCACCGTCACGGCGCCGTCGAGCACGCGCAGCGAACGTTCGACTTCAATGGTGAAGTCCACGTGGCCGGGTGTGTCGATAATGTTGAGGCGCTTGCCCTTCCAGAAGGCGGTCGTCGCGGCGGACGTAATCGTGATGCCGCGTTCCTGCTCCTGGTCCATCCAGTCCATGGTCGAGGCGCCATCATGCGTCTCCCCCACTTTGTGGTTTTTGCCAGTGTAGAACAGAATCCGCTCCGTCGTCGTCGTCTTACCGGCGTCGATGTGCGCCATGATGCCGAAGTTGCGGTAGTCTTCGATTTTGTGCGTGCGGGGCATAGCGGAAGCTCTGCTGGAGAAGGGCGTTCGGGTATCTGAACGAACAGCGCGGGCGGTTTAACTCAAACCGCCCGCGCCGGAAAGCGATGGATGCCGGGTCTTACCAGCGGTAGTGCGAGAAGGCGCGGTTCGCTTCGGCCATCTTGTGCGTGTCTTCACGCTTCTTCACGGCCGAACCACGGTTCGAGGAAGCGTCCAGCAGTTCGCCGGCCAGCTTCTCGGTCATGGTGTTTTCGCCGCGCTTGCGAGCGGCGGTGACCAGCCAACGAATGGCCAGGGCCTTGCGGCGGTCCGGACGGACTTCGACGGGCACCTGATAGGTGGCGCCGCCGACCCGGCGGGAGCGGACTTCGATGCCAGGAGCAACATTTTCCAGAGCCGCGTGGAACGTTTCCAGCGGGGTCTGGTCTTTGCGCTTGGCTTCCAGGATGTCGAAAGCGCCATACAGAATGTTTTCTGCGACGGCTTTTTTGCCTTCGTACATGACGTAGTTCATGAATTTGGTGACCGTGAGGTCTCCGAACTTCGGGTCCGGAAGAACTTCACGTTTCTCGGCGCGACGGCGGCGGGACATTCTTCTTATTCCTTACTTAGGACGCTTGGCGCCGTAGAGCGAACGACGCTGCTTGCGGTCCTTGACCCCTTGGGTGTCGAGCACGCCGCGCAGGATGTGATAGCGAACGCCGGGAAGGTCCTTCACGCGGCCCCCACGGATGAGCACGACCGAGTGCTCTTGAAGGTTATGGCCTTCGCCGGGGATGTAGCACACCGCTTCGATCCCGGTGGTCAGACGCACCTTGGCGACCTTACGAAGAGCGGAGTTCGGCTTCTTCGGAGTGGTCGTGTAGACGCGGGTGCAGACGCCACGGCGCTGAGGGCAGCCCTTAAGGGCCGGAACCTTGTTGCGCGACGGCTTGTCCTGCCGGGGCTTGCGAATGAGCTGGTTGACTGTTGGCATCTAATCTCTGCTCTGGAGGCGTGTGCCGTTTGGCCGTGGCGCCTCGAAAAAGGGTTCAGTTCGTGTCTGGTCTCGAGACCGCCCGTTGAACGCAAAAACTCGCCGGCGCGCGATCTCGTGCGTTCCGGCGGTCCTGGTCATCCGTTGCGGGATGACCGTTCATCGGGACAAAGGAATAATCCTCGGTCGCGAAAGGAGCGCGGTTCATACTCGCGAAGGCCCTTCTCGTCAACGCTTGCGAAAGAAAGGCCTTTTCCGGCTGCTCTTGGTCGGTTTCAGCCATCAATTCGCCGCGTGAGACGCGAAACTCAAGCTCAAGGTTGCAACCCGAGGGCGTGTCATGCGGTCAGCGGACCGACGACGGCTGACGATGATCGTGGTGGGCTCGGGAATCGCTCACCTCGGCATGTTCGCCCTCTTAGCCGCCAATCCTCCACGACTGCGACAGGGTGATGTTCCACCGATCTTTGCGGTCGAGGTTGTCCCCTTCGTCCTGCCGCCCCGCTCGGCGCCGCCTCAAGACCTCTCCAGCCGCCCGCTTCATCGTCGGCGGGCGGTCGGTGTCGATGAAACGACGAGGGTCGCACCGCTGGTTACGCCCAATGCGCCCGCGCCGCAGGACGATCCGAGATTTGTGCCCGCGCCCTCCCCCGCTCCCGCTGATGGTTCGCTGGCGCTGCGCAACGCGCTGAGAAGCAGCCCCGTCGGCTGCGCCAACCTAAATCTCCTAGCCCGCGATGAACGACAGGGATGCCTGGAGAAGCTGGGCGCGCGCGCCGAGGATACGCCGTTCATCCCGCCGCCGCTCGCCAAGGACAGACTGCGGGGCTTCGACGAGAAGGTCGCCGCCCAGGAGCAGATGCGGATATACCGACGAACCAACATCTATCCCGGCATGCGGGAAGCCCTGAGGGCGGCCAGATGAGGCGACGCGTTCCAAGAGGCTTGTGGGTCGGCCTGTCGATCGCGGGTCACGCCGGCGTGCTCGCCATCCTGGCCACGGCCCAACCGCAGTTGCGCCAGGTCGAGAGCCCGCCGGTCTTCGAGGTGACGGTTGCGCCGCGGTTCCTGACCACGGCCGAGGATCGCCCCGTTCCCCGCGAGACTGCCGCCAACCGCCCCCTGCG
Source organism: Phenylobacterium sp. (assembly GCF_030681155.1). Lineage (GTDB taxonomy): Bacteria > Pseudomonadota > Alphaproteobacteria > Caulobacterales > Caulobacteraceae > Phenylobacterium. Next base: position 5,486 of record NZ_JAUXXE010000046.1, on the reverse strand, counting down.
GCCGCGCCGCGCCCTGAGGCCGGACGAGACCTCCGAGGTGGCACCGCTGATCACACGCAACGCGCCGGCGTCGACGCTCCGAGGTGACACCGTTGCCCCATCAGTGGCGCCGGAGTCCGGTCCGACAGCCGAGGCCTCGCCCGACCTGCTGCGCAATGCCCTGAGGCGCGGGGCGGTCGGATGCGCCAATCCGACCTTGCTCAGCAAGGCCGAGCGCGAGGCCTGCCTGGAGAAGCTCGGCGCCGGAGCTAAGGGCGCCCCGTTCATTGAGCCGCCGATGTCACGGGAGAAACGCGCAGCTTTCGACGAGGCGGCGGCGAAGAAGCAGGCCTATCGGCGCTACAAGGGCCAGAACATCCCGCCAGGCACGGTCGGCTCTGGGTTGGGGGACGACTCCGGCGCGCTCATCATTCCCCTCAGATAAGGAACGCGGGACGTGGCCAATGGCCGGCCACGTCCCCTCGCCTAGCCTCCGACCGGCAGATGCTTGGCGAGGAAAGCCTCGATCGCCTCGAGCGTCTGGGTGCGCGTCGCCGCGCGTGTCAGGTAGTGGTTCTCATCCTTGAGGACGACGTACTCATAGGACTTGCCTGCCGCCTTCAGGGCCTTGGCCATCACCTCCGATTGCTCGGGCAAAACGACAGTGTCCTTGTCGCCGTGGATCAAAAGGATCGGCGCTTGCACCTTGGTCGCTTGGCGCGCGGGCGAGGTGGCCATGATCTTCTCGGTCGAGCTACGGCCCAGCATGCCCTTCAGTTCTCCAAGCCCGGCGGACTCACGGCCGTAGAGCCGGCCTTGTTCGATCATCAACAGACCAAGATCGGCCACGCCTGCGATCGAAGCCGCACAGCGATAGGCGTCGGGGTGCAGACTGGCGCCGGCCAGGGCCGCATAGCCACCAAAGCTGGCGCCGACAATGCAGACACGTTTCGGGTCGATCTCGCCGGTCGCCGCGAGTGCCGCCACGCCGTCGAGTAGGTCGGTCTGCATCTTGCCGCCCCACTCGCCAAAGCCGGCCTTTTCGAACGCGTCTCCAAAGCCCGCCGATCCGCGGAACTGGGGTTGCAACACGACGTATCCGCGGCTGGCGAGGAACTGCGCCAGATAGTCGAAGTCGTAGACGTCGCGGCTCGCCGGACCGCCATGGGGAAGGACGATGAGCGGGGCCTTGCCGGCCGCAGCTCCCGGCGGCGAGGTGACATAGGCCGGTATCTCCAGGCCATCGCGCGCCTTGTAGGTCATCCACCGGGTCGCGCCGAGCTGGGCGTCCTTTAGCTCGGGGTACTCCTCGCCAAGGGGCGAGAGCTCCTTCCGTGTCTTGTCGAACAGGTACCAGACACCCGGCGCCGAGGGCGCGCCGACGCGGACCACAAAGCGGGTTCTATCAGCCGACCAACTTCCCAGTAGCACTGCCTTGCCCTTGAAGGCCTTGGCGAGGGTGGCGTGAACCGCGCCGACCTCAGGGTCGAGCCAATTGATCACCGGCTTCTCGGCACCGGTCTCGACGCCGATCGCCGTCCGGAGGTGGCGATCCCAGATCAGGTCAGGCGTCGTGCCTCCAAACCCTTCCGCGACGACGGAAGTCGCCCCGTCGGCAAGACGCTTGGCGATCAATTTGTCGTCCAGCCCCAGGTAGACAGCCTCGTCCTGCGCCGAATAGCCATAGTACGAACGGCGGCTATCGAAGTCCGGCCCTTCCCAGATCCGGGTCCAGCCCAACTTACCCTTCGCCCGGCCACTAACGGCGAAGCGGTGATTGAGTTCGTCGATCTCCAGGCGGACCCGAACTTCGCCGCTAGGATCGATCTCCCAACCTTGGGTGTCGTAGTCCCCCCGCTCAAGGAGGCGGCCACGCCCTGTCGCCGGATCCATGCTCCACAGGGCCATGACGTAGGGACTGTCCACGCCCTTTCGCTGAAGCTTGGTGTTCATGTTCGAACTGGCCCCTTGGGACTCGATGAGCCCAAGAGCCACCGCCCGGACCGGCGAGCGGGAGATCCCGACAATGTTCTGTTCGGTTAGCAGCGACGAGACAGGGTCGGCGGAAAACAACTGCGCCACAGCCTTGGCCTCACGCGTCACGCTGATAGTCCGCTCCATCCGGTAGACATTTCGCGGCCCGACCTTTTCCCAATAGGCCACCCGCGCCAGGACGAACTCATCCCCGGCCCATTGCAGGTGCACGCCTTCAACGTCGCCCAATTGAAGGATTGGCAGACCAGGCTGGTCGAGTGTCGCGATCGAGATGAAGCGCTGCTCGGACGTCGCCCCCATCAGGGCGACACGCTGGCCGCTGGGCGAGATATCCACGTCGAGGACGGCGGGGACCCGGCCAAAGGCGGAGGCTGGCGGCGGAGCGGCCTGAACAGTCGTCGACCAGCCAAGCGCGACCATCGCCGCGCTGGCGCATAGCTTCTTCATGAATCCCCCCAGCGTTCAAAACGCTAGGGAACAAGCTACACCTTGGCGACAGTTCGGCAACCGTTGGTTGCTCACAGTGCACAGGTGCAGAAACGAAAACGGCCCGGGATTGCTCCCGGGCCGTTCCGTAGGACTTCTGACTGGAAGAAGTCTTAGCTCTAGACCTTCTCCGCCTCGGCATCGACGGCGATGATGTCCGGAAGCGGCTCCATGGCCTCTTCGCGGCTGGCCGACAGGGCTTCGTCGCGCTTGGCGGCGATGCGCTGCAGATTCCGGAGGTACGAACCCGTACCGGCCGGGATCAGACGGCCGACGATCACGTTTTCCTTCAGGCCTTCCAAGGTGTCGCTCTTGCCCTGCACCGAAGCCTCGGTGAGCACGCGAGTGGTTTCCTGGAACGACGCGGCCGAGATGAAGCTGCGGGTCTGCAACGACGCCTTGGTGATGCCGAGCAGGACGGGTTGAGTGATCGCCGGGCGACCGCCGCGGGCTTCAGCCTTGGCGTTCTCCTCGTTGATCTCCGTCATATCCAGGTGGTCGCCCTTGAGCAGGCCGGTGTCGCCCGGCTCGAGGATTTCACCCTTCTGCAGCATCTGACGAACGATCGTTTCGATGTGCTTGTCGTTAATCGGCACGCCCTGGAGGCGATAGACCTCCTGGATCTCGTCGACCAGGAACTCGGCCAGCGCCTCGATGCCCAGGATGCGCAGGATGTCGTGCGGATCCGGATTGCCGTCGATCAGGTACTCGCCCTTGCGGATGATGTCCCCGTCGTGGACGGCGATGTGCTTGCCTTTCGGGATCAGGAACTCGACCGGTTCGCCACCATCCTCGGGGGTGATCTTGATCCGGCGCTTGTTCTTGTAGTCCCGACCGAATTCGACGCGGCCGTCCATCTCGGCGATGACTGCGCAGTCCTTCGGACGGCGGGCTTCGAAGAGTTCGGCGACGCGCGGCAGACCGCCGGTGATGTCCCGGGTCTTGGCGCTTTCCGTGGAGACGCGGGCCAGAACTTCACCTGGCTTGATCTCGTCGCCGTCGCCAACCGAAAGAATGGCGCCGACCGGCAGGAGGTAACGAGCCTCACCGCCGTTGGAGATGCGCATGTAGGCGCCGTCGTTCCCGATCACCGACATGGCCGGACGCAGGTCCGAACCCTTGGTCGATGCGCGCCAGTCGATGACCACGCGGTTGGAAATGCCGGTGGCTTCATCGGCTTCTTCACGGACCGAGACGTTCTCGACCAGGTCCTCGAAGCGGACCTTGCCGCCCACTTCGGAGATGATCGGGTTCGAGTAGGGGTCCCATTCGGCGAGGCGTTGGCCGCGCTTGACCTTGTCGCCTTCCTTGACCCGCAGGCGGGCGCCGTAAGGCGGCTTGTAGGTTTCACGATCCTTGCCATCGACCTGCACGATGATCTGCAGGTTGCGGCTCAGGACCACGAAATCGCCGTCCGGAGCCTGGACGGTCATGCCGCCCACGATCCGAGCGACACCCTCGTTGCCGGTCTCGAAGAACGACTGCTCGGCCACCTGGGCCGTACCGCCGATGTGGAAGGTCCGCATGGTCAGCTGGGTGCCCGGCTCGCCGATGGACTGGGCGGCGATGACGCCGACCGCTTCACCGATGTTGACCGGAGTACCACGGGCCAGGTCGCGGCCGTAGCAGGCGCCGCAGACGCCTACCTTGGCTTCGCAGGTCAGGACCGAACGCACCTTGATCGACTGGACGCCGACCTTGTCGACGAGATCGCACATGTTCTCGTCGAAATAGGTATCGGCAGGGGCGATGACTTCACCGGTGCCCGGATCCTTCACGTCTTCGGCCGAGAAGCGGCCGAGGACCCGCAGGCCCAGCGAGACGAGGACGTCGCCGCCCTCGACCACGGCCCGCAGGGTGATGCCCCGGGTGGTGCCGCAGTCTTCCTCGTTGATGATGCAGTCCTGCGCCACGTCGACCAGACGACGCGTCAGATAGCCGGAGTTGGCGGTCTTCAGCGCGGTGTCGGCCAGGCCCTTACGAGCGCCGTGGGTGGAGTTGAAGTACTCCTGGACGGACAGGCCTTCCTTGAAGTTCGAGATGATCGGCGTTTCGATGATTTCACCCGACGGCTTGGCCATCAGGCCGCGCATCCCGCCGAGCTGCTTCATCTGGGCTTGCGAACCACGAGCGCCGGAGTTGGCCATCATGAAGATCGAGTTGATCTCCTTTTCACGGCCGTTCTCGTCCTTCTCGGCGGTCGAGATTTCCAACATCATTTCGTCGGCGACGCGGTCGGTGGCCTTGGCCCACGCGTCAACGACCTTGTTGTACTTCTCGCCCTTGGTGATCAGGCCGTCAGCGTACTGTTGCTCGTACTCTTCGACCAACGCGCGGGTCTGAGCCACGATCGGCTTCTTCCGCTCGGGGATGATGATGTCATCCTTGCCGAAGGAAATGCCGGCCTTGGCCGCTTCCTTGAAGCCCAGCGCCATCATCTGGTCGGCGAAGATGACCGTCGCCTTCTGACCGCAGTGGCGATAGACGGCGTCGATCAGGTTGCCGATTTCCTTCTTGGTCAGGTTCTTCTCAAGAAGGCGGTGGCCGATCGCCGGGTGGTGCGGGAACAGCGCCACGATCTTCATCCGGCCAGGCGTCGTATCGATCACCTTGCGGACCAGCTCACCCTCGGCGTTCATTTCCGAGTGGCGGGCTTTGATCTTGGTGTGGAGCGTCACGACCTTGGCGTCGAGCGCCGCGTCGATTTCGCCGAGGTCCGCGAACAGCTTGCCTTGGCCAGGCTCGTTATCCTTGGCCAGCGACAGGTAGTAGAGACCCAGAACGATATCCTGCGACGGCACGATGATCGGGCGACCATTGGCGGGCGACAGGATGTTGTTCGTCGACATCATCAGCACGCGCGCTTCAAGCTGGGCTTCCAGCGAGAGCGGAACGTGGACGGCCATCTGGTCGCCGTCGAAGTCGGCGTTGAAGGCGGCGCAGACCAGCGGGTGAAGCTGGATGGCCTTACCTTCGATCAGCTTCGGCTCGAACGCCTGGATGCCCAGACGGTGAAGCGTCGGCGC
>NZ_JAUXXE010000032.1 GCF_030681155.1 Phenylobacterium sp. | reverse complement strand
GCCGTCGTCGTTGGCGCAGCGGCCGTCGCGCCGGCCGCAGTCACGCCCACCGCGGGCATCGGGCTGGCCGGCGGCGGCACCGGCATCTTGTCGAGTTCGGCGGCCGCGGCGGCGCTGAGCTGCGAGAAGTCCTGGAACAGTAGAATGCGGACGAAATCGACCGGCGCAGCGTCGGAGGCCAGAACCGCACGCCAGCGCCCGTCCAGGCCCTTCACGGCCAAACCGACCGGCAGGCCACGCGGCAGCACCCCGCCGTCGCCGGACGTCACCAGCCGGTCGCCCGGCTTCACCGGCTCCTGGCCGCGCAAATATTCGAGCCGGGGATTGGGACCGCCATCGCCGGTCAGGATTGCGCGCGCATTGGTTCGCTCGATCATGACCGGCGTGCGCGAGGCGATGTCCGTCAGCAGCAGGATCCGGCTGGCGCCATCGGTTACACCGATGACCCGCCCGATCAGGCCGTTCTCGCTCATCACCGGGTTGCCGGTGATGATGCCCTTCTCCCGTCCGGCGTTCGCCAGGCGCGTATTGGAGAACGGTCCGCGCGCCTCGCTGACCGTCCGCGCCGCGACCATGGGAATGGGGGGATCAGTCTTCAGGCCCAGCAAAGCCTTGTAGCGAGTGTTGGTGTCCCGCAACGCCAGCGCCGCGTTCTTCCATTCCGCAGCCTCGGCAAGCTCCGCCTTCAGCCGTCGGTTTTCGGAGACCGCAAAGAAGTAGCCGCGCACCGAATTGACGCCGTCGCCGATCCAACGGCCGGGCGTCACCAGGAAGCCGGTGACCGGCGCGGCAACGGCGTCGCCCACCTGGCGTGTCACGCCATAGGCTTCTGATCTGAAGGTTTCCCGCCGGTCCGACATCAGCAGGCCCACAGCCACGATGATGCCAACCACAAGGGCCACCCCGGCCGTCCATGCCAGCGGGACCCTTACTTCGCCGAACGGATTCTCACGAAGAGCCACCTGAACCTGCTCGCTTCCAAGGCGTAGCTAGGGAGACCTCCCCCAAGCCGCGACTCGCGAATTCTACGCCAGGGTGGACTCGAGAACGCCCTTCATCCACTTCGGATGTTCGAGCACCTTGCCGCAGCCGAGCGCGACGCACGACAGCGGGTCGTCGGCGACGGTCACCGGCAGACCGGTATGGTCCCGAATCTCGGCGTCCAGGCCACGCAGCAGAGCCCCGCCGCCCGTCAGCATGATGCCCTTGTCGGCGATGTCGGACGCCAGTTCCGGCGGCGTGGCTTCCAGAGCCATCTTCACCGCATCGACGATTTGGCCGACCGGCTCGGCCAGCGAATCGGACGCCTGCTTTTCGCTGATGCGAACTTCGCGCGGCACGCCCTGCATCAGGTCGCGGCCCTTGACCTCGATCGACAGGCCTTCGCCGTCGGCCGGAGCCCGGGCGGTGCCGATTTCCTTCTTGATGCGTTCGGCGGTGGTTTCGCCGATCAGCAGATTATGGTTGCGGCGCATGTAGCTGATGATCGCCTCGTCCATCTTGTCGCCGCCGACGCGGACCGAACGCGAATAGACGATGCCCGACAGCGACAGCACGGCCACCTCGGTGGTGCCGCCGCCGATGTCGACGACCATCGAACCGGTCGGCTCGTGGATCGGCAGGCCGGCGCCGATCGCCGCGGCCATCGGCTCGTCGATCAGGCCCACGCGGCGACCGCCAGCGTTAAGGCAGGAATCGTTGATCGCGCGGCGCTCAACGGCGGTGGCGCCTGACGGCACGCACACGATCACCTTCGGATTCACGAAGCCCTTGCGGTTGTGAACCTTGCGGATGAAGTACTTGATCATCTCTTCGGCGACTTCGAAGTCGGCGATGACGCCATCGCGCATGGGGCGGATCGCCTCCATGTGGCCGGGCGTACGGCCGAGCATCTGCTTAGCCTCGATGCCCACGGCGTGAACGACCTTGCGGCCGCCGACGTTGCGGAGCGCCACGACGGAGGGCTCGTTCAGAACGATGCCCTTACCCTTCATGTAAATGAGGGTATTGGCGGTGCCGAGATCGATGGCGATGTCGTTGGAGATAGCGCCGAAGAGGGACGAAAACATGCAGGGCCCTGGGGGTGGAGAGCGGATTGGCGGGGTATGCGAAGCCCAGGCTGCCAACGCTTCGTTTCGAATCTCGAAACGTCATGCGGCGTCAGCCTCCGCTTGCAGGACAGATGGTCCGTGTGCCCTGCCATTGGGTTCATTTCAAGGCTTAATGACAGGCGTGTGGTTTCGCGTCGCACGCGAGTGATGCGACGAGCCGCCGCCAGACCTCCCGCGACATGCTTAAGCTTCACGATTCAACGGGAAGCGGAGCCCAAAGCCATCCCAAGAGCTTCGATCCATGAGACCCGCTGGTCTCGCGCCATACGAGCGCTAGGCCCTCGGCCGTTCGGGCGGCGATAGTCGCAGGACTGTCGCCCAGGAGCTACAGCCGCGCCCCTCGGCGGCGACTACTAATTCGCCTCCGCCTACCACTGTTACGATCAAGTCAGCGCATCACATGTCATCCCGCCAGGCCGTTCTGGGCGTCGAAAACGCCAGCTTCTTCTACGGCTCCAGCCGCGTATTCGAGGGCGTGAGCTTCCAGCTGGACGACGCGCGCACCGCCCTGGTCGGCGAAAACGGCGCCGGCAAATCAACCCTGCTGAAGTGCCTGCTCGGCGAACTGGAGCTGATCGACGGCCAGATCGTGCGCTCGCGCGGCCTGAAGATCGGCTACGTGCCGCAGGACGTCCCCAAGGGATTGGCCGACCGCACCGTCCGCGAAGTGCTGGAAAGCGCCCTGCCCTCCACCGACGGGTCGGAAGACTGGAAGGTCGATGTCCTGCTGGATGAGATCGGCGTGTCCTACGAAACCGCCCAGCAAGCCTTCGGGTCGCTCAGCGGCGGCTGGCAACGACTGATGCTGATCGCAGCGGCGGCCAAGCTGTCCGAACCTGATCTGTTGATCCTCGACGAACCGACCAACCACCTGGATCTCTCCAACATCAACACACTGGAGACCTGGCTCGGCGAGAACGACCGGCTGCCCATGCTGATCGTCAGCCACGACCGCGAGTTCCTGGAGCGGACCACCAGCCGCACCTTGTTCCTGCGCGCTGACGGCGCCCACAGCTTCAACACCCCGTTCATCGAGGCGCGCGAGGCCCTGCTCCAACGCGACGCCGCCGACGCCGTCCGCCGGCAACTAGAGACCAAGGAGATCGAGCGACTGCAGAAGGTCGCCGCTCGCTACCGGGTCTGGGGCGTGAAGAACGACAAGTTCGACAAGCGCGCCAAGGCCACAGAAAAACGCATCGAACGCATCGAGGCCGAGCGAACCGGCGCCTATTCGGCCCGCGAGCGCCGGCTGGAACTGCACGACGGCGAGATGGACGCAAAGGTCGCCCTGCGCATCCAGAACTACGCCGTCACCACGCCCGACGGCGGCCGAAAGCTGTTCCACATCGATCGCCTGGCCGTTTCGAAGGGCGACCGGATCGCCCTGCTGGGCGTCAATGGGACCGGCAAGTCGATGCTGCTAGGCGCCCTGGCCCGCGCCTTCGACCCCGAGCTTGAGCACTATGACGGCCAGGCTCCGATCCGCTTCAACCCGCAGAGCCGGCTGGTCTATTTCGACCAGCGAATGGCCGCCTTGCCGCTGAAGACCAGCCTGGTCGACTACCTGGCCGAAATCGACGGGGCGACAACGCGCGACGCCAACGCCCTGCTGGCCAAGCCCGGCTTCCCTTATGTGCGGATCAAGGGCCCGATCGGCGATCTCAGCCACGGCGAGCGCGCCCGGCTGACCTTCCTGAGGATGCAGCTCGCCAAGCCGAACCTCTACCTGCTGGACGAACCGACCAACCACCTGGACATCGAAGGCCAGGAGGCGCTGGAGGCGCAGCTCGAAAGTTCGGACGTCGCCTGCCTGTTCGTGTCGCACGACCGCTACTTCACGCGCTCGGCGGCCACCCGGTTCCTGGAGATCCGCAAGAACCGTCTGGTGGAGGTCGACAGCCCCGACGCGTTCTTCGCCGCCCAATAGGCGCGCGCGGCGAAGCGCGCTAACTGGAAGCCATGCAGAAAGTGATCACCTGGGGCGGTCGGGCCGCCCTGCTCGTCGTCTTCGCAGTGTGCCTCGTCGGGGCGCTGGATCCGCACTACAACGCGCGCAAATGGGCGCCGCCGGCCGACGCGACCATGCACATCATCTACGGCTACCTGCTGACGGTGCTGAGTATCGCCGCCTTGCCGCGCACCAAGCCTTGGTTGATCGGCGGCTTCTATCTGGCTTTGGGCGCCGGCCTGGAGATCACCCAGATCTTTGGTATCGTCTCGGGAACATTCCAGACGAAGGACCTCTTCGCGAATGTCGCCGGCGTGCTGGCGGCGCTGGCGCCGCTAGCATTGGCCAAGCGAAAGGCGCGGTGACGAAATCCTCCGGAGCCTGTCAGGCGAACTGGAGATAGAGGCCCTGACCGGCGTGAACCGGCTCCTCAGCCGGCGTCGCTTCCTCGGCCTCGACAGCTTGATCGAGATAGGCCAGCGCCGCCGCAGGCGTAAGCGCGGTGCGCAGAAGCTTGCGCGTCGGCCCGTCGCGTAGAATCCGCGCCACTTGGGCCAGGCCTGGCAGGAAGCCGCGCGTGTCCTGCTTGGGCCACAACAGACCGAAAGCCATGCCGACCGGCCGGTCGTCTATGGCGACATAGGCGACGGGCTGACTGAGCCGCAGGAAGCAGGCGGCAGGCGCGGAAATGCCGCCAACCAACGCATGCGGAATGGCGATGCCTGATCCAAAACCGGTGGAGCCCGTCTGTTCGCGGGCGACCAAGGCGTCGTTGATCGTCTGCTGATCCAAGCCGGTGCGGCGTGCCAGCTGAACCGCGGCCCGGGCCAGCACCGCGGCCTTATCGGGGGCCTGGACGTCCAGCACGATGTCGCTCTCCAGCAGAACGTTCCGGATCAGCATATCGATCTCCAACTCTACGCAATCTCAACAGGGCGGCTTTCCGGCCGCCAACTATGCTTCAGCTTCCCTTTCAACATGGGCCGAGTTGGGGCGAACCAAAGGCCGCCCGGGTTCGCAATCGCGTGAACGCGCCCTGCCGCCTAGCGGCGCGGGAGCACCGTGAAGCCGTACTTGCGGAAGACCGCCGCAGCCTGCGGGCCGCTGAGAAAGGCCAGGAATTTCGCGGCCTCGGGGTTCTTCGACCCGGCCACCCGGGCGACCGGATAAACGATCTTCGGATGGGTTCCGGCCGGGAACAGCCCCACAATGCGCACCTTCGGCTCCACCCTGGCGTCGGTGTCGTAGACGATCCCCAGCGCGCTCTCGCCGCGCGCCACATATTGCAGCGCCATCCGCACGTTCTCCGCCTGGGCCAGCTTGCCCGACACCCTGTCCCAGACGCCGAGTGCGCCGAGCGAGGCCTTGGCGTACTTGCCGGCCGGCACGTCGGGACCGGCCACCGCCAGGCGCCCGTCGCCGAGCGCCTTGGCTAGCGGCATTCCCTTGCCGATCTTCAAAGCGACCTTGGAGTCCGCCGGCGCGATCAGGGCCAGGTTGTTGGTCAGCAGGTCCTTGCGGCTGGAAGCTACGATCAGCTTGCGGTCGGCCAGATAGTTCATCCAGTCGCTGTCGGCCGAGACATAGATGTCGGCCGGCGCGCCCTGCTCGATCTGCCGGGCGATGGCTGACGAGGCGGCATAGGCGAACCGCGCGTCGCCGCCGCTCTTGGCGTATTGCGCCCCCACCTCATCCAAGGCGTTCTTCAGCGAGGCGGCGGCGAACACGGTCACCGGCGCGGCCTGGGCCGCGCTCGCCATCAGCGAGGCGGCGAGGACGGCGGCGATCCAATGAAGCAGTTTCATCGATCTATCCCTTAGTGATGTCCAGCGGCGGCCGGGTGACGAAGACGTGGGTTCGCCTGGGCAGGTCCTATTCGACCGCCAGAATGACGTGGGGCGCCTTGATCAGCGCGGTGACCACATCGCCGACCGCCAGCCCCAGGGCCTGCGCGCTCTCGCTGGTGATGGTGGCGGTAAGGGTCTTGCCGTGCGCCAACGACAGCGTGATTTCGCTGCTGACCGCGCCGTCTTCGCGATGACTGACCTCGCCGCGAAGCTGGTTGCGGGCCGAGGTCATCAGCCCCTCGCCCTTGGCCAACACGATGAAGCTCGACTTGATGAGGGCGATGGCCGGCTTGCCGGGCGCCAAGCCCAGGTCCTGCACGCTCTGGCGGGTGATGATCGAGATGATCTCGACGCCGTCCGCCACCTTGAGCGCGACCTCGGAATTGACCGCGCCCTCCGTGACCCGACTGACCACGCCCCGCAAGGCGTTCCGCGCGCTGGTCTTCATGCCAAGGCTCCAGAACAATCCGTCAAGTTCGTGATCGCCCGCCAGCCTGGCCTCCAGGCGCGCCAGGGCTTCACCCAACTCGGCGTCGACCTTGTGAAAGGCGTCGATCACCGCATGGCCGCGTGGGGTGATGCTGGCCGCCCCGCCCTGGCGGCCGCCGGGTTGCGCCGCCACCAGCGGGCCGTTGAACAGGTTGTTCAGCGCCTGCACGCCGTCCCACGCGCCCTTGTAGCTGAGACCCACCTGCTTGGCGGCGGCGCTGATCGAGCCGGTTTCGGCCACCGCCTGTAGCAGGGCGATCCGCTCCGCCCCGACCCGGCTCGCGCCGCGCCGAAGGAACAGGGCTGCGTCCAAGCCGTCGGCGCTCATACTCACGAGGGGCTTCCCGTCAGGTTATGAAGTTGGACTACATAACGTTACTCCACGACGATATCCAAGGCCTCGCTGAAGAGGTCAGCCCAGGGCGGTGACCACCACGCCCAGCGCGGTGATGATCCCGCCCACGACCTGCCGGACGGTCAGCCGCTCCTTGAACAACCGCCGGCCGACCGCGGCGGCGACCGGCAGTTCGATGACCCCGACCGCCCGCACTTGCCCCGCCGGCGCCAAGGCGAGCGCGCTGAACCAGAAGGCCGATGCCGCCGCGCCGCAGAAGCCGGCGCCCAGCGACTCGCGCCATGACGCCGCCACCGCCCGCAGCGCCGCCGGACGGGTCATGGCCAGGATCGCCGTCAAGCCAAGCGACTGCAGCGCCTGGGCGACGCAGACTGCGGCCGTGGCGGCGTAGATCGGATGGGCGGGCTCCAGCGCTAGGCCCGCCTGCCGATAGGCGTTCAGCACCACCGCCATCGCCGCGCCGGAGGCGACGCCGAGGACCGAACCGGTCCACGCCCCTTTGGTCATGGCGCGCGAAGGCCAGGACAGGATGCCCAGGCCGACCGTGGTCGCCGCCAGGCCCATCCAACCGCCGAGCCCCATGGCGTCGCCGAACACAAACAACCCCAGCAGCCCGGCCAACGGCAGGTTGGTCTGCTGCATGAAGGTCGCGACCGCGAAGCCCGAGCGCCGCATGGCGAGCAGCAGCAGCCCGGTCTGCACCACCTGCCCGAAGGCCCCGACCGAGATGGCGATCCAGAACCGCCACGAAGACTGCGGCGCGGCGCCTGGGGTCAGCAACGCCACCACGGCGAAGATCGCCAGGGCGAACGGCAACCCGAACAGGAAACGCACCAGCGTCGCGCCCCAGGGCCCGGCGTCGCCCACCAAACCTCGTTGCAGCGCGTTGCGCGCCACCTGCAGCGGCGCGGCGGCCGCTGTCAGTAAAATCCACAGCATGTATCTGGTCCCGCTCGCGCGCACGCAGCCGGAGGCTCAGAGCTGAGCCTCCGGGACGCGGAGATATTGCCTTGAAATCCCGCCTGGGCGGGGGCGGTTAGAAGCCGCTGGCGATCGCCTCGGGGGCGGTCTTCTCTTTACGGGCGAAGAGATTGTTGAGCGCGTTCACATAGGCCTTGGCCGAAGCGGTCAAGGTGTCGGTGTCGGCGGCCTGACCGGTGGCGATCCGGCCGTCTTCCTCCAGACGCACGGAGACCTGGGCTTGGGCGTCGGTGCCCTCGGTCACCGCATGCACCTGGAACAGGCGCAGCATGGCGGTATGCGGCACCACTTCGTGGATCGCGTTGAAGACCGCGTCCACCGGGCCATCGCCGGTCGCCGTGGCCGAGCGTTCATCGCCGTCGACCGAGACCGTCAGCGTCGCTTCCTGCGGACCGTCGGTGCCGGCGATCACGCGCAGATGCTTGACCTGGATGCGGTCGGCGCCCGAGGCCAGGGCGTCGTCGACCAGGGCCACGATGTCGTCGTCGAAGACGTGCTTCTTCTTGTCGGCCAGATCCTTGAAGCGCTGGAAGGCTTCGTTCAGGGCGTTCTGGCCCAGTTCGTAGCCCAGCTCCTTCAGCTTCTCACGGAAGCCGGCCCGGCCTGCATGCTTGCCCATGACTAGGTTGGAAGCGCCCTGCCCCACGGTCTCGGGGCTCATGATCTCGTAGGTGCCGCGGTCCTTCAGCATGCCGTCCTGGTGGATGCCGCTCTCATGGGCGAAGGCGTTCTTGCCGACGATCGCCTTGTTGAACTGCACCGGGAAGCCGGTGATCGCCGAGACATAGCGGCTGGCGCGCGTGATGTGCTGGGTTTCGACGCCCGTATAGTAGGGCAGCGCGTCGCCGCGCACCTTC
>NZ_JAUXXE010000009.1 GCF_030681155.1 Phenylobacterium sp. | reverse complement strand
ACGCTGCGCTTCCAGAGCGGCGGTCTGCGCTGTCACCACTTCCAGGTAGTCAGAGGCCCCATCACGGTAGGCGCTGAGCGCCAAGGCCTGCGTCCTGGTCGCGGCCGCCGCGGCAAGCTGCAGCTCATCGGCCTCTTCGCTCAGGCGCTGCCGAGCGGCGAGCGCGTCCTCCACCTCCCGGAACGCCGCCAAAGCGGTCTCGCGGTACTTAGCGGAAACTTCTGCGTGAACCGCTCTGCTGTGGCGGAGCTGCGCGCTACGGCGCCCCCCGTCCATAAGCGGCGCAACGACGGCGAGCGGACCGAGCGCCCAGACACTGGCCGGGGACGACGCAAGATGACGGCTCACGGACTGAACACCCACCGAAGTCTCGATCGACAGGCTAGGGAAGAACGCTGCGCGCGCGACGCCGATCCGCGCATTGGCGGCCGCCACGCGACGCGCAGCCGCGGCCACATCCGGCCGGCGTTCGAGCAGCTGGGATGGAATGCTCCGCGGCGCCTCCGGGGTCGTCGGGAGCGCCTTGTTCACAGGCAAGGTGAAGGCCATCGGCGTTTCCCCGACCAGGATTGCGACCTGGTTCTCGAGCTGGGCGCGGCGGCGCTGCAGGCCGTGGCGCAGCGCACGGGCGCGGGTCAGTTGCACCTCCGAGCGGCCCGTCTCCAATCCGGACGCGGCGCCACTCTCCTGCCGGGTAACAGTCAGCTCGTGAGCGCGCTCGTAAGCACCCACAGCTTCGTCGATCAACGCGGCCTCGGCGTCCAACCCTCGGAGCCGCAGGTACGTATCCGCCAGAGCCGCCTGAAGGCTGAGCCGGGTGTTCGCCAGGTCGGCGGCGCTGGCGTCGGACTCCGCGTCCTGTGCCGCCGCCTCGTTGCGCAGTCGCCCCCAAAGGTCGAGCTCGTAGCGTAGCAAGCCCCCCAGCACCGCGGCGTCCGCCTCGTCGCGCGCCGCCTCGTCACCGCCTGCGGCCGAGCCCTCGCGGCGGGTGAGGCTTGCGCTCGCCGAACCGACCGGGCGCCGAGCGGCCGCAGCCACCTCAGACCCCGCCTGCGCCTGCTCATATCGAGCAACCGCTGCGGCGACGGTGGGGCTGGCGCGGTCCAGTCGCCGCATGAGTTCGTCCAGCGCCGGATCGTCGAAGGCTGTCCACCATTCGCCGCGCGGGCCGTCGTCCGCCGCCGAAACGAGGCCCCAGTCGGCTGCGCCCTTGTAGTTCGACGCGGCCGAGACGACGGGCAGCTCCAGGCGGGGCGCAAGAGAGCAGCCGGAAAGCCCGAGAAGCGCCAGCACAGATAGGATTCTAGCGACGCGCATTCGCCGTGTCCTTTCGGTCCTCAAGGACGCGCACCTTGTCACCGGTCCGCAGCGCATCGGGTGGCGCGCTGATCACGGTCGCGCCAGCCGCCAGCCCTGCCGCGACCGCGACCGATCGACCATCGTCCCGCCCCAGTTTCACCGGCGTTAGAGCGACCGTGCCGTTCGCCGTGACCGTGGCGACCCTCGGCCCCTGCGGACCAAGGATCAGCGCACTGGCCGGAATCACTACGCCGCCGCGGGCCAGCGCCGGGAGCGCGACCTCGGCATAGGCCCCAGGCTTCAGCCGGCCCGACGCGTTGTCACTCTGAAGCTCGACGAGCATGGTCCCGGATCGGCGATCAACGGCTTCGGCGGAGCGCGTGACGATCGCCGGGAGAGCGGCGTCGGGGTACTCCGGCAGCCGCAATTCAGCCGCCAACCCCGGCCGGATGCCCGCCGACTCCGCTTGGGGCACGCGCACGAAGATGCGCATTCGGCGGGTGTCGGCGATGGTGAACAAGGCTGGGGTCGCAGAGCCGGCGCTCACCAGCGCGCCGATCTCGGCGGAACGGCTCGTGATTACCCCATCGAAGGGCGCCTTGATCAGGGTGAAGCCCCTGAGCGCTTCCAGCCGCTGAACGTTGGCTTGCTCCGCCTTCAGAGCCGCGCTCTTCGCCGCCAGGGCGCCCGCCTTCTCATCCGCCGCCTGACGTGAGACCGCGTCCTTCTCAAGCAGGAGTTCCCAACGATCGGCCGTCGTAGACGCGAGCCTCTGCTCGGCGGCGGCGGTCTGCAGCTGGGCTCGCGCCTGGGCGAGTTGCTCGTCGAGTTCCGGCGCTTCGATGACCGCCAGCGTCTGCCCGACCGACACGCGATCGCCGATATTGACCAGCCAGCGTGCGACATAGCCGTTGGTGCGGGCGTGGATCGCCGCCGTGTTCCAGGCTTGAACCTCCGCCGGAAGCGCCAGCTTGCCGTCACCCCTGGCGGGCTTGGCCTGCACCACACGGACGGTGGGCATAGCGGCCTCTCCTGAGACCCGCGCGAGTTCAGCGTCGTTGGCGTTCCGGGCGGCCGCGCCAACGGCAAGGATCACGGCCGCGCCCAGCCCGACGCCGACGCCGGCATGTTTGAGGCTGAGCCTCCGCAGTTTAGGGGGCATAGGCGACATGGCTTTCCTCTGCAGTTGACGGCCCGCGGACGTGGCGATGGACGAAGGAGAAGATGGCGGGCACGAGGAACAGGGTGGCGGCCGTCGCGACGACCAGTCCGCCGATGACGGCGCGGCCAAGTGGCGCGTTCTGCTCGCCGCCCTCCCCGATCCCAAGGGCCATGGGGGCCATGCCGATGATCATGGCCAGGGCTGTCATCAGCACCGGCCGGAATCGCGCCAAGCCAGCCTCGAGCGCCGCGCGGCTCGCATCGCCGAGGATGGCCAGCCGTTCGCGCGCGAAGCTCACCACGAGGATTGAGTTCGCGGTCGAAACGCCAAGGCACATGATGGCTCCGGTCAGGGCCGGCACCGACAGCGTCGTTCCGGTCGCGAAGAGCAGCCAAACGATTCCAGCAAGCGCGCCCGGGAGCGCCGAGACGATCACCAGCGGATCGGCCCAGCTTTGGAAGTTCACCACCAGAACCAGGTAGATCAGCACCACGGCGCCGATCAGCCCCAGGCCAAGCCCGAGGAAGGCCGTGTTCATCGTGGCGTATTGGCCACGTAGGGTGACAATCGCACCCTTCGGCTGCTTGGCGTCGAGGCGTTCAATCGCGCGCTCCACATCCCGAGCCACGGCGCCGAGATCGCGGCCATGGGCGGTCGCGTAGATGTTGAGCGTCGGCTGAATGTCGTAGTGACTGATTACTGACGCGGTGCTGCTGCGGCGAATCTCGCCAAGCGCGCCAAGTGTTTGAGGCGCAGCGCCGTTCGCTCCCGTAACCGGAAGCGCACGAAGCTCTTCCACCGAGCCCACCCGATACTCCGGAGCCTGGGCCACGACCGGGTAGGACACCCCGTTCTGCGGGTGAAGGAAGAACATGGGCGCGGTCTGTGAGGTGCCCGCCAAGGCGTTTGCGAGACTGACGGTGACATCGCGTTGCGTCAGCCCGACCTGCGCCATGCGGGTGCGGTCGACCTCAACATCGAGCTGCGGGTAGCGCGCAGATTGCTGCAGACGGGCATCGGCCAACCCGGGAATGCGCTTCACCTCGCGCAACAGCGCTTCGGCATAGGTGCGGTTGGCCTTCCCATCGCGACCGCTGATCTGGATATCGAGCGGCGCCGGCGACCCAAAGTTCAGGATCTGGCTGGTGATATCAGCCGGTAGAAACGCGAACTCCAGGCTGGGGAAATTCTTGGGCAGGTCCTCGCGAAGCCGCTCCACATGGCGCGCGGTCGGCGTGTGGCCATGCTCAAGCGCGATGAGGATGTCGCCCTCACCCGGACCCACCGTGCCGCTGTTGTTATAGACGGTGTTCAGCGGCGCGCTGGACAGGCCGATGTTGTCGACCATGGATCGCAGCTCGCTTGCCGGGATCAGATTACGGATCCGCGCCTGCACCCGCGCCATTTCGGCGGCGGTTTCCTCGACCCGTGTCCCAGCGGGCGCGCGGACGTGCAGGGCGATCTGGCCGGAGTCCACGCTCGGGAAGAAGTCGCGGCCCAGCCAGGGCGTGATCGCCAGGGACGCCACAGCAATCGCGAGGAAGCCTGGCACGAACCAGCGCCGGCCTCCCAGCGTCCGCTCGAGCAGCTCGCCGTAACTGAGCCGCAAGGCCTGGAACCTGCGCTCGAACCCCTGCTGGAACCGCACTAGCGGATTTGCAGACGGCTGCGCATTCGGATGAGTCCCGCCGACCTTATGCGGCCGCAGGAGGTACATCGCCATCGTCGGCACGAGCGTCCGCGAGAGGATGAAGGAGGCGATGAGCGCAAAGACGACCGCGAGCGCCATAGGGACGAACAGGTATCCGGAGACGCCCGGCAGGAAGAGCATCGGAACGAAGACGATGCAGATACACAGGAGCGAGACGAAGGCCGGGGTCACTATCTGCGCCGCGCCGTCGATAATGGCCTCGCGAACACCCTTCCCCTGTTCCAGGTGCCAGTTGATGTTCTCAATGGTGACTGTCGCGTCATCGACGAGGATGCCGATGGAGAGAGCCAAGCCGCCGAGCGTCATCACGTTCAGGGTCTGGCCTGCGCCTGAGAGCGCCGCAATCGCTGCCAGGACCGCGAGCGGGATCGACAACGCGATGATCGCCGTCGAGCGCCAGGACCCGAGGAACAGCAGGATCATCAGCGATGTGAGCGCCGCTGCGATGGCGCCTTCGACGACGACCGCCTCAAGGGCGCCGCGGACAAAGATCGATTGGTCCCCCAGGGGGGTGATCTTTAGCTCAGCCGGAAGTCCGGCCGCGATTTGGGGCAGTTTCTTTTTGATGCCGTCCACGATCGACAATGTGGACGCTGAGCCGTTGCGCAGGATGGTGATGAGGGCGGAGCGCTGACCGTCGACGTGCACGACGTTCGTCTGCGGGGCGCTGCCGTCGCGCACATAGGCGACATCACGAAGGTAGATGGTGGCCCCCTCGACCACCTTCACCGGGAGGTCGTTCAGGGCGGCGATCGAGTTCGGCGCGTTGTTGAGCCGGACGTTGTATTGATACTCGCCGATCTTGGCGAAGCCGGCGGGATTGATCTGGTTCTGCGCGGCGATGGCCGTCGAGACATCCTGGGCTGACAGGCCGCGGGCCCGCAGCGCTTGTGGGTCGAGGTCAACCTGGATCTGCCGCTGGCGTCCACCGGACGGGAACGGCGCGGCGGCCCCCGGCACGGTGATGAGCTGCGGCCGAACCTGATTAAGCCCGAGGTCGTAGAGCTGCTGCTCTGTCAGCCCCTCGCCTGACAGCGCGAGCTGGAGAATCGGCACCGTCGATGCGTCGTAGTTGACGATGAACGGCGGGCTGATGCCGGGCGGCATCTGCCTCAAGACGGTCTGCGAGATGGATGTCAGCTGCGCGGTCGCCGTGCGGATATCCACGCCGGGCTGGAAGAAGATCTTCACCACCCCGACCCCCGGCATGGACTGGCTCTCGACATGCTCGATGTCGCTGACGGTGGCCGAAAGCGCGCGTTCGAACGGCGTGATGATCCGGCCCGCCATTTCCTCTGGCGGAAGGCCCGCATAGGTCCAGGCCACCGCAATGACCGGCACGCGGATGCTCGGGAAGATATCCACGGGTGTTCTGACGGCCGCGAGCGCCCCGCCCATGGCGATCAGCAGGGCCATCACCACGAACGTAAGGGGCCGCGTTAGCGCAATTCGGACGATCGCTAGCATAGGGGGCGGCCGCCGGCCGACGCCCGAAGGGGTCGATGCATCGAAGTCTCCTGTCCTCGCGGGCTGGAGACGGCGGCCACCTTAAGCCACGCTTAAGTCCGGCTGCGCCGGGCTTGGCCGATGGGGAGTGACGTGATGGCGTGGACGACCTCCACCCAACAGGGTTCTCTGATGTGTCGTCGATAGGGACGTCACGTCTAGGGAGCGGGTCATGCAAGAGGTCGCCGTCGTCGGGCTGGATCTGGCGAAGAACGTCTTTCAGGTACATGGGATCGACGCTGCAGGCGTCGTGGTGGTGCGCAAGCAGCTGCGACGCAGCCAGGTCCTTCCTTTCTTCGAGGGCTTGTCGCCGTGTCTGGTCGGGATCGAGGCTTGTGCTTCGGCCCATCACTGGGGCCGGCAACTGATGGCGATCGGCCATGAGGTGCGGCTGATGCCGCCAGCCTACGTGAAGCCCTATGTTAAGCGGGGCAAGACCGATGCGGCAGATGCGGAGGCGATCGCAGAGGCTGTCACCCGGCCGACCATGCGTTTCGTCGCCGTGAAGACCGAGGCCCAGCAGGCGGTTCTGATGCTCCACAAGACCCGGGATCTCTTGGTCGCCAGAGGACCATGCTGATCAACGCCCTCCGCGGTCACCTAAGCGAGTTCGGGATCGTCTCAGCGCAGGGCTCCGCGGGCGTTCAGGCGGCGCTACGGTCACTGATCCTGGAGCAGGAACGGTTGCCGGAGCTCGCGCAGGCCGCGCTTCGGGGCCTCGCGGGGCGACTGGAAACGCTACGCGCGGAGATCGAGCGCCTGGAACATCGGATCCTCGCCTGGCATCGGCAGGATGCGACCAGCCGGCGGCTCGCCACTATCCCTGGCATCGGGCCGATCACCGCCAGCGCTATGGCCGCCAGTGCGCCCGACCCCGCACTCTTCCGCTCTGGGCGCCAGTTCGCTGCATGGCTCGGGCTCACCCCCAGGGCTCACAGCAGCGGCGGCAAGGAGCGGCAAGCTGGGATCAGCAAGATGGGCGACGGCTATCTGCGACGGCTGCTCGTGGTCGGAGCGACGGCTGTGCTCCGCATGGCCCGCCAACGCGGGACTGGGGGGCCCTGGATCCGAGGCTTACTCGATCGCAAAAAGCCGAAGGCCGCCGCCGTGGCGCTGGCCAACAAGACGGCGCGGATCGCCTGGGTGTTGATGGCGCGCGAGGAGACTGCGGCTGCATAGAGATCGGCAACGGTCCCGCACAGGATCGAAGCCGTAGACGCCAGAGTGGTGAGACGTGATGACGAACCGGCCGCAGCCGGGGACGGGCGAAACCCAGGGGGTCAGAGCGCTTCGAGCGCGTTGACGTGATTAGGGAGCCGGTCCGCGGACTTCATCAAGGCCAGCAGCCTCGACCGCTGCAGCAACAGGCCGAACACATGACTGCACTCGACCGAGCGCCGAACGTCAACTTCACCCTTGCGTCTTGGAGGTCGTCCACCCAAGTCCTGGGTTGATCTGAGCCTTGGTTTTGGTCGCCGGGCTCTCCGGATATGGCTCGGGCGTAGTCCCTGGGCGTACCCCTCGGCCCTTCCGACGACTCCTCTATGCTCTTCCTGTGACCATGAACTGTGGCAGCGTCATCAGACACGCGCCCTCAGCGATCGATTGCCTAACCTCGGTCAAAATCGCGTCCACTCGCTTCTGCTCGAACTTGCCGCTTACCTCGGCAAATTGCGCCACGTGCTGAAGGACTGGCAGCATCCGTCCCTCCGTGTCCGCGCCAGCCCGAATGGCGACCGAGACATCGGAAAACCCGGCCCTTTTCATTTCGCTGTAAAGGATGCGGCCGATATGAGGCGTGCGGAAAGCCAAGCTCGCGGCGTCCATCAGCTCTCGCAACCTTGTTGCTCCGAGCGGCTCGACCACCAACATGCCCCAGTCGCTGTCGATGATGTGCACGATGCCGCCAGGCCTCACCACCCGGCGAAACTCGGCCAACGTGGCCGCGACGTCGGGCACATATTCCATCACGTTCTTGCACACCAACCTGTCGGCCTGGGCGTCATCCAGCGGAATCCGGTCGTCTGTCGCATGGTGGACGGTCGTGAAGGCGGCAAAGCCGGCGTCTGCGAGGGCCTGGCGCGCCATGCCGACGAAATCGGCATTCAGGTCCACGCCATGAACGTGGCCGGAAGGGCCTGTGCAGCGCGCAAGTTCCAACGCCAAGCCGCCCGGCCCGCAACCATAGTCGACCACGACCTGCCCGGGCTCGAGATCGGCCGGGGCCAACAGCGGCGCCATCTCGGGCCGCCATGTGAACATCTGTTGATAGTCTTCTAGGCTTTCGGACGCGATGTCGGCCCAATGATCCCGGAAGAATGTGTCTTGTTTCATGCCTGCTTCCTTCCTTGTCGCCGTGTCTGGAAGATGTCTGGGATTGGGTGTTCGGCCGTCATATCAGGCGGCTTGGTCCGCGCGGCAGAGGCCCGTCGTTGACGCTGAGACAGGCGCCTGTTTCGGCGCTTGAAGCAACCTCAGGTGAATGGCGTCGATCGACCAGGTAGTCGTCCAGGGTGAGGCGGCGGAACTCGCGGCGCATTCGGCCGACCGTCCCAGGGTAGAATGACAGAATGCGGCCGGTGTCGTCCTTGTAGAAACTCTGGCAGGCTCCGGCCCAGCTCATGGTCTGCAACTCAGGCTGAATCCGGTCGTTGTAGCGGCGGGTGACGTCGAGCCTGATCTCAACGGACCTCAGATCGAGTTCGGCGATATCGCGGATACGCTTGACGATGTAGTCGGCGTGGACTTCGGCCGAGCCGATCAGGGAGGTGTAGGCGATCGGGCCGTTGATACCATTGATAGTGAAGTAGTTGGGGAACCCTGGAATCGCCACGCCGCGATATGCTTCCGGCTGCTCAGAAAGCGCGCGCGACAGGGTCAGGCCGTCACGACCGGTGATGTGCATCGCGGGACGACCATCGGCACGGCCGCCGAGCTTGTAGCCGGTGCTGAAGATGATCGTATCGACCTCGATGACCCGGCCGTCTGACGCAACGGCGGCGGTCTCGGTCACCTGGCCAAGGCCCTGGTCGATCAGCTGCACGTGATCGGCGGCGAGCGCCGCATAGTAGTCGTCCGACACCAGCAGGCGCTTGCACCCCGGATCGTAGCTGGGGGTCAGCGCCGCCTGCATCTCCGGATCGCTGATGTGGGTGCGCATATGGTCCAGAGCCATGCGCCTGAGACGCCCTACCGCCCGAGGGCTCCTGCGGAACACCTGATAGGTCATCAGGGCGTTGCGGTAGAGCATCCGGCGATGACTCGCCGCGGACTTCGTCGCCGGGTCGGCGAAGGCGGCCTGGGTCGCCGCATCATAAGCGACGTTGCGCCTCGGCATCACCCAGTTGGGTGTGCGCTGAAAGACATAGACTTCGCGGGCGCGGCGGACCACTTCGGGAACCACCTGCACAGCGCTGGCGGCGCTGCCGACAACCGCGACGCGCTTGTTGGTGAAGTCGTAGTCGTGGCGCCAATGTCCAGAGTGCCATTGCTCGCCGCGAAAGGCAGCGAGTCCCGGAATGTTCGGAATGTGTGGCTCGGTGAGCCCTCCCGTGGCGGAGATCAGCACTCTGTGGCGGGCCTCCGACCCGTCCCCGAGCGTCAGGTCCCAAGCGCCGGAGGCCTCGTCAAAGGCCGCGGTCTCCACCCGCGTGTTAAACTGGATATGGTCGATCAGGCCATATTTCTCGGCGCACTTGCGGAAATAGTCGCGAATCTCGGCTTGGCCGGAGAACACCAGACTCCAGTGCGGATTGGGCTCGAAGGTGTAGCAGTAGAGGTGTGACGGGACATCGCAGTGAAGGCCCGGATAGGTGTTGCGCAGCCAGGTGCCGCCCACATCCGCCGCCTGCTCGTAGATCACGAAATCCCGCACCCCTGCCAGCTTCAGCCGGATACCCATCAGCACCCCGGTCAGACCGGCGCCGACGACCCCGACGCTCATGCCTTCGAAGTTCGTGGGATTGGCCTGTGGTCGCGCTTCAGCCATTCATCATGTCGCGCAGAGTTTGGGCCTCGTACTCGTCTCGGAAGACGCCGCGCTTGACGAGGACGGGGATGAGATTGTCGACGATGTCGCGGTAGTAGTGCGGCGCGTAATAGGACGGTGTGATCTGAAAGCCGTCGCCGCCGCCTTCCTCCAAAAGATAGACCATGTGATCGGCGATCTGCGCGGGCGTCCCGGCCATCGGGTTATCGTCGGAACCCGAGAGGTAGGTGCCGGCGATTTCGCGAAGGGTGATCGCTGGGTTGGTCTTGGTGTAGACCTCAAACATGCCCTTGGTGCCGGTGACCACCAGGTCCGTCAACTGGTTCACCGGGGTATCGACGTCGAACTTGCTCAGATCCAGATTGAAGTGGCCCGACATCAGGGCCAGCGACGCTTCCAGCGGAATCCGCGCGCGGATTTCCTTCAACCGGTCGCGCGCCTCGCTTTCGCTATCGGCGACAATGGGCTGGGCGCTCCAGATGATACGCAACTTGTCGGGGTCGCGACCGGCGCGGTCGAACCGGGTCTTCATGTCGTCCTCGAAAGCCCGCATCTGTTTGACGCCGTTCCCCACGGCGAAAACGCACTCGGCGTGTTCGGCCGCAAATTGCCGTCCACGATCGGAAGCGCCGGCCTGGAACAGATAGGGATGCCCCTGGGGCGAAGGGGGCACAGTCAGCGGCCCCTGGCATTTGAATACCTTGCCGACATGGTTGATCTTATGGATCTTTTCGGGGTCCGCGAAGATCTTGTTCTGCATGTCCATCAGGAGCGCACCGGGCTCCCAGCTGTTCCACAGCTTGTGGCAAACCTCCATGAACTCGTCAGCGCGATCGTAGCGAAGATCGTGCGGCGGCAGCTCGTCCATGCCGAAGTTCTTGGCCTCGCCCGAAGAGATGGAGCAGACGATGTTCCAGCCGATCTTGCCCTTGGTGATGTGGTCGAGCGTGCCCATTTTCCGGGCCAACATGTAGGGCTCATAGAAGGTGGTCGACATGGTGATGGCGTAGCTCAGCTTAGGCGCCACCGCGCTGAGGTAGGGGACCAGGACGGTCGGGTCTTGGGTCGGGAACTGAATGGCGTACTTGATCCCGGGCGCATTCACGCCGCCGGCCCAGCCGTCGGCGAAGAACAGCATGTCGAACTTGCCGCGCTCCAGCGTGCGCGCAATCCCGGCCCAGTACTCGACGTCGAAGTAACGGCCTGAGTCCATCTTGTCCTCGGGGTAGACCCAGGACATGATCATATGCGGAGCGGGGCAGTAGAGCATGAAGCCCGTCAGGTGCATCTTGTCGCCAGCCTTCATTTTTCCGCCCAATCTTTTTGTTGTTTAGAGGTCTCGGAAACGGCCGGGCCGCCTCTGGTAGAAGAGCAGCGGCTCTGCGTCTGACGCCTCGCAAGAGCCAAAGGACAGCACTCGGCCGACGACGATGGTGTGGTCGCCCGCGTCGTGCTCGGCCTCGACGGCGCATTCGAACCAGGCGAGGGCGCCGCCGATGATAGGGCCCCCGTGCGTTCCTGCGCCCGTGTTGATGCCGGCAAAGCGCTCCACGCCTTTCTTAGCGAAACGGAAGCAAAGGTCTTGTTGGGCATGGTCCAGGACATTGACGCAAAAGTGCGCCGCGTCCCGGAGGCGGGGCCAGCTTTCGGATGCCTTGTCCGGGCAGAAGCTAACGAGTGGCGGCTGCAGAGACACAGACACGAACGATTGAGCGGTAAAACCCACGAGTTGATCGCCCGCGCGTCCGGTAATCACCACAATGCCCGTGCAGAAGCGCCCGAGCGCGGCCTTCAGGTCCGCCACGTCCGCCGGCATGACCGCAACCTCAGGCGCGGCGCCGCTCTGCATCGCCGACCTCCCGCTGAGTGGCGCCGGAATGTGGAGCGGTGAGGGCGCCGACACAGATGTCGACCAACAGGCCGACGAAGGCCGGCGTGGCCAAAGCCGGGCGCCGGGCGTTGGCGGCGATGGCCTTCTCTCGGTCCGCCAGGCCGTGAATGATCAGTCCGACCACGAGTTCCAGCCGCGCCCGGACCACCCGGCGTGGAATCTCAGGGAGCAGCTCGGCCAGGCGGCGTCCAACCTGGAAGACGCCCTCGTTGCGACCTCCGGCGAGCAGTTCCGACCAATCCGTGCGCGGATCGCCGTACACCTGGGCGACGAACCGCACGTAGTAGCGCTCCGCGCCGGGCGCTGAGAGGTGTTCGGCGAATGGCAGCACCAGCGCTTCGGCGCAGCCTCTAAGCGCCGGCTCCCGATCCGATGGATCGGTGTCGCTCAAGATCTCCAAGCGTCGCTGGTCAATGACGCTGAGCCGCGTTTCAAACACCGCGCTTAGCAGCGCGGCCTTGCCGCCGAAGTGGTATTGGAGCGCAGAGGCATTCTTTTCCCCCGCCTCACGGCGGATTCGGTCGAGCGACACGCCCTCCAGGCCGTGGAGGGCGAACAGTCGCTCTGCCGTATTGATCAAGCGTTCGCGCGTCGGGTTCACCCCCGCACCTCAGTCGGCCCAGGACTGGGCGAAGAGCTGATCGTACGCCAGCCCCCAGGGCGGGCGAAGGAACCCCAAGGCGCGCACGTCCTGCGCCCACTGGCCGTAGGGGGCTCCCCGCGAAAAGGATCCTCCGCCCACCACGCGGCTGAGTAGCGTGAGGCAAGACTCTGCGTGCTCGGCGACGACGGTTTTCCCGCGCGCGACCGCCGCCACGCCGCCCGACCCCCGCTCGACAGCGGCCAGTGCACCTTCGCGAACCTGCGCGATGGTCCATGCCTGGTTCACCAGCCGGGTCCACTCGACCTGCTCGTACGGGCGCATCTCGTCCTTCTTCGGTCCAATCTTGGCGCGCGCCGTGGCGATCGCTTCGTCGACGATCGCGGCGATGACGGCGGTGAACATGGCGCCGCCGAGCTGGGCGGCGGCCGCACCGCTGGCCTGCGCCGCGCCCGGCCAGGCGATGGCCTGCGCAGGAAACTCGTCAAAGCGGAAGCCGTGGCTCTGGGTGGCGCTCATCCCGTGGCCGTCCCACTCGGCGGTCAGCTTGATCCCTCCAGACCCATCCCAGACCGCGCCCCGCATATTCATAAAGAACATCGTCGGCGTTGGGTGGCCCGCGGGCTTGGCGGTGGTGATCATATAGTCGGTGATGCCGGAACCGGAGCCAAAGTGCTTGTCGCCGGATAGACGGAAACCGCTTGCGCCGTCGGGCTCGGCGACCGCCCGGGTCTTCATGATGTCTCCGCCGCTGCCCGGCTCCGAGGTGACGGTGCCCCACCAGGACCCATCCCGGGCAGTTTGGAAGCACCAGTCCCGCTGCTCGGCCCAGGCCTGCGCGTGAGGTTCGGGCGCCGCCGAACTCGCCATCCAGGACACCAGCACGGCGGGGTGCATGGAGGCCACCAACGCCACGGAAGGATCGCCCCGCGCGATTGTGTAGATCAAGTCGGCGTAGAGCCGGACCGACTGTTGTGTCCCGGCCCAAAGCCCGCCCTGATCGACGGGGATGCCCGTCCTCAGGAACCCCGCGGACGCCAGCCGCTCGAAGTCCGCGCGGTCCAGATGCCGGCGACGTTGGCGCTCGCTGCGCTGTGCGGTCCAGTCGGCGGCGATGGCGCGCAACTGGTCCAGCATCTCCACGTCGGCCGCTGCAAGCGCCAGATTGGTGCGGCCCATTCCCAATTCCTCGTTCATGCGGGCGACCGCCCATCCCGTCGCGCGCCAATGTGATAATGAAATCACATTAGATCAGTCTCAGATCCGGTCAACCTTCGAGCTAAACCCCATCCAATAGTAGACACCTTAATGATGGCGCATTAGCTTCTGACCCATGAGCTGCGTGGGAGATCGATCATGAGCGCTTTTCAAGGTGTGGTGGAATCCGCTGCGGACTGGCGCGGCGCGGAGGCGGCCAGGAGCGACGACTGGATACGCCATCTGACTGACGCCGAAATCGGCGAACTCGAGGCGGCGCTCTCGAACGCCAAAGCGAAAGGGCTGAGCGGGACGCAAGTGACCCGCGCCGACTTCCCGCTCGGGAGCATGGCCGCGACGCTGGACGCCCTGGGGGACGAGCTTGCGAATGGGCGCGGGTTCTTCCTGCTGCGCGGCCTGCCGGTCGAGCGCTACAGCAAGGAAGACGCTGGGACGATCTACTGGGGGATGGGCACCTACCTCGGTCGGCCGTGGCCGCAGAACGCCCGCGGCGACCTGCTGGGCGACGTGCGGGACACGGGCAAGAGCATGCTGAACCCCCACGTCCGGGGCTACGAAACCACGGTCCATCTGCCGTTCCACACCGACGGGTCCGATCTAGTTGGCCTGCTTTGCCTGCGCGACGCCAAGAGCGGAGGCCTAAGCAGCCTCGTCAGCTCGGTCGCCTGCCACAATGAGATGGCGCGCACACGTCCCGACCTGTTGGAGCGGCTGTATGAGCCCTTCTACTACGATTGGCGGGGCGAGCACCCGGCTGGCGGCAACCCCTATTACTCGATGCCGGTGTTCACGCGGCATGACGGACGGCTCTTCAATCGCTACATCCGCGGTTACATCAACTCTGCCCAGCGGTTCCCGGAACTGCCGCGGCTGACGCCGTTCGAGATCGAGGCGCTCGACACGCTGGACGCCTTGACCGTGAGCCCCGAGTTCCGGCTCGACATGGTGCTGCGACCGGGGGACATGCAGTTCATCAACAACTATGTCCTGTTCCACTCGCGCACTGAGTACGAGGACTTCGAGGACGAAGATCGCCGCCGCCATCTCAAACGGCTTTGGCTGGCGACCGACAAAATCTCGAGCCGACCGCAGAGCTTTGAGGATCGTGGATATGACCGCGCGGGCTGGCTGAAGCAGGCGAGTTGAAATGGCGGGAGCGGCCGCGGCTTCGGATCGTCCATCGGGCTCGCGTGCCTGCGGACGGACG
The DNA here is from genome assembly GCF_030681155.1 of Phenylobacterium sp. Classification (GTDB taxonomy): domain Bacteria; phylum Pseudomonadota; class Alphaproteobacteria; order Caulobacterales; family Caulobacteraceae; genus Phenylobacterium. Next base: position 3,414 of record NZ_JAUXXE010000009.1, on the reverse strand, counting down.
CGCCGGTGCTGAAGCTTCGCTCGGATGCTGCAGCGACCGATGCGCCGGCTCCGTGGCCGGGCGCCGACTCCTACGACTCTTTGGAAGGCGTGCCCCTCGAGCCCGCCACCATGGCCGCGGCGAGCGTTCCGCAACGTTTCGCTGCGGCGCTCACCCGGCTGGCGCCAGGGCTGGGGATCGCGCTGCTTGTCGCGCTCGCCGCATCGTGGCTAGCCGACCACTATGCCGCGCCGGTGATGCTCTTCGCGCTGCTGCTCGGAATGGCGGTCAATTTTCTTGGCCACGACGGCCGGTGCCGGCCGGGCTTGGACTTCGCAGCGCGGATCGTGCTGAGGGCGGGTATCGCATTGCTGGGCGCGCGGATCACGCTTACGCAAATTCAGTCACTCGGGACCAATGCTCTGCTGCTGACGGTCGCTGCCGTACTCGCCACCATAGCCACGGGCTGGGTGCTCGCACGATTGCTCAAGCTGCCAACGGATTTCGGTGTGCTGACCGGCGGCGCGGTGGCGATCTGCGGGGCCTCGGCGGCGCTCGCGCTCTCGTCGGTGCTGCCGCCGTCGCCCACGCGCGAGCGTGACACGATATTGGCCGTCGTCGGCGTCACCACGCTCTCGACTCTTGCCATGATCTTGTACCCTCTGCTGGCCACGCAGCTGGGCCTGAGCGCGGTCGAGTCGGGTGTGTTCCTTGGCGCCACCATTCACGACGTGGCTCAAGTCGTGGGCGCAGGCTACGGCCTTTCCGATCAGGCCGGCGACACCGCGACCGTCGTCAAGCTGTTGCGCGTGGCGATGTTGCTGCCCGCCACCCTGGCCGTGGCGCTGCTTTTCCGTAACGCAGGCGGGGCGACCTCGCGGAAACGCCCGCCGCTGCTGCCCTTGTTCCTGGTCGTCTTCGTCGGTCTGGTCGTGATTACGTCTACGGTCGCCGTCCCCCCAGCTGTGGTCCGTTTCGCCGGCGAAATCTCCGGATGGTGCCTGGTGACCGCGATTGCGGCCCTCGGAGTAAAGACGCGGCTCGGTGACTTCACTCATGTGGGTTGGCGCCCGGCAGTGCTGATCGGAGCGGAGACGCTCTTTGTCCTGTTCGCCGTGCTCGCCGCCATACTCTTGGGAGCGGTCAGTTGAACCGAAGAAACGATAGCACAAAGGAGAGTTCGATGACCTACGAGACCATCACAGTACGCAAGGTCACCCCGATTATCGGAGCGGAGATCGAAGGTGTGGATCTGTCGAGGCCGCTCAGTGATCGGCAGCTGGAGGAAGTCCATGCGGCCTGGATGGACAACCTTGTTATCTTCTTCCGGGACCAGACCCTGACGGTGGAGCAGCACCTCGAGTTCGGCCGTCGCTTCGGCAAGCTTCACCTTCACCCCGCTGCGCACAAGCCGGATCAGCATCCCGAAATTCTAGTGATCAAGGCGGACGAGAATTCCACGCACGTGGCCGGAGAGGAGTGGCACACCGACGTGTCCTGCGACCCCGAGCCGCCAATGGGGTCGATTCTGCACTTGACCGAGGTCCCGCCGGACGGCGGCGGCGCGACGCTGTTCGCGAACATGTACCGCGCCTACGAGACTCTATCCGATCCGATCAAGCGCATGCTTTCGGGGCTGACCGCTATTCACGACGGCAAGCACGTCTACGAGCGTCCCGGCTACAGCGAGGACCGGCAGTACCCGCGCTCGGAGCATCCGATCGTGCGCACCCACCCGGTGACGGGGCGGCAGGCGCTATTCGTGAACCGCGGGTTCACCACCCGGATCGTGGGTCTGAGCCGCAGTGAAAGCGACGCCATCCTGCAGATGCTCTATCGCCACATCGAGACGCCGGAGCTCCACGTCCGCTTCCATTGGCGGCCTGGCTCGATGGCGTGTTGGGACAACCGCTGCACTCAGCACCACGCCCTCTTCGATTACTTCCCAAACCGCCGCTACGGGCACCGTGTCACCGTGGCGGGCGACAAGCCTTTCCATCGGAGTGACGAGAGCCTCGCGACGTCGCGCGCTGCGCCGCGCGAAGTGGTGTCGGCGTGACGGGCTTGCTCGTCCGTCGCGTCGCCGGCGCGCTGGGGGCGGAGATCACCGGGGTCGATCTCGCGAAAGATCTGGCGGACCACGCCGTCATCGCCGCGATCCGGTCTGCGCTGGTGGAGCATCAGGTGGTGTTCTTCCGCGACCAGCAGCTGACCGCGGCGGAACAGGTGCGATTTGGCGCCCGGTTCGGCCCCCTGAACGTTCATCCTTACGTTTCCGGCATGCCCGGGCAGCCCGAGGTGATGGAGATCATCAAGGAGCCAGAGGACCGCATCAACTTCGGCGGCGGCTGGCACTCCGACATGAGCTTCCTGGAGAAGCCGGCGATTGGCTCGATCCTCTACGCCGTCGAGGTGCCCGAGTTCGGCGGAGATACCCTGTTCGCCAGCCAGGCTGCGGCCTATGACGCGCTCTCGCCCGGCCTCAAGAAGGCACTGGAGGGCCTCAACGCGGTACACTCCGCCAGCCGCGAGTACTCGTCCTCCGGTCACTCAGCCCAGAAGCGCGCCGGCATGCAGGTCGCCGAGGCGGACGGCTATGTCGGGGAATTCATGCACCCCATGGTGCTCACCCACCCGGAAAGCGGCCGCAAGGCGCTATACGTGAACCCAGCCTTCACTCTGCGGATCGAAGGCTGGAAGACCACCGAGTCCAAGGCGCTCCTCGACTACCTCTTCAACCACTGCCGCTACGAAGGCTTCACCTGCCGCTTCACCTGGCGGAACGGCTCCATCGCCTTCTGGGATAACCGCTCAGTCTGGCACTTCGCGCTGAACGACTACTCCGGGCAGCGCCGCCACATGCGCCGCGTGACTGTCGATCCCCCCCACGAGGCGGTCGCCCAAGACGGTCGAAGCGTCGCTGCGGCCGTCAGCGCGACGGAGCCCGCGTCCGATCGCCTCGCCGTCGGCGCCGCGAGGCGTGATAGGGCCGCCGGGCCGAACGACGGCGTTTCTCGCCCGGGTGAGGGCCAGCATGTCTGACGCACGCGGGATCGTGCAGCCCGAGGATTGGTCAGGGGAGATGGGCGCCCGATGGCTCGCGAGGACAAGGTAGGAACCATGCTGCCGTGCAACGTTGTGGTCCAACAGCGGAGCGATGGGAGCACGGAAGTCGCCGCCATTGATCCCGTTGAGTCCATGCAGGCCATCGACGGGCTTTGATCCGTCGCCAAAGGCTCAAGCCTCTGCGCTCATGGTATGCCTCCGCCGGGCTGTATGAGAAGGTTGGATGATGGTTGATCCAGGGCTGCGCCGGTGGGACGAACGATACGCGCAGCAGGGCTACCTTTTCGGAGAGCAGGCGAACGCGTTTCTCGCGCGCCAGAGGCATCGGCTGCAGTCCCGCGTCCGGGCTCTGGCGGTCGCGGACGGAGA